>CAMDMA010000036.1 GCA_945902075.1 Candidatus Kuenenia stuttgartensis | reverse complement strand
CGAAGGAACGTGCGACGCGCCGGAACACGCGTCGCACAACGAAGGAACGTGCGACGCGCCGGAACACGCGTCGCACAACGAAGGAACGTGCGACGCGCCGGAACACGCGTCGCACAACGAAGGCTCTCATAATCTCTCTTACCCTCTCCCTCCCGCGAACGCCCCGTCTAACGGGGCTGTTTGCTTTTTGGCAGAACCCCTATGTGCACCCTCCTGTCGACGAACACGTCTGCAACCTCGGCTTAGACTACGCACGGTGAAAATTCTGCTTGCCATGTCGGGCGGCGTCGATAGCTCTGTCGCCGCAGCGCTTCTCAAACGTGATGGCCATGATGTCGTCGGTTGCTTCATGCGACTCGGAAGTCCGGGAGAGGAACTTGAGACACCGATCGATGGCGAGTCCTGCACGATCGGTACCGGCGCGCGAATCGGCCAACACGGCTGCTGTTCGATCAACGATGCCGCCGACGCGCGCCTCGTGGCCGCGAAGCTCGAAATCCCGTTTTATGTTGTGAACTTCCGAAACGACTTCGGTCGCATTATTTCGTACTTCGAAGAGGAGTATCACGCGGGCCGCACGCCGAACCCGTGCGTTCGCTGCAATGACTGGCTCAAGTTCGGCAAGTTACGCCAGTATGCCGAGCAACTCGGCTGCGAGGCGGTCGCTACCGGGCACTATGCACGCATCGCCGCGAGTGACGATGGTCCGCGCATCGCGCGTGGTCTTGATCAAGCGAAAGACCAGTCGTACGTGCTGTTTGGCGTTGGGCGCGCGGCGGTGGCCAAAATGATGTTGCCGATTGGAGGCATGGAGAAACCTGCGGTGCGCGAACTTGCTCGCGAACTTGCGCTTCCGGTGTTTGACAAGCCGGATTCACAGGAGATCTGCTTCGTTCCCGACGATTACGCTGCGTTTCTCGCAAAGCGTGCACCAGAACGGTTCACTGAAGGCTCAATCGTGGACGAGTCGGGGCGCGAACTCGGTCGTCACGATGGCCACCAACATTTCACCATTGGCCAACGTCGGGGTATTCGCGTTGCGGCAACCATCCCGCTGTACGTACTTCGCAAAGATCCTGCGCGTAACGCCGTCGTCGTGGGTCCGCGTGACGCGCTTGGTGTTGGCGGCGTTGAGGCAAGCGATGTCACGTGGTATGCCGACGCGACCGATCTTGAGTGCACCGTGCAGGTGCGCGCCCACGGCGTGCCGATTCCCGCGCACGTGCGCCTCGTCGACGACGTGCTCTCCATTGCCTTCGCGCAGACTGAACCCGGCGTTGCGCCTGGACAGGCGGTCGTCTGCTACGACCAAGATCAGCGAATCCTCGGTGGCGGCTGGATTCGCGTTACATTGCCGGGGTGATCTACGCAGGCATCGATGAAGCGGGATACGGCCCCCTGCTCGGGCCGCTTTGTGTGGGCGCGAGCGCATTTCGCGTGTCGTTTCCTCCGCAGGCACTTTTGGATACTGCGCCGCCCGACCTCTGGAAACTGCTCGAGTCGGCCCTTTGCCGGAAGCCGCGAGACCCAAAACGACGGATCGCGATCGCCGATAGTAAAAAGTTGAAGAGTGCCGGGAAGCAGCCGCTTGCTCATCTCGAGCGCGGGGTGCTTGCGTTTGCGGCATGCGAGCCGCCAGAGAATGACCGTGCGTTGTTGAATGCACTCGGAGTTCACCCGCGCGCCACAAGCGCGACCCCGTGGCACGAGACCCCACAGTCCATGCCCGTGTCACACTCGGCGGCGGAGATCGCAATTGCGCGCAATCTGCTGGCGAACACCCTTGCAAAAAGTGGAGTCGTCCTCGAACACTTCGGAGTCGCAGCCCTTGACGCGCCGGGTTTCAACGCACTCTATGAGACCCTCCGAAACAAGGCGCGCGTCAACATGTCGCTGGTGTTCGACGCGGCGCGCAACATCGATCTCCTTCGCGGAGACGAACCAACCTTTCTCGCGATTGATCGTCAGGGCGGGCGCAGCGACTACACCGCCGAGCTTGAGGCGCACGTGGCTCGAGGCGCACGCGTGCGGACCATCGTGGAGGACGGCGAACGCTCGACCTATGAGATTGGCGAGGGGCTGGTGCTCTCGTTTGAGGTCGGCGCAGAGGAGCGCCACCTCCCGGTCGCCCTCGCCTCGATGGGTGCCAAATTCGTTCGCGAACTGTCGATGCGTCGCCTGAACGCCTTCTTTACCGCCCGAATGCCCAGCCTTGCACCCACCGCCGGCTACGTCGAGGACGGTCGCCGCTACCTCGCCGAAGTGAAACCCATTCTCGCCGCGGAAGCCATCCGAGAGCAGGATTTCGTCCGCGTCGTCTGATCCGCCCCCGCTCGACAAGCCGAGGCCAAACCGCCTGTTGCATTCACTTGCGCGGGTATCTACACTCTCCGACTCGGCTGATTTCAGCCGCCTTTGAGAGCAACCGTGCCAAACGACGACAACCCTGCCTGTCCCGAGATCGAGCCGAGCGCCCGCGCGCTGACTGGTTCGTCGCCGCGTGACTGGTTGAGGGACATCGTCTGAATCTACCCAGCACCAATCAGCTCCACGACATTTCATCCGTTCTCTCCCCCGCCGAACCGTCGGCGATTTGACCGCTTCAACCTGCCTCGCTCGTTCGCGCGGCTCCTACTCAGGACTACTGACATGGCTACCGATCTCACAAAGGTCCGCAACATCGGCATCTGCGCCCACATCGACGCAGGTAAGACGACCGTGACCGAACGCATCCTGTTCTACACCGGCCGCAACTACAAGATCGGCGAAGTCCACCAGGGCACCGCGACGATGGACTTCCTCCAGGAAGAACAAGAGCGCGGCATCACCATTCAGTCCGCCGCGACAACCTGCCCCTGGACCAAGGATGATGTGGACTACAAGGTCAACCTCATCGACACCCCGGGCCACGTCGACTTCACCATCGAAGTCGAGCGCTCGCTGCGCGTTCTTGACGGCGCGTGCGCAGTGTTTGACGGCAAGGAAGGCGTCGAGGCGCAGTCTGAGACCGTGTGGCGTCAGGCCGACCGCTACGGCGTGCCGCGCCTCTGCTTCATCAACAAGATGGACAAGATGGGCGCCGACTGGGACTTCTCCTTCGCTTCGATCCGCTCGCGCCTCGGCGCAAACGGCGTCGCCATCCAGCTCCCGATCGGTAAGGGCAATGATTTCATCGGCGTCGTTGACCTCGTTGAGATGAAGGCTCTTTACTTCTCAGCCGAAGATCAGGGTGCGACCATCACCGAGGGTCCGATTCCAGCCGATCTCCAGGACAAGGCTGAGCTGTTCCGCGCTGAGATGATCGAAAAGGCCGCTGAGGTCGACGATGTGCTCATGGAGCAGTACCTCACTGATCCCGCGAATATCACCAACGCGCAAATCAAGGCCGGGCTCCGCAAGGGCACCATCGATATCAAGTGCTTCCCGGTGCTCTGCGGCGCTGCGCTGAAGAACATCGGTGTTCAGAAGGTCCTCGACGCTGCCGTCGACTACCTGCCAAACCCGACCGAGCGCCCCGACACAAAGGGCGTCAATCCCGACGACGTCAATCAGCCGCTCACCCGCCCCCACGATCCGACAGCGCCGTTCTCTGCGCTCGTCTTCAAGGTCGTCAGCGACACCCACGGCGACCTCACCTACATTCGCGTCTACTCCGGCACGCTCGATAAAGGCACGCGCGTGCTCAACCCGGGCAACGGCAAGAAGGAAAATGTCAGCCGCATCTTCGAGATGCACGCTCGCGACCGGAACGCCCTCGATGCAATCGACGCAGGCAACATCGTCGCCGTGATCGGACTCAAGAGTTCATTCACCGGCGACACGATCTGTGATCCCGATCACCCGATCATCCTCGAGCGCATGACCTTCCCTGAGCCGGTCATCTCGATGGCGATCGAGCCGATCACCGCCGACGATAAGAAGAAGCTCGGCGACGCGCTCGTCACCATTCGCCGCGAGGATCCGTCCTTCCGCTCGAACTACAACGATGAGACCGGTGAAACCATCATCGCGGGCATGGGCGAGTTGCACCTTGAAATCATCAAGAACAAGCTCACCCGCGACATGAAGATCGGTGTGAACGTCGGCAAGCCGCGCGTGTCGTATCGCGAGACGATCACCGGCACCGCAAGCGATGTCCGCGGGCTCTTCAAGAAGCAGTCAGGCGGTCGCGGTCAGTTCGGTGACGCGGTCGTCAGCGTCATGCCCATCACGCCCGAGGAGGCGGAGGCAGAGGAGCTGAAGATGAAGAACGGCGTCGTGTTCGAAGACAAGATCTCGGGCGGCGTTGTTCCGCGCGAGTTTATTCCTTCGATCGAGTACGGCGTGCGTCAGGCAGCGGCATCGGGCGTTCTCGGCGGTTACCCCGTCATCAACGTCCGCGTCCAGCTCGTCTTCGGCTCGTACCACGACGTCGACTCGAGCCAGATCGCATTCGAACAAGCCGGTATGTTGGCCTTCCGCGAGGCGATCATGAAGGCGCGTCCAGCATTGCTTGAGCCCATCATGAAGCTCGTGGTCACGACTCCGGACGAGTTCTTCGGTAACGTCTCGGGCGACATCGCCTCTCGCCGTGGCCAGATCACCGACCAGGAAATGCGTGGTAACGCACGTCTGCTCACCTGCGAAGTGCCGCTGTCGGAACTCTTCGGCTATACGACGACTCTGCGCTCCATGACCCAGGGTCGTGCAACGAGCTCGATGGAGCCGCTGACCTACCGCGTCATGCCGGAGAAGCTGAAGGAAGCCGTCCTCAAGAAGTGATGCATGATCAGGCACGCGGATGATCCCGCGGAACCGATTGATGCAGGCAACTCAAACCGTTCGATCCAACGCCGCCGCCGGTCCCCACCGGCGGCGGCGTTCCTTTTGCTTCATTGACCAGGCTGCCTGATTCCAGCTCAAACCTCTACCGCCTTCGAGGTGTCGCGACGAAATCAGGAGAATGACTGAGTCACGGCGTGAGTGACGAGCCCTATCATGGCCGCCCATGTCGGACGCGGCAGACGACCAAGTTGAAGTACCTATTGAGACCGGCGCGCTTCGTGCGGAGTACGAGCGTGAGCTCGGTAGGTGGCTACGTCGACGCCTTGGCTACCTCTGTATCGCCTATGTAATCTTTCAAATCGTTTCCACTGCCGGGCTCATCTTTGTTTCGATCGGTCGCGCCGAACAGGCTGCTCCAACCGAACAACGCGAACCGACACCGATTGAGCGACGCGCCGAACAAGCGGAGCGACGCGCAGATGCTGGCCTCACTCCTCGTCCGGGTGATCGCCGCGCCATCGAGATCGCCAATACGATTCGCGAGCGCGAAGAACGTGAACTCGAAGAACGCGAGCGCGCGCGGGCTCGTGGTGCTGAAGCCGTGGTTTCATCACTGGATGCGTTCAGTTCGATCGTGCGCGATTTTGCCGACGATGTCACATCAGGTGGTCGCGAGCAAAAGCGCGGGGCACGGCGGGCGGCACCGCGACCCGGACCGATTGATCGTTGGTATCTCGATGCACCAGGCGAGTCCGCCGAGCTGGCGACCCCTGCCGATCGCCCTGCTCTCGCAGGCGATCGCAGATCGGGCGAGACCGATGACGTCGGCACACAGGCGCTCGATTTGCGTAACCCTCAGCCACTCATCAACACTGAAGCGCCCAACCCCACGCTACTCAACCACGAGCTACTCAACCACGAGCTAGCAAACCACGAGCTACCAAACCACGAGCTAGCAAACCCTGAATCGCCGACCCCTGAATCGCCGACCACTGAATCGCCAATCACTGAGTCAAAGACTGAACTCCCCACAACGAACCTCCCAAGTAGTGCCCCTTCAACTCCGTTGACCGTCGATGACGAGTTTGATCCCTCCACGTTGCCTTGGTGGATTTTTACGCTGCTCGCTGCGCCGGTCGTTGCAGTGACCGCGTGGTTTGGGCTTGTCGTCCGGCCCAAACTCTACACCCGCACCGAACTCGTGACTGCCGCTTCACGGATGATCCTCATCCTCGGCCTCATCAACTTTGTCTTCGAATCGGCGCTCCTTCTCGCGATTCCCGACGCCTGGGCGACGCCTCTGATCTCCATCTTTTTCTGGCATCTCACCGCATCACTTTTTCTGCCGTGGACGTGGCGCGAATCGCTGAAGCCGATCGCGCCGCTCCTCGTGTGTTGGCTGCTCCTCTCGCTTGGTCTTGCGGTACCACAGAATGATTGGCTCGAACTTGTTGGCAAACTTTTGGCGGTTCCCTTTCTCTTTGCGCCAGCACTTGTCATCTGTTACGCGCGACTCCAGTGGCATCGAAACCGCTTCAAGAGCGGGTTCATCGGAAGACGCTTTCTCGAGATGCGCCGCGAGTATCAGCAGGCACGCGCGGTCCACGAGTCGCTCTTCCCGAAGCCGATTGTTGTCGATTGGATGCGCTTCGACTTTGGCTATCGACCCGCTGCAGATATTGGTGGCGACTTCATTCATGTTTGGACCGACGATCATGATCGCTTTCATCTCGCGCTGATCGATGTCACCGGGCATGGGCTCACCAGCGCGATGAGCGTCGCTCGCATTCATGGCGAAATCGAGCGTCTCCGCGACGAACATCCCAACGACGGCCCGGCGAAACTACTCGCGCGCCTGAACCGCTACTTTCACCGCTTGCTCGCCCGACATCAGCTGTATGCAACAGCCATTCTTCTCACCATTGATCCTCGCTCAGGCGAATTGCGCTACGCAAGTGCCGGCCACCCGCCCATTTTCCTGCGTTCACGCGGCGATGTGACGGAGCTCGCATCGACGACGTTTCTCCTTGGCGCGGTCGACAACGACGAGTTCGGCGAGGATGAGGCCAGTATCCAACTCGAAGAGCGTGACACGCTGATTCTCTTTACGGACGGCGCCTACGACGCGAAGAGTCCGCGCGGCGAGCGCTTTGGACTTGAACGCTTGCGCGAAATCGTGAGTCGACCAGTTGCGCCGCCACGATGGACACAGTTTTTGATGCGGCTTGTTGAAACCTTCGAAGCGGGCATGGCCGAGGACGATCTGCTCATCGCGGAAGTCGCGTTTCTTCAGCGGCGCTCCGTCTCTTGGATCACAGGCGATGCGCCGCCGAGCCCAAGTCAGACTCAGGTTCAAAGTCAGGATCACGGTTCCTTCGCCGGGGCTAGCGCGTGACTCCCGAGCGCATTCGCGTTTTGCTTGATCGAGCCGTGCGCCTTGCCTCGCGCGGTCACGGCGGTGCGGAGCCGAATCCAATGGTCGGATGTGTCATCACCGCAGCGGACGGCGAGATCATTGCCGATGGCTACCACCGTCGGTGGGGCGAGGCCCACGCAGAGGTTGCCGCGCTTGCCGCAGCTGGCGGGCGCGCGCGTGGAGGAACTGCGATTGTGACGCTCGAACCATGCGCACATCGTGGGAGAACTGGTCCTTGCTGCGATGCCTTGGTCGCCGCAGGAATCGCTGAAGTTGTGTTCGCCGTTGCCGATCCGAATCCGCTCGCAGTAGGCGGCGCTGCGAAGCTTGCGGCGGCGGGCGTTCGCGTGCAGAGGTTTGAGCATGCGGGGTCAAACGAACTGACTCTCCCATTTCTCAAACGCATCAGCTCCGGGCTTCCGTGGATTTCTGCGAAGTGGGCGCAGTCGATCGACGGCGCAGTCGCACTCGCCAACGGTGACAGCCAATGGCTCAGTTGTAGTCGGTCGCGCCGCATGGTTCATCGCGAGCGTGGGCGCGTTGATGCAATCCTCACCGGCATCGGGACGGTGCTTGAAGACGACCCGCGTCTCACCGCGCGCGATGGGCGCTCGACTCGGCCACAGCGACGCGTTGTCTTCGATCCCGACGCGCGAACTCCGCTTGATTCGAAAGTTGTCGACGGGACATTGCCCACGACCATTTTGGTTCGCGCGGATGCAGAGGCACCTGTTGTCGCACGGCGGAGGCGGCTCGCGGAAGCTGGCGTGACCGTCATCGAGCTCGGTGTCGGCGACAGCATCGAGCCGGCGCTACGCATACTTGCAACGGAAGGCGTTTCAACGGTGCTTGTGGAATCAGGCGGCGGACTTGTCGGCCGATTGATTCGCGAGCGGCTCCTTGATGAGGCGTGGATTTTTGTCGCGCCGATCCTCGTTGCCGATGATGTGGCGCGTCGATGCGCGCGCGGCTTGATGCCGGAAGTGCTCGCCGCCATCCCGCGTGGGCGGCTACTGAGCGTCCGGCGCCGCGGAAGCGATGCGCTTCTCCACTATCGCTGGACGATGGCAACACCCGCGGCCACCACACTCGAGTCGACGCACATGATCAAAACATGATCAAGACATGATCAATGCATGATCAAAACATGATCAACATCCGTCACCGCGTTCGCATCAGACCAAGTGCAGCCGGTTCCAGTGGAAGATCAATCGCGCCATGAATACGCAAAACGCCGTCGCCATTCTCAAGAATGAGTTTGTCGTCGGAGGCGCGCCGCGCGACGCGAACCGTATCGATCGGCTCACCCGCAAATCCAAGAAGGGTGATGCGCGCAACCTCGCGATCGGCTGGGAAATCCGCGATCTCGACACTGCCTGCACGCGCCTCACATAGCGCAGAGAGCAGCCGATCAACTGCGTCAGTGTCTACAACGCGCGGCTCCTTAGAAGCGGCGTCGGCGCCATCGATCCGTGAGACATCGAACAACCGTGCCGTCCAACCCTCGACTTCCCGATGAAGTACGACGCGATTTGCTCCAGACACGATCTCTAGTCCACCGACATCGCGTGGGCGAACGCCAGTCGCAACAGCGTCAAGGAGCCGTTCAACGCGCGGCACGATTCCAGCGATCTCCGCAGCCGGAAGTCGCACGATGGTCTGCGACCCCTCCATCATTCCAAAGCGATCCTGTGCGCCAATCGACACCGCATCACCGATCAGAAGCGTCTGCGTGTTTCCGGCGCCATCGACCGTGATGGTTGCCGCCGCGGGCGCAAGGCCGTACACCGCAAGCTCCGCGGGCCGATCGACAATGAAACCGCCGGATCGTGCGCGGCGCAACGCATCAAGAAGTTCTTCTGCCTGCGCACGATCAGCCCGTGCACGAACAGGCGCAGAAAGTCGATAGTCGCGACCCGTGCGCTCGAGCACCGTCAAGTTTCCACCCGAGTTGAACGCCACGCGATCGACCTCGCTGAGATCAACGAAGATGTCACGCCTGCGAAACTCCTTCGGGTCCCGTTCAAGAACGAACTCATGCAGGGTCGCATCAACCACATCAAACGTTGCGTTTGCATCGGACATTCGCGCGTAGGCACGTCCTGCGAGGCTGCGTTTGCCGAGTTCAACGCCCACGGTGCGTGACACACCGTCGTCGTTGAGGATCGTCAACTCGATGCTCGCGACCGCCGGCGAAAGTCCCGCGCGCGAAAGCGACTCAGGATCGGCGGGAACACTGCGAACCGATTCAGTCTTGAGCAGCCGAATCACAAACTGACGGATCGACCAACTATCCACCGGAAACTCAATCGGCTCCGTCTGCCACCAGGACTCACCCCGTCGAACGAATCGATAGCGCACGCCATCGCGCTCAAGAATCACATCGATGACGCGTTCAGGGTCCACGACACTTGTGGGAACGAACGGACGCCGGGCGGATGTTGTCGCGACGGGCGGTGCGGCAAATTGTCGCGCCGCGAGGCCGAGCGCAAGCGCAATTCCGAGTGCGATCACCGACCGAAGCCACCTCATGCGCGCACCCTCCGTCGGCCAACGACCAACGCACCGATCGCGATGGGACCAATGGCAAGTAGCGTGCCGAACCCGATCATCCACGCGCGGCGGAAACCGCTTGAAAGCCCTTCAATCCGCGACACCTCTCGGCCACTCAAGCCCGAGTCAAGAAGGTCCGTGCGATTGGCAAGCCACGCCACACTTGCGAGAAGGAGTTCGCGATTTCCAGGGTTTACAAGCGCGGTGCGCCCGCCGCCGAGACTGTCGGAGAGATCCGCGACGCTGGTGAGGAGCCACCCGCCGCTCGCGACAAGCGCCACGCGCTGGGTACCGCCCGCAACCTTTCGCTCTGCAAGCACCGCCACCGGGACTGCCTCATTCAAGACCTTCCGTGCCGGAACCTCACGCACGCCATCACCATCACCGCGCCAGTCATCCGCAAGCCAGCGCGATGGTGACGGCTCGACCTCGATAACGACTTGACGAACGACGCCTGGTGGTGCCGGCTCGCTCAGTTTCACCCGCATGGCCTGGTTGAGTAGCACCGGACGACCGCGCAATCGTGAAGCAAGCGGCGATTCGGGAACACGCTCGATGAGTTGCCATGGACGCGTCTCTGGCGTCCCGTCGTCTTTCGCAACGAGTTCGAGGATCACACGTCCAGAATCTGGTTCAAGTCCGAATGGCGCAAGAAGCGACTCCCACGGATCGGGTTGCCCAAGCACTGCGAGCATGCTTCGTCCCGCTGTCACGAGCACAGATTTCCCGTCGGCGACCAGTTCGGCAGCTGCAGTTGCGAGCAGCCGCTCTTCACGCGAAAGGTCAAGCTGCGCGCGCCGAAGGGCGGGGATGACAACAAACACCTGCGCTCGCCCCTTCTCGGGAACCGGACGATCTCCACGGCCGGGCGTCCACTCGCCGAGCACGAAACCCGCGCTGCGGAGCGCATCCGCAACGGCCGTGAGATCGCTGTGGTCTTGCTTCGCACGCAGCAGGGATTCACGCTCGCAATGAACAAAGATGACCTCTGGCATCGAGCCGGACGCGATGCTTCGGATCGCACCGGAGAGAACTTCTTCACCGCGGAAGCTCCAACTGTACGAGACGCGGTCGGTTCCCTCCGCAGCTGCGGCCCGTGGGAAAATACGCCACGCTGGAATGACCGCGATGCGACCCGCGCCAACGACGACCGCCGCTTCACCACCGAGTAACTCGCGTCCAAGCGCATCAAACTCGAGTGCCGGAAGCGCCTCAAGTTCCTGACGCGAACTTTGCATGCGCGACGCGAGCACCTCAAAAGGTTCGATGCGCGCGGCAAGCACATTGCGTACGGGTTGCGGAATCGAGGGCTGATTGCGCCATTGGCCAAAGAGCGATGCTGCAGAGGCGATTTGGTCGCTCCACAACCGAAAACCCTGCGCGAGCGCGCTTCGTGCACCCTCGATATCAGGAAGCGGTCGGGATGCGCTCGTACGCGAAAGTTCCGCGACACGCGCACGGAATTGCTCGCCATCGGTCGCGACCTGAGCGAACAGTCCGGCTATTTGCTCCACCGCGCGACGCACCGAGCTGTCCGCTGGAAGTTGGCCCGCCGCCGCACGAAGTCCGGCAGGTTGCCCGGCGGCCTCCGCACGAAACGCGTCATACGCCGCGAGCCCACGCACAATGGCAGCTTCACACTCCGCGACTTCGCTTGCGCGGGTTGCGACGATCGATGCAAGTTCCTCTTCAAATGCACCGCTTGCCGATGGGTCGGCGGGGTCAATGCGCCGAACTTCGATCGCGTCATTCGCGTCGTGAAAGCGCTCGAGGACTTCGTCAATCTGCCGGAGCACCGCCGGATCCGCCTGCGCAGCATCTACAAAGAGCAGCACTTTCCATTGCCCCGAGAGTCCGCGAAGGAGTTCACTTGTCGAAGGGGCAAGGCTGTAGGCGCGCGTTTTCGTCGCATCGAGCTCGATGCGCAGCGCGGGCTGAGAAAAGAGCGCGATCCCCGCTGCGACTGCCGCGATCGACGCCAGTGCGAACGTCATCCCCTCTACCCGACCAAAGACGCGACCGACCGCGGATCGCGCCTCACGATCACGAATACGCTCAAGAAGAATGGTCGCGATGATGAGCCCGACGATCGCAATCCCGACAAAAAATGCGACGCCACCGCTATCAAACAGCCCGAGTGCAAATCCCTCGAGGCGGCGGAGCGGATCGCATGCGGCCGCGATCGGCGCGAAACTCAGCGGAAGCGCACCCACCAAGATGCGCGAGCCAGCGACAAGCCCGAGCCAGGCAAAGAACGCCCCAAGAAACGCGACCGTTTGGCTCGCGGTCGTTGCCGAAACCGCAATACCAAGTGATGTCGCGGCGAAACCAGTGAGAAAGAGACCAACCAAGCCGCACGCGATCTCGCCGTAATCTGGCGACGCATGGAACTCGAGCGGCACAACCAAGAGCGCAAGCGGAAGCAAACTGACCGCGACAAGTGCTGCGCAGCCAAGTGCCTTCCCGATCACCATCTCGATGGGGCCAAGCGGGCTTGCGAAGAGTGTCTCCCACGTTTTCAGCCGAAACTCTTCGCTGAATGCACGCATCGAAAGCGCGGGCGCCGTGGCAAGGAGCGCCCATCCCGCAGCGAGGACTGCGGTGCGCAGCGTTGCTGGCCGCGACTCTTCGAAAGACCCAGCGAAGAATGCCACCGCTGCGACGAGCCCGGCGATCGCCAGCACGATCCAACCAGTTGGTGAGACGAAGGCGCTCAAAATTTCGCGCTTGGCGAGTGCGCGTATTCGGCGAAGTGAGTTGGTCATCGGACAACCTCCGTGGCCGACACTTCATTCTCGCGACGCGGTTCATTGTCGCGACGCGGTTCATTCTCGCGACGCGCTTTTTCTACGAGAGCAACAAAGACCTGCTCGAGCCGCGTATCGGTGCCTTCCAGTACGCGCGCCGGAATCGATGCGCCAAGCAACGCGCGCCCAACAAGTTCTCTCGCGCGCGGATCACTACTTGTAAATCGCGTCTCGACCCAACCGTCTGGGAGTGGCCGCTCCGTCGCCTCATCGCACAGCCCGCGGAACTCCGGCAGGCTGAGGAACGACCGTTCACTTTCAATGCGATGATGCGTTCCTGCGCGCGCGCGTCGACGAAAAACTTCCATCGACTCATGCGCGACAACACGACCGCGGGCGATGATGAGGAGCTCAGAACAGACATCCTCCACTTCTGCGAGGAGGTGAGAGGAGAGGAGTACGAGCCGCGTTTCGCCGAGCGCGCGGATCAGTTCACGAAAGGCGAGCGTCTGCCCCGGATCGAGCCCCACCGATGGCTCATCGAGAATCAGAACAGCTGGTTGCCCAAGAAGCGTCGCCGCGAGACCGACGCGCTGCTGCATGCCCTTCGAGAGTGCACCGCAACAACGGTCGCAAAAGCGCGCGACATCCGTGCGATGCATCGCTTCATCCATTGAGTCGCGTGCTGCGCGCCGGTCAAGCCCGGCGATTCCCGCGCGAAAGGCGAGGTACTCGCGTACGGTCAATTCGGGGTAGAGCGGCGCCGACTCCGGGAGGTAGCCAATCGACTTTCGAACCCGACCTCCCTCGCGCAATGCATCGACTCCCGCAAGCGAGAGCGAGCCCGCATCCGGCGTTAGAACACCAGCGAGCATCCGGATGGTGGTGGTTTTACCTGCACCGTTCGGCCCGAGAAGGCCACACACGCCTTGAGACGGAAGCGAAAAAGTCGCGTTGTGAACGGCGACAACCGAGCCGAACCGCTTCGATAATCCACGGGCGATCACGCCGAACGCGCCCTCGTCGGGCGAAGCGGTTTCGGCGCTGCGAGCCCGCAAGGGAGCCTCATGTACCAAGGCGGTGCACTCCGAGTTCGGATGCCATGCGGGCTTCGGTCATAGGGAAGTTCAAAGTGTATCGGGCGGCGCGTTCCGCGGGTGTGTTCGATGCGCGGAGAAGCAATCCTCCATCAGGAACACTCCTCCGTTCCGCTGCGAAGGAACTACACTCCGAAGCGCTCCGAAGCAGCACCCGCCAAAGATGCCTGTAAGGATTCATGAGGTGTGCATGAGTCCGAATGACGGTGCAGACAATTTCGGATCGTGCCTCGATCATGGACGAGCCAACATGGAACAACGACCAAATCATGTCGACCGACGAACCCTCCAAAACTGACGGCCACCCCGATGGAGCTCGGGAGCCCGGAGTTGGGCGTGTGAGCGGGTTGTTCACCTACGAACTCCACGGCACACAACCCCTTGACGATGCACAGCGTCAAGCACTCGCCCAGTTTGCCATCACTGAACGCCGAAGTGCCACGACCGCAGATCGCGCGACGCGCGCGCTTGAACTCCTCGGTCAAGGTGTCGGCATCGTCGAGCCCACCGGTGAACTCGTTTGGATGAACCATGGCCTCTCGCGGCAATCCCCCGAGACCATGCGACGATTCGCAGACTGCTGCGTCGATGCCATCAACGCATGGCGTCGCTCCCGAGCGACCGCTGCCACCCTTCGTGCGAGTTTCCGCGCTGTCGGCGCGTGGTATGAGGTGGTCATGACGCCGCTCCTTCGCAATGCAGGCGAGCAAGTCGAGGGTGCCGTGGCGCTTCTTGTCGATGCCACTGCCACCCGTCGTCTCCAAGATCGCCTCGACGCAATCGACCAGGCCGGTGCCGAACTCCTGCAGTTCGATGCCGACACCATTCGCGCACTCAACGCCTCCGAACGATTGCGTGCCCTCGAAGCACGCGTGGTTTCCGCAACGCAAAGCGTGCTTGGGTTCGATCATTTCGAATATCGACTCACCGACCGCCGCACAGAGCAATTGGAACTTGTGTTTTGCTCAGGGCTCGTGCCGCTTGGGATCGGCGAGCGCATTTTTGCGCGCGCTGAAGGTAATGGAATCAGCGGACTCGTCGCCACGACTGGCGAAAGTGTGCTTTGCCCAGATGTCTCGAAAGATGCGCGGTATCTCCGCGGGCTCCCCGGCGCCATGAGCACGCTGACGGTGCCCCTCCGCCTCCACGACCGCGTAATCGGAGTGCTCAATGTTGAAAGTGTCGAGCGCGACCAGTTCGATGACGAAGACCGCATCGGGGCAGAACTACTTGGTCGCTACGTTGCACTTTCGCTGAACATGCTCGACATGCTTGTTGCCGAACGCTGCGAGACGCACCGCACGATGCTCGGAAACATCGCGCGAGAAGCAGCGATTCCGCTCGAGCAGCTTGCCAATGACGCGCGTGCGCTCCACGCAAGGACGAAGGATGTAGCCGAACACGAACTTGCGCAACGTTTGATTGAGAATGTTGCCAAGGTCGAAGAGTTGATCCGGAACGCCACGGTCGCGCCGCGCGGCGTACTCGGAGCGGACGAGTTTCTCCGCGAGGGATCAAGCGACCCGATTTTCGCCGGGCGTTCGATTCTCGTCGCAGACGACGACCATGCGATCCGTCGAACGGTAAAGGCCGTACTTGAGCAGCAAGGTTGCCGCGTAAGTGAGTGTGCTGATGGGGGTGCCGCTATTCGATCCATCCGCGAGTTGTCGACGAGCGGCGGGACTTTCGATCTTGTGATCTCGGATGTACGGATGCCTGATGCCAACGGCTACGAAGTCTTCCGCGCTGCGAAAGACACATGCGCGGATACGCCGGTCATTCTGATGACTGCATTCGGATATGACCCGAACCACTCCATCGTCCGCTCCACGCAGGAGGGCTTGCACTGCTTCTTGTTCAAGCCCTTTCAAATCTCACAGCTTCTCGAAGAAGCTCGCAAAGCGCTTCGCGAACGGCCGACAACCGCGTCTTGAGGTCACGCCCGGCGCGAGCAAGGTCACGCCCGGCGCGAGCAAGGTCACGCCCGGCGCGAGCACGGTCACGCACGGCGGGCGGCGAGAATGCGCGGTTGGCCATCTCCGTCGCGGTGAATCTCAACAGCACTCCATGGACTCTCTCCGCGAGAAGTGCGCCCGTCCGACGATCTTCCCATGCAAAGCGCTTGCGCCTCTTCGCCGTGCTTCCACCCAATCTCAACGAGGAGTAGACCGCCTGGGTTCAGTCGGTCCGCAGCATCACGCACGACTCGACGGATGATGTCGAGTCCGTCAGGGCCACCGCGGAGAGCGCTCGCGGGCTCGTACTCTTTAACATTCGCGTCGAGTTCGCCGTACTCGGCGTCAGACACATACGGCGGGTTCGACATGATCAAATCGAAACGCTCTCCGGGCTTGATCGCTGCGAAAAGATCACCCACGCGGAAATCGATGGAAGCACCGAGTCGCCGTGCGTTTCTTTGAGCAAGTTCGACTGCCTCCGGAACGATGTCGGTTGCAACGACCGAAATCGTCTCTGCCGTCAATGGTTGGCGATCAATCTCGGTGACGACCTGCTCCGCAATGTCGCGCGCAATCGGCTCGGCCAGCGCGGCGACGGCACGCAATGGTGTGCACCCAGCGCCCTCTGGCCGTGCGATGGCACGCATACCGAGCGCAACCGATACGGCAATGCAGCCTGATCCAGTGCAAAGGTCAAGGACGCGCACACCACTGTGGCCCTGCTCCTCGCGGCGCGCGCGATACCAGTCCACCGCGCGCTCCACCAGTAACTCTGTGCAGGGCCTCGGAATCAGCGTGCACGGCGCGACCTCAAAGTCTCGCCCAAGAAACGGCCAACGCCCAACCAAAAACTGCACGGGCTCGTGACGACCGGCTCGCGCAACGAGATCTCGCAAGCGGGCGAGTTCAATCGGCGCCACTGCGCGGTCCGGCTCCATATACAACCGCAATCGCTCAACGTGGAGGACTTCGGCGAGCAAGATCTCAGCCACGGCGCGCGGACTGTCGACCTCACGCGTTCGGAGGAAGGGCGTCATCCACGCGAGCAATGCTCGTACGGTCCACGGTCCCTCCTGGCGGCTCGCACCGGCGGCAGCAGTCGGCGTGGTCGTGGCGCGAGCCGGACTCTCGCTTTCTTGTGCGTTCCCTGCGGTAAATCCTGCGTCATTCGCCTCCATGCGTCCTCCCTCGGGTTTGGCGCATCCTACGACGACGCGAGGTGCAATTTCTGCGCGCGACAGATTCCCCGCAATTCTGCCGATCGAATGCCGAAGTCGCAAGGTTTGGTTCCCATGAAACACGTCCGGTGGTTCGTTGATTGTCGCCCCGCCTCGGGGTCGTCCGCTACGATGGCCGCCCGCTTGCCGGACCGGTCAAGCACACTCGAAGGAATACACGCCGTTGAACGACTCCCCTGCGCATGCAATTCTCCAATTCGTTTCCGACAATGCTGGCGCACGCGGCGTTTTCGCGAAGATCGACCTGCTTGCTGACCGTATCCGCTGTCACGCCAAGGACTGCCCGGAGCCGGCGTGGTACGAACTCGCGGATTTTGAAGGCAGGTTAGTTGTTCGCTTCGCGACTCCCGACCGCTGGCTGAGCGAGTCGATCGAGTCAGACCTCATGCATTTCGGCGATCCGATCGAAGAACTCATCGAGGAGGAACTCGCTGAACTTGGCTGGCGAGGGAAAGTTCCGGTCGTCAAGCACTTTCGCGATGATGCAAAGTTGTACACCTTTGAGAACGTCGTCCCAACTGTGGAGGGCATGGAGCAAGCGGAAATTGCCGCGAAGTTTCTCTTCGCATACGAAGCAGCCTTCCGCGCGCTTGGCGATGTCGGTGGCGGCGAAGATGCTGCCTAACTGCTGAGGACGCGTCGCGGACTGCGAAGCGCAATAGAACAATCGATCCCGGGCTTTGCGTGGATCCCATTACGGCGTGTGAAACGCCGAAGGTTTTGGAAAACGGGATGGCTCTACGCGTACTCATGCTCGGGTGGGAATTTCCACCTTTCATCACTGGCGGACTTGGAACAGCCTGCTACGGGCTGACGCGCGCGCTTGATAGGCAGCACGTGGAAGTCACGTTTGTGTTGCCAAAAACGGTGCCTTCAGAGAGCGCGTCGCATGTACGGCTGGTCAGTCCGGGTGCGATCGTTGAGCGTAAGCCTGTAGACGGCAAGCCGCTCGAGAAAGCGAAGCCCACTCCAAACACCGTCGCGCCCGCATCTCGCACTGCGCCGGTTGCCGCGATTGCTCCTCCCGATGCCGATATGACTGTGTCCGAGCGTGAGTCGTGGTCGCGCATAGTCGATGAGTTTGAATCGACTCGATTCATCGAGATTCCTGGGCAGTATCCATCGGTCTACGAGTCCAAGACCTCATCCGAACCATCGCGTATTGCCGAGAGCGTGCGACTGATGCGTGAAGCTGGCTGGACGATCGAACGCATCCGCACCCTCGCGCACGCGGGCGCATTCCCTGAGCTCACCCGCGATCCAGTCGAGCGCGCATTGGAGACTGCGCTCCCTGAAACTGCAGGCCGCGACCGCCAAGCAAGTGAGTCGCGCGGTGCCGAAGCAGCGGATTACTCCGGTGATCTCCTTGGTATGGCCGACCGTTATGCACGATTTGCCGTCGACGCCACGCGGGGGCTCTCCTTCGATGTGATTCACGCCCACGACTGGCTGACCTACCCAGCGGGCCTTGCCATCGCCAAGTTGACCGGAAAACCACTCATCGTCCATGTGCATTCGACGGAGTTCGATCGGTCGGGCGAACATCCCAACCAACAGGTCTACAACATCGAACGCCGCGGCATGCACGGCGCCACGCGTGCGATTGCGGTGAGCATGCTCACGAAAAACGTGTGCGTAAATCGCTACGGCGTGCCCGCGGCAAAGATCGATGTTGTCTACAACGGCGTCGACCTCGACCCGGCCGACGCTGGCGTGCAGCCGATTCATTCAAAGGACAAGATCGTCCTCTACTTCGGCCGCATCACTATGCAAAAAGGCCCGGAGTATTTCATCCAGGCGGCGAAGAAAGTGCTCGAGCACATGGATGATGTGAAGTTTGTCGTGGCTGGATCGGGTGATCAGGCCCAGCGCATGATCGAGATGGCTGCCGCACTCGGTATCGGAAACAAGGTGCTGTTTACGGGCTTCCTTCGCGGCCGCGATATCGCGCGCGTGTTCGCAATGGCCGATCTTTACGTGATGCCCAGTGTGAGCGAACCCTTCGGCATCGCCCCGCTCGAGGCCATGAGCCACAATGTGCCGGTGCTGATCTCAAAGTCCTCTGGAGTAAGCGAAGTGCTGATGCACGCGCTCAAGGTCGACTTTTGGGACATCGAAGATATGGCGGACAAGATTCTCGCTGTACTCCGCCATCCCCCGCTCTCGCGGCAACTCGTCGAGCATGGTGCGTTTGAAATCCGCGGTATCAACTGGGACGGTGCCGCCATCCGCACCGCGCGCTGCTACGAACGCGCGATTGCCGCCGCGAGCGGCAGCGCGAGTTACTGACCGACACGGCGTTCGACCCTGCGATCGCAACGCGCTCGCGATCAACACTTCCGTTGGGTGCATCGCGAGGCTCATCCGCGCGATCGTTCGCGGAGAGGCTGTCGAGGCGTATCGTCGCGGCGCACGGTTTTGCGTGGAATCATGCGTTCGCCTCGCGGCTCTCTGGATCTATACTGCGCGCCCCTATGGCGCTGTTTTTCAAGAGTAAAAAGACCTCTTCCACGCCCGCACCCAAGACCGCATCGGCTCCCGTCGGCCGAGTGGTCGCGCCGCAGGACCCCGCGGTTGAAGCGCGGACCATCGCGATCGGCACGGAATTCCTAGACCGCGCGCGCGGCGCCAAGACCAACATGCTTGCAGTGTGGTCCGAAGGCCTCATGGACTGGGCCATGCAGGACGAGGCTTTCAAGGTACAGATCTTCCGCTTCGTCGACTGCTTCCCGACGCTGAAAGATTCAGACGCTGTCTACGACCATCTCACCGACTACCTCGCGCAACCTGGCGTGACGCCGCCGCCATTCGTCGCAACCGCGCTCAAGGCTGGCGTACTGATGAAGGGCGTCGTCACGAAGACGATGTCGAGCCAGATCACCTCGATGGCCTCGAAATTCATCGTCGGAACCGACGCTGCGAGTTCGCTGCCCACCTTGCGGAAAATCTGGGATTCTGGCCTTTGCTTCTCCGTCGATCTTCTCGGCGAAGCTTGCGTGAGTGACGACGAAGCGACTGCGTACCGACGCAAGTATCTCGATCTCATTGAGAATCTGCCGCAAGCAGTCGCATCGTGGGGAGCGAATGCGCGACTTGAAAGTGACCACCTTGGACCGATTCCGCGCACAAATGTGTCGATCAAGATCAGTTCGCTGAGCGCACGTGTCGATCCAATCGATACTGAAGGCTCGATCCGTGGGCTCCTTGAGAACATCGGGCCGATCCTTGTTGCGGCCAAACAGCGCGGCGTGTTTGTGAATTTCGACATGGAGCAGTTCGCGCTCAAGGATCTGACGCTGGAACTTTTCATGCGTGCATGCGAGAAGTACGACTTTCACGCTGGCCTCGCAATGCAGGCGTATTTGCGTTCGGGTGATGACGACGCGCGCCGCATCATTGATTGGTCGCGACGAACCGGTCGCCAGGTCACTGTTCGTCTCGTGAAGGGCGCGTATTGGGACTACGAAACCATTCACGCCGAGCAGCAAGGCTGGCCAGTCCCGGTGTGGAGCCGCAAGATTGATACCGACGCGAGCTTTGAACGAATGGCTGCCGCCTTCGTTGCCTCGACGCCAACACGCGCGGGCGAAGGTGGCGTCAAGCTTGCGCTTGGAAGTCATAACGCGCGTTCGATCGCTGCCACGCTCGCTGCGCTTGAGAAACGAGGACTTCCGAAGTCTGCGCTTGAGTTACAGATGCTCTACGGAATGGGCGACCAACTCAAGAGTGCCGCAGTTGACCTTGACCTCCGACTCCGCGAGTACGCCCCGATCGGCGAGCTGATTCCTGGAATGGCTTATCTCGTGCGACGACTGCTTGAGAATAGTTCGAATGAGTCATGGCTCAAAGCCGGATTCAAGGACAACGCATCGACGGAACAACTTCTCGCAAGCCCGCACCGCGCGTTTGATTCGGATCCTGGCATCGATCGCATCGCCAACGCACCAGAACGGCACGCACTCAGCAGTGCGCCTGCGGCAATCTCGAATGGTCGAGCGTTTTTCACCGAACCCATGCGAAACTTCGCGATCGACGACGTTCGCGCATCGTTCGCCGCGATGATGGCCAAGACAACGGTTGCATCGGTTTCAAACTCTGGTACCGCGAATGATGCGACACGCGCCGTGCAGCATGCGCACGCTGCGTTTCCCGCGTGGCGCGACTCCGAATACGCAACGCGCGCGGCGGTGCTCGTTGCTGCTGCGAATGACATGCGCGCACGACGCGACGAACTCTCCGCGATCATCGTCCGCGAGAGCGGTAAAGTCTGGCGCGAAGCGGACGCAGATGTTTGCGAGGCCATCGATTTCTGCGAGTACTACGCGCGCGAGGGCGCGAAGCTCTTCAACCCTGAGCGACTCGGGCAGTTCGTCGGCGAACTTGACGAACAGTGGTATCAGCCACGCGGCGTTGCAGCGGTCATTGCGCCGTGGAACTTCCCACTCGCGATCTGCTGTGGCATGACTGTTGCGGCCCTCGTCACCGGCAACACCGTCGTCGTCAAGCCTGCGGAGCAAACGCCTTCCATCGCTCGCACGATGTGTGAGATTCTCTGGCGTGCCGGCGCGCCGAAAGAGGCGCTCCACTTCATCGCCGGACCCGGCGAAACCGTAGGTGCAGCGCTCGTGCGTGATCCGCGCGTGGCGATCATCGCGTTCACTGGCTCCAAGGCCGTTGGCCTCGACATCGTGCAAGCTTCGGGCGTGGTCGCACCGGGTCAAGAGTTCGTCAAGAAGGTTGTGTGCGAGATGGGCGGTAAGAATGCCATCATCGTCGATACCTCTGCAGATCTCGATGAGGCGGTGCTCGCGGTTCGTCAGAGTGCGTTCGGATTCTGTGGGCAGAAGTGCTCGGCCGCGAGTCGCGTGATTGTGGTCGGAAGCGCATACGAGCCGTTTCTTCATCGCCTCATCGGCGCAACCAAGGCGTTGGTTGTCGGCGATCCATCCGATCCGTCGACCGACATTGGCCCAGTCATCGACGAAGAAGCCGCGCGCAAAATTCGGTCGTACATTGAAATCGGCAAGACCGAGGGAAAGCACGAACTCACCCTCGAGATCCCTGCTGGCCTCGAAGCGAAGGTCGGCAAGCCTTATGTCGGCCCGTCGATTTTCAGCGGAATCCTGCCGGAACATCGCCTCGCCCGCGAAGAGATCTTTGGACCGGTGCTCGCGGTGATGTTTGCGAAGGACTTCGATGAAGCACTCGCGATCGCCAACGCTCCGGAGTACAAGTTGACGGGCGGCGTCTTTAGCCGCAAACCTGCACATCTCTCTCGCGCGCGGCGCGAGTATCGCGTGGGCAACCTCTACCTCAACCGCGGTATCACCGGAGCGCTCGTTGGGCGGCAGCCGTTTGGCGGGTTCGGAATGTCCGGCATCGGCTCAAAGGCTGGTGGTCGCGACTACCTGCTGCAGTTCGTTGAACCGCGGGCCGTTTGCGAAAACACGATGCGCCGCGGCTTCGCGCCCGGGCTCGACTGAGTCGGTGTAGATCATTGAAGCAGTGGTTCTCGCCGCACTGCCGGTGCGGTTTTCTTTTTTGAACCGCATGGAAAAAGTGTCGGACATTTCGGTTGACTGAAGTTCGCGGGGTAGAACCGCGGGCATGCAACGAATACTCAGCTTTGCCCTTCGGGGGATCGACGCGTTACCAGTGGAAATCGAGTGCGACGAGCGCAATGGTGGTGAAGGCAAGGAAGATCGTTCCCCGACGATGTCGGTGGTCGGACTGCCAGACGCCTCTGTCCGTGAATCCATGCACCGCGTGCGCGCGGCGCTATCGAACTGTCGGCTGCCAACTCCACGAGGGCAATGCACGGTCAACCTCGCACCCGCCGACCTTCGGAAGGAAGGCCCGGTGTATGACCTTCCTATCGCCATCGCAGTACTCCGCATGCAAGGAGTCATCGGCGAACGCGCCGATGATCGGCTTTCAAAGTTCGCCCTTGCAGGCGAACTGTCGCTTGATGGCATGGTTCGGCCAATTCGCGGCGCCACAAGTTTTGCGGCCTTCGCGCGTGCGCATCGATTGCGCGGCATCGTGGTACCGGCGGAGAATGCGCCCGAAGCTGCCGCCGTCGAGGGGATCGAGGTCTACGGTGTCACGAGGCTTGAGGAAGCCGTCGGCTTTTTCAACGGGCTCTACGAGTTGCCACCCGAACCACCACCGACGACATGTCCCGCTCCATTTGGCGCTGCCCTTGATTTCGCCGAAATCCGTGGGCAAGAGGCAGCGAAACGCGCGCTGGCACTTGCAGCGGCTGGCGGTCATAACGCGCTGCTCATCGGGCCTGCCGGAAGCGGAAAGACCATGATGGCGCGCGCGCTTCCCGGCATCCTCCCTCCGCTGTCACCCGACGAAGCACTCGATGTCACGCGCATTTACTCGTCAATCGGTGGTGTTCCCCGCGGTGCGGGCCTCATTCGCGAAAGACCGTTTCGTGCGCCGCACCACAGCGCGAGTGCTGCAGCGATCGTTGGCGGAGGAAGCGTTCCGCGCCCCGGCGAAGTCAGCCTTGCACACCATGGTGTGCTCTTTCTTGACGAACTTCCCGAGTTTCCGCGGGTCGCCCTTGAGTGTCTCCGCGAGCCGCTTGAGGATGGGTTCGTCACGATCGCCCGGGCGAATGGCACGATGCGATTTCCCGCGCGCGCAATGCTCGTCGCCGCAATGAACCCTTCCCATGCTGGCGGCTTCGCTGCGAGTGCTTCTGAACGCCGGGCACAAGAAAGGTACATAGGACGGCTTTCGGGACCGTTACTCGATCGAATTGACATGCATGTGGAGGTTCGCGCGGTCGGCTTTGCCTCATTGCACTCATCGCGTCCGGGCGCGACGAGTCTCGAACTTCGAACCAGAGTCCTCGACGCGCGTGGCCGAATGGAGTGTCGCCAAGGACGCGACCGTACCAACGCAAGACTGAGCGGGCGTGAGCTCGATCGCTTCTGCGCACTTGAAGGGCCCGCACAGCGGCTGCTTGAGGGTGCGATGCGCGACCTTGGTCTCTCCGCGCGTGCCTACGACCGAGTGCGACGAGTCGCGCGAACCATCGCAGACTTTGACGACTCTGCCGCGACGTCGGAGTCACACATCGCCGAGGCGATTCACTATCGCATTCTCGATCGCATGCGATCCGTCGAAAGGAGCGCGGTTTAATGCGTGCGCGAAACAGCGCAAAACACCACAAAAGTCCAGAAGGTAAGCAGCTACCACAAAAAATTGCGTTCGCGCATATGCAGCGACAACTCAACGACTGTCCGATGTTCCCTCGGGTCACTTCGCAGGGCGGCGCACGCGCTGAAATCCATTGGGACGACCGTCGGCGTACTCCCAAACATCGACATCGATGTCGCGGACGCCCCAGTTCATCGCTGCTTCGTGGGTTGGAAACAGCACATCGAGACGGTTTCCCTTGATCGCGCCACCAACATCAAGGACGGGCACGATCGCTCCTCCGTCATAGCCCGGAACGCTCACAATCGAGCCGAGCGGAAGTAACTTCGGGTCTGCGGCGACAAGGCAACCGCCGTTGGTCGACACGGAATGCCCGCTTGCGGTGATGCCATCGGCACTCGTTCCGCAACTGCGCGCATCGGGGCTATACGCAGTCACGCGCATCCGGACGGTTCGGACGACGCGAACGGGCCGTCCATCAAACTGTCCGAGCACTTCTTCCGAATTTGAGAGCGCGTCCTTGCCGAAGTTTGGCGTATCCAGGAAGCCCGATGTCTGTTGGGGCGCTGGGCCGGGCGCGACTGGTTCAAGATGGCCATCCGCGCTCCGTCGCAGCCCTGACCCGATTTCCTGCGCAGCGTGCTGCGTCGCATGCGGCGTCATCGTCGTTGCTCGCGACAATTTCGTCGTACTCGTTGGACTTGAGCCACCATCGTTCGATGCGCGCAACGCAATCGTTGTGGGGGCTCCCGAACTCTGTGCTGTACGACCCGTCGCAATACCAAGACCAACCAAGACACTCGCTGCAACCAGAGAGCCGACCAACGCCACCACGGTGTGGCCAGCGCGCTTCGGGACGTTCGTGACAGAACGGTGGTTCATCTTTCGTTGCACGCCCAGTTGGGTATAAAGTTTGGCGCCTGCGGTTCAGCGATCACGTGGCCGACAACGGCTCAAGCGCGCGACTTTCAAGGCCGATCGTAGCGCGATCGCGAGAGCTTCCAAGCGCGCGCGACATGAATTCTGCGCTTTCAAGGCCGGGCTCCAAGTGATCGTTGTCATAGGCGGCACAAACTGCATGATGGACACCACGCGACGCTCAGCGGGTATCCCCGGCGCGTGCGCGGGGGTACGCGAGAGGATCCGTCATGCTTCCGTCGAACTGCCAAGCCGCTCTTGAACGCAATGCCTGCTACGTTGCACGAACTTGGAGTGGACCGTTGTACAACTCCTTCAGATTGCGCTCGTCGGCCTTGTCGGCGGCACCCTCGGTGGCCTCCTTGGCCTCGGTGGATCGATCTTCATCATTCCAACGCTGACGCTGTTGTACGGCCCGAGTTACCACCTTTATCAAGCGAGCGCGCTGGTTGCCAATGTCTTCGTTGCCACCGCAGCCACGCGCCGCCATCGGGGGCGGGGAACAATCCGTCGCGACCTTGTTTTCGTGATGCCCGCGGCAACCGCCATTGCGTCGTTCATCGGTGTCATGGCAAGCAACGCCATTCCATCGGCATCGCTGTATGTCGTCTTCGGCGCGTTCCTCTGCTATGCCGCAGCCGCGGAACTCCTCTCGCTTGCTCGACGCGTGAAGGACCATGCCGAACCACCAGTTGGTGAGACACGATGGATTCTTGGCAGCGTCGTTGGAGCCATCGGTGGATTTGCGTCCGGGCTCCTCGGCATTGGCGGCGGCGCGATCATGGTGCCGCTCCTCCGAAAGTTCGGGAAACTCCCGCTCCGGCAGGCCGTGGCGACTTCGGCCGCTGCCATGATCGCCGCGTGCTTGATCGGTGCCATCGCGAAAAACGCAACACTTGAGGGGCTCTCTGATCCAACCGGGAAGAATCCAACGCTTGCAAGTTCGATGACGCTCGCAGCGATCCTCTCCCCTGCTGCGATGCTCGGCGGTTCGCTAGGTGCCGCCTTGGTGTATCGGCTGCCGATTGCGGCGATTCGACTGATCCTCGCGCTCCTGTTGGTCTTCGCCGGAGTGCGCATGATCCTCGCCGGGCTGTCATAAGCCGGTCGTGCCGACCGAAACACAGGACAAAAGCGACGAAGGCCGCGGGTGTTCCGCGACCTTCGTCGTTGATACTTGCTTTTTCAAACGCAGCGGGTGCGCTCGAACTAGCGACCGAAACAGCCGACAGTTCCCTTGGGCACAAACTGGCCCCAGACAGCGACCTTTTGCTCGCGCGCATTCGTGTAAATGCTGAATGGGATGAACTGAACGCCAAGGGTCCCCGGCGCTGGAATCAGTTTGAGATTGACGTGGGTCAAACTCCCCTCCACCGTGGTACTCACGAGTTCAACTTTGCCTGCGCTCGAGGCACTCGCCGCGGTGATGACGCGTTCCGCCTCCGGGAGGTCGTTGATATCGATGGTGAACTCGAACGGAGTGCCTTCCTCGACACGACCAAAGGTGTGTCGATACTCGGTCAATTTAAGGACGGGGCGAGGCATGCTCGACTCATGTCGGACGAAAATGTCCACAAGCGGGCAGTCGGCGCGATCAGTCTCGATGATCCAGTAGCGCGGAGCAATACCGGTCTCGAAGTCGCGGTTGAAATCCCAGTCCACGAGGTACTGGTTTCGGGGTGCGTCCGTCTCAATGTCGAACCCGACAAGATTGGGCTTCTTGCCGCCGATCGAACAAATCTTGAAGGGCTGCTTGTCGATCGACTCAACGACAATGCGGCCGGTGAGAGGCTGACCCTTGACAACGTTCATGTAGGCCGGGCTCACCCGCACCGGAAGCGAAACTTCGTTCCTCATGGCGAGTTTGAGGACTTGCGCATATCCGTCGATAAGGATTTTGATTTCCGCCGACTTGCTGCCGGGAGAAGACTGCGCCTTCATCTCGGTATTGAGTTCAACAAATCCCCCCGGCGGAATCTTCTGGCCAGCGATGTCGTTGATGGTCGTGCACTTACAGCCGGGCTGCACGGTGAGGATCTCAAGTTCCTTCGTACCGGTATTGATCAACTTCACCACGCCCCGCGAACTCGCGCCGGGGGCCACGATTCCGAAGTCGAGCATCGGCGGCTCCATGCGGATTGGTGGTGCCTCGTCCATCTCTTCCTCTTCCACTGCGGCTTGCGAAGGCGGAACGTTTGCGGACGCGGGAGCAGCAGACTGTGGAGCGACGGCAGGAGCAGGCGAAGGCGCTGCCGCTTGGGCGAAACCGGGCGAAACCAGGCCGCAGAGCGTGGCGAGACCCAGTGCCCAGAGGGTCATTGAGATCATTACGGGGCTCGGAGCGAGCGAGAATCGTGCGTGGGTGCTGGCGACCATGGTCAAGTTCCTTGCAGAAAGGGCCGGACGTGTTTCCGGGGAGCGGAGTCTATCGGAGAAGCGTGCGGGTTCGGTCGATTTCGACCCACCTCGCACCGGGAAAGCCGCCTGCCGCTTCTCAGCCCGACGGCGGAGTGGCGGATACCTCACCAAAGCCCGCTCGTTGCGGTTTCCACTTCGCTGCTTTTCGGGTGACGAGCGCGACGAAGCGTCGAATCCGCTCTGTCGATTCTGCCGGTCGTGACCTTTGGGCGACTTTTTTGGATCATGACGGCAATTCCAAGAAAAAGTGCCTGAGGGATTTGCACCCTTGGAATTCCGATGCATAGTTGTGTTGAAGAGAGTCGAAAGACTCCTTCCTAAAAAGCCCTTTTCCCTCCCTCCGCCCCCGACCTCGGTCGGGGGTCTTTCTTTTTTCCTCGCTTTTCCACTAGCACTCGCCTTTGGAACATCGCTGGTTTCGATCTGTTCGGCGGACGGTCGCCTGTCTTCCATCGCGCTCGCCCACAATCGACGATCCTGACCGCAAAGGCGCCGGATCCCGCTGAGCGTGCTACATTCCCCCTCTTCAATCCTCCAAGGACTTTCTATTGAACAGCACTGAACTCAGCCCGGGCATGGCCATCAAGATGGATGGTCGGCTCTTCCTCATTCTCGAGACCGAGCACAGGACGCCGGGTAACCTCCGCGCGTTCGTTCAGATCAAGATTCGCGACCTGAAGTCTGGATCTTTGATCGACAAGCGCCTGCGCTCCGGCGAAGACGTCGAGCAGGTGGACCTTGACCGCCGGCAGATGGAGTACCTCTATCAGCAGGGAAACATGGCTGTGTTCATGGACCTCGAAAGCTACGAGCAAGTCGAACTTCCCAAGGAGGTTGTGGGCGATCTTGCGCTCTACGTGCTTCCCAACACCCAGATCATTGTGCTTTGGTGCGATGGCAGGGCGATGTCGGTCGAGCTTCCGCTGGTCGTCACCTTGACGGTCACCGACACCCCACCAGGAATCAAGGGGGCAACTGCCACCAACCAACTCAAAGAGGCGACCTGCGAAACCGGGCTGAAGACCAGAGTCCCGCCGTTCATCACAATCGGCGAGAAGGTGATTGTCGGCACCGCTGACGGCGCCTATCGCAGCCGCGCGTGATTGAGTAACCGTTAGGGAAACGCGCCACTTTCGAACATCGACACGGCGTCCGGCCTCAACCGGGCGCCGTGTTTCGTTGGGCGGTGAGCAGCGAGACAACGACAAGCACAACGAAACCAAGCGGCACCGTGACGATCGCCGGCTGACTGAACGGAACGATGGAGCTCGCGAGGGACTCCGTCGCTGAGTAGCCGTAGACCTTTTCTAAGGTGTCCGCAGAGAGCAAGATCCAAGTCAGGCTTGAGACCAAGCCGACCGAGATCGATGCAATGATCCCCTGCTTCGTCGTACGAGCCCAAAAGAGGAGCATCACGAGCGCTGGAAGGTTGGCGCTGGCCGCCACGTTGAACGCCCATCCAACGAGGAATGTCACGTTCATCTTCTCGAACATGACACCAAGCCCAATGGCGATGACGCCCAGTCCGACCGCAGCGATCTTTCCGGCGCGCACTTGCTCTCGATCCGAGAGTTTGAGCAAGAACACATCCTTGAGTAGATCGTGCGCAACTGCTCCGGCGCCCGCCATGATGAGGCCGCTGACGGTCCCAAGCACCGTCGTGAACGCGACCGCACTGATCACCGCGAAAAGTCCATTGCCGAATGTGCGCGCAAGGAGCGGCGCCGCCATGTTGGAGTCGGTTGGATCGAGCGCTCCGCTTGTCATCGCGCCGAGGCCGAGATACAGAGTGAGGATGTAGAAGATTCCAATCGCGGCGATACCAACGACGGTGCTCTTGCGGGCGGCAGCCGCATCTTTCACGGTGTAATAGCGGATGAGAATGTGCGGAAGGCTCGCGGTACCGAGAAAGAGTGCGAGCATCAACGAGAGAAAGTCGAGTTTCGACACAAGGCGGTCATCGCGCACTCCCTTGAACGTTGGGCTACCACCCGGAAGCAACAGTTCTGAGCCCGCGCGGTCAACTGGCGTGAAGGTGGTCGCACCGCTCTCTGCATCGGTGCCCTTTCGCCACGTGGTAATGGACGATTGCGCAAATGTCTCGAGATATGCGATCGGGCCGAGCGGTCCCGTCGTGGTCACACCGGCGGGAAGTGCCGCAACACTTCCAAAGCCTGTGCCGTGTTCGGCGCGCAGTCGGGAGTCCAGTTGGTTGTCGGGCGCAAGCGGCGCGCCGTTCACGATGGTTCCTGTCGGCGACTTGAGGATCGACTGCGTTTCATCTGCCCGGATCGCGCGAGCAGGCACGGTGAACCCTCGATCAAGAATGAGCGCAACGACGAATGCGCAGATCGCAACCAGCATCGTCCCCTTGATGAACTGCACCCAGGTGGTGCTCACCATGCCGGCGGTCGCGACGATGATGGTCACCGCGGTGCCGACCATTGTCACACCGGCCCAATGCGGAAGTCCGAGCAGCGGCTTCACGAGAGCGCCCGCGCCGACCATCTGTGGCACGAGGTAGAACAGAGAGATCACAAGCGTGGCCACTGCCGCGACGAGTTTCACTCCTCGCGACTGAAACCGCGAGTTGAGAGCGTCGGCGAGTGTGTACTTGCCGAGCCGTTTCACTGGCTCCGCGATCACAAACATCGCGACGATCCAACCAGCGAGGTAGCCGATCGAGTAGAGGAATCCGTCGTAACCAAAGAACGCGATCATGCCGCAAATGCCGAGAAAACTCGCCGCGGAAAGGTAGTCGCCCGCGAAGGCAATTCCATTCACGAACCAGCCAACCCGCCCATGCGCCGCGAAGTAGCCGCCTGCACTTTGCGCCCGCGAGCCGAGCCAGAAACTCAGTGCAAGGACCGCACCCACGAATGCCGCGAACACCGCAATCGCGAGCATGCTTGATTCGTAGATCATTGCGAATCATCCTTTGGAGCACCGTCGTACTCCGGTTCATCGTGCGCGCGCGCGCCAAACATGGCGTAAAGCAGCGCGAGGATGAATGCCCCGACGATGAGCAACATTCCAGCGACGACCGCGAGGTTCACACCGCCAACGGCCGCTCGCGCGAGGCCGCCAACGGGTTTGCCATCGCGAAACGTGGTGAAGGCCGCGCCAAGCACAAACGCGAGGTACGCGACGCAGTACACAACAAAGAGCACCGGACCAAGCCAGCGGCGAGATTGGCGCGCGTGGATATTTTTCATACCCCGCCTCCGTCGGTGAGCCTCGCGAGCGCTTGACTCGCGATGCGGCCGATGACCGCAACAACTCCAAACATCAGCAGGATTCCGACAGCGAACGGAAACCAGCCGGCTTCCTTGATCAGACCTTGAATGTCAGCCGCCCCGGTCCCGGCGGCTTGACTCGCAAAAAAACACGCGACGGCGGTGCGCGGAAGCATCCCAACCGCAGTTGCGCCGAGCGCAAGGAAGAACGGAATACCGATAGTGCCGAGCGCAAGATTGGTAATCGCAAACGGCGAGTTGGGTGGCAGGCGAACGAGTGCGACAATGCCAAAGGTCTTCGCGTTCGTGCCGCCGAGAAGCGCCTTCCGAACGACGCGTGCGCGCGGGTGCGACGCGATCCAACTCTCAATGCTTGACCCGGCGACGAGCCGCGAAAACAACATGCCGATCGCGGCCCCGCCGATGAAACCGAGCATCGCTCCACCGAGACCCGCCCACATTCCAAAGACCCAGCCGCCAAGAATCGCCTGGGCGTAGGTCGGAAGAATCCCGAGTCCGGCACTGAGGGCAAAGACAGACACAAACGCCCAAAAGCCAAGGACGGGATCCTGGCGGAGGTAGTCGCCGATGTCACCGATCTTGACCAGCAGGAAGGTGCCCGCGATCGGCGGTGCCGTGATCCAAAGTAACCCGAGCAGGCCGCTCGCCATCAATCTTCGGTCCTTCATCGGCGGGTTGTTCGTGCTCCCAGGCTCGTCAACTTTCACGGTCATACCCCACAGCGTACGAGAATCGACCGGATAATGCGCCGTCGGTTGGTCCACAAGAGGGCGCGAAGCCGACCCATTCATCGTGCCTTCCTTCGATTGACCGCAGGTTCTGGCCGGACCTCACCCGTCTTGCCGATATTCGACCGCCACGGGGTCACCCCGGGAGGAACACCATGCGCATTCTGTCAGCCCTCTGCTCTGCCACCATCGTCACCAGCTTCCTTGCCGTCGGCGTCGGCTGCACAACCCGCTCGCAGCTCTTCGACGGCTACTCAGACGACCAGCTCTGGACCGCGATGGTCGCAACGGCGCGATCTCCGGAGTACGACAACTGGAAGGTCTCCGACAATGAAGTCTTCCTCGACGACAGCTCCCGCCGCATCGAAATCTATCGCGTCTTGAAGCGCACTCTGGTGTCGCCCTATTCCGATCCCCGGCGCGAGGAGGCGGAGTGGAAGTTTCAAGTGGTGCTGACACGCGACGAGGAACTTGATCAACCGCTGATCGACTTTACCGCGCGACAGTTGACCGTTCCCGCGCATGTCTGGGACGAAGCCGATCGCTACTTCCAACAGATGCGCACGCTTCTCGGCCCCGCGAAGATGACGCCTACTGCGATACCGAACGCGCCGATTGATGAAACGCCAATCCCGCCACCGCTCGACGCAACTCCCACGACGACAGAACCTGAGCCGACAGCCGATCCCGCAGCTGAGCCACTTCCCGAGTGACTTGCCTGTTGGCAAGAATCTTGACTCGCAAAAATCTCGACCCGCAAGCGCCGGTCGTGGTCTCTACCGTGAAACTCAAACGCCCCCGCTTCGGCAGGGGCGTTTTTCATGAACGCTCGTGGCGCTTCGTCTTCTCTCATGCAAGGCTGGTGTAAACATTCTGCACGTCGTCAAGGTCTTCGAGCGCATCAACAATCTTCTCAACCTCAAGAAGTGTGTCTGCATCCACCTCGACCGTCTGCGAAGGAATCCAGACGATCTCTGCGCTGTCCACCGTCAGCCCCTGCGCTTCAATGGCGGTGCGGATAGCGATGAGATCGCTCGGCGCGCCAAGAACTTGAAAAGTCTCACCGTCGCCCTGGATCTCCTCAGCCCCGGCGTCAAGGCAGCAATTCATGAGCTGCTCTTCGCTTCCGCCCTCCACGATGACCTGCGCTTTCTGTGAGAAACTGAAGGCTACGGAGCCGGGCACCCCAATCTTGCCGCCATTTTTATCGAAGATCACGCGGATGTCCGCCGCAGCCTTGTTGGCGTTCGAGATGAGACATTCAACGATCAGTGCAACGCCGCCCGGCGCGTATCCTTCGTAGCGTGCACTCTCGTACTGCTCAGCGGTACCTTCGCCAGTCCCCTTCTTGATCGCCTTTTCGATCGTATCGCGCGGCATGTTGACCGCGCGCGCTGCGTCGATCGCGATGCGAAGCGACGGGTTGAAATGCGGATCGCCACCGCCCTTCTGCGCGGTGACGATGATCGCGCGTGAGCATTTGCTCCAGACCTTGCCGCGCTTCTTGTCGACGGCGGCCTTGCGGTGCTTGATGTTCTTCCAGGCGCTATGACCAGCCATGCGGTGACTCGTTTCAGAAAGTGCGGGCAGTGGAAAGAATAGCGCGGAGAGCGTGCTGTTCATCGGGAATCAGCGCTGCCGCGGACCGAGGGGGCCGAACCGGCGGCAACCTGCTCAAGCTTTCGATCCGCCCGATCGACGACATCGCCGTACATACGCTTCACATACTCAACGGGATTGACAAGCGGCACCCCGAACTCGCGCTGCTGATACTCGAGCAGACTGCGCGCGATGGGTTCCGGCGGGTAGCGCAGCGCAGCGATCTGTCCCACTTGCTGCCAACAGCGGATGGCTCCCTGTTGGTCGCCATCGCGCCAAAGTGCGTCGCCAAGATGATCGAGGGTTTGAAGCGATGGATCATCCGGCTTCAGCCGAAGCGCCTGCCGAAACAGTGTGATCGCTCCCGGCCCACCAGCTCCGTCGCGAAGTCGGCCTTGGTCGAGTCGAAGAAGACCGATGGTGTCGAGAATGGCTGGATTGTCCGGCGCACCGGCGGCCGCGCGCTCGACCATCTCGATGGTGCGATCGGTGATCGTGCCACGCTCGACATTGATGTAGGCAAGATTGTTCAGTGCCTCCGGAGAGTCGGGCGACTCTCGAACGGCCATTTCGAGGAGCGACTGACTTCCCGCAGCATCACCGATGAGCGCGTGAAGATCCGCTGCGCGCAAGATCGCGCGGCCCACGCCGCCGCTTGTCTCTCCGCGGCGCATGAACGGCGCTGCGCCCGTCTCAACGAGACTTCGCGCGAGTGCCCCGGAACGATCTTCCGCGCCACCCGACGCTGCAAAGAGCGCAACCGCCGACGCACCCAAGCGCGCACGCACCTCTGGCTCGAACCGGGTTTCGCGGGCCAGGGCTTCGGCAAGGATGGCCGCTGGGAATGGATCCTCGTCGACCGACTTCACGGCGGCGAACAGGTCGAAATACTCCGGGAGCTCGGTGCTCGTCGGAGGCCGCGCCGCACCCGCGAGGACGGACGCAAGTTGCTCAATCGACTTCGTCTCCGCGCGGGTCACAACCGCAAGGCTCATCGCGGCCAGCATCTCGCGTGGTGTTGTGCGACCGAGCTTCTCGACGAGTCCGGCGGCGAGCCCCTGCATCGCAACCGCCTGCGCCGGCGCGCGACGGGCGACCTCACCAGCGACGAGAAGAAGCGCGCGCGCCGCGCGAGCGTTGACGAGTGCCGTGGTGCTATCAGCAGTCGCGATCACGATCGCGGCTGCTTCGTTTGGCTTCCCCAATTCAAGTTCAGCGCGCGCCAACGCAGCGAGTGCCTCCGGCGTCCTCGGGCGCATCCGCGCGAGCGTCCTCGCCTCGGCCTGGCGCACATCAGTACTCGCGGTGCACGCGGCGTCAAACCTTGCGCTCCACGGCGCCGCTGGAATCGACAATGCTGGAGGCCGCTGCTCAAGGAAGAGCACAAGCTTGCGCCTCGAAGGAAGCGCGGGCGTCTCGCGCGCGACATGCTGCGCCCAACGCATGAGTCCGGGGGGCGCAGCGGCAGTTCCAGCACGCGCAGCGAGCCGATCAAGGGCGGGCGACGATGGGTCAAGTTCGTCCGCAAGCGCAAGACATTCCTGAAAGAGGGGAAGCCTCGTACCTTCAAGCTGTTGGGCCGCCGCGAGAACGCGATCGACAAGGCGCTCCGTCGGCGCGTCAACGTCACGCGAAGGTTCTTGCGCATTCGCCCGCGCCGCGCGGTCGCGTGCGCGCGCCATATCCTCGAGCATCGCCCAACAGGTCGCGAGCGTAGGACAGACGCCGCATCCCGCTGCGGTCACGACGTCATCAATCTCGCTGACCAGCGACTCATCATCGAGCTCCGCCGCGCAAAGTGCCGCAGCAGCGAGCACGCACGCAGACGCAGGATCACGCGCACGTGCGACCTCGGCGACGGCAAGCCCCTCTTCCACGAATCCAAACCGCGCCAGCATCCGGCTCCGCAGCGCATCGCACTCGGGTGCGCGGCCGTCGGCATTAATTGCTGCGAGGAGGCGGTCGATGTCCATGCCGGACGCAAGCAGACCGTTGGCCAATGTGTCCAACTCATTGGGATGGGTACGTACGAGATCGCCAACGAGCGCAACCGCCTTACCAAGGTCGCGCGCGCAGAGCACACGGAGCGCGCCCCGAACCGCCGCTTGGTCATCGACATTCGCCCGAAGCAGCGCCTCAAGTTCCGAGCGACCGTCGTCGGTCGCGAGTCGCCCGCGATCAAGTAAGAGCGCCGCGAGTTCCACACGACCGCGCGCGTCGAGAGTCCGATCTGACACAGAATCCAAAAGCGCACGAATGGTCTGACTGCGCTCGTGCAAACTTGCATCGCGCGCTGATTCGAGAAGGCGGTACATGGCAAAATCATCATGTGGCAGTTGCGAGAATGTCGCCAACGCCCGACGCAGTGGTTCGTCTGCGCGGCCGCGAAAGTTGTCGACTGCGTCGAGTCGCATCGATGCCAGCATCGCGAGCAGATCAACGCCTCCACGCTCGCTGCGTGTCGACTGAAGTTGTGCTTCGGGAGTTGATTCGGGAGCGGCTTCGAGAGTTGCTTGCGACGTTGCTTGAGACGTTGTTTGCGAGATGGAAGCAAGCAAAATCGCTGCGTCGTCGAGTTGACCGAGCCCAACCAACGCGTCCGCGCGAAGAAGTTGCACGCGGCGTGTTGCCTCAACATCGGTGGCGCGCATGCGAAGCGCTTCGTTGAAACACGCGAGTGCTGCCGCGTTCGCATTGAGCTCAAGCGCGCAAATTCCCGCTTGTTCTTCAATCTCGCCCGGACCCGTCGGCAAGGGAATCGACGCACCCCGCCGCGGCAGCGCATCCGGCCCGACAAGCCAACTGAGGAGCGCCAATGCGTCTACGACTCGACCCTGCTGCACCGCTTCAAGTCCACGAAACGCGACACCGATTGTGTTGCGTGAATCGAGCGCAGAGATTTTGGCGAGTATCTCGCGAACCTGCATGGTCTCCCCACGCGACAGTCGGGCAAGTAACAGCAACTCAAGCGGCTCAATGCGTGTGGGCTCAAGGCGCACCGCTTCCTCAGCGGCCGCAATTGCGGCCGGCGATTCGTTGCGTGCGAGGGCTTCCGCTGCGCGGGCGAGAAGCAGATTGACCTCTTTCGAAATCGGCTTGGTCACGATTTCGGGAGGAAGCGACAGCCGAAAACTGGAGATCGACCGAAGCGCATCACCGCGATCTGCGAGAGCATCCGAAGCGCGGTCAGAACCCTGCGGAAAAGTGCCAATCCAAAGCGGACTTGGAACCACATGGTCCACGGACGCAGGCCGGAAGTCCGCTGTGTGTTCGCTCCGCGAGTCCGCTTCGTTCGTCGCACAAGAGACAACAAGCACCGACGAACAACCGGCAGCGATCAGGACGGCAATCCTGATCAATCGGGTCACTTTCGACTTCCGCGCTTACTTGGCTTGCTTGGCTTGCTCGGCTTGCTCGACTTGCTCGGCTTGCTCGGCTTGCTCGGCTTGCTCGACTTGCTCGGCTTGCTCGGCTTGCTCGGCTTGCTCGACTTGCTCGGTTTCTTAACCCCAGTTCGCGCGGGCGCGGACTTCTTTGATGCAGGCTGCTTCGCTGGAGACTTTAGAACTTGGGGCTTCTTAGCTTGAGAATTTTTGGCTTGAGAATTTTTGGCTTGCGTCGCCTGCCTCCGAGCGGCTTCCTTCGCCTTCGCGTCAGCCTTCGCCTTCGCGTCGGCCTTCGCCTTCGCGTCAGCCTTCGCCTTCGCGTCGGCCTTCGCCT
>CAMDMA010000035.1 GCA_945902075.1 Candidatus Kuenenia stuttgartensis | reverse complement strand
TGGTGATAGCCGTGGTGGTGGAAGCCGTGGTGGTGGAAGCCGTGGTGGTGGAAGCCGTGGTGGTGGAAGCCGTGGTGGTGATCGCCGTGGCGGTGATAACCGTGGTGGTGATAGCCGTGGTGGTGATCGCGGTGGAGCCGTTCGGTCGGAGTCTTCGAAGCCTTCTCCTACGCCTCAATCTTCAGCACCAGCACCTGCACCCGCGCCCGCACCTGCGCCTGCGGTGACACCAAAGCCGCGCTCGCTCTACGGTGGTCGTCTTCGCAAGCTCTCCCCCGGTGAACGTCCGAAGGGCGGCGGCGACGAGTGAGCCTCCCACGCCGCCGCCTCTTCATCCTCGGTTCAACGGGATCGATCGGAACCAGCGCCCTCGATGTTGTGCGCGACTTTGCGCGTCGAGGCGATGACCGATTCGAGATCGCTGGACTCGCAGCTGCCCGAAACGGCGACGCCCTCGCCGCTCAGGCTCGTGAGTTTGCGGTGCAGGCGGTTGCGATTGCCGACCCGAATGCACATCCGGACCTCGCGCCCGGCACACGCGTGCACCAAGGCCCCCTGGCCGCGTGCGAATTGCTTCAGACCCATGCGCAGCGTGGCGATCTCGTGCTTGCATCGATGGTTGGTGCAGCCGGCATCGAGCCCGTCCTCGTCGGCATCGCCATGGGTTGCGACATCGCCCTCGCCAACAAGGAGGCACTGGTCGCAGCTGGAGCCATCGTCATGCCGCGAGCTCAAGCGGCAGGCGTTCGCATTATCCCCGTCGATAGCGAACACAACGCGTTGTTCCAGTGCCTCAAAGCATCAACCACGATGGACGAAGTTCGTCGGGTTGTGCTGACGGCATCCGGTGGCCCGTTTCGGACAAAATCGCGGGAGGAAATGGCTCGATCGACCGTCGAAGATGCGCTCGCCCACCCGACTTGGCGAATGGGCCCAAAGGTCACCATCGATAGTGCATCGCTCATGAACAAGGCACTTGAACTCATCGAAGCGCACTGGCTCTTTGGGCTCGGTTCCGACCGAATCGACGCGATCGTGCACCCGCAGTCGATTGTGCACGGCTTTGTCGAATATCTCGACGGCTCCGTGCTTGCCCAGCTCTCGCCCCCGGACATGCGCACACCGATTCAGCAAGCGATGTGCGACCCCTACCGCTTCGATGGCCCGTCGCGCAAACTCGATTTCGCCGCGCTTCGGTCGCTCGACTTCCAACCTGTCGATGCCGCTCGATTTCCTGCGATCGAACTTGCCCACCATGTCATCCGCACCGGGGGCACTTCGGGCGCGACTTTGAATGCCGCGAACGAAGTTGCCGTTCAGGCATTTCTCGACCGCGAGATTGGGTTCCTCGAGATCGCCGAGATGGTGCGTGAAACCGTCGAGGCCGAGCCCGTGCGGCCCGTTCGACTGCTCGAGGATGTCTTTGCCGCCGATCAAAGTGCCCGACAGCGCACACGATCGATGGTCCGTGCGTAGGATGCGCGCGTGACGGCGTCCTCCGGATTTCTCCTCGTACTTCTTGGCTTCGGCTTCCTCATTTTCATCCATGAACTCGGGCATTTTCTTGCCGCGAAATGGGCGGGGATTCGGGCCGACGGCTTCGCCATTGGCATGGGCCCCTGCTTGGCGAGTTATCGAAAAGGCATTGGTTTCTGCTTTGGATCTGCCGACGCCAAGGTCGTGCGGCAACACGGGAAACGGCCTATTGAGATGGGCGATGCCGAGCGCATTCGCAATGGGCTCGGTGAAACCGAATACTCGCTCCGCGCGCTGCCGCTTGGCGGCTACGTGCGGATGCTCGGGCAGGAAGATGGAAATCCCGGCGCGACCAGTTCTGAGGCACGCAGCTTTTCGACGGCGCCGATTCCAAAGCGTGCGGTAGTCATTCTTGCAGGAATTGCCGCGAACCTCGCTCTGGCGGTTGTGCTTTTCCTCGTCGCGTTCCTCGCTGGAGTGCGCTTTCCCGCGCCGACTGTGGGCGATGTCGAGGTTGGTAGCCCTGCCGCCCTTGCAGAACCTGCGGACCCAACGCATTCAATCGGACTACGCCCTGGCGATCAGGTGCTCTCGATCGATGGCAGCGAGGTGAAGACCTTTATCGATCTTCGTGTCGCAAGCGCGATGGCCAAGCCTGAGACACCGATGTCGATTGAAGTCCTTCGCGGCGGCGAGCGGATGGTCTACACCGCGACGCCGACGAAGAATGCATCGAGTGGTTTGCTCTCGATCGGCGTCGATCCCGCGCGCGGCTCAACCTTGGCATCTGAACCGCCTGAGGTTGTCATCGATGCGCTTGCCGAAATCGATTTGAATCTCGCGAAGAATGGAATCGGCCCCGGCTCGCGCCTCACCATCCTCGACGGCAAACCAATCACGACCTTCGCCGAGCTTGCCGCGGCGGCGCGTGGCTCGAATGGTGCACCGCTCATCGCTACGTGGACGAATGTAGACGGCACGCCGGGCACGACCCGCGAGATCGCGTTGACGCCGGTACTGAACTTCGAATCGCTGCGCGCGGCTGATGCGGGTCAGGCCTCGACGGGAGTCGATGCCGGCATCATTGGACTTGCACCGCTTAGCCGTGTGCGATTGATCGTTCCTGGGAGTCGGAACCTCGAAATTCTTCGTGCTGGAGATGTGTTTCTCCGCGTCGGAACGGTGTACGGTCCGCGGGTGAGTGAGGTCATGAAGACCTTCCGCGCCACGCCAAATGCATCGATCCCGGCGCTGGTGCTTCGCGATGGCGTTGAGGTCGCGGTCGAACTCAAGACCGACTCAGAAGGTCGCGTCGGCGTCTATCTCGAACCAGCTTTCGACCTCCCGCGCCTTGCCCGCGCCGTGGATCGCGTTTCGATCGCAACCGCGGATTCGGATCTTGCGCCAACACCTTCGACAGACTCCTTCGATACGCCCGCAAAAGAACTTGAAATTGTCCCTCTCGGGATGATCGTCTCGATGAACGGGCAACCGATCGCAGACTTTCGTGCGCTGCGCGACGCGCTCTTCTCGCTTGCCAATGCAACGCCTGCGGAGACTGCGATCGATGTTCGATTCGAACTTCGTGATCCCTCCCCTGAAGCGTCGACCACCGTTGCAACCACAACACTCACCTCAGACGACCTTGCCCGAATCCGAACACTCGAATTCTCATTTCCGATTCCAGAGACACTCTTCGATCCTGAGTTCACCGTACTGAGCGCCGGCGGCGACCCTCTCCGCGCCATCACGATGGGCTTCCGACAAACGGTCGTCATGATCGAACAGGTTTTCCTCACGATCGATCGCGTGAGCCGGGGTTCTGTTGGTGTGGACCAACTGCAAGGGCCAGTCGGCATCCTGCACACGGGAACCCAGGTGGCAAGCGAAGGACCGATGTTTATGGTGTTTTTCCTCGCCATGATCAGCGTGAACCTTGCGGTCGTGAATCTCCTGCCGATTCCAATCGCTGACGGTGGGCTCTTTCTCTTCTTGGTCTACGAGAAGTTGCGCGGACGCCCGCCGTCCATCGCCTTTCAAAATGCTGCGGCGATGGCGGGAATTGCGCTCGTCGCGGGGCTGTTTCTCCTGACGTTCTACAACGACATTGGCCGACTCTTCAGCTGATGCTGCATCGGCAACGCGCGTCTGCGCGAACATCGCCCCATGACTCAACCTGTCTCGATCGTCACCGGAGCTGGCAGTGGAATCGGTGCTGCTTGCGCGCGGCTACTTGCCGCCCGCGGCCATGCTGTTGTCCTTGTTGGAAGAACGATCGAGACGCTTGAGAGCGTGCGGGCCTCCCTTGAGGAACCTACGCGACACCTCTCGATGGTCGCTGATGTTGCGGATAGCGCGTGTGCCTACGACGTCGTCGACCGCACTGTCGAGGCATATGGACGCATTGACGCGCTGGTGCTCGCGGCTGGTGTTGCACCGCTTGCGCCGATTGATCGGACGACTGAGGAACTGCTTGAAGAGTGCTTCTTTACCAACGCGTTTGGCCCCGCGTTTTTGATCACTCGCGCGTGGCCACACTTCAAGAGCCAACGTTCGGGCAGGGTTGCGCTGATCTCAACGATCGGAACCACTGACCCTTTCCCGGGCTTTTTCGCTTATGCGGCGAGCAAGTCGGCCAAGGACAGCTTTGCCCGCTCCATCAAGGCCGAGGGCAAGAGCATCGGCGTCAAAGGTTTTGCGATCAATCCTGGCGCTGTTGAGACTGCGATCCTTCGAAAGAACTTCCCGGAGCGCGTGCTTCCCACATCGCGCACCCTCTCGCCCGAAGCTGTCGCGGAGGTCGTCGTCGCCTGCGCTTGCGGCGAGCGCGACGAGGACAATGGCAAGGCGATCCTTGTCCCAAGCCCCTGAGGCGGACTGCTAGCGTCGCCTACTCAACGCGCGGTCCATGTCACGCTTGTCCTCTCGTTTGGCGATGTCTGCCCGCTTGTCATGCTGTTTCTTGCCAAGGCCGATACCGATCAAAACCTTGGCCCGACCCTTTACCCAATAAATCTTGAGTGGAACGAGAGTTGCGCCCTTCGCTTTCGCCTCGGTGGCGAATTTCACAATCTCGCGACTGTGCGCAAGCAGGCGACGAGGCCGGATTGGATCATGCTGCCTCGCGGCGCCCGCAGGCGGGTACTCGGCGATCGTTACATTCATCAATGTGAACTGGGGAGGCTCGATATCCGCGCGTACCCAGCCCTCAGCGATGCTCGCCTGGCCAAGACGTAGGCTCTTGACCTCGGTGCCGACGAGTTTGAGGCCGCACTCGAGGGTGTCGGTGACCGCGTAGTCGTGCCGAGCCTTGCGGTTCTCGACCACCGGCTCACGTTCGGCCTGTTTCTTGTTTTTACCGTTGCTCATTGCGAACATCCCGGAAGCAATGGACGAAGAGTCCACTCCGGATCGTCAGCGTATCCGTTTCCGTGAAATGGTGGCCGCGACGCGACTTCTCGGAGCAGGACTGCGAACGCAGGAGGACAGGGCGAGAACGCTGAATCTTTTAGTTTTGACGGATCGGTTTAACCCCAGCCCCGAAAGTGTCGCAAGATAACGCAAGCGCGAGGCGGAATGCGCGTTTGGCAATATCTTGAGGTTCCCGTCCGTCCCGTCGGGTCTTATGCATGAGTTTCTCGGGCCAACGGCCGAGGAACTGAAGACATCTTTGAATACATGACTGATCACATGAAGGAGTTCTGATGCAGGTTCGATCGCAGTCCCTCCCTACCCCAGCTCTACGCTCGCCGATCGTGGGCGTGGCATCCAATTTGACCGCCGTGCTGTCGACATCCCTCTTGTCGGTCGCGCTTTCCGCGACCGTCGCGACCTCACTTTCCGCGCAGGTCTCTGCCGGAAGCCTTTCCGAGAACATCGGAAGCCCGATTGCGATCTCTGCCCGCGAAAGCTTCCTTGAAGCCAATCCCGCCGCGGGCGTGTTTGAGCTCGGAGGCAAGATCAGCCGCGTCTATGGCGCGTCATTCTCGTCGGGAACCAACGCCGTCGATAGTGCCGAGCGCTTCCTCCGCGAACACGCGGGCATGCTCTCGAGTGACTTCAGCCAACTTCTCCCAATCGGACCCAACGGCGATGGCACTCATGTGCTCCCACTTGGTTTCGACGCGGCAGATGGGAGCTACCGATTCTCTCTCGTGGGCTACACCCAGCACATCAATGGTGTGCCGGTGTTTCGTGGCGATGTGCGCTGCCTTGTTCGCAACGAGCCGGGCTACCCGCTCGTCCTCGTCTCGAACGCGCTCCGCGACGTGACTGCGTTCGCTGCGAATTTTAAGGGCCGCGCGATTGCGCCCTCGAAGGTCGATGTGCGCAAGGCTTCGCGACTTCCACTCAATCAGTTCGGACCTGGCGCTGCGATTTCCGCGCAAGAGCAAGTCATCTGGGCCGGATACGACGATGCGCCCGCGGCGCAAGTGCGCCTCGCGACCAAGTTCATCGTGACCGGAACCGGCGTCTTTGATCGCGAGAGCTTTCAAAAGATGCTCTACGTGGTCGACGCGGAAACGGGCAAGATCCTCTTTCAAGAAGATCAGGTCAGCCACGCTGATGTGACTGTTCAAGTCAACGGCCTCGGCACCCAAGGCGCCTCAGCAGACGCGTGCGCTCCAGAGATTACGAAGCCCATTCCCTACGCAAGAATCACCTACGGAACCAGCACGCTCTACACGGGCGTCAACGGTACGGTCACGATCCCTGGCATTGCAGCATCGACCTCGTTCACATCGACAATCTCCGGCCAGTGGTTTGCGGTCAACGATGCGGCGAATGGGTCGATTGGCTCGATCGCCCAATCAAGTGCCGGTGGGGCGCTGACTTTCACGCACAACGCTGCGAATACAGCGGAAGACCAGCGCGCTGAAGTCAATGCCTACATCGAGGCCAATGTTGTGCGCGATCTCACCCTCGCGCACAATCCGTCATTCCCGTCGATTGGTTCGCAGACCAGCTGGCCGATCAACGTCCAAGTTTCTGGAACCTGCAACGCCTACTACGACGGCGCATCGATCAACTTTTACCCTGCCGGCGGCGGCTGCAACAACACGGCGTTCGGCGTGATTGTGCACCACGAGTACGGACATCACCTCGTGAACCGTGCGGGCTCAGGACAAGGCGCGTACGGCGAAGGTTTTGGCGACGTGATGGGCGTGCTCGTCAGTGACGAGTCTCGCCTCGCCGTCGGCTTTCAGACCTGTGCGACAGGTATCCGCGAGGCCAACAACAACTGCCAGTATTCGGCGACAGGTTGCTCGTCGTGCGGAAGCGCGATCCACTCCTGTGGCCAGTTGCTCTCGGGCTGCGTCTGGGATCTCCGCGAGAACCTGCTCATTAGTCAGCCAGCAACCTATCGCTCGACGCTCGCAAACCTTTGCGTCGACTCCGTGCTGCTGCACGCGGGGACGGGTATCGCCGGCGACATCACCATCGACTTCCTCACGCTTGATGACAACGATGGCAACATCGGAAATGGCACCCCGAACTACTCAGACATTAACAGTGCCTTCACAGCGCACGGTCTGCCTGGTCCTGCGCTTCAGCTGATCACGATCGACTTCCCAAGTGGCCGCCCGACCTATTCGCTCCCAAGCGGTGGTACATCTGTGGCATTTACCGCCTCGGCGGTCGCTGGAACCCCGGCCCCAGACACTGGCAAGCTTGTCTACCGCCTTGGAACCTCGGGTGCCTACACCACGTTGAACGCGACGCAAATCGCTCCCAACTCGTACCGCGCGACCCTGCCTGCCGCGCCGTGCGGCTCGACGGTTCAGTACTACGTCGCCGCCGATGCAACCTCGGGGTTCGTTGTGTCGAGCCCATCCAACGCGCCGCTCTCGCTCTATTCGACGATCGCGGCCACGGGCGTGGATATCGCCTTCAACGACACCGTCGAGACCAATCTTGGTTGGACGTTGAGTACCGCGGGCGACACTGCCACTGCTGGCCTCTGGACGCGCGCGGATCCCATTGGAACGACCAGTGGCGGCACGGCTGTCCAGCCTGAGAACGATGTTTCCGATCCAGGAACCATTTGCTTCTTCACTGGGCAGGGTGTTGCTGGCGGCACGCTTGGTGGAGCAGATGTTGACGGTGGACTCACAACCCTCACCTCGCCCACGATGGACGGTTCAGGTGGCGAGGCGACCGTGAGCTATTATCGCTGGTACTCGAACTCGCAGGGCGGCGCTCCAAACGCCGACACCTTCCGCGTGCAGCTCTCGAACGACAACGGTGCGAGCTGGACTACGCTCGAAACTGTTGGGCCAACAGGTGCCGAGACCAACGGCGGTTGGATCCAGAAGGAGTTCAAGATCTCGGACTTTGTGACGCCGACCGCGGAGATGAAGGTTCGATTCCTCGCCGACGACATCGGAAACGGCTCGCTCATCGAGGCTGCAGTGGACGAAGTGCGTGTTTCGGTTGTCGCCTGCGGCAACCCAGCCGACCTCGATGGCGACGGCGATATCGATGCTGCGGATCTTGCGATTCTGCTGAGCAACTGGGGTAACGCAGGGACCGGCGACATCAATGGCGATGGCGCAACCGATGCCAGCGATCTTGCGATCCTCCTCGGCTCATGGGGAGTCTGAGACGCAGAGCCCACTCTCAAAATGACACGCGGGGCCCAACTTCGGGCCCCGCGTTTCTTTTTCTGAGTCGCTCGTCGTTTCTCCATCGCGGGTTGCCGCTCCCGCAAGTTTCGGCTATCTTCTTCGTCCCCCGATGACATGTCACGGGACCACCTGCCCAGGTGGCGGAATTGGCAGACGCGCCAGCTTGAGGTGCTGGTGGTGTAACAACCTTGGAGGTTCGAGTCCTCTTCTGGGCATTCCAATGAAACAGGCCCGTGCGAAGGCGCGGGCCTGTTCGTTTTTGGCGAGTGAACCCGGTCGACTGCGTGCGCGCATGATGTGGACGCGATCTCGCGACCACGGCCGACGCTACACGCCGCGCGTACCCGGATCCCAAAGCAACTTGTGCAGTTGGGTTTGTTGGCGCACTGGCAGCCGATCCTCGAGAATCCACTCCGCAAGGAGGCGGGGCTCCAGTCCGGGGCAGCCAAGAATCTCGAGCCCCCGCTTCTGCGGAAACGCAGGGCTCAGGAGCACCGCGGCGCAGCGCTCGGCGAGTCGATGCGCGCGGATTTGTTCGCGCGCCCACTCGTAGTCGGCCCGATCGACAATGACGAACTTGACCTCGTCGCGGGGACGAAGGTCATCGATGTTTGCCCAGAGATTGCGGTCGCACTCACCCGAACCCGGCGTCTTGAGATCGAGGATTCGTATCGCCTTCGGATGACACGGCCGGATATCGATCGAGCCGGAAGTCTCGATCAGCACGGTGAAGCCGCGATCACAGAGGATCGCGATGAGGTCGAACGCGCGCTTTTGCGCGAGCGGTTCGCCGCCGGTCATCTCGACGAGGGTCGCACCCGAGGCTTCGATCTCAGCGACAATCGCCGCCAACGTGCGAGGCGCTCCTTCGCGAAATGCATACTCCGTATCACAGTAGTGGCAGCGCAACGGGCACCCGCTCAACCGCACAAAAAAGCACGGACAACCCGCCCAGGTCGATTCGCCTTGAATCGAAAAAAACGTCTCGTTGATACGAAGCGTCTGCGTGAGCATGTCATCGGTCGCCGGCATGCTTCAGTACACCCACGCCTCAACCTCGGCCTGTGCGGCAAACTCCACGGGCACGCCGTTTTGAATCGGCTCCGTCACCATGATGAGTGCGTCAAGGAGATCGCCCTCAACATCGTGGATCGCCTCGACCGCAACATCAGATGCGATATCGAGGCCTTCCTTCCGAAGCAACTTGATGATCTCCTCACGTACCGCGCGTGGCGGCTCGCCTGTGCCCTTGTAACCCTTCGCGGGCCAACCGCGGTTCCAAAGCACGCTCGCCGGGCAACTCTCGCACACCCGCACCATCGGCATCGAACCATCGGACGGCATCCATACCGGCATGATGCTGACGCCCGCGTCGGCGAGCGGCACGAGCACTTCGGTGATGACCGTGAACGTTTGCTTGAAGACACGCAGATTCATCGGAGCGAGCGGCGTGTGCAGTGCACGGTCGCATGCGCGCTTCGGCTCGCGTCGTGAAAGTTCGCGCATCGCGCCGCGCCAATCGCGGGCGTTGGCGAAGCCACTCATCCAATCTGCAACTGCACGCCAGGAGAGTTCACCCGCGGCCATTGCTTCGGGCCGCGACTCCGCAAAGCATTCCAGCGGCAGTCCGAACGGAGCATCGATGCGCCAAAGATGCTCGCGCCCATCCTTCACGCTTTCAAGGATCGCGCGACGCAGGCCGCTGCGATCGATACGACCGCGAACAGCGACCGCGCTGCGCGAGGCAAGCTCACGCTCGGCAATACGAATCTTCGCAGCGCCTCCACTATCGGCCCCGGAGAAATCAACGCCATGAATGACAAGCCGGCGATCGAAGCCGGCAACACGAGTAGGTGCGTTTTTCATCAGTTTCCGCAGCTTCCCGGGGTTCGCCCGCAGCCGCAGCCGGAGGAGTGCACATGTCCACCGCCGCTCGAAGCGACTGGCGCAGCACCTGCATTGACACCAAAGACGGACAAGCGGCGCCGGAACCGTCGTCCCTTGCCCGCAGGATCGTCCACCGGGAGATCCGCATCCTTCATCGAACGCAGAATCTCGACCACCTCGCCGTCCTCGATCGATTCGTACTCATAGATTGGCATCCACGCAGCATAGCGACGCCGAACGCGAATGACGCCTTGCACCGTACACTGCCCAGATGCAGAGTTCCCGGAAGCCTCGAACCACGGCGGCGCAGAGCCAAACGAAGAGTCATGATTTCAACGACAAATCGCGAGGCGCAAGGCTTCAAAAGGTCCTTGCCGATTCGGGCGTTGCTGCCCGCCGCGAATGCGAAGAATTGATCCTTGGTGGTGCGGTCACTGTCAATGGGCACACGGTCGACACACTTCCGGCGTGGGTCGATGTAGATCAGGATCGCATTGAGGTCTACGGCCGTCCGCTTCGAAAGGCCGAGAAGCATGTCTACGTTGTGCTGTTCAAGCCGCGCGGAACGGTCTGCACCAACAGTGATCCCGAGGGACGTCCGCGCGCAATCGATCTCGTGCAGCACCCGCTCAAACCGCGCCTCTATTGTGTCGGTCGCCTTGACCTCGATAGTTCAGGATTACTGGTGCTGACCAACGACGGCGAGTTCGCAAACCGACTGACGCATCCGCGCTACGAAGTACACAAGGGTTATGACGTGACGCTCGAAGGGAACGTGGACGAGGCGACAATTGCGCGACTTGAGCGCGAGATCTTCGACTCTGGTCGCGGAAAGCGCACGGGTGGGAGCTCGCTCACCCTCGTGAACCGTGATCGCGAGAAAACAGTGGTGCACCTCGAGTTGTGCGAGCATCGCAACCTGCAGATCCGTCCGCTCATGCTCGAACTTGGCTTCCCGGTGAAGAAGTTGCGTCGAACCTCCTTTGGCCCGCTGAAGTTGAAGGGGCTTGCTGTCGGCGAGTGGCGCGAATTGACTGCGAAGGAGCTTGACCAATTGCGTCGAGCCTCGCGCAAAGAAGGCACCGGCGAGGCTCGCACACCGCGAGAGCCACGACGATCGATGGCGGAAATGGCGATCGAGCGCGAGGCCCGCGCCGCACGGCAACTCCCCGAATCGGTGGAAGCGCAGAGCTCCCAAGAATCGCGCGCACCCAAACGTGAATCAACGCGCGAATCAACGCGCGAACCAAAACGAACCACAGAAGCCCCGGCGGTGCGCGTTCCCGCGCCATTCAGAAGTGCGACACTTCAGATTACTCCGGCGAAATCAGGCGCGGCAAAGCCTGTGCGCCGTGAAGAATCGCGTCGTGCGGAACCACGTCGTGAAGAACCGCGTCGTCAAGAACCACGTCGTCAAGAATCACGCCGTGAAGAACCGCGTCGTGAAGAATCACGGAGGAGCGAGCCACGCTTCAACGCCGGCGGAGCTGCGCCGCGATCGGGTGCGCGAGCGGGTTCGAAGTTCGCGTCGCGGCCGAGCGCAGCAGAAGGCCCGCGGGCTGGTGTGCGCAACGACGCAAAGCCGGGCGCGAAGTCGGGACCGAAGTCAGGACCGAAGTCGGGACCGAAGGCAGGCGCAAGTTCGGGCGCGCGCAATGGCGCGGCTGCCGGCTTCAAAGCGGGATCAAATCGCACGGAGTCCAGCCGTGCGGGATCAAGTCGCGGAGGCCCGGGATTCGCCAAGCGCTCGGGGAGTGCCACTGGCGCGAAGGGCCCGCGCGGTGGCGCGGAGGCCCGTGCACAAAGTGGTCCGCGCACTGGCTTGCGAAACGAGCCGCAAGGTCGCCCGCAAGGTCGTCCGCAAGGTCGTCCGCAAGGTCGTTCGCAAGGTCGCCCGCAGGGTCGCCCGCGATGACCCTCGCGACGATGCTGCTTGCGACGACTCTTGCGATCGCAGGGTTCAGCGGCATTGATCTTGTCGAACGGCCTGAAGGTCTGATGGTTTGGCGCATCACGCCCGGCCCACTCGATGGAAACATTCTGACATCGACCTCTCTTGCGCGCGGTGACCTGCTGATCTCGATTGACGGTCGACCCGCGACCCTCGACGCTTGGCGGTTCGCGCATGCGCAGCCCGCGGGTTCGACGATGGTGCTCGAGTATCGCGAGGGCTCGCCCCGGGGATGGCGCGGCGTACCTGCGCCAGGGGGCACCCTCCAAACGACCCAGGTTTCGCTCAGCGAACCAGATGTCTGGACCGGCCTGCTGAAATCGGGAGACCTCCCGCCACTTGACGCTTCGCTTGAAGGCGCTCGCACCGCCAACCAGGGATGCGCAGCAGAATGTGCGACCGCGCTCGCCAATCTTGGGCCAACTGCCCGCGCGCGCGGCGAGAAATTACTCGGAGCGCTTGCTGTCATCCCCGAACGCTTTCGCGACCCCGGAACTTCCGCACTCCTCCGCGCGATCTTTCGAGCTCCGCAGAAGTCCGAAGACCTTGTGCGCTCCAGCATCCCGCCAACTGCCGACTGGCTGATGGCGCCACATCGCGCAGCTGCTCGGCTCACTGGCAACCTCGCGGGCCTTCCGTCACTTGCGTTGCCTGAGGCACATGGAACCTTTGAAATCGCGCATAGTGATGCAGCGGTGTGGTATCTCGACTTTCTCCTGAATGGCGCTCGCAGTCGATTTGCCGAGTTGGTCACTGACCTTGATGCGAACACGCCCGGCCTTCGCCCGCTCGTCGAAGAGCGACTTGCGAGCCTGCTTGTCCGCGGACCGAACGCAGCAGCCTCGATGCAGGCGCTGCGGCTTCTTCCCAAACTTCCGCCCCGCGAGGCCGCGCGCATCATCGCGCACCTTGATGTGGTTGCGAACGTTGATCCGGAACTTGCGAAGTCCGAGCCAATCGGACTTCCTGAAGCCCTCGTCGGCGCAGTCGAGGGAACGATTCTGAATGCAAGTGAGATTGCCGAACTTGGATGGGTCATCGTCGGCGGCGCGGGTGCAAACACCTACGACCTCGGCCGTATCGCCGCCGTGTTCGACATCGGTGGCGATGACACCTACCGATGGAGTCCGAAGCCGGGAGCCCATCGCGCGGTCGTCGACCTCGCAGGAAACGACACTCATCTCGGAGGCGACGGCGCAAACGCGCTCGGGCCGGGTGCTGCGATTGGCGCGCTTGCGTTTGTCGACGACTATGCGGGAGATGATCGCTACGCCGGCGGCAGTTTGACCTTCGGTGCGGTGCTTGGCGTCTCGGTGCTTGTGGACCGTGCCGGAAACGATCACTACTCCGGTGGCTCGTGGAGTCTCGGTGCTGCAGCCGGTGGCGCAGCGACGGTCGTGGACCTCAGCGGCGACGACCGTTGGAAGGGCGAGGGCATGGCGATCGGCGTCGGCGGTCCGCTTGGCGTCGGAGCGGTGGTGGACCTTGCCGGTGACGACCGAGCAGAGCTTGGCACGCGGCCCTCGGTGTACGGCGTGGCCGGCGAGCATGCCGGGTTTGGTCTGGGGCTTGGCCTCGGATTCCGCTTTGCCGCCGCGGGCGGTGTGGGCGCATACCTCGATCTCGCGGGCAACGACACACGCCGCTCTGGAGAGTTTTCCCAAGGCTGCGGTTACTTCCTCGGTCTTGGCATCCTCGTCGATGCTTCGGGAAACGACGACTCCAGCGCAGACCGCTACGGAATCGGTTCTGCCACACATCAAGGCATTGGTGTCGCCCTCGACTTTGGCGGGAACGACGCGTATCTCGGCAGGACCGCAGCCCACCTTGGCGGAGCGTGGGACGAGTCGATTGCGTTCTTCCTCGATATCGAAGGTGACGACCGATACGCCGTCGACGAACTCTCTCTCGGAGGTGCGGCAAACCAAGCGCTTGCCATCATGATTGATCGCGCTGGCGCGGATCACTACGCCGGCGCGGGCGCGACGCTTGGTGCGGCGAGTTCAAACGACTACCACTTCGCGGACACTGGACTTGGCTCGCTCGCGCTCTTCCTCGATCTCGACGGCATCGACGCGTACCCGACTGGCCGAGCGAACGATTCGGTCACGCTGTCCGGTGAGGTCACCACCGCCGAGTGCACCGGCCTTGACAGCGTCTTCATCGATCGCACCGCGAAGCCCTCGGCGGAGTAACCGCGGTCATTCGCATCGCGCGAGCTGCATCAGTCACATATTTCACCGTTCTCGGTCTACCCTGCCGAAACACTCAGGCGGGTGCGTGGTTGTCGCCACCACCCCACCATGCTGTTTTAGGCAGGACGCCTCTCAGCGAGCGAAGGACATGCTCGAACAGAACCCCACCACATCCGAATCCCTCAGTTTCGCCTCTTTCGATATCTCGGGCGTCGGCCCGCTGTCGGTCTCTGCACTCCGCGCGAATGCGTCGAGTGCATCCGCGCCGTCGCGCCTTTCCGATCTCGTCGGTCGAACCGAAACGCTCATCGCACACCTTGAAGCGCGACTCACCGAAGAGCGGCTCGCGAGCGAACGGGCCGCGCGAACCACTGCGGAAATCGACGAACGCTTGCGTCTCGGCGTCCGCATGTTGCAAGCATTCGATGTGCAAGTCGAGCGCGGCGAGCAGGCCAGCGGCCGTGCGCAAGCCGCGCTTCAACAGGCCGACGAAACAATGCGCGCGAGTGCGGGAACGGCGGAGGCGTCTATCCACGCACTTGCCGACCGATTGGCGCGAGAGAAATTTGAATGGCTTGAGCGTGAACTTTCGTGGCGCTTCGATCGCGTCAAGGAAGTCGAGGAGCGCATCGAGCAGGCCGCCAATGGCAAACTCGCGTGGCTCGACTCCGAACTTGAGCAGCGGCTTTGCACGATCAACGACACCGTCGCCCGCGCGGGCCAATTCCTGGAGCGTTCGGAGTCCGCAATCGCACGGCTCGAAGGAACGGGCGAACTCGTCGACCGCGCCGAACGCGCGACTGCCGCGCTTGCTGGGCTCACCTCCGAGGGCCAGCGGCACATCGAAACGCTCGTCAACCGTACCGGCGACGCCTCCGCGCTGCGCGAGGCACTCGGGACGCTCGTCCACGAACTCGCTGCCGCCCGTGAGGTGGTCCAAGGCGACATGCGCCGGATGCGTGACGATCTCGGTTGGCTTGTCGAAAAGAGTGAACGCCTCACCGGCGAACTTGTTGAGCGGGCTGACCAGGCGACGCAGACGAGCGAAACGCTGCGCGCCACCGCAGCCGCAGCCGCGCCGATGATGGACGAACTCGCGGCGTGGTCCCCGCTTCTTTCCGGGACCGATCGTGATCGGCTTCGTCCGATTGCCGACACAATCGCGGGCACTGTGCGCGACGAACTCGCCGCTGACATGCGCGGATTCTCGTCAGCGCTTCGACAACTTGCCTCGCGCGCCGACGGCGCATTCGCAAACATCCGAGTAGACACCACGCTCGTTGCACCGGATCCGAAGGAGTTCGTGCGCTCGTTTACGAACGAAATCTCCCGGCTCGGCCATGTTGCGCAGGTGATGCCTGAGATCGAGACCGCGTCGACGATCGCCGTCAACCGGACGATCGAGCTTGACGTCGGCAGCGTTCATGTTTGATCGTGGTTTGATCGTGGTTTGATCGTGGTTTGATCGTGGTCTGATCGCGGTTTGATCGCGGTCTGATCGCGGTTTGATCGCGGTCTGAGCACAGCCCACGAATTCTCCCACCGCCCCGCGCGGAGCCGGAATTGCCGGAATCTCCGTTCCCGGGGCGGTTTTCCATTCTTCGGACCCTTGCGTCAAAGTCGCCGCTACGAACGGCCGACAACAAGTGCATGACGCCGTACACCCTCTCGACCAACAGCCGCGATACCAACCTCTCCCAGTTTGTCGCGATCGAGCGGTATCAGAAGGGCATCCTGGCCCGCGTCGTCTGTCCATCCGTCGGTCAACGGGAAGCACCGATCATTGCCGCGGAGATCACCGAGGCGCTTGAGAACGCGAATATGCCCAAGGGCAGTTCGTTCGTCCTCGATATGTCCGGCGTGACGATGCTGACCAGCATGGGTCTTGGCATGTGTGTTGACCTCCGCAAGCGATCAGAGGGCGCGAAGTTCCGCCCCTATCTCAGCGGAACCAGCCGTTCGCTCCTTGATCTTTTCCGCATGATGAAGATTGACCGCCTCTACACGGTCCTCCACAGCCGCGAAGAACTCGGCGCGATCCTCGGCTAAGTCAGCCGATTGCGCGGCCGCACATCGACCACAAAACTGCTTTCTTTGCGCCCGTCCGTGCCGCACGGGTGGCGCTACCATGCGCTTCCTATGGGCCTCGAAGCAGCACTTCCCACCGACAGCGTCGTCACCACGCAACTCAACCGCGTCATCAACTGGGCGCGTCGCTCGAGCGTGTGGCCACTTCCGTTTGCGACCGCGTGCTGCGGCATCGAACTTATGGCGACGGCGTGCTCGCGCTTCGACCTCGCGCGCTTCGGCGCGGAGGTCATGCGTTTCTCTCCGCGCCAAGCCGACCTGCTGATCGTCGCCGGCCGCGTGAGCGTGAAGACACTCCCAGTGCTTCAACGGATCTACATGCAGATGGCTGAGCCCAAGTGGGTCATCTCGATGGGCGCGTGCGCCTCGACGGGCGGCGTCTTTGACACCTACGCGGTTGTCCAAGGCGTCGACCAGTACATCCCGGTCGACGTGTACGTGCCCGGCTGCCCTCCTCGCCCTGAGATGCTGATCGAAGCGATCATGGCGATTCAGCGCATCATCGATGAAGACAACATCCCACGCGATCCGACGGGCAAGCGACTTCCGCTGAACATCGCGCTGACGCCGAACTACGAGGTCCGCCCGCAGCCCGTTCCGCTCGGTATGCCCGCGGGAATGCCGACCAATCGCGCTGCGGGAATCAACCCAGCGGTACCATTGCGCGGATGATGTTCCTTCCGAAACTCCTCGCCGCCTGCGCATCACTTTGCGCGGGCGGCGTTGCTTTTGCGCAGGATGCGACTGCTGCCGCCGCTGACCCGTACTCTGGCATTTCTGCGGGGGAGTGCGTGGTCAAAGGTGCGGCCGGCGCGCCGACCGCGACCTATCGCTACCGCCTCGTCGTGCCCGCGGCGGAGGCGATCGCCCATCCTGGCGCCCGAGTGCCGCTTGTGGTCTTCCTGCACGGCTCAGGCGAGCGCGGCGATGACAACGCGAGGCAACTCGTCCATTTCGCCGGAAACTGTGCGCACGAGGGATTTCAGAAGGCACACCCGTGCTTTGTGCTTGCGATGCAATGCCCCGTTGATGAGACGTGGGTGCCGATCGACATCAAAGCGATACGCGAGCGCGGCGCGACACCGAGCTTCGTAGCGGAACCCACGCGCGCCATGCGCGCACTCATGCAAGCGATCGACGAAGTGATGGCAACGAAGGCGGTTGATCCGGCGCGGGTGTATCTGACCGGCCTCTCGATGGGCGGTTTCGGCGCGTTCGATCTCGCCGCCAGACGCCCTCAACTCTTCGCGGCGGTCGTCCCGATCTGCGGTGGCGGCGATCCCTCGACCGCTGCGGCTGTTGCGCGGATTCCGTTTTACATCGTGCATGGCGCAGATGATCCAGTTGTTCCCGTCGCGCTTTCGCGTGCGATGCGCGAGGCGATCGCGGGTGCCAGCGCGCAGGCCGCGCGTGATGATGCCGCGAAAGCCACGCCCCCCGCCGTCGGCGCACCGCGGCCGATGCCGAAGCGCGCACCGAACCCCATGTACCGCGAGTACGAAAAGGTCGGCCATGACTCGTGGACTCCCGCGTACCGCTTTGGCAACGACGGCGTGCTCGACTGGATGTTCGCACAGCAGAAAGTCCGCTTGGCAGGTGAAGCCTCCGCCAACCTGAATTGACTACTGCGCACCGGGAAATGCAGGCGATCGCAGATCGATACTCAGCCCGCGCGACGCACCGAACCGGTTGCCGCGTGACCTCCAAGCGGTCGAGTCGTTGCCGCGCCATGCCCCGCTGTCTTGAACTGTCCGACAAGTGCCTGCAGCGAGGAGACCTGAGATGCCGTTTCTTCTGCGCCGGAGGCAAGCTCCTCGGAGTTCCCCGCGTTTGTTTGCGTTACACGATCGAGTTCGCTCACGCCGGTGTTGACCTGGTGAATTCCCTTCGCCTGCTCATCGCAGGCCGTCGCGATCTGGGTCAGCAGCTCGTTCACACGCGCGGTCGCGCCGGCAATTTCATCGAGGGACTGGCCAACGCGCGCGGCGATTTCCACTCCACGATTGGCGCGGGCAGTCGAGTCGTCGATCATCACCGAAGTGCTCTTTGCCGCCTCGGCTGAACGTCGTGCAAGCGAACGAACTTCTTCGGCAACCACCGCGAATCCCTTGCCTGCCTCACCTGCGCGAGCTGCCTCAACAGCTGCATTGAGTGCGAGCAGATTGGTCTGGAAAGCGATCTCATCAATGACCTTGATGATCTTCGCGATATCACAACTCGACTGCTTGATCTCGGACATCGCTTCGACCATCTGCCTCATCTCAAGTTGCCCGTGGTGCGCTGCGTTCTGCGAGGACTCCGACACTTCATTCGCGGCGCGTGCGTTTTCGGCATTCTGTCGTGTCGTCGAGGACATCTCCTCAACGGAAGCGCTGATTTCCTCAAGACTCGCGGCCTGGCGGCTCGCACCCTCGGCCAGCGACTGGCTGGCGGAGGCAATCTGTGCTGCACCAGCGTCGATCTCCGCTGCACCTGAGTTGACGTCGGCAAGAATGCCGTGAAGCGTCGAGACAAGCCCATCGAAGCATTGACCGACGCGACCGACCTCGTCAAGCGACGTCACGCCGGTGCGACGAGTCAGGTCACGCGTCGACTGGATCTCGAGGATGCTCGCGACAAGGCGGCGGAGTGGAGTAAGCACACTGCGAACGGCCGCGCAGGCGATCACCACCGCGGCGATCACGATCGCCACCGAAAATCCGGTGACCAATGTTCGGGCTGACGTCGCGGCTGCCTCGGCACGCTCGCGTGCAGCAGTCTGCTCGACGAGGAGCGTTGTCGCAAGCGTCGATGCTGCCTCGTGGATCTTTGGTCCGATGCGGTCAAGTCCCTGCCGCACGAGCGCGTCGCGGTCGTGCTGCAACACAATCGCTTCGTTCATGCATGATGTCCAAAAACTTGCCGCGGCCTTGGCTTCGGTGAGCCATGCAATGCGCTTCGGGTTCGTAGTTTCGCCCTGAAGTTGCTGCAAAAGTACGGCCATGCTTTCCGCTTGCCCCTTCGCGGCATCCGCGAGGGCGACGTCATGTGAGCGGAGATACTTGAAGAAATCGAGCCGTGCAGTCTGGAAGTGCTCGCCCGCCTCGGCCGCAACAAGCGCCTTCGTCGTGTCGCCGTCTGCGTGCGCCGTTGCGGCAACCTCCGTGAGAAGCGTACTTGCCCTCGCTGCGACAACGCCCATCTGCGTCTCAATTACAGCGTTGCGCTCGTCGATTTTTCGGACAACTTGGGCAAACGTCGCGTCATATTCGCGGACGTCCGACTCGATCGTCGTAAGCGACTTGAGATGCTCGTGGTTTTTGATCGCAGACTTTGCGGTCGCGAGTTTGTCCGTAAACGATGCAGCCTCATTCGAGTAGTTGCGAAGTTCATCCTCGCTGTTGCCGATCAAAAAGCCCTTCACGGCAAGCCTCATGCCCGCAAGATTGACTTTAGCCCCCTCAAGGACTCCGACCTCAGACACTCGTGATTCCATCTGCCGCATCGCCATAGAAACCTGCTCGTTCGAGCGCATCGCTACGGTGGCGATCGAAAGGATGCCCGTTGCGAGAAGACCAAAACCGCAGGCGAGCTTTGCGCCGAGGGTGATCGAATGCGAGACCGTGCCATCCGGTCCGATGGAGCGCGCGAGCCGAAAGCATGCGATGACCGTCGCCAAAAGCGCGAGCGCCGCGGCGATGGCAAACATCGTCGACAACAGGCTTGAGTCGTGTTCAGTCATGGCGACAAAATCAAATGCATGCGCCTTGCCGACAGAACTGCCGAACGGCGCGCGTACGACGACCTTTGATTCGGGAGCCGCAAAGACACCGGTCGCGGCGAGTTCGGCGCGTGGTTCGCCGTGGGATGCAGCGGATGCCTCTCTCGGAGCGCCGTGGCCACCCGGAGTCGGCTGGGCCGCTGTACTGGCGGTCTGCACGAGGAGCCCACTCTGATCAGGATGCTCACCAAGCCAATCGACCGAGCCTGTGTCGATGTCATAAACAGCACCAACGACGCGGAGCTTTCCCTCCGCCACAAGATGGCGAACTTCCTCGCTCTGGCGAAGCGCAGTCGAGATCGACTCAAGCACATTCTCGCGCACGGCGAAGGGAACGAGCTCCTTGTCGCTCAGACCCGGGTTTGCGGCGCGTGCGCGCTTGACGGCGGGGATGATGTTGTCCACGAGACCAGGGATGCTTCCATGAAGCACCGCACCAGTCGCGACTGCGTTGACGGCGCCACACTTTGAGTGACCGAGCACCACCAGGAGCGGCGTATTGAGATGTCCGGTGCCGTACTCGACCGAGCCGAGCTCATCGACATCAGCGACATTTCCTGCAACGCGCACGACAAAGACATCGCCGATCCCCTGATCAAAGATGTGCTCAAGCGGGACGCGGGAGTCGGAACAGCCGAGGATCGTCACCATCGGAGCCTGACCAGAACTTGTCTCGACGACGCGGTCATGACCGGTGTGCGGATGGACCGAAGTACCAGCGACAAAGCGCGCATTTCCGTCCTTCAGCGCTGCCAAAACTTCATCCGCGGTGCTGGCCGCAGCCTGAGACGTGATGGCGAGCACAGAAGCCAACGAAGCGACGAAGAGGCCGATGCTCAACCGAACACAAGGATGCCATGACATAGGGACTCTCCGTTTCAGGATCGTGTGAAGCGCTGCACCCAAGAGGGCGCCAATGTGCGCTTCCGTCCATCGGCAGTCGTCGGCCGGGAAATGCGTGAGCATTCCGCATCGACTCCAGCTTGGCCGGATTAGGGCAATCGCCCCTTGAGAGGGCACCCCATCCCCACTGGGTCCGACTGGCGCGGACATCTATCGTGGGCGCGACTTCCCGAGCCGCACCGTTGACAACCCACCGGTGCCTCAGCGCAATACAGCAACCCATTCGCGAATGCGCGCGATTCCCGTCACGATGGTTTCTTCCGCACAGGCAAAGGAGAATCGGATGTGGTGGCGTGCACACGCACCGAAGTCTTCGCCAGGGACGACCGCCACATGCGCTTCATGAAGAAGCGCATCGGCAAACGACTGGGCAGTCGTGATGCGGTTACCCCCGGGCGTCGTCTTCCCGAAATGCGCAGAAACATCGGGGAAAGCGTAGAACGCTGCGTTCGGCGCAACGGTCACGAACCCCGGCACTGCGTCGAGTTCACGCTTGATGAGCGCCGCGCGGGCCGCGAACTTGACGCGCATAGCCTCGACACCGACCGCGCTGTTTGTGAGTGCCTCCACAATCGCTGGATAGAAGAAGCTTGGAATCGAGTTCGTCATCTGCCCCTGCAGCTTGATGAGTTCGCTCGCCATCGCCTTCGGTGCTGCCATGTAGCCGACGCGCCAACCGGTCATCGCGTAGCTCTTGCTCATGCCGTTGATCGTGATGGTGCGACCCGCGAGCGCCGCGTGCGAACCCGGCGAGAAGTGCGCGAGCCCGGGGGCAACCTCGGGGTAAATCAGCTTCTCATAGATTTCGTCGGAGAGAATCGCGATGCGCTCGTGACGCGCGAGTTCCTCGCACAGCGCGCGCACCTCGGCAACCGGATACGCCGTTCCACATGGGTTTGACGGCGAGTTCCAGACAATCCCCACCGTGCGCGGCGTGATGGCGGCAGCGAGTTGGTTGGGAGTGATGCGAAATCCATTCGCAACCGTGCCAGGGACCTCGACGCACTTCGCGCCTGCCAACTCGATGAGCGGCTTGTACGACACCCAGGCGGGCGTTGGCAGCAACACTTCATCGCCGCGCCCTGGCTCGATGATCGCCTGCAGTGCCATGTAGATCGCGTGCTTCGCGCCGACCGTGACTGTCACTTGATCGAATGACGTCTCGACACCGTTTTCAAGAGTGAGTTTGCGCGCGATGCATTCGCGCGCCGACTTCTCCCCCGGCGTCGGCGCGTACTTGGTGATTCCCCGCTCGAGTGCGTTGATCGCTGCGCGCTTGATGTTGTCGGGCGTATCAAAGTCCGGCTCACCCATGGCGAACGCGATTACATCATGCCCCTTCGCCCGCGCTTCGGCGACCTTCGCACCAACGGCAAGGGTTGCGGACTCGGACATCGAAGCAATGCGCGTGGAGACGAACATGGGCGGAATCGTAGTGATTCGTGCGACGCGTGCGCCAGACAATCGCGCTACACTTCGCCCCCCATGCATTACGACGCTCATCAGCCGGTGATCGACGAGTTGGAGGCGCGGATCAATACGCTCCGCGACTCTCTTTAACTACGATCAAAAGATCGCCGAACGGGCCGCATTTGCCGACCGGATGAATGCGCCTGAATTCTGGAACAATCCAAAGGCCGCGCAGAAGACGATCGGCGAAAGCAAGATCATCCGAGCGCAGATCGAGCCGCTCGAAGAGGCCGTTGGCCTTCTCGAGGACGCAAAGGTCGGCTACGAACTCGCGAAAGAAGCCGGCGATGCCGCGCTTCTTCGCGAGGTCGATGACACTCTCTGGACCCTCACGCAAAAGATGGCGAAGGTTGAGCAGCAGTCGCTCCTGAGCGGCAAGCACGACCATCGCAACTGCTACGTCGCGATCCAAGCAGGTGCCGGTGGCACAGAGGCCGAAGACTGGGCGGGCATGCTTGAGCGCATGTACCTCTACTACTTTCAGCAGATGGGCTTCAAAATCGAGGAGATCAACCGCACGATGGGCGCCGAAGCTGGCGTAAGTGAGGTCGCCTATCGCGTGAGTGGCCCCTTCTGCTACGGGTATATGAGTTGCGAGCGTGGCACGCACCGACTTGCGCGTGTTTCGCCGTTCAATGCCGAAGGCAAGCGCCAAACGAGTTTCGCCACCGTCGATGTCACCCCCGAGTTCGAGGAAACTGACCTCGTGATTCCGGAGAAAGACCTCGAGATTACGCCGTTCGTGCGCGCCTCTGGACCTGGTGGACAAAACGTCAACAAGGTCGCAAGTGCCGTGCGCGTCACTCACCTTCCGACCGGGCTGCAGGTGGTTGCGAGCACGTATCGCGATCAGCCGCAGAACCGCAAGCAGGCACTCGAAGTGCTGCAGGCCAAACTCGAAATCCTCGAGCAAGATCGTCGCGAAGCCGAGATCAGCGCCGCAACCGGCGGCAAAGTGACTCGTGACTGGGGCAATCAGATTCGCTCGTATGTCTTCTACGACAACCGGGTGAAGGATCACCGATCGGGATACGAGGTTGGAAATCCACAATCGGTTCTTGACGGCGATATCGCGCCGTTCATCGATGCGGAACTCAAGCGGCGTCGGGCGGAACGGGGCTAATGTCGCTGCGGTCTGGTTCGAGCACGCTCGGGCTTGACACCGTCGACCGGGCGGCGAGCGGGCTTCGCGTGCACGAACTCAGTTTCCGTCGCGGCGCGGAAAAAGAACCCAAATTCACACTCGACAAAGTTTCGCTCGCTGTACCGCGCGGAAGATTGCTTGCGATTGTTGGACCGTCCGGCGCGGGGAAAAGTACGCTGTTGTCGCTTCTCGCTGGATTTGAGCGCGCGACAAGCGGCACGATCACATTTGATGGGATCGACTGTGCCGGACTCGACCCCACGGCGCGCGGTATCGGTATGAGTTTCGACGACGCCGCGCTGCACGAGCATCTCACTGTCGTCGCAAACATCGACTCCGCTGCACTCCCCCGCGATGAACCGCGTCAGCGTCGGCATGATCGCGTCAAGAGTCTTGCCCGCACGCTCGGCATTGAGCCACTGCTCGGGCGCCTCCCCGCAACCCTCTCCGCAGGCGAGCGTCGCCGCGTTTCGGTGGCGCGGGCGTTTATTCGCTCGCCAAAGTTGGTCCTCCTCGACGAGCCCTTCGCAAATCTTGATCGCACCAACCGCTTTACGATTCGCCAGATGGTGCGCGAACTCCAACGCTCGACCGGTTCTGCCGGAATTGTCGTCACGCATGATCCGACGGATGCGCTCGCGATTGCGGACGACCTGCTCGTTCTGATCGGTGGACGCGTGCGGGCGTTCGGCCCGGCAAACGAGGTTGCCGCGCGCCCCGTTGATCTTGAGGTTGCGCAGCTCGTTGACGACCTCGGGATGCACGTCGTCGAGATCACAGAAACGGGAAACTGCGCGAACGCGGTGCTTTCGCCGGAGTTTCGCGCGCGCCTCTCGATGCTGCGTTCGCGCGCGTCGGCAACCGGCTCAACGCTCGTTGGATTACGCCCATGGCAAATCCGCGTTGGCGTGCCGACCGCGCCATCCATCACCTTCGAGGCAGAGCTGCTCGCCCGCGAACCTGCTGGATTGTTCACCGACCTCATTGGCCTGCGCGCAGACGGCCGCACGCTTCGCGCGCGCGTGCCAAGCGCCGATGCGCAGGAATTGCCGATCCAAAGCGTCGTTGCCTTTCATGTCCACGAGTCAGACGCGCATCTCTTCGCTGCACCGTGGCCGGGCCGACGTATTGACTGAGCGAGATCGGCGTTTCAAGTATCGTTCGGTTCTATGGATGGCGAACAACTCGGCGACCAGATCAAGACTGCAATGGGCTGCCGAATCGCACTTTCGCGACATGAAGCATCGGACCCCGCCGACGGCACGCGCCGCGAGTGGCTTACGACCACTGGTGCTGGCGACTACGCGATGGGAACCACCTCGCTGATCGCCTCGCGACGCTATCACGGCATGTTGATCGGCGCGACTCGTGCGCCGATCGCCCGGCGCATGCTTGTTTCCTTTATCGATGAAGAGATCGCCGTCGGCGACACGCGCACCAATCTCGGCTCACGACGCTGGAACGATGGCTCGATCGATCCCGACGGTTACCGCTCGATCAGCGGGTTTGCCCTCGACGGTGGTATCCCGACATGGACATTTGAGCTCGGTGCCGCTCGAATTGAGAAGCGCGTGGTGATGTTGCGTGACGTGCGCGCTGTCGCGGTGATTTGGACGGTTGTCGAGTCCGCGCTACCGGTGACGCTTGACGCGCGCATATTTGTCGAGCACCGTGGCCACCACCAGCTTGACCCTGATGCCACGTGGCTTCCTGAGACGACTGCGGACACCAGCGCACGAGCGACGGCGCGTATCGTGCTCCCGGCCAATCCTTTCGCCGCTGACGCAACCACGCTGTACGTCGCGGCACCGGGTGCCGCGTTCGCCCCTGCAGCGAACTGGTGGCGCCGACACCAACTCGCCGAAGAACGCGCGCGCGGTTACGACTCTGCGGGGTCCTCCTGCCACGCACTCACAGCGACCTTTGTGCTCGCGCCCGGGGAAACTCGTGCACTTGTCGTTGGGCTCGATCGGGGCCTCGCGGAAATGCCCGTCGACGGAATCGCCATCGTCGAGCGCGAGCGCGTACGCGAGCGTGCGCTTCTCGCCAAGGCCGGCATGTTGGACGCAGTTCCCGAACTCCAGACGCTCTGCCTCGCCGCCGACACCTTCGTTGTCACCCGTCCGCGGAAGGATGGCAGCGTTGGCCGTTCGATCATTGCCGGTTTTCCCTGGTTTGAAGACTGGGGTCGTGACGCAATGATCGCGCTTCCAGGATTGCTCCTCCAAACAGGACGCGCCGATGAGGCCAAACTTGTCATCGAGACTTTCCTTGAGCACCTCGCTGACGGACTTCTTCCAAATCGTTTTCCCGATGAATCCACCGTGCCTGAATATCACAGCGCCGATGCGCCGCTACTTGCCATCGCTGCTGCAATCGACACCTGGCGTGCCTCACGCGACGATGCGTGGCTTGATCGCGTGCTGCCAGCGCTTCTCTCGATTGTTGAGAGCTTCATGCGAGGAACGCGCCATGGAATCATGGTCGACACCGACGGACTCGTGCGCGCGGGCGAGGAAGGTCTTCAACTCACGTGGATGGACGCGAAGATCGGCGACCACGTGGTGACGCCGCGTATGGGGAAGCCCATCGAACTCTCCGCACTTTGGCTTGACGCGCTGCTCTCCCTCCGAGAAGTGCTCCGCGCGCGCGACCGTGCCGACGAACGTGCAACACTCATGCGCATCGAGCAACTCGCCGCGACAACGCACACCGCATTTTCGCGCTACTGGAATCCGGACACGCAGTGCTTCCGCGATCTCCTCGATGGTCCAGCCGGCGATGACAACGCGATTCGACCGAATCAATTGTTCGCACTCGCTTCGATCCATCGGCCGTTTGATGCCGACTGGTGTGCCCGCGCGCGTGGAGTTCTCGCTGCGCGGCTCTCTACCCCGCTCGCGGTTCGCACACTTGCGGCTGGCACCTCTGGTTACCGAGGACGATATGAAGGCGACCAGCGATCCCGCGACCTCGCGTATCACAACGGCACGGCTTGGCCGTTTCTTGCTGGGCTTCGGCTTCGCGCGGAAACGCTCGCCGATCCAGCGCGCGGTGCGCGACTCGCCAACCTCATCCTTTCTGATCTCGCCGGTCAATTCCACGACGCCGGACTCGGCTCAATCGGTGAGGTCGCGGATGGCGATCCTCCGCATGAGTCGCGCGGATGCCCCATGCAAGCATGGAGCGTGGGCTGCCTGCTCGACGCGCTCAGCACTTCCCTTCAACGAGGATTCCGCTCGTGAGTGAACTTTCCCGCTCGAACTCCGCCGAACACAGCCGACTCCGCGACGACCACGCCGGACTCGCACGCTGGCGTACATGGGGGCCGTATGTCTCCTGTCGGCAGTGGGGAACGGTTCGTGAGGATTACTCAGCGGATGGCTCTGCGTGGGATTCGTTCCCGCACGACAGTGCCCGCAGTCGGGCCTATCGCTGGGGTGAAGACGGACTCGCGGGTTGGTGCGACAAAGACCAGCATCTTTGTCTATCGCTTGCGCTTTGGAATGGGAAGGATCCAATCCTCAAGGAGCGACTCTTCGGCCTGACCAACTCTGAGGGCAACCACGGAGAGGACGCGAAAGAACTCTGGTGGCATGTTGACGCGGTGCCATCGCACGCATGGAATCGCATGATGTATGCGTATCCACAGCGGGCATTCCCGTATGACACACTCGTCAAGGAGAACGCGGCGCGCACAAAGCTTGATCCGGAATTCGAGTTGCTCGACACCGGAATCCTGGATGATGATCGCTTTTTTGAAGTGTGGGTTACCTATGCGAAACGCGCTGGCGACGAAACTGCCATGCGCATCGAAGTGATCAATCGCGGCCCAGAAACGGCAGAAATCCACGTCATTCCGCAGCTTTTCTTCCGGAACACTTGGTCGTGGCGCGCGGATGCTGAACGCCCGTCGATCGACGGCGTGCGTTCGCGCAATGCGTTTTCCGCGACATGTCGCGCGCTCGGCACGATGGAACTTCGCATGTCCGAAGACGCCGCTGTTCCCGAGTATCTTTTTTGCGAGAACGAAACCAATGTGGTTCGCGAGTTCGGCATGACGCCGAAAGCTCAGCCGTCGTCCATCGCACCGAAAGATGCGTTTCATGACCGGATCGTTGGAGGCCGCGAAGACGCGGTACACACGACAGCACATGGCACAAAGGCAGCTGCGTGGTACACGCTGTCGATCCCTGCTGGTGGTCGCACGACGATCGACGCGGTCCTCTGCCCGGCAGCGAGCGACTTCGCGCCCAAGGATGTTCCCGCCCTCTTTGAGTTGCGGGCAACCGAGGCTTCTCAGTTTTACGAGGTCATCCACCGCGGGCTTGTGTCGCCTGAGAGTCGGAAGTTGCAACGACAGGCCTACGCGGGCCTCCTTTGGTCGAAGCAGTACTACGAGTACGACGTTCGCCGCTGGCTCGACGGTGATCCGACGCAGCCAACCCCACCGGTCGAACGGAAGCGCGGTCGCAACGCCAACTGGCGGCATCTTGCGGCATCAAGCGTGCTCTCGATGCCGGACACGTGGGAGTATCCGTGGTTCGCTGCATGGGATCTTGCGTTCCACTGCGTCGCGATTGCGAACATCGACGCGGAGTTTGCCAAGGGACAACTCGCGAAAATTCTCACCGACCACTACATGCATCCGTCCGGCGAACTCCCGGCGTACGAGTGGTCGTTCAGCGATGTGAATCCGCCGATTCACGCATGGGCCGCGTGGCGGGTATTCCAGATTGATCGTCGGCGCAACGGTACGGCCGATCTCGACTTTCTCGCTTCCATTTTCAACCGCCTACTCCTCAACTTCACCTGGTGGGTCAATCGAAAGGACTCCTCCGGCCGAAACATCTTCGAGGGTGGATTCCTCGGCCTCGACAACGTCGGCGTCTTCGATCGCTCGCAGCCCCTCCCCGGCGGCGGCACTCTGCAGCAAGCCGACGGAACGAGTTGGATGGCGATGTTCGCGCTCACGATGATGCGCATGGCGATTGAACTCGCGCATGATCGGCCGCTTTACCAGGACATGGCGGCGAAGTTCTTCGAGCACTTCCTGCAAATCGCCGAAGCGATGACGCAAATGGGCGGCAAAGACATCGGGCTCTGGAATGAGGACGACGGCTTTTACTACGACCTCATGCGCATGCCCGACGGTCGCGTCGAGCCCATCAAGATCCTCTCGGTCGTCGGACTGATTCCGCTCTTTGCAGTTGAGACGATCGAGCCTGAAGTCCTCGCGCAACTCCCAATCTTTCGCGAGCGCCTTGAGTGGTTCCTCCGTGAACGACCGGAGATGGCCGCGCTTGTTTCGCGTTGGAATGAGCCGGGGCGCGGCGAACGGCGGCTTCTCTCGCTTCTCCGTGGACATCGGATGAAAGCGCTTCTTCGTAAGACGCTTGACGAGAAGCACTTTCTCTCGCCGTACGGCATCCGCAGCATCTCGCGCGCGCTCTCCGATCGGCCTTATTCGCTGTGGATCGACGGTAAGTCGTACAACGTGCGCTACGAAGCGGCAGAGAGCCAAACCGGACTCTTCGGAGGAAACTCCAATTGGCGTGGCCCCATCTGGATGCCGATGAATCTGCTGCTCGTCGAGAGCCTGCAGAAATTTCACCATTACTACGGTGACGATTTTCGGATTGAACTACCCGTCGGGAGCGGAAAAACGGGCACGTTGCTCGACGCTGCAGACGAGATCTCGCGACGGGCTGCTGGGTTGTTTCTTCCCGATGAGCACGGCATGCGCCCATCGATGGCAATGCATCCAAAGTACGCGAGCGACCCAACCTTCCGGGAGCTCATCAACTTTTATGAATACTTTGATGGCGATACCGGCCGAGGCTGCGGCGCATCGCACCAGACGGGTTGGACGGCGACGATTGCGAAGATGCTGACGCCGCGCTCGAGCGGGATGGCGGAACGCCTCTCATAACGCGGGACGAATTCGCTAGACTCTCGCCTCACTCCTGGTGGGGTGGCAGAGTGGTTGAATGTACCGGTCTTGAAAACCGGCAGGCCCGTCAGGGTCTCGAGGGTTCGAATCCCTCCCCCACCGTTCGTTCCGTTGAGGATGAGGAATGCCGCGTGCTTCCGCTACACTCGCGCTCCCGTTCTTGCCCGGTGCGCACGCTTGTGACCGACGACTCCTCCATCCTCGAACGCGTCGCTGCAGGTGAGCCCGGTGCACCCGCTGCGTGCATTGAGCGATTCAGCGGACTGGTGTGGAGTCTCGCGCGACGGTTGTGCTCGAGTGCTTCAGATGCCGAAGATGCTGTGCAAGAGATCTTTATCGATGTCTGGAAGAGCGCACCTCGATTTGATGCGTCGATCGCGAGCGAGACGACCTTTGTCGCCATGATCGCGCGGCGCCGCTTGATCGACCGCGGTCGCCGGAAGATGCGCAGGCCCGAGGTTCCGCAAATCGCCGATACGGTTGCCGATCCGGCTGAGCTCGTCGATCAAACTGAGATCGGTGAACAACATGGCATCGCGCAAAAAGCCTTCGCGCAGTTGCGGCCGGAGCAACAACAAGTCCTCCAACTTGCAATCCACCATGGCTGCTCGCACGAACAGATCGCGACGGCCACTGGCATGCCGCTCGGAACCGTGAAGACCCACGCGCGACGAGGACTCATCAAGATTCGACAGATTCTCGCTGAGCAGGGCGTGATCTCGTCGGCAGATCTCGCGCGGACGACGGCCCCAGCGACCAGCATCGCGCGCGCGTCGCGTGAAGGTTCCGACAACGAATCGCTCGGAACGAATCCAACAGCACAAAGCCGCCGGGTCGGTGCTTCGCGAGAGGAAACTCCGTGACCGCCGACGAACTTCCCACCGATCCAAGCGACGATTTCTTCATTCGCCTCCGCGAGCGCGCTGCGGACGAGGCACTTTTTGGCGACTCGATCACACTCGATGAACGCCGCGAAGCGGCACATCACGAGGTGGACATCGAGAACGAGACAGAGGTGTTTGAACGCCTCATTGCTGAACTCGCGGTAGCTGAACTCGCGACGACTGCACCTTCGATATCTCGCAGTGCTGCGACGAACGTCGCCACGATTCCCGCGGAAATGCCCGAATCATTGCGAACGAAGCTCTTCGAACTCGCTGAAGTTCTGCATGCTCCGCCCACACCGATCCAACTTCGACGCGAGCAACCCACGCGCATGACTTCGGCACTTGCGATTGCGGCGTGCCTCGTGATCGGCGTGACGATGGTCTACCTCGCAGTCACCAGCGACGACTCGCTCGATCCCGCCGTGGCCAACTTCGTGGGGAGCCACCCCGCTGCCCTGCGCACCCAGTGGAGCAGTACCTCAGACCCACATGTCATTGACGCCGTATCCGGTGATGTTTATTTCGACGCAGAATCTGACGAGGGCATTCTGACGATCGGCGGGCTTGCTGTGAACGACCCGACGCGCGAGCAGTACCAACTCTGGATCTTCGACGCAGATCGGGATGAGCGCTATCCCGTCGATGGCGGCGTCTTCGACATGCCAACCGGGGCTGACAAGCTCGCGGTTATTCCGATTCAGGCGAAACTGCCGGTCGGTCGTCCGGTGCTCTTCGCAGTGACGGTCGAGAAGCCAGGCGGCGCGGTTGTGAGTGACCGTCGGATCGCGTTGGTTGCCAAGCCTTCTCATTGACGCCGACGAACGGACCGCGACGATCTCACCCCACCGACCGCGGTGTGAACGGTGGCCTCAGTTGTCGATCTTTGAAAAAACGCAACGATGCTGTATCGGGGCCGAAACCGTGCGGATGTGTCGTTGTACCCTCCGCCCATGTTTCGAAACCTTCTCACTGCGCGCGCGGCAAACTGCGTTGCCACCTCGTTTCTTGTCGCCGCGACTGCGTCACCCACTTTCGCCGCTGACACGCCCGATCCGACTGCTGGCCTCTGCCGCTACCCGGACATCTCCAAGGACTCGATCGTCTTCGTCTATGCGAACGACCTCTGGATCGTGGCAAAGGATGGCGGCACCGCGCGACCGGTTGCAAGTCCGCCAGGCTTTGAAGGATCGCCGCGATTCTCGCCTGATGGCAAGTCGATCGCCTTCCGCGCAAACTACGACCAAGGCGCCGACCTCTACACGCTCTCCGTCGATGGCGGAATCCCCGAGCGTGTGACCCATCATCCAGCCGCGGAGGGCCTCTGCGATTGGACACCCGATGGTGACAGCCTCGTGTTCATGACCGCGGCGCTCGAGGGCCTTGGCCGCGCGCAAAAGCTCTACACGATTTCTGCGAGTGGCGGACTTCCAAGCAAGCTTCCTGTGCCCTACGGCGCCAATGGTTCCATCGACCGAACCGGCGAATGGCTCGTCTACACGCCGCACTCGACCGACACGCGCACATGGAAGCGCTACCGCGGCGGCATGGCGACTGATGTCTGGCTCTTCAATCTGAAGACCGGAGAATCGAAGCAGATCACCAACTGGGAGGGAACCGACACCTTGCCGATGTGGCATGGGAAGAAGGTCTACTTTCTCTCAGACCGCAGCGAGACTGAGGGCAATGTGCTCAACGTGTGGAGCTATGACCTGGATTCGGGTGAGTCGAAGCAGGTCACGCGCTTCAAGACCCATGATGTGAAGTGGCCGGCAATTGGGCCGGATACCGAGGGCACGGGCGAGATGGTGCTCCAACACGCGGATCGCATCTATCGTCTCAATCTTGCAACCAACGCGGCGACAACGGTCGAGATCAAGGTTCCCGGCGATCGCGATACGCTGCGCGTGGCGACGGTTGATGCTGCGGAGAACATCCAAGGGGCTTCGATTTCGCCGAGCGGAAAGCGCGTCGCGGTGATCGGCCGAGGTGATATCTGGTCGGCACCTGCCGAGAACGGTACACCGCGCAACATGACCCGCACCGACAGCGTGTTTGAGCGCAACGCAACGTGGAGCCCAGATGGCAAGACCATCGCCTACTTCTCCGATGCAACTGGCGAGTACGAGCTCTACACCATGCCCGCAGACGGGAAGATCGAGCCGGGCAAGGCCGAGATCAAGCAGATCACGAAACCTGTGGAGGGCGTGCCAAGTTCATTCCGAACCTCGATTGATTGGTCGCCCGACTCGAAGTCGGTCGTGCTGCAAGACAAGGCAGGCAACATCACATTGGTCAAACTCGAGGACGGCTCCGCGGTTTTCCTCGACAAAAATCCGCAAGCTCCGCAGGCGGTTGCTCTCTCGTTCTCCAACGATTCGCGGTGGATCACCTGGTCGCGCTCGTGCGACACCACGGAACTCGACGCGATCTACCTCTTTGATACGCGCGAGGCGGACCCCGCCAAGGCGCGCACGCAAGTCACAAGTGGCTTCTACTCTGACTCCGATCCGACATTCGACCGCAAGGGCGACTGGCTTGTCTTCACGAGCCAACGCAATTTCGCGCCCACCTACGGCGAGTTCGATACGACGTGGATCTACAACAACTCGCAAGTGCTGATGGCGGTTCCTCTCAAGAAGGACTTCAAACTTCCGTGGCTTCCGACAAGCGACGAGGAAGGTCAAAAGGATGATGGCAAGCCCGCGCCCGCTGGCGACGCTCCAGCGGCCGCGCCGGGAACAGGCGGTCCAGCCGGCGGCGGAATGCCCGGTGGCGGACGACGCCGACGCGGCGCAGAGTTTGAAGCGGCAACCGCCGTCGCGACCTCGCTGCAAGACGAGCGCAAAGACGAAAAGCAAGATGAGAAGCAAGATGAGAAGAAGGACGAGTCAAGCACCGCGGCCCCAGCTCCCACGGGCCCCGCGGGTAGTTGGAAGTGTGTCGTCGCGATGAAAGACGGCCCGCTTGAGGTGACCTTTGAGATCACGCTTGTCGATGACGCAAGCGTCAAGGCCACCTTCTCCTCAAAGCAAGGCGCTGGCGAGGCAAGCGGCTCATGGGACGCCGCATCGAAGACCCTCAAACTCTCCGGCCTCTTCATGAAGCTGCCCTTCACCATCGTCGCCGTGATCGATGGCGACAACCTCACTGGCACCGCCAGCGGCGAAAGCGAAGGTGGCCCGCAGACGACAGAGATCACCGGCACGCGCACTGCCGCCAAGAAGGATGGCGAAGGTGCTGGCAAGAAGCCTGAGAAGAAGGATGTCATCATCGACCTCGATGCCACGCAGCCGTTTGCTGGCTTTGAGGCACGCGCCATCAAACTTCCGGCTGCTGTCGGGAGCTTCGGTTCGCTTGGATTCAATGACCGCAATGAGCTCCTCTACGGTCGCGATGGCTCGGTCCGCATTCTCGACCTCTCGTCAAAGTCGCCAACCGAGTCAACTGGTGTAACTGGGATGCGGTTTAGCGTGTCTGCCGATGGAAAGAAGCTTCTCCTCGGCGGCCGTGGCGGTGCTTCGATCGCGGGTTCCACTGCGGGTGCCACTGCGAAGCCGATCGTTGCGAGTCCGATGTTGGTCGAGGTTCACCCGCGCCACGAGCGCGCACAAATTCTCGCCGATGCGTGGCGCATCATGCGCGACTACTTCTACGACCCGGGTATGCACGGAGTTGATTGGAACGCGATCCGCGCGAAGTATGAGGCGATGCTTTCGGCGGTTGTCACGCGCGAAGACCTCAACTATCTCATCGCCGAGATGATCTCAGAGCTCAATGTCGGTCATGCGTACCTTCAAGGTCCTGGCGATGTCGAGAATGCGCCGAGTCGAAATGTCGGACTCCTCGGCGTCACATTCGAGTCGGTCAAAAATGACGACGGTACGCTCGCGAATGCGTGGAAACTTGCGAAGTTCACCACGGGCGCGACCTTTGACAACGACGCGCGCAGTCCGCTCGCCGCGCAAGGTCTCGGTGTGCGCGAGGGCGATTTTCTCCTTGCGGTCAATGGCGAGCCTGTCGATCCGACCACCGATCCTTGGGCGCCGTTCATCGGTCTTGCCGGTAAGTCGGTGGTCCTCACCATTTCGAAGAAGCCGATGATGGACAAGGACGCGACCGATGTCGTCGTCACGACGCTCGCGAGCGAAGACGCGCTCAACTACAGCGCGTGGGTTGAGTCGAAGCGCCGCCGTGTTGAGGAACTTTCTGGCGGTAAGATCGGCTATCTCTACGTCCCGAATACCGGCGTCGATGGGCAAACGGAACTTGTGCGCCAGTTCTACGGACAGCGCATGAAGCAGGCCCTTCTGATCGACGATCGCTGGAACGGCGGCGGCCAGATTCCAACGCGCTTCATCGAACTCCTCAACCGTCCGGTCACCAACTACTGGGCGCGCCGCGATGCGCGTGATGGCGCGTGGCCACCGGATGGACATCGCGGACCGAAAGCAATGCTGACCAATGGCCTTGCTGGTTCGGGCGGCGACATGTTCCCCTGGCTCTTTCAGCACAACAAACTCGGCCCGGTCATCGGTACACGCACTTGGGGCGGGCTTGTCGGAATCTCTGGCAACCCCGGCCTCCTGGACGGTGGTTCCATCAGCGTGCCGACCTTTGGCTTCTACGAAGTCGATGGAACCTGGGGCGTTGAGGGTCACGGCATCGATCCGGATATGGTCGTGATCGACGACCCTGCAAAGATGAAGGACGGCGGCGACCCGCAACTGGAAGCCGCCGTTGAGTTCTTGCTCAAGCAGATTGAAACGGACGGCTACAAGCCAACGCCAAAGCCGAAATACCCCGACCGAAGTGGCATGGGGCTTCCGGAGAGCGACAAGTAACGGCTACCACAGTTGAGTGCAGGATGAGGGCGGCCCCGTACGAGCGGGGCCGCTTTCGTTTTACGGCGCGTCGTCGGGCACTGCCGATAGGACCACCATGGCATCCAAAGGTGGCAGCGGCTCCGGCAAGACGATTCTGATCCCACTCGCGCTGTTGAGCGGGTTTCTCTTCTTTCAGACATTCGGCATGTTGCCCACTGCCGTCAACAACGACATCGTGCGTTGGGCGAGTTCGGCGGTCTTTCTCGTCGGCGCTGTCGTCTTCGGTAAGGATGGAAGTGCCGTGTGGTGCGGGCTGTGCGCAGCCATGGCGGTGGTGCTCAATCCGCTCTACCCATTGGCGCTCGGGGATCTCCTCAATGGAGCAAAGATCCTCGGTGGAGTCATTGCAGGTGCTGCGGTTGTGCGCAACTGGTGATTGCCTCTGGCATCGACGTGGATAGGATCGGCCGGCGCCGTTGTGCCATCGTCAATCCACCGCGCCGAGAGCTCGCGCAACTCCCATGCCCACACTTCGTGCATCGATCCCCTCGTCGCTGATCCTGTGCACACTCCCGCTTCATGGCCAAACCGCGGTGGTGGACACTCCCCCAGCGCATGCGGACATACCCGCGACGCATGCGGACCCGACCACGGCGAGCGATGACGACGCACTCTGGGCGGTTGTGCTCGCGCCCTATGTCTGGGTCCCCGCGCAGAACGGAACCGTCAGCGTTGCCGGCCAGACGGCGCATGTTGATGAAGACATCGGCGAGACCTTCGAACTGATCTCTGAGAACTTCAACTTCGGGCTTGAACTTCACCTTGAGATTTCAAACGACACCATCAGCATTTTCGGCGATGTGATGTACATCGATCTCGGCTCGAGTCTTGCCGACGGCACCGCATCCGCAGACGTGTCCATGACCCAAGGCATCTTTGAGTTTGGGGGCGGTTACTCATTGCTCAATGAGACTTTGGGTACTGCACCTCAGTCGTACGCTCGCATTGGCGAAGGACCTGGCGGCCGGCTCGAGGCGATCGCTGGCGTGCGCCTTTACTCGTTCTCCACGGATATCGCGGGCACCGATGGTGTCACGCCCTTTGCCGTGAACGGCAGCGAAACTTGGGCCGACGCATTCATCGGCCTCCGCGGCAGGTACGACCTCAACGAGCATTTTGGCCTCTTCCTGCGTGGTGATGTCGGCGGCGGCGGCTCCGACCTGGTGTGGAACGCCCTCGCGGGCCTTGAGATCCGTTTCAACGACACCTTCTCGCTCGGTGCGGGCTACCGAGCAATCGACATCGACCATTCTGGCGAAGGCGACGACTTTGTTTACGACATGACGCTAAGCGGTCCGTTCCTCGCATTCGTATTCACCTTTTGAGCACGCCGACGCCCGCGGTAACCGGAACGTGGACCTTTCAAAGTGTCCCGATCAAGGACGAAAGCGAGACCAGCCGCGGAGCGATGGAACGATTGGGCGGGATTTGCGGGTTGTGCAAGCGGGACTTTGCCGACTTCAGCTTGACCCTTGCAACCGACTTGCCGATCCCCGAAGATCTGCTATCTTTCCCGACCCTCGGGTAACCGCGGGGCGGCAAATGCGGGTGTAGCTCAGTGGTAGAGTGTCACCTTGCCAAGGTGAATGTCGAGGGTTCGAATCCCTTCACCCGCTCTCAAGCGAGAAAGCCGGAAGGTCAAAACCGAGAGGTTTGAGCTTCCGGCTTTCTCGCTTTTCGAGCGTGTGTGCATCTTGCCGCGCGGCGGCAAGCTGCGGTTTCCTGGCTCACGCCACGAAACAAGGTCTTTACGCTCCGGAAGTCCGGAGAGCGAATCCCTTCACCCGCTCTCAAGCCAGAAAGCCGGAAGGTCAAAACCGAGAGGTTTGAGCTTCCGGCTTTCTCGCTTTTCGAGCGTGTGTGCATCTTGCCGCGCGGCGGCAAGCTGCGGTTTCTTGGCTCACGCCACGAAACAAGGTCTTTACGCTCCGGAAGTCCGGAGAGCGAATCCCTTCACCCGCTCTCAAGCCAGAAAGCCGGAAGGTCAAAACCGAGAGGTTTGAG
>CAMDMA010000034.1 GCA_945902075.1 Candidatus Kuenenia stuttgartensis | reverse complement strand
CCCCTCGTCTACTTCGAGATCCCCGTCGCCGACATGAAGCGCGCGTGCTTGTTCTACGAGCGGGTGTTCGAGGTCTCGCTCGAGCTGCGCGAGATCGACGGCAACGAGATGGCGCTCTTTCCTCACGCTGAAGGCGTGCCCGGCGCGTCGGGAGCCCTTGCTCGCGGCGAGAGCTATGTCCCGGGCAAAGCGGGAGCACGGATCTACTTCGGAGTCTCCGATGTCGCGGCAACTCTTCACCTTGCTGTCTCGGCAGGTGGAGAGGTCAACTATCCAGTCACCGAAGTGCCCGAGTACGGCGTGGTTGCGGAGTTCATCGACACCGAGGGGAACTGCATTGCGCTGTTCGCGAGCCGCGGCGGCTCCACCAGCGCTGCCAAACCCCTCGCGGAACACGACCCGCCGCGGCAGGCGCCGTAAGCCCACTCTGTAGATTCTGCAATGAGCGCCTCGGTTCGGGCGCAGCGCACCATCGCTGCACCGTCCCGCCGCGGTCGTTCGAGACCTATCCTCTCGCCCTCCCATGCCAGCCCTCCTCGACCCCATCACGCTCCGCGACCTCGACTGCCCGAACCGCGTCTTCATGGCGCCGCTCACCCGCCAGCGCGCGAAGGCGCCGGGCGACATTCCGGGCGAACTCCAGGCCGAGCACTACGCGCAGCGCGCGTCGTTCGGCCTCCTCATCAGCGAGGCCACGCAGATCTCGCCCGAAGGCAAGGGCTATCCGAACACGCCGGGCATCTACTCCGACGAACAGGTCGCGGGCTGGAAGCTCGTCACCGACCGCGTCCACGCGGCGGGCGGGCGCATCTATCTCCAGCTCTGGCATGTCGGCCGCGTCAGCCATGTCGCCCACCAGCCGGACGGCCAGCCGCCCGTCTCGTGCGTGGCGGTGAAGTCGAAGGGCTATGTCAGCATGCGCCACCCGGACGGCCGCCGCGAGCGCGTCGAGGCGAGCATGCCGCGCGCGCTCGAGACGCACGAAATGCCGCGCGTCGTCGCCGACTACGCCCACGCCGCGGCGTGCGCCAAGGCCGCCGGTTTCGACGGCGTCGAAGTCCACGCGGCCAACTCGTACCTCATCAACCAGTTCCTCTCCGGCAGCCTCAACACGCGCACCGACGCGTGGGGCGGCGTCGGTTTCGACGCGATCGAGAACCGCATGCGCCTCCTGCTCGAGGTCGTCGACGCGAACACGGCGGTCTTCGGCCCGTCGCGCGTCGGCGTGCGGCTTTCGCCGATGGGCAGCGCCAACGACCTCCCCGCTGCACCCGACGACGAGGAGTGCATGCGCCGCGTCGCCGAGGAACTCGGCAAGCGCCGCCTCTCGTACCTCCACCTCTTCAACCACTACTGGCCGAAGGACCGCTGGAACGGCCCGTTCACCGAGCGCCTCTGCCGCGAGATGAAGGAGCGCTTCGCGGGCCCCATCGTGCTCAACGGCTACAGCGCCGAAGTCGCGGCGGCCCAGGCCGACCTCGACGCTGGCCTCGGCGATTGCATCGCCTTCGGCAAGCTCGCGATCTCGAACCCCGACCTCCCCGAGCGCTTCGAAACGGGCGCACCGCTCGCCCCGTGGGACGACACGACCTTCTACGGCGACGACGCGCGCGGGTACAACGACTACGCGCGCGCATGACGCACCACCCGCGCGCTTCGCGGGGATGATTTTTGATTCTCTCACGGAGGCACGGAGGCACGGAGATCGGGGGAAGCCGTGCGTCGCTCGTGTGGGAGAGGAAATGAACGGAAGGATCTGGAGCAGGCCAATCCAGATCTCCCTTGATCGCGCGGCGCGCAAGATCGAGCCGCTTGCACTCCGTGCCTCCGTGCCTCCGTGAGAGACATCCTCGGCGTCAGCCGCACGAGCATGACGCACCACCCGCGCGCTTCGCGGTCGTTCTGTCCAGTCTGTCACGCTCGTTCCGGCAGGTCCGCATGCGATCGCGTCGTCCTTCCCAGGTGCCGCTTGCGGCGGGCGCGCTGGATTCGATGCTCGGCTTGATGGGTCCTCTCATTCGTCACCGTCCATCCCCGCCGAGCCGTGCGAAGCGCAACATTCGCTGGGCGGCGATCACGATGCTCGCGTTGTCGCTCGCACCCGCGGCCTCACCTGAGCTCGAGAGAGCCGACGCCGACCACACGCTCGCCGCCGAAACCGCGCGCGCCGATGAACTCCCCTTCATCGCCGGCGGAGCGGACCTCGACCAGGCGCTCGATCTCGGCGCGGACTCGATCCCGCTCGAGTAGCGGGTTCACGCGACGAAGACGCCGGCCAGCGCGACCAGTGCGGCCGCGCCAAGCGCGGGCAGCACGAGGCGGAACAGCTCCCTCCCGCCCACCACGCGCGTCACGACCAGCTTGAAGACGGTGTTCACGAGCAGCGCCACCAGCACGGCCCTGACGCCGAGCTGCGGGTCGATCGCGCCGTCGGTGACCTCGCGCGCGGTGCTCATCGCGATCGCGTCCATGTCGGTGATGCCCGCGACGGCCGCCGCCGCAAGGAAGATGCCGACGCCGCCATGCTCGATCGTCGCCTTGGTGACGATGCGGATCAGCACGAACGCGCCCGCGAACGCGAGCGCCGAGCGCAGCTGCGACGGATTGCGCGACTTCGAACGCGTCGTCGGCACGCCGTGGCCATTGCGCCGCAGCGCGACGAACCCGCCGATCATCGTGAGCGCCGCGATCGCGCCGAGCCACCACGCCGCACGCTGGAAGAGCACCGGCGACACCACCGCGACGAGCATCATGAGCCTCGCAGGCAGCACGCCGCATGCGAGAAGCGCGGTCGCGGCGGCGCCCATCGCATTTCGATCCTCTCGCGCGCGCCGCGCGGCGCCCACGGTGGCCGCGGTGCTCGACACGAGGCCGCCGAGGAGCCCGGTCGCGACGGTGCCCGCGCGGTCGCCAAGCAGCGCCTGCGCGATGTATCCGACGAGGCTCAGCGACACGACGAGCACCACCAGCATCCACGCCGTGCGCGGATTGATCGCGCCGAAAGGCCCCATGTCGCGGTCGGGCAGCACAGGCAGGATCACGAGCGCGATCAGCACGAAGGTCGCGATCGCGCGCACATCTTCCTTGCCGAGCCGCCGCACCATCGAGTGGAGCGGGTCGCGCAGGTAGAGAAGCAGGAACAAGACCCCCGCCGCCACCACGGTGATCGTGCGGTCGCCGAGCACCGCGAACCCGCCGAGGAGCGTGGTCGCGACAAGCGCAAACGCCGTGGTGAGCCCGATGTCGCGGACCGTCTGGCCTTCCGCCGGCGCCGAGCCCGCGCTGACGCCGCCCCACACGCCCGCGACGCCCGCGAGCGACGCGACGACGAGCAGCGCCCACGGGGTCGCGCCCGCCTCGCCCAGCATCGCGGCGAGCCCGCCGATCAGGCCCGCAAGCCCGAAGGTGCGCACGCCGGCGACGGTGTCGGGGTGGCGTTCCCGCTCGATCCCGACGAGGAGCCCGACGCCGAGCGCGATGCCGAGCGACACCACCTTGGGCGGGAAGATCTCCCGCCACCAGGGCGCGCCCGAGATCTCTACCTGCAACGGCGGGTCCGCCACAACGGCGAAGAGGTCGATCATGCTTCCGACGGCCGTCACGCCATGGAGTGTACGGGCATGGTGCGCACCCCACGCTCGCGGTAGCCTCCCCGCATGCCCGAGCCGCGCCCATCCCCCGACGCCCTCGCGCGAGCCGTGTCGCTCGCCGACCTCGCGGCGCTCGCCGAGCGGGCGATCGAGCGCACCGCGTGGGACTACTACCGCTCGGGCGCCTGGGACGAAACCACGCTCGCCGCGAATGAATCCGCCTGGAAGCGGTTCGAGATCCACTTCCGCGGCATGGTCGATGTGTCGGCGCGCACCGCGGGCACCACGCTGCTCGGGCGCGCGGTCGCCGCGCCGCTCGTCGCGGCGCCGACCGCGATGCAGAAGATGGCGCACCCCGACGGCGAGTGCGCCACCGCGCGCGCCTGCAGCGCCGCGCGGCTCCCGATGTGCCTCTCGAGCCTCTCGACCACCGCGCTCGAGGAAGTCCGCGCGGCCACCGACGGCCCGCTCTGGATGCAGGTCTACATCTCGCAGGACCGCGGCTTCACCCGCGAGCTCGTCGCCCGCGCCGAGCGCGCGGGGATCGACGCCTTCGCCGTCACCGCCGACACGCCCGCCTGGGGCATCCGCGAGCGCGACATGCGCAACGGCTTCCGCGTGCCCGACGGGCTGCACATCGTCAACCTCGAGCGCCCCGGCGGCCCGACCGGCCACGCGGGCGTCGGCATCGGCGGCGCGCTCTCGTGGACGATCGACGCGTCGGTCACCTGGAAGGATGTCGAGCTTCTCGCGTCATGGACCTCGAAGCCCGTCCTCGTGAAGGGCCTCTGCCGACCCGACGATGTGCGCGCGGCGTTCGACTCCGGCGCGCGCGGCGTGTGGATCTCGAACCACGGCGGTCGGCAGCTCGACGGCGCGCCGGCGACGGCGCGCGTGCTGGCGGCGTGCGCGCAGGCCGCGCGCGGCCGCGGCCCGGTCGTCGTCGACGGCGGCATCCGCCGCGGCACCGACATCCTGCGCGCACTTGCGCTCGGCGCCGACGCCGTCGCGGTCGGCCGCCCGATCCTCTGGGGTCTCGGCGCGGGCGGCGAGGCCGGCGTCGCGCGCGCCCTCGCCATGCTCGCGGGCGAGTTCGAGCTTGCGATGGCGCTCGCGGGCGTGCGAAGCGTCGAGGAGATCCGCTCCCTCGGCGCGGATCTCGTGCGAGACGCGGTACCGTAGCCGCATGCGTCTCGGCCACCTCGTCGTCCCTGCGATCGCGCTCGCGCTCGTCGCCTGCGAGCGCGGCGCGCCGACCCCGCAACGGGCGGCGGTGACGGCCCCTTCCACCCAGGAAACCACGCCGCCGCGCGTTCCCGAGGTCTTCGACCATGTCCTCCTGATCAGCGTGGACGGCCTGCGGCCCGACTGCCTCGAAACGCCGTTGCTCGAGCAGTTTCCGAACTTCGCGCGCATCCTGAGCGGCCCGCACACGCTCGAGGCCCGCACCGACCCCGACTACACCGTCACGCTGCCCAACCACCTGTCGATGCTCACGGGCCGACCGGTCCTCGGACCTTCGGGGCACGGCTGGATCGCCAACACCGACCCGCCCGCCGAGGCGCAGGGCGGCACGCTGCACGCCCAGAAGCGCTCGTATGTGCAGAGCGTCTTCGATGTCGCGCACGACCACGGCGTCGACACCACCATCGCCGTCACCAAGACGAAGTTCGTGCTGCTCACCCAGAGCTACAGCGACGCGTCGGGCGCGCCCGACGGCGTCGGCAAGGACGACGGCCGCCAGAAGATCGACCGCGCCCTCTACACCACGCGTGCGTCGGACCTCGGTGGAATCGTCGCCGACACCCTGCGGCGGTCGCCCGCGCCCAGCTTTGCGTTCGTCCACATCGGCGCGCCCGACTTCGCGGGGCACGCGACGGGCTGGGACCTCGCCGCCGGCAGCGCCTATCTCGCCGCGGTCAAGGACGCCGACGGCGCGCTCGGCACGATCCTCGACGCGATCGAGTCGAGCCCCGCCCTGCGCGGCAACACCGCGATCGTCCTCACCGCCGACCACGGCGGCGGCGTGCCGTTCAAGTCGCACACCGACAAGACCGCGCCGATCAACTTCCGCATCCCGTTCGCGGTCTGGCTCGGCGGCGGCGCGGCGGCGGACCTGCGCGCGCTCAACCCTGCGCGCGCGTGGCCGGACCGCGAGACGCAGCTCGACACCGCGGCCAAGCCGCAGCCGGTCCGAAACGGCGACGCCGGGAACCTCTGCCTGCGCCTGCTCGGGCTGCCCCCCGTCGATGGATCGCTCTACGGCGCGGTAGACCAGCTCGCTGTCATCCGAGACGAACCCCCGAAGACGCGCCCGTCGAAGGGTTAAAACTCCTCATCCAGAGGGTGGATGTTGCGTTATCGGATGCTGCGACGCCAAACCAGCAATCCTGAGCCTTGGGAGATGAAGATATTGGCCCTTGGGCACACCGATCGGCAGCGTGGCTGTGACCATCTGTCGCGATCCCGCAAGGTTCCCGCAAAGAATCACCTGAAATCAGTGCGGTTTTCTTGGCCTCGCCGTTTCCCGTGGTAGGGTCGGGTTCGGAGGTCTGTGCGGCTTATGTCGCGCAGGTGATCTCTGTTGTTTGAGATGCCGGCATGTAGGGTGCCGGCGAAAAGGGACGAACGAGCGGGAACTCGTTCGTGTGCAGGGAGTTTGGAAAATGGGTTCTATCTCACGCGCTGCCGCGCTTGCGGCCGCTGCGTTGGTTGGTTTGCAAACCGCCGACGCGGGATTTGTGTATTCGACCTCCGACCGAGTTGTTTCGGCTGTCGTTCCGTCGTCGTCAGACACGAAGTCGACCAGCCTGTTCGGGAACTGGTTCGGCTCCGCGTTCGTCTCGGGCGCCGGCGTTTCGTCGCTCGCGAACCAGGGCTCTGACCTCGGATCGACTTCCATCAGCCTCGTCGGCGCCAGCCAGGCGATCGGTGCGGCTGGGGCTTCGGCCATCGGCGAGAGCACGCTCGACGCGACCTTCGTGGCGATGAGCGACGACGGCGCCGCGACCCTCGATGTCAACTGGATGATCGGCCTCAGCCAGACGATCGGCGGCGCCGGCAGCTCGACCGTCTTCATCAAGCTGACCGATGTGACGCTGAACACGGTGCGTCTGGTGCTTTCGAGCAGCGCGAACGCCTCGGACACGCTGACGCTGGTCTCGGGCAACACCTACCGCCTCGAGGCCCTTGCGTCTTCGAGCGCGACGGGCGCCGGCAACGCCTTCAGCAGCTTCAACGCCAGCTTCTCGATCGTTCCTGGCCCTGCTTCGGCTGCGCTTCTCGCGCTGGCCGGCGCGGTGGGCAAGCGACGCCGCCGGCGCTGATTGCTGCCTGTTCCTATCCGCAGTTTCGATAGGTCCACGACGACGAAAGACGCGACGAAGAACACGACGAACCACACGACGAACCACACGACGAAGAACACCATGAAAAACACGAAGAAGAACATCCTCTCACTCACCGCGGTCGCCGCGGCGCTTTCCGCCGCCGCGTCGGCCCAGGCCGGCTTCGTCTACACCTCGTCGCTGCGTTCGATCGCGCTGACTTCGCCCAGCGGCACGGCGAGCCCGTCGTCGTCCGCCTTCGGCGACTTCCTCGAGTTCCGCAGCTACAACGCGCCCTTCGTGTCGGGCGCGGTGCAGCAGGGCTCGACGCTCGGCGTCGAATCGATGAGCTTCGGCGCCTTCGCCCAGCTCTTCTCGAACGCGGCCAGCTTCGGTGGCCCGCTCAGCGGCAACAGCCTGTCGAGCGTCGTGTTCACGGTCGACAGCGCCATGCTCGCGGCTCTGAGCGTCGGCACCAACCTGCAGTCCTTCGGCGCTGGCGCGTCGAACGGCGTCTCGGTCGTCCTCCGCGAGGTCGCGACGGGCAATGTGCTCTACTCGACCAGCAGCAGCGCCAACGACTCGCTCGAGCTGACGCTCGTCGCTGGCACCAGCTACCAGCTCGATGTCTCGGGCGCCGCGGCCGTGGCTTCCGGCACCGGCAACTCCTTCATGAACTACTCCGTCTCGATCAGCGCCGTGCCTGCACCCGGCGCGCTCGCGGCCTTCGGTCTCGCGGCGATGACTCGCCGCCGCCGTCGCTAACGAACCCCTTTTAGCCTCCACGCGCGCGCGGGCAACCGCGCGCGCTGTGTTTTTCGCCGCGGCAGAACGACAACGCCGGCGCACGAAGGGCGCGCCGGCGTCGTCATCTGCTGCGTGGCGTCTCGCCTACTTCGCGGCCGGCGTCGTCGGGGCGGCGGGCAAGGAGCGGTTCACCGTCGAGAAGCGGTGCAACATCGAGTGGCTGTAGGTCTCGCCCGGGCGCAGGACGACATTCGGCCAGCCGTCCTTCATCTTCCCATCCTGACCCTGCTTGTTGATCGAGTCGGGGAACGCCTGCGTCTCCAGGCAGAGCGCGCCGTTCTTCTGGTAGACGGCTCCGTTCTTGCCGGGGATGCCGTCGAGGAAGTTGCCCGTGTAGAACTGGATGCCCGGCTGGTTCGACCAGACTTCCATGATGCGGCCCGACTTCGGCTCCATCAGGATCGCCGAGAGCCAGAGCCCGTTCTGATTGGGACTCTTGTCGAGCACGAAGTTGTGGTCGTAGCCGCCGGGATCGTCCTTGGTGGCGGGCATCGCCGCGAAGTCCTTGCCGATCGGCTTCATCACGGTGAAGTCGAGCGGCGTTCCCGACACCGGCGCGATCTCGCCCGTGGTGATGAGCGTCGAGTCGACCGGCGTGTAGCGCTTCGCGGGGAGCATCAGCAGGTGGCCGAGGATGTCTCCGGAGCCGTGGCCCGCGAGGTTCCAGTAGGTGTGGTGCGCGAGGTTCACGACCGTCGGCTTGTCGGTGGTCGCGCTCATGTCGACCTTGAGCTCGTTGGCGTTCGTCAGCGTGTAGACGACCGTCGCGTCGACATTGCCCGGGTAGCCCTCCTCGCCATCGGGCGAGCGGTAGGTGAAGGTGACGCTCGGGCCGGCGTCGGTCATCTTCGCCTCGCCCTTCCACACGACCTTGTCGAAACCCTTCACGCCACCGTGGAGGTGGTTCGCGCCGTTGTTGGTCGCGAGCGCGTGCTCCTTGCCGTCGATCGAGAAGCGGCCCTTGGCGATGCGGTTCGCGCAGCGGCCGGCGGTGCAGCCGAAGTACTGGGTGCGCGCCACATAGTCCGCGGCGCTCGGGCGGCCGAGCACCACATCGTCGAACTTGCCGCCGGCGTCGGGCGCCTTGAGCGACACGATGATCGTGCCGTAGTCGCTGATCTCGGCCTCCATGCCGCGCCCGTTGCGCAGCGTCCAGAGGTGGACGGGCTTGCCGTCGACGGTGCCCCAGTCCTTCTTCGTGATCTCGGCCGCGGGCGGCGCGGGCTGGGCCGGCGGCGCGGCCGCGGGCTGCTGTGCGAAGGCGCAGGCCGCGAGGGCGAGCGGCGCGAGGAGTGCGAGGGTCGCTGGTACTTGCATGGGATCTCCTGGGTGGGAACTGCTGGGGGGGAACTGCTGGGTGGGAACTGCTGGGTGGGATTGGTCGGTGGGTCGAAGACTCAGCGCACCGCCGCAGCGGAGCGCTCGAGCCGGCGCGAGAGGAAGCGGCGGACGCCTTCGTCGGCCGCGACGCCGAGAAGAAGCACGGCGCCGATGACGGCGAACTCGAGCTGCGACGAGAGGCCGACGAGGATGATGGTCGTGCGCAGCACCTGCAGCGTCGCTGCGCCGAAGATGACGCCGATCACGCTGATCTCGCCGCCGCGGAGGCTGCATCCGCCGAGCACGGCCGCCGCGATCGCGTAGAGCTCGTAGAAGTTGCCGAAGTCGGAGGGCTGCGCGCTGCTGATGTCGAAGATGAAGAGCATGCCGCCGAAGCCCGCGAGCAGGCTGCAGCCGACATACGAGATCGTCACGAGCCCCGCGGTCGGGATGCCGGAGTAGCGCGCGGCGCTCTCGTTGCGGCCGGTCGCGAGCAGCCAGCGACCCCAGACGGTGCGCGAGTAGAAGACGCCGATCACGATCGCGAGGATCGCGGCGGGAATCACGGTCGCGGGCAGCAGGAAGTTCTCGACGCCGGGGATCTCGAAGCGGCCGGTCGCGAGCTTGCGGAGGTCGCCGTGCTCGCCCATGAAGCCCTGCGTCTGGTCGCCCGTCATCCAGCGCGCGATGCCGCGGTAGAGAAGGAGGCCGCAGAGCGTGACGAGGAACGGCTGCAGCTTGAGCCGCGTGATGAGGAGCCCGTGGAAGAGCCCGATGCCCGCGGACATCGCAAGCACGGTCGGCACCACCGCCCACGGCGACCACTCGTGCTCGATCAGGAGCCACGGCGTCGTGATGCCCGCGAGGCAGACGACCGAGCCGATCGAGAGATCGATGCCGCCGGTCACGATCACGAGCGCTGCGCCGAGCGCGAGGATCGCGTAGAGCGCGGTCCGCTGCGTCAGCTGCATCAGGTTGATGCCGGTGAGGAAGTTCTCGCCGTAGAGCGACGCGAACACGAAGATCGCGAGGAAGATGGCGATGATGCCAAGAGCCTTTTTCATGCATGGGCCTTTTTCATGGGTGGGCCTTCTTCATGGATGGGCCTTCTTCATGGCTGGGCCTTTCATGGCTGGGCCGTCGGCGGATGGGCTCTCGGGGTTCCGCCTCCCGTCGCGAGCTGCATGATCGCGATTTCGGTCGCCTCGTGGGCGGAAAGCTCGCCCGCGATCACGCCTTCGTACATCACGAGAATCCGGTCGGCGAGCATCAGCACCTCCTCGAGCTCGCTCGAGGCGAACACCACGGCGCTTCCTTGCTCGGCAAGGCGCCGGACCTCGGCGTGAATCTCCGCGCGCGCGCCGACATCGACGCCGCGGGTCGGCTCGTCGAGGAGGAGCACGGCCGGATGAATCGCAAGCCAGCGGCCGATCACCGATTTCTGCTGGTTTCCGCCCGAAAGCGTCTGGACGCGCCGCGATGGCTGCGCGGGGCGCAGCTGCATGCGGCCGACCATGCGCTCCACCATCCCGCGCTCGCCGCGCGCGTCGACGAGCCGCGCGCGGCTCGAGCGGTCGATCCATGCAAGCGACATGTTGGTCGCCACCGAATCCTCGAGGAAGAGGCCGTTGCGCGCGCGGTCCTCGGGCACGAGCGCCACGCCCGCGCGGACGCGCGCCGAGGCGCCCGCCGGCAGCGCGCGGCCGTCGAGGCGCACGATGCCGCTCGAGGCGCCGAGACCGGCGATCGCTTCGAGGAGTTCGGTTCGGCCCGCGCCCACGAGCCCCGCGAGCCCGACGATCTCGCCCGCGCGCACCGCGAGCGACGCGGGGACGCGGCGCCGATGCGTCGTCACGAGCCCGTGCACCTCGAGGCGCGTCGCGGCGTCCGCGGCCACCGCGCGCCGCTCCGCCCGCGCGATGTCGCGCCCGACCATGAGCCGCTCGATCGCGGCGCGGTCGTACTCGCCGCGCGCAAGCTCGCCGGTCTTGCGGCCGTCGCGCAGTACGACCACGCGGTCGGCGATCTTCATCACCTCGTCGAGGTGGTGCGAGACGAACACCACCGCCACGCCTGCGCGCCGCAGCTCGTCCATGATCTCGAGCAGGCGCTCCGTCTCGCGCGTCGTCAGGCTCGAGGTCGGCTCGTCGAGGATCAGGATGCGCGACTCGGTCGAGAGCGCCTTCGCGATCTCGACGAGCTGCCGCTGCGCGATCCGCAGGGTTCCGCACAGCGTGCCGGGATCGAGGTCGAGCCCCACGCGCGCAAGCCACCTCGCGCTCTCGGCGCGCATGCGCGCGCGGTCGAGAAACCCGAACCGCGACGGCTCGCGGCCAAGGTAGATCGCGCCCGCGACATCGAGGTTCTCCGCGAGGTTGAGCTCTTGATGCACGAGCGCGATGCCCGCGTCGGTCGCCTCGCGCACGCCGTCGAGCGCGAGCTCGCGCAGCGCGCCCGACGCATCGGCCACCGCGACCGAACCCTCGCTCGGCTGCACGACGCCCGACAGGATCTTGAGCAGCGTCGACTTGCCCGCGCCGTTCTCACCGACGATCGCAAGCACCTCGCCGCCGCGGATCTCGAGGTCGACGCCCGCGAGCGCGACGACGCCCGCGTAGCGTCGGCCGACGCCACGCACCGAAAGAACGACGGGCCGCTGATCGCTGCGCTCGGGCTGCATCGGACGCGACATCATCTCGCGCCCTTACTTCGCATCCTTGCCCGCCTTGATCTTCGCCTTCAGGTCCTTCCAGAACGCCTCCGCGTTGTCCTTCTTGATGACCTTCGCGGGGATGTTGATGACGCCGTTCTCGGGAACCATCGACATGTCGCCCTTGGTGAACGCGAGGAGCACGCGCACGCTCTCGAAGCCGTAGCCGTAGGGATCCTGCACGACCGTGCCGAGGACGAAACCTTCCTTGATGCCCGCGATGACATCGGCGCCCTCGTCGAATGCGGCGAGCTGCACCTTGCCGATCTTCCCGGTCTGGCGAAGCACCTCGACCGCGAGCGTCGAGTTGTATTCAAAGAGGCCGGTCATCAGCGCGAGGTCGGGGTGCTTGATGAGCACATCCTCGATGTTCGCCTTGGCCTTCGCGCGGTCGAACGAGTCGGTCCAGGTGCCGACGATCGTGTAGCCGGCCTCGTTGATCACGGTCGCGGGCTCGTCGTAGCGCGTCGGGTCGGGCGTGCGGCCGAGGAGGCCGTCGATGAAGCCCTGGCGGCGGCGCTTGGCGTTGTCCTGCTCGAGTCGGCCGATGAAGATCGCGACCTTGCCGCCCCCCGCTCCATTCTTCGTGCCCTCGCGCGCGAGCTTGCCGCACATGAGGCCCGCCTCGTAGTTGTCCATGCCGATGTAGCAGAGGCGCGGAGCCTTCGGCGCGTCGGAGTCGTTGGTGATGAGGATCGACTTCTCGGCGACGAGGTTCATGACCTCGACCTGGTTCGCAGGGTCGATCGGGCTGACGGAGATGCCGTCGATACCCTTGATGACGAGGTCCTCGAGCATGCGCTTCTGGTCGCCGAGGCCGCCGCCCGGGAACTCGACGGTGACATCGCAGCCAAGCTGCTTGCCCGCCGCGATGGCGCCGGCCTTCGCGATGGTCCAGAAGTCGGCGACGCCGTTCGACACGAACGCGACATGCGGCTTCGCCTCGGGCTTGGCCTTGTAGGCCTCGATGCGCGCCTTCTGCGCCGCGACGAGCTTCGCGGTGCCGTCCTGCGGGGCTGCGGCGGCGAGGCCGAGACCGATGGATACGAGCGCGACGAGAGAGATGACCTTCTTCATGGGATGCTCCTCTTCATGGGCTTCGGGTCAGACGACCGTCATGCCGCCGTTCACATGGATGTCCTGGCCGGTGATGAATCCCGCCGCGTCGCTTGCGAGAAAGACGCACGCTCCGCCGCAGTCGCTCGGCACGCCCCATCGGCCCATGGGGATGAGGCGTCGGTACGCCTCCTTCTCGTGCTCGGGGTCGTTCTCGTGGCGCTCGACGGGGATCCAGCCGGGCGCGATCATGTTGACCGTGATGTTGAACGGCGCGAGCTCGCCCGCCATCGAGCGCGACCAGCCGACCTGCGCGCCCTTCGCGGCCACATACGCGCTGAAGGGCGACACGCCGCGGTTGAACACCTCGCTCGTGATGTTGATGATGCGGCCCCACTTCTGCCGCTTCATGTGCGGAAGCGTGGCGCGCGCAAGGAGATACGGGCTCTTCACGAAGAAGTCGAGCATCGACTGGTAGAACTCCCAGTCGTACTCCTCGATCGGCTTCAGGGGCTGCGCGGGCGTCGCGTTGAGGACGAGGATGTCGACGGGGCCGAGCTTCGCGGCGATCTCGTCGGTGAGGCGCGCGACCTCGGCCGGGTCGACGACGCTCGCGCGGAAGAGCCCGCCCTTGTGGCCCGCGGCCTCGTACTCGGCGAAGGTCTTCTCGGCCCACTCCTTGCCGTTCGCGTAGTTGAACGCGACCTTCGCGCCCGCGGCGCCGAGGGCGAAGGCCATCGCCTTGCCGAGGCCCTTCGACGAGCCGGTGACGAGCGCGACCTTGCCATCGAGACGGAAGTTCGGGGCCTGCATGGGTCGGCCATCCTACAGAATGTGGCCGCGAAGTCGAGGTTTCAGGCGGGAATTGGCTTCGATGCGCCCGTGTTTCCCACATAGGTGACCATTCGCCAGAGCCACTCGAACGGGCCGATCCGGAAGATGGCGAGCCACGCCGTCGCGAAGAGGACGAGCGCGAGCCAGACGACGAACGCCGTGACGGCCGCCTGCGCGTCGTTGAGGGTGCCGAACCACGCGAGACCCCACCACGAGGCCAGCGCCGTGCAGACGAGCGACTCGCAGAGGTAGACGGTGAACGACATGCGCCCCGTGCGCTCGAGCGGCGTCGCGAGGAAGGACGGCAGCTTCGGCGCCCATTCGACGATGATCGCCGCATAGGCGAACGGCAGCACCATGGCGCTCAGCGACACGAGGACGAGGTAGGTCACGCGCGCGGCGGTGCTGTCGAAGCCGAGGATGAGGCTCGGCAGCGCGCTTCCGAACGAGAGCGCGAGTCCGAGCAGGAGCGCCGGGAGCGCGATGCGGCGGCGGAACGCAGCACCCTCCGGCCCGAAGAAGCCGGCCTTGAAGGCGTAGACGCCGCACAGCATCATGAAGAGCGACTGCCATCCGTAGCTGAAGAGCGCCGCGATGAAGCCGAACGCGAACAGCACGCAGCGAAAGAGCATCGCGTCGAGGAACGGGCCCTCCGCGAAGGCCGCGCGCTCGGCTTCGATCCACGCGGGATTCATGGGATTGAAGCCCGCCTCGAGCATCGCCTCGAGACCGCGCTCGATCGTCGCGGCGGCGTCGGCCTCAGCCGCGCCCGCGAGCATCAGTCCGACCGCATAGAGCGCGGCAGCGCGGAAGGCGTTGAGCGCCACGAGCACCGCGACCACGGCGATGATCCAGCCAAGCGACCGCTGGGAGAGGCCCGTGCACGCGAGCGCGATCACACCAAGCAGCGCATACAGCGTGAGGATGTCGCCGTACCAGACGAGCGACCAGTGCATGATGCCGACCAGCGCGAGGCTCGCGAGGCGCCGCAGGCCCGCGGGCCAAGGGCTCTGCCCCTGCGCGGCGGCGCGGGCGGCCTGCATGGCGAGGCCGAAGCCAAAGAGCAGCGAGAACAGCGAGATGAACTTGAAGCTGCAGAAGGTCTCGACGAAGGTCCACGCGGCGCTGTCGGCGGCCGTGCGCTCCGAGCCATCGAGCGCGACGATCGGGTCCATCGCGAGCCCAAACGGCGCGAAGACGAAGCGGACATTGACGAACAGGATGCCCAGCAGTGCGATGCCGCGGGCGATGTCCACGCTGCGGAGACGCTCGGAGGAGCCGACTGGGGTCAACGGCATGGGGAGATCGTAATGGGATTGATGTGCGAATCAACCAGCTGACTTGACAAGCAGCGTCGAAGCAGGTTCAACAAGCGGGCCCGGCTGTCTTGGAACCGACACGGGTCGGTTTCAGGGCATCCATTCCCCGTACGGCGCGCCCGCCAAAGGACCATCCGATGTCCAGCTTCCCCAGTGGTCAGACCCAGGTCGAAAGTAAGCGCATCCTCTGCGGCGTCCTCGCCATCGTGCTTGGCGGCCTCGGCGTCCACCGCTTCATCCTCGGCGATGTCGTCGGCGGGATTCTCCGCATCGTGATCACCGTCGCGACCTGCGGCTTCGGCGGCATCATGAGCCTCATCGAAGGCATCATCTACCTCACGAAGAGCGACGCGGACTTCATCCAGATCTACCAGATCGGTGGACGGAAGTGGTTCTGAACGCGAGCGGTCGCGGCTGAAATCTCAGCTGTCGAAGTCGCGCGATTCAGATTCGACCGTCGGAGTCGGCCGGCGTGAGTGTCAGTGGACTTTCGTCCGCTGAACTACGGGCGCCAGAGTCGACGGCTGGCGTCATCCGTTCAGCGGACTGAAGTCTGACGGCACCATGCACGGCAGAGGGAGCCGCCGCAGCGGCGACCGCTCAAACCATGATCTCGCGAATCGGCTCCGCCCCTTCGACGCCGACAAGTTTCTGATCGAGCCCCGCGTAGAAATAGGTGAGATGGTTCGGGTCAAGCCCAAGGCATGCAAGCGCTGTCGCGTGCAGATGCTTCACGTGAAATCGACGATCGACACCGATTGAGCCGAGTTCATCCGTCTGACCGATCGAAGTACCGCCCTTGATCCCGCCGCCTGCCATCCACATGGTGAAACCGTATGAGTTGTGGTCACGGCCCGTACCTTCCGCGTACTCCGCAGTCGGTTGACGACCGAATTCGCCGCCCCAAATGACAAGCGTCTCTTCGAGAAGGCCACGACGCTTGAGATCCTTGAGTAGCCCCGCCACCGGCTTGTCGGTGCGACCAGCGTGAAAGTCATGGTTCTTCTTGAGATCGCCGTGCGCATCCCACGATTCATCGTTGTGGCCGCCGCCGGAATAGATCTGCACAAATCGCACGCCGCGCTCGACGAGTCGGCGCGCGAGAAGACACTTGTTTCCGAACTCGCGCGTGCGCTCGTCATCGCAGCCGTAGAGTTCTTTCGTTTCCTTCGACTCAAGCGACATGTCGACTGCCTCCGGTGCGGTCGACTGCATGCGATACGCGAGCTCGTAACTTTCGATGCGGCTCTCAAGTTCAGAGTTTCCCGACCGCAGCATCGCGTGCCGCGAGTTCCACATCTTCATGCGGTCGAGCATGGACCGTTGCAGGCTGTCGGTGCGGCCTTCTGGATTCGCAAGATCGAGAATCGGTGGCCCTTCGCCGCGCAGCACCGTGCCTTGATACATGGCTGGCATATAGCCGCTCGACCAGTTTTTCGCGCCGGAAATCGGCCCGCCTGCTGAGTCGAGCATGACCACGAATCCGGGGAGATTCTGATTGACCGTACCGAGTCCGTAGTTCGCCCAACTTCCCATTGATGGGCCGCCGAGCAGTTTGCCTGAGTTCATCATCAGCATCGCCGATCCGTGGATCGGGCTCTCGGCATACATGCTCTTGACGAACGCCATGTCGTCGACGCAGGTCGCAATGTTCGGAAACAAATCACTGACCCACGCGCCGCAATCGCCGTACTGGCGAAACTTCCACTTCGGCCCCACGACGCGGCCCTCACTCTTGTCGCCGCCGCGACCCTTTGTCTTCACCTTGATTGTCTGCCCGTCATACTTGTAGAGGTCAGGCTTGTAATCGAAGGTATCGACGTGACTTGGTCCGCCGTAGCAGAAGATGAAGATGACGCTCTTCGCCTTGCCGGGCAGCATGGAGGGCTTCGCGGCCATCGGGTTGACCGTCATCTGGTTTGGAAGCGGCGTTGTTCCATCGAATGCGAACGCTTGTTTGTCGAGGTAGCCGTCCTTTGACAGCATTCCGGCAAGCGCGACCGACGTGAACGCACCGCCCGCCTGCCACAAAAATTCCCGCCGGGTTCGGCCGCAAAATGTGTTCGCAGGTTTCTCGTTGGAGTCGCTCATGGCTGTTCCGATCCGGATCGAGGTCAATCGATATAAAGAAATTCGTTGAGATTGAAGTACACGAGACAAAGGCTCTCGAGCGCACGCTCGGGGGAAAGCCCCTCGTCGCGTTGGAGGTCGCTGATGAATGCGAGTGCCTCATCGGCCTCCTCCGCATTCGGCGTTCGGCAACTCGTGAGTTCGCGCGCGCGGATGATTTGCGCACGGAGATCACCAGGATGTTCGCGCGCCACACGCCGCGCGAGCTTTGCAGCTTCCTCATTCGTAAGGTCGCCGTTGAGCATGGACAACGACTGCGTTGGTACGACTGTCGCGAATCGCTGTGGACACGGACTATCGAGATCAGCAAGGTCGAACGCTGAGAGCAACGGATGCTGAAGCGAACGCTTGAGTTTGATGTAAAGACTCCGTCGCGTCCACGAGGCCTCGTCAGTCAATGGCCATGCTTCGCCGGGGCGCGATGCGGTTTGGAGCACCTCATCCGGAAGCGGCGGAAGCACTGGCGGCCCACCGACCGCAGGATTCATCGTGCCGTTTGCGACAAGCATGGAATCGCGCAGTTCTTCGGCCGAAAGCCGACGCATTCGGAACCGCGTGAGGAGCTCATTCGGCGCATCGTTGGCGAGTGCAGCGTCGGTTGCAACGCTCGACATGCGATACGCGGCGCTCGTCATGATCAGCTTGTGCATCGCTTTGATGCTGCCACCATTTTCGATCATCGATGCCGCGAGAAAGTCGAGGAGTTCGGGATGTGTCGGAGCTTCACCGAGGCGGCCAAAATCGTTTGGCGTCGGCGCGATTGCGGCGTTGAAGTGATGCTGCCAGAGGCGATTTGCGATGGTTCGCCACGCGAGTCCATTGCGTGGATCGACGATCCAATCCGCGAGCGCAAGCCGACGGCCCGAGCTTTCACCATGCGAAGGAGAAACAACTGTCGGCGCAGTAAAGCGTGCAGCGACAACGGGCACACCGGGCTGCACCTCATCACCAAGCGCATGCGGACTCCCTCGAAGCATGACGTGGGTTGCACGCGGCGGGTCACTCTCGCGAACAACAAGCACCGTTTCGCCCTTCCAATCCGGCACCCGAAGTGCGGCGAGCTGCGCGTGCAACTCGTCGAACCGCGTCCACGCTCCTGAGCCGGCTTGTGCCGCAATCGCGTCGCGCATCGTGGATGCGGGCGTAAGACCGAACGAAATCGATCGCACCGCCTCCTCCGACAGCACGCGGTTGTAGAAACGCACCTCGTCGATATCGCCAGAGAATGCACCTCCACCCGGGAGCATCGCGCCAATCGAAAGCTTGCGTGCTGAGTCCAGTCGCGCCGTCGAGCCGCGCGCGCGGTCTACCGGTGCGCCATCGACAAACAGCGTGATTTCCCCGGTTTTTCGCTCGCGTGTGAAGGCCACATGATGCCAACGTCCGTCATTGTGGCCAGGGCCCGAGGACACGAAAGTCTCCGGCTCGCCAGTCCCCGCGCTCACATATCCGTTCGCGACATACGAGATTCCAAAATCGCGCACGATCCCCGGGATCTCGCCGTCTACAAGACCTTTCCCAAGAAACCAGCGTCGGTCCGAATCACTGCCGCCGCCAACATCGGTGGTGCGGAAAAAGAATGAGATGGTGAAGTCATCGCTGACTGGCCGCTCAATCTCTACGCGGTCGTCACCGCCATCGAAGTGAAAACTTTTACCGATGCGACCTTCCGCCTCGAAGCCCGCATCGCGGACCGTCGCCGCCGCACTCGTCGCAACCTCGTTTGCCGCGCTCGCACTTTTTGCATCCTCAAACTTGAGATGCGCGACAAGCCCATCTATCGGCGCAGAATCGCGAAACGCGCTCAAGGCTGCTGCATGGGCGTCAGGATCCATCGCTCGGAATTCAATCGCGCGAAGTTCATCGACGATCGCCTCACGCTTCGCGATGTGCGCTGCAAGCTCAAGTTCTGGGTCTGCTTTCCCAAAATCGCTTCGGATCATGCGGAAAACGTTGTCTGCCTCGATCGAATTGAACGGACTCTCCTTGTATGGCGCAACGCCCGCAAACCACGCAGCAAACTGGTAGTACTCCTTTTGCAGGATCGGGTCGCCCTTGTGATCGTGGCAGCGCGCGCAACCCAGACTGATCCCAAGAAACGTGCGGGCGGTGGTGTCGACGATGCCGTCCATGTCGTCCGCGAGCGATTGCTTCAGATCGGCGACTTCGTCATCCCAAAGACCGAGCCGAAAGAATCCGGTCGCAACAAGTGAATCGAAGTTTCGGTCTGAGAGCTCGTCGCCCGCGAGTTGAGCGCGGACGAAACGCGGATAGGGCATGTCATCGTTGAACGCGCGCACGACAAAGTCGCGGTATTTCCACGCAGATTCTTTATCTCCGTCACGCTCAAATCCGTTGGTATCGGCGTAGCGCACAAGATCAAGCCAGTGGCGCGCCCACTTCTCCCCATAGTGTGGGCTCGCGAGTAGCCGGTCGATGACACGCTCGTAGGCCTCGGGCGAAGCATCGGCGACAAAGGCCGCGACCTCGTCCGGCGTCGGCGGAAGCCCCGTCAAATCGAGTGAGGCGCGACGGATCAGGGCGATGCGATCCGCCTCAAGTGCCGGGCGAAGACCCTTCGCCTCGATCTTTGAAAGAATGAACGCATCAATGTCGTTACGGCCCCAGGACGGGTCTTGCACCACCGGCACTGCCGGTTTCGTGAGTGCGCGATAGGCCCACCATGACTCGCGGGCGTTGGTCGCGCGCTGGATGATGGTGTCCTCGGGAGTGGACTTCGGCTTCGCTTGGTCGTCGAGCGCATCAACAGGCTTGGGCGAACCCGTTGCCATGCCCGAACGCGCAGCCGCTCCCGCAAGGAGCACGGCCAATATGACGCTCGACACCATGATTGCACTTCCCAAGATCGTTCCGCGATGGCGCATGGGATCAAGGTATACCCACTCAGCGACCTCTCCAACGGCGATTGATACGAGGAGCGAAAATGAACCGCAAAGTCCGAAGGGTCACTCTCCCGATATGCACGGGATGGAACCCGCTACCTCTCCACCCTTCTCTGGTTGGCTCTTCGAAGTGCTTGGCTGGGTGCCCGCGCTCGTTTTTCCGATCGCGACCGGGCTCCAACTACTCACCATTCTTCATCGGAAAAACGCTGAAGGCGTCTCGATCGTCGCCTGGACGCTGTTTGCAGTCGCAAACATCTGCCTCTTCGCCTACATGGAAAAATACGGGGAAGTGGAATCAATCCTCGGTGCACTTGGGACTGCAAGTCTCAATCTCTGCATCGTGGCCGCTGCAGTTCGGTATCGCAGAACCTCGCGCAGGAATTCCGGCCCGGGTCCGCGCGTTCCGGAACTGCCCTGATCCCTACGCACGCCAACAAAGTCTCCCAAGTCCACCGAACACTTGACGCCCGCTATGTCCGTCGTCCGCATCCGCTCGCTTGCCCGTGTCCCCTTCTCTCGCGTCATTGAGGCGGCGATGCGTCGCGACATGCTCCTTCGAACGCGCAGGCGTCTGCCGGCACTTTTGACGATGGGCGCGATCGCGTCGGCCTCCGTCGGTTGCGTTGCCGTTGGCGGTGCTAAGCACCAAGAAACGCCGACACTCGGCAAGCAACTGTTGGACCTCAGGGCTGCGCGCGATGCGGGCGCAATCACCGAATGTGAGTACGCAGCCGCCAAGGCGAAGATGCTTGAAGAGTGATTAGGAGTTCGGAGCGCTTGCTGCCGTTGCTCGAAAACACGCGCGCGTCGTAGTTCCGATCAGCGGCCTCACGACGTCAACCACCCGCGCGGGCCTCGTGAATGGCCTTTTTGACCGCTGCGTCGAGCGTGTCAAAGTTGATTGGTTTACGAACGAACGCGCACATACCCGCTTCGAAACCGCGCCGCTCTGTTTCAGGATCAACAAATCCCGAGCAACAGACAATCGGTAACGTCGGTCGTCGCGCGCGAACCTCGCGCGCGAGGTCGATTCCGTTCATTCCCGGCATGGTGAGGTCTGTGAGCAGCAGCGAGAACATCGGAGCTGAACTCTCCTCTTTTCCGATTGCGGCGAGAACCTCCTCAGAGTGCGCGCAAACGGTCACGCGATACCCGAGCATCTCAAGCATCTCGCGTCCGACATCGCGCACGAGTGCGTCGTCGTCGACGAAGAGCACGTGATGCGCGAGCTGCGCGGCCAGTCCGATGGCGGACACGCGCGTCTCGATATTGTCACGAATCTTGGCCGCCGTTCGTGCGGGAGATTGCTGAGACGGAGCACGATCGGCTGCAATGAGCGGCAGCAGCACCTCAAATCGCGTTCCCCCGCCCACAGAGCTTTCAACCGAAATCGACCCGTCCATCTCCGTCACGATGCGATGAGCGACGCTAAGACCGAGTCCAGATCGAGGCCTCTCCACAGAGTCTGCCACCACATACGGCTCGAAGGCGCGAAGGCACACGTCGCGTGTCATGCCGGGACCGTCGTCGACGACAACAACGCGTACCGCACGCTGTCCTCCCCGCGTGACGGCGCTGACCTCAAATCGAATCGAGCCGCTCTGATCGCCAATCGAATCAATCGCGTGCGTTCCAAGATTCATCAGTGCCTGTTGTAACGCGACCGAATCGCCGAGAACTTGCCCTGCGTCCGCATCGATTTCCGCAGTAATCCGAACCTTCGCAGGTGCGTTTCGTCGGAGGGTGTTCGAGACTTCGATCGCAATTTCTGGGACGTGGACGATCTCGACCATCCGATCGCGTCGGCGTGAGATGGCGAGCACTTGTTGAACCAAGACGCTCGCACTCCGCGCTGCCGTGTGCATATCACGCACCATTTGCTGCGAGCGTTCGTCGAGCGGAGCGTTGCGCTCAAGCATCTCGCTGTACAGCAGAATCGGCCACAACAGGTTGTTGAATTCGTGGGCGATACCTGCTGCAAGCTGGCCAACTGCTTCCATTTGTTGCCGGTGCCGAAGCAGTTGATCCACCCGCTCACGTGCGATCGCGGTCGCGAAGGCTTGGCCCAACCCGCGCAGCGCGGAGCGTTCCGCGCGGTCGAGTTCGCGCCGCGTTCCTGGTCGCGGCTCGTGGACGATGACACCCCAAAGCACTCCATCAACGATCACCGGCTTCAGTATCGCTGGCGGCGCGCCATCGTCGAACTGCAGTGTGACCGCACGGAGCGCGGTCAGATGTGCTCGCTCCTCCTCCGTCGCGTGCGCGATGCGCTCCGCTCGAATCCACGGATTTCCAAACGTAGGCTGCCAAACGAACTCAAGCGGTTGCTGCCTATCGGGCGCGTCACGACTCTGGCCGCCAATCGCGGCGAGTTCAAGCATCGCGATTGTTCCAGCGTTCATCGCACTGCCGATCATGGCGAGTGCCGCGTACGCCGCAGGCTTCCAGTCCGAAGCGCCAAGCAACCGTTCTGTCGCGTCAATGCCAGCCTCAAGCAATGCTCCGCGGCGCGTGTTCGCGCGGTCTGCAACAATTCGCGCGTAGGCGAGTCCTGCAAAATCTGCGAGAAATTCGAGCACTTGTCTATGGCGGGCACTGAAACTCGCACGGCTCGAACTTGCGAAACCGATCGTGCCTACGACGCTTCCTTCCGACCAGACAGGAATGAAGAGCCGTGACCGCACGGCTTGGCCATGACCCTCCATGCCCGCGCGGGTCTGCATCCCAGCTGCGTTTTCACCGTCGCGCTCCTCGGTATCGACGATGTCAATCGCACGGCCTGTACGAATGACCTCGCCAGGATGTCGCGACTCAGCCGTCTCCTCGGCTGCGCGACGCTCTCGTTCGCTCAATCCGCGTGCAAACAATAACCGTAGTACTTGGGTGTCCGGGTCAAGGAAATAGAGGCCCGAATACTCAACGGGCACCGTCTCCTCGGCGAATCCGTCGATGGTGCTCGCAAGTTCCTTCAGCGACTGGACGCGAGCAAACGCGCGCGTAGCTCTCCGATCGATGTCCGCGCGCACCAACAGCCAGCGATTGATTTCGGCCAGTTCCGTCTGCGGAAACCGAGCGCCAACCGCATCAGCCAATAAGACAAGCCAGGCGCGAATCTCATCAAAGTCCTGCTGCGCGATGCTCCCAATCGTGCGCGCAACCGTGACAAATCCAAATGGTCCGAGGACGAAATGTGCGGTTTCTGCGTGGTCGGGCTCGCGTGGTGCTCGGTGATCAGCGAGTGCGCCGAGCGGCCCCGAGTTGAGTGTTTCGTCGCAAACATCGGCGGTTGAGCGCGGAAGCCCCGCAAGCCCTGCTCGATGGAGCGAACGATGACCCGACGCCTGCGCACGCCAGATCCAAATCTCGCAAGACTCCGCATCGACCGCGGCACGAACAGCCTCTGCCATACGCGCGAGAAGCGGTGACAACGCTTCCGCGCTGCGCGGCAAGTCCCTTGAGATTTCATCGACGCTTGGAAGTGACATGATCCGCTCGAAGGGTACGTCGGCGACAAGTTGGACACAACATCGCCGATGTGCACTTGACTTTCAGTTCATCCGGCACGACGCTCGCGATATGAGCCTGCACCGGAAGCGATACTCCCAAGCCCGCACCCTCGCCGGAGCCGCAGCGTTTCTTGGAGGCACGCTCCTTCTTCTTGCTGCGCAATCAGCTCCGACGGGCGACGCGAAGGCGCCAACCGCCACGCCAACCGCACCTCGCGACCGCATTCTTCTCTTTTCGAAGACCGCAGGATTCCGTCACGAGTCCATTCCGGACGGCATCAACTGCGTACGCGAGATTCTCGGTGATCGTTACGACTTCGACGCCACCGAAGATGCCGCGGCGTTCACCGACGCCAACCTCGCCCGCTATCGCTGCATCGTTTTTGTTTCGACGACCGGGGACATTCTCAACGACGGACAACAGCGGGCCTTCGAGACGTTTATCCGAGCAGGCGGCGGTTTCGCTGGGATTCACGCCGCTGCAGACACTGAGCACACCTGGCCTTGGTTTGGCAAACTCGTGGGCGCGTACTTCAAGACACATCCACCAGTCCAAGAATCCACGGTGAAGGTCGAAGATCGAACCCATCGCTCGACCCGCATGTTGCCTGCATCGTGGATCCGCACCGATGAGTGGTACGTTTACGACCATAACCCACGCGGCGCGGTTCGCGTGCTCGCGACTCTCGATGGTTCCACGGTAAAAGGTCCAACCATGAACGGCGATCATCCGATCGCGTGGTTTCATGAGTTTGACGGCGGACGGTCGTGGTACACCGGCGGAGGCCACACCAAAGAGAGCTTTCAAGAACCCCTTTTTCGTCAGCACCTCGAGGGCGGGATCCTTTGGGCCGCGGGCGCGACCGACGCGACAGCGATAACGAAGGATGCGACCAAAGCCGACAAGAAGTAGGTGATTCCGCGGGGCGGACCAATGTCCGATGACGGCCGTTGCATCGGTTTGAAGCGGGTTTCGAGAGATTCGCGCGAAACTCCGCCGCGATGTGAACGTGCACCTCCCGAAGCAGATCAGTCAGAACACTATTGTTTTTCCGCCCTGTTCCAAAATGACTTCGTTCGTTTGCAAGAAATGCGAACAATTTGAATTGTTCACGCAAGTGACCCTCGACAGCCGCAAGTGAGTTTCTATACTTCGGTTGTCGCGAGGGAAACTGACGCGATCCAACCACGATCTTTTCCCCCATGGGGCTACTGCGAAGCCGATCTCGCAGTGGCCCTTTTTCGTGCGTTCATGCTTCCCCATTCATGCTTCCCCATTCATGCCTCCCCCATTCATGCTTCCCTATTTAGAGCCACCAACAGTGGTCCTTCAAGTGTTCCCTGGGTAATTCACGATGGCTTCGGGAAACCGGCGCACGAAAGGTCTTCGCCGGCAAAAACTTGGCGCCTGGCTCAAAAAGTGCCATTTTTGAGCAGCCGACCGGGGGCGAGAAATCCGATCGGAAGGTGCGTCTCGCCTCCGATCGCGAGGTCCGCAAGCGCTTCTCCGATCACGGGCGCAAACTTGAAGCCGTGCCCGCTGAAGCCGGCTGCAATCGCGACATTCGAGTGGTCCGGGTGAAGTCCCACCGCAAAATGGCCGTCCTTGGACATGGTGTAGAGACAAGAGCACGCGCCGGTGACCCGGCGACCCGCGGCCCCGCGAAGCCGCTCCTGCATCGCTTGCACGGTTTTTCGGACAATCGCTGGCTCGACGGGCTCGCAAATCTGCTCCGGGCGCACCGGTCCGCCGCTGCCGTGAAGCCCGACCTTCATCCCTCCCGGTGCGCCCATGAGGTCAAATGCTGGCACCCCGTAGACCGCTGGCTCGTTTCCGCGATCGAAGAGCCAGACGGGCATCCGCGTCGCGTGCCAATCTGGGTCTCCCTCGTCGTCGATCCAGACGAGCGTCTCGCGCGTCGGGGTGAGCCGCAGCGGATTTTGGCCTGATTGCCGGGTACCGGTGCATGCAGGCATCCATGCACCAGCGGCGAGGATCAGCGCAGAAGCCTCGAAGCGCCCTCTCGCCGTCTCAACCCACGCGGTGCGACCGTCGCTTCCCCATGCCGCGATCGGCGTCTCGCGCTCAATCCTCGCGCCGTCGCGGGCCGCTGCGGCAAGCGCAGCACGGATGGTCGCTTCAGGCCGAACGAAGCCGCCTCGCGCCTCGAAGACCACTTCCCAATCCGCGGGCACCGTGAACTGCGGATAGCGGCGCATGAGTTCTGCGCCATCTAGGGCCGACACTGGTAGATCATGCGTGCGCGCGCTCCGAAGCATGCCCGCGGCGACCGCGTTGCCCGGCGCACCGCCCATCACCAGCCCATTCTCGATGCGCAGCGTCTCGCCCGAATCTTGCGCGAGCCGATCAAACGCGTCGTATGCGCGCTTCAGAAGTGGAACGTAATCAGGATGCTCAAAGTACGACAGTCGGATGACGCGACTGCCGCCATGCGATGAACCAAAGTTATGTGGAGGGTCGAACCGATCGAGGCCGAGAACGCGCTTTCCGCGGCGAGCGAGCACGGCAAGGGCGTTTGAGCCCATCGCTCCCAGCCCAACCACGATGGCATCAAGTGTGTCGCTCATACGTCTTGTGTCGTTTCAATCAGCTCCTCAACTCCAGTTGGAGAGAATCGTTGCGAGATCAGCAGAATCGATCCATCCATCGAGGTTGAGATCGGCCAAACCGTTGGTTCCCCATGTCGAGAGAAGTGTCGCGAGATCAGCAGCACCAATGATGCCATCGCCGTTCACGTCACCGCGGTTGTAGTCGCGTGCCGTGATGGTGAGCGTGATTGCGCGCTCGGCTGAGAGCCCGCCGGAGTCGGTGCCTCGCAGCGTAATTGTGTGGACACCAACGGAAAGATTACGACGCACGAAGAGTCGACCTCCACCAAGAAGCCCATCCCGCGATGAGGTCCAAGTAATGCTGTTTTCAGGGAGAAGTTGATCGTCAATGTCCCATGCCGCACCGTGCAGCAGCACCGTTGCGCCGGCGGGGTATGTCGTCGCGCTGTTTGGCGCAATGATGTGCACATCGGGCGGTTGGCTGTTTCCGAAGAGCATCGCTTGGCTCGATACAACATCCACAGAGTTCATACCGTCACTCACACGAATGCGAAATCGACCGTTCGCGCCTCGGCTCGCAGGAAGGTCGCACGTATCGAACTCGAACAACCCACTTGTCTCAGCCACCGTGACGGGAAGCCACGCGTCGCCGCCATTGGGGCTGTAGAGAAGATCCGCCACGAGCGCGTCGCCGTCGGCGTCGGTCGCGCTCCACGAAATGCGCGCTACACCTTCTAGTCGATCGACTGATGGATTGAACTGCGCCGAGCCCACGCCAGCTGCGTCGGGACCGACAGCCGTCACCGCAAACGTCGCGATCTCGGGCGCATGGGCACTGCGGCGAAGATTGGCAAGCCGCTTGCCCGGCACTCCGCGGGAAATCTCACGGACTTCGATCTGCGCCGCCTCGCGTCCGCCGATCCAACGAGGAAGATTGACAAAGAGCGAAGTGAATCGGTGCTGATGCGATGGATCGGCACACGATTCGCGGCAACCGCGCGTATCGAGGCGAATCGAGGCGAGCCGCGCGCCGCGGGAATCAAAGCTCTCGATGAGCACATTGCCCGCGGGGTTATCCGCGGTTGGCAGAACGAGCTCGTTCGGCATCGCGTGGTCAAGCGCGACCGTGCGGAGCAGATGATCATGCGATCCACTGAGGCGCAGCACAGGAATTGCGCCCTCAGGCACATCGTTCGCGCCCGCACCATCGCTCGCATCTCCGTCCGCACCGTCAATCGCCGTACATGCTGAGCGTGCATCGTTGAGACAATCGAGGTAACTCCCGGATGCAACCCATGCGTCCGCGGTGTTCAGACCTGCGTACATGATGTCTTTCTTCGTTGCCGGCATGATCTGGGCAATCAACAATGGATCACGCAACTGGTGCTCGACATCAATCGCGACAACTCCAACTGACGTCGTATTGTGCGAGAGGCCCCAGCAGTGCCCGATTTCATGGGCAAAAGTGCGCTGAAATCGGATGTTCTCCGTGTTCCCGAACGCTGCATCGCCGGGAATGCCGCTCGCTTGACCATTCCCACTGAACGGATTTCCAGGAAGCCAGCCGTAAATGAATTCTGGGCGTGCGAAACCTGCTGCGGGGATCGTCGTCTGGCGAAGCGAACTCAAGGTGTTGAGCAACGCAGCGTTCGCGGTATCGATACTCGTCGAAACAATGGGCGGCGCAACCGGCGAACGATGGTAATTCCAGTCGCCCGTCTTAAAGATACCGCGGAGAAATGCATCGCCCACCCCAGGTTCAATGAGCGCGTTACTCGGAAGCCCGGCGCCAAATGTGTAGTTGATAGGCGTGTACGCGATATCCACCATCTTGCGACAGGCAAAGATTTTGTTGCTCACCGTGAAGGTGTTGTTGTCGTGGTTTGACTCCGCAACCGCGCGAAATGGATTGACGGTCACGACGAAATCCACATCGGCTGATTGGGGCGGAAGGCAAAGGAAATTGAGTGTGTCGTTGATATTCGCGCTGTTCGGCGCGACTGGCGCGCTGATCGGACCATTCGTGCTGTAAACAGGCGAACCGACAATCTCGATACCGTTGGAGTAGATCCGCAGCACCGCGTCGACGCCGGGCTGCACGGAAGCCTGCCCGTTCAATGAGACTTTGACGCGCACCATCGTTGCGTTCTTCGCAATGAGCGCGATCGTGCCGGTTGATGTCTGAAGGCTTTGCGTGATTTCGACAGCCGAAACGGAAAGATCGACCGCAGCAGCGGCACTCGAAAACGCTGCAGCCGTCGTCCATGGAAGAACCGCATTCTTCGCGAAAACTGCGACGGGAGTCGAGATGGTGCTTCGGAGCATCACGGCAATGTAGCCCGAGTCCGCGGAGATCCAACGGGTTCAATTCGAATCCTGCCGAAACGCGAGAATCGATAAAAACCGATGCCTCGCGAACCCAGCAACGATGCGCCATGGTCATGAAGATCACAGTTCGCAGTCTGATCGCGCTTCAACAGCTACATTAACTTTGTGCCATCGACGCGGAACCTCATTACGATCTTTTTCACATTCCTCGCGTTTGGTGCGCGGGCGTTTGGAGGACCAGCCGTTCAGATTCAAGCGCTCGCTGAGGATTTTGTAGCGAGGCGTGACTGGCTAGATGACGCCCGCTTTCGCCGTGCGCTCGGCGTCTACCAAGTGCTTCCTGGACCGGAAGCGCACGAAATGTGCTGTTACATCGGCACCGTGCGCGGTGGACGGCTTGGTGGCATCGCAGCTGGACTCGGCTTCATGCTTCCGGGCCTTCTCTTGATGCTTGTCGCAAGTGCGCTCTACGACGCGGTCGACCTTACAGCGGCACCAATCGCTGGCGCGATGGCATCGATGCAGATTGCTGCATCGGCGCTGATCCTTCGTGCATCGTGGCGACTCATCGCTCCCCTTTCATACTCGTGGCTCGGACTTGTCGCACTCGCGGCATCCGTCGCAGGGCTTGTGCTTGCAACCACACGCGCCGACCCACTCCTTGCGACACATGCTGCGCACGCGACTGTGGCTTCGCCAACTCCACTCGCACTCTTTGGCCATGGGCTGACCGCCGGGCTCGTCACCTTTGGGGGCGCGTACACCGCGATTCCCTACGTCGGCTCCGTGGCCGCCGGCACAAATGGATGGATGACACAAGAATCGTGCCTTGATGGCATCGCGATTGCGAGCGTGCTGCCCGCGCCACTTGTGATTTTCGGGACCTTCGTGGGCTGGCGAGGCGCGGGGCTTTCTGGCGCGCTTGCGTTCACCGCAGGGATCTTTCTCCCTGCGTTTTCTTTTACTTTTTTCGGATTCAACTTTTTCGAACGACTCGTCGCATGGCCCGCCGCACGACGCACACTTGATGTTCTCAGCGCACTCGCAATCGGCCTCGTCGCGGGTGCCGCAATCGGATTCGCCTTTGAAACGACGGGTGGATACGCGCGTCGACCAGTCTTTTTTGGTGCATGGACGGCTCCGCTCATCGCACTCGTTGTTGTCCTCTTGTTTCGAACACGCGGACGGATGGCCGTGCCTGCAACCGTGCTGATCGCGGCTGCGCTCGGCGCGCTTCTCGGATTACGCTGACCGCGCCGACTCGCGCGCGGCTCGCCGTACACTCCCTCCGTGCCAAAGCCCTTCCGAGATCCGACTGACCGACCGCATCCCCAACGACGCGATGAGCGCCCGACGCTGCGCGTCTTTCCGACCACGCTCTGGGAATATCCGAGCCAACATTACGACAGTCCTGCCATGCGCGAGGCGCAACGAGCAGCGCAACGCGCGCACGATGCTGCGCCGCGTCAACTTGAGATTGAGGGTGACGCTGTCGTGGGTGCCGGCTCGATGCAGGGAGAAAAGGATTATGTCGGCGCAACGCCCTCATGGGTGATTTGGCAGCTGCTCTCTCGATACACCCGCGAGGGCGATTTGGTCGTTGATCCGATGTGTGGGTCGGGAACCACACTCGACGTCTGCCGCGATCTCAAGCGCAAGGGCGTAGGCTTTGATCTCAATCCGCAGCGGCCGGAGATCACGCGCAACGACTCACGGAAACTTCCGCTTGAGGCTTCCAGCGTCGATTTCGCCTTTCTCGATCCCCCGTACTCCACGCATGTGGATTACTCGGATGACGCCCGCTGTATCGGCAAGCTCGATTCAGGTGGCGATGACGGCGGAAAGGCGTACTACCGCGCAATGGAGGAAGTCATTCGAGAGATGTATCGCGTGCTGAAAAACCGCCGCTATATGGGCCTCTACGTCAGCGATTCTTGGCGGAAACGTAAAGGCGCGCCTGGTGCTGGAGGTGGCGAATTTATGCCTATCGGGTTTGAACTCTTCGCGATCATGCGCAAGTATTTCACGCCGGTCGACATCATTTGTTGTGTGCGTCACAACAAGAAACTTGAGTTCGGCAACTGGCGTCGCGCGGCCGAGGAAGGCAACTTCTTTCTCCGTGGATTCAACTACTGCTTCATTATGAAGAAGGTCGACGACGGGGCCTCATGACGCAATATCACCGACCGTGCAGTCAGATTTGAATCGCACCTGTCGCGTCGCCAAAGTTTGTCAGCGTCGCGCCCGCGGCTTGCGCGATGCCGGTGTGCAAATTGCAGAGCGGCGTACCGGGCTCGCACGCGACCACATGGCCGGCACCGCGAATTCCTCCGCCTGCGACAAGGATTGGCAGATCATCGTGGTTGTGACGATTGCCGTCGGCGATCGCGCCTCCGTAGAGCACGATGGTTGAATCAAGCAGCGGCTTCCCGTTCTCACGCGCCTTCGAGAGCGCACGGAGGAACGACGCAAAGCGCTCCGTATGAAACCGGTTGATCGCCGCGAAATGCGCCAGTTTCTCGGGGTTTCCCCCGTGATGTGAAACATCGTGATGACCAGCTGAAACGCCAACTTCGCGGTATGGACGATTGGAGCCCTCATTTGCGAGCATGAGCGTTGCGACCCGCGTCGAGTCAGTTCGAAATGCGAGTGCGAGCACTTCGCCGAGAAGGTCGATGCGCTGCGCGAGGTCGTATGGACCACCGTCGAACTCCGGAACATCGCCCGCGTCGAGTTGCGCCACAGCATCGTTGTCGATGCGCCGTTCAAGTTCGCGAACACCGTCGAGATACTCGTCGAGACGTGCACGATCATCGCGCCCGACCAGACTCGCAAGCCGCTTCGCCTCAAGCATGGCGCCATCCAGAATCGAACGTCGCGCATGCAATCGCGATGCTGCATCCTCAGGCAATTCAGAGCTTCGCCCGAAAATGCGCTCAAACGCCGCGCGTGGATCGGTCTCCTTTCCATTCGGAAGATTCTCTGACTTCCACGAGATGTTCGCGCTGTACGCGCACGAGTACCCAGAGTCGCAACTCCCCGCCGTCATCGCGGGCTCGCTGCCTAGCTCCAGCGAACGCAAGCGCGTGCGAACTCCGGTGCGCGCAAACTCATCGGCAATTGCTTGATCGATAGAGCGGCCCGCCTTGATATCGTCGCCAGCCGTCTTCCGCGCTTGGACACCAGTCAGAAAACACGCTGCACTCCGCGCGTGGTCGCCGGGACCGTCACCATTTGCTTCGGCGTTGCGATGACGAAGTCCGGTGTAGACGGCAATACTGCTGCGGAGGTCGTTGAGTGGCGCGAGCGTTGCGGAGGGAATCCAGCGTCCCGCAGCATCGATCGTGGGACGCCAAGCTTCCACATTGACGCCGTTTGGAAAGAAGAGATACGCAACGCGAGTCGGGGCCCCCAACATGCCCGTCGCGGAAACTCCACTCGCAGCCGCCGAATGCGCGCGGCAGAGACCACGCGGAAGCATGGCATCAAGCATTGGCAGAGCGATTGTCGCACTGAGGCTCCGGAGTACGGTTCGACGGTTGAGAAGCGGTTCGCGCATGTGAAACAGTCGTTCGTAGAAATCTACTTCGTGCGTGGGCGCACGCAATCACGGCCGTGGCGAAATCACAAAATCAGTGCGGGTGCGGAATGCCTCTGAGCGCACGATTCCCTCGACGAGGCCGACGAATGACCCGCTTGCACGAAGTTCTGTCGCGAGCGCATCGATCAGCTTGTCGTCCGCATCTGCTGTCCCCCGCCCAAGTGCGTACACGAGCAAGCGACGTGCAAGCGAGCGCTCGAACTCGCCGCTCGTTGCGAGAAACTCCTCGACTCCCACGATGCCATTCAGCATGCGGCCATCAGGAAGTTCCGTGCGATCGTCGATCGGTGCACCATCAAGCACGGTACGCGGCCGACCATCGACATCGATGCGTTCGAACGCAAGTCCGAGTGCGTCCATCTGCACATGACAGGATGCGCAATCCGGATTGGCGCGATGCTGCTCCATGAGTGCACGAATTGAAAGTCCCGCACTCGCATCAATCGTTTCTGGAAGTTGCGGAACGCCCGGAGGAGGGGGCGGCGGCGCTTGATCAAGGAGCGCGTCAAGCACCCACTTGCCCCGCTTGACTGGGCTGGTACGCGTGGGGTTACTGGTGGCAACAAGCACGCTGGCATGGCCAAGCACACCGCCCGCACGTTCGGCGGGAACTGCGATCTTGATGAATTCATCCGACATTGGTGGATCGACGGTGATTGCATAGTGCCGAGCCAATCGTCCATCCACGCGCGAGGTGCGCGACTCAAGAAGCCCGCGCACAGGAATCCGCCCTGCCACGATTTCGTCAAACAGCAATTCTGTCTCGCGTCGCATCGATGTCAGCAACGCGATATCGACTCCTGGGAAGAGCGTTGGATCGATCGACTTCGTTTCGAGTGCGTCAATCCCGAGCCACTGCACCGCGAATCGCTGCGAGAGTGATGTCCGACGCGCATCGCTCAGCATGCGGCGCGCTTGGGTCGCAAGAGCGTGCGGGTCGGAGAGTTCGCCTTCTCGAGCAGCTCGGCGAAGTTCTCCATCGGGCACGCTTGACCAGAGAAAGTAAGAGAGTCGTGAGGCGATTTCATCACCGGTCAATGTGCGTTGGACGCCGATTGCAGCAGGTGCTTCTACGCGCAGCAAAAAACGTGGATCGACAAGGAGTGCGGTGATCAACCAGCGAAGCTGCAACCTCCACTGCGACTTCCGCCCCGCCGCCTCGCGCGCGGTCGCAGCGAGCGCGTTCGATTCATCCTTCGTCAACTGACGTCCGAACAGTTCCTCGCCGAACACCGCAGCGCAACGACGTAGTCGCGTGATATCAACACCCTCACCAGCCACATCACGTGCGCGCGACTCGAACAGCGTTGGCGTTGTTGGATCGAGCGGACCCTCGACAGTGATGGACCCGACACCGAGGTTCCGATCGCGGCGTTTCGGATTTTCCGCATTCGGTGCCCAAAAGTCGTTGAGAAATCTTGCACCGATTCTATGAACCCCCGGCGTGAGATCGCCTTCCCACACAATCCGCGTCGGCGCAGAAACGGGTTCCGGTGCGCCCGCGATGCGCGGCTCTTTGGTGCCCTCCTCGTCAATCACATGCTCTGCAAGCATGCGGTCATCGATGACCACACCCACGCGCGCGAGCTCGTTGCCCGCCTGCTGCGCCATGACGTCAATCGAGACGCGATGCCGCCCGCTCCGTGAAATGCGCACCTCCGCTGAGAGTGTGCCGTTGGTCGCAAGCCACGCGAAACCATCACGCAAACCACCCTGCCCGCGCCGATCGAACTTTTCCGCGGCCACAACCGTCCGCAGCGGCTTGTCGTCCGGCACGCAGGCTGCTGCCACTGCTTCGGCGACATCAAAGTATTTCTCGATCAAAAGTGCTGGAAGCGCGAGGGTATCGCCCGTCGTGTCAAACCCCTCACCGATCTCGTCAGGAGGCAAAAGGCCGCGCGCAATCTCAACAACAGCAGCGACTTGGAGTACGGCGTCGATCGCACCAACATATTGCGCACGATTCAATCGACGCACGTTGGGAACTTCGCGTGCTGTCGGCGCGATCAACGCATCAATATCTGCGACAGCCGCTGAGTACTCCGTGAGCGTCGGCCGAACAGCTTCGTCCGCAGGCGGCATATCACGTTTTGAAAGCCGCTTTCGCAGCGCCCGGAGAGGTGCCTCCGCGATTCGATTCGTTCGAAGGACGGGCGCAAGATCAAGTCCACCCTTCCCTCGCGGTCCATCATGGCAATCAACGCAATGTGCCTCGAGCAACGGACGCACTGCAGATGGCAGCACAATGTCCGCGCTATCGGCAGCGCCTTTCGTAACGGGCGGCGCGACCAGCGTTGAAGCCACAAGGAAGATGGTCGCGCCGAACAGCATCGATCACGGTTGTAGTTTCATGCGAATTGGAAGCATCGGAATCCCCGCACCATTCACGATGTTTGCGCGCTCCGGATTGTTCTGCCACGCGTAGACCACCTCAACTGGCTCGGCAATCCCGGGTGCGGTCAGCACGATGCCATCGCGTCCGCTATCCATAATCGTCGCCTTCGCCCAAACAAACTTTCCGTCTGCACCGGCGAGCGCGAAACCTCCTGGTTCGCCACTCGTCGCTCGCAGGCCGTCGGCGTGCGTCAAGCGAAGCCGAACCATCGACCCATTCTCGCGGGATGCTGCTGCAAGTTCCGGCCCTTCCCACGCGACCGACTTCTCACCGTAGACGGTGTTACGAGCCCATGCAGCGAGGCGATCGGCAACCTCACGCTTGCGTCTCGGATGAATGTCCGCGGCATCGCCAAGATCAATCGCGCTCGCGAGGCCCGCATTTCCAGCAGCCTTGACGCCGTCAAGTTGCGCCTGTCGGAGCAACGCCCAAGCACCCTGCGCTGGTTCGCTCTCGATAAAGGGCATGAATCCCGCGAGCTGCACCACACCCCATGCGAGTTCAGGATTGTCCGACTTTTCGCGCCAACTCTGGATGAGAAGCGGCAACAGTTTCGCGTATTTCACTGGCTCACCGGCGTTCGATTCGCCCTGATACCAAAGCACGCCGCGCGCGGGATACGCGATGCATGGAGCCATCATCGCGTTGTAAATCGCCGCTGGTTCGTGCGGCTCAGTACCCGGCGCCTTCGTCACATCGCGACGTGAAGGTACGGGAAGGCGCGGCACGCCCCCACCTTTTCGCCACAACCATTCACCCGCGAGGGAGATTTCTTCGTTCGATCCTGCGAGCCCGAGACGCATCGCGCCAGGCGCAATGCCGCCCTCGCCCTGCATATCGAGCACCGCAATCGTGATGCGATGAGTACCGCTGGTGAGCCCGAGAGGAATCTCGTATCCACGCGGCGTATTCCAATCGCCGATCGTGGAGCCGATTTCGACGCCGTCAATAGACACACGATCGCAATCATCAATCGGAGGGAGCCAAATGGTGCACGCTTTCGACGCCATTGCCGTCGGTACTTCGAACTCGCGCGTAAACCAGACGAAACCATCGAAGCGCTCGATCGATCGGTCCACCGCTGGGAAAAACGCTGGCAAGATTGCCTTCCCCCAACCAGCCGGAAAGCCGCTTTCGGGAGCGGGCATCGACCAATTTTCCTTCGCTCCGATCTCGCCGGCAAATGCTTTTTTCCAGTATTCCATGCGCGCCGCGTTGTAACGCACGAGTTCTTGTGCAGCCGCGAGTTCGCGAGCGTCTGGCGCCGTCGCTTCGAACGCCGCAATTTGCGCGGAGAGTTCGTCGGCCGTCGACTTGAAATCTGACTTCGCCATGACATCAAGCGGAATCCACGGCTCAATGCGCGTACCGCCCCACGAAATGTCGACGAGGCCAATCGGAACTCTCAGGTCGAATGCGCGTGCGAGATCCACGCCGAACCACCAACCAATTGCTGTGAACGAACCAACAGTTTCTGGCGTTGCAACACGCCATTCACCCGCAACGGTTTCGCTCGGACGATTGGCGGTGACGTGCGGTGCCTTAAACGAACGAATTGGAAGCTTTGAAGCCATCTGCCGGGCGCGCGGGGCGTCGTCGGACGCATCGACACTCCACTCCATGTTGGACTGGCCGGAGCAGATCCAGACCTCGCCAACCAACACGTCCCCGACCCGCGCCTCGCCGCTGGCAGTCGAGACGATGAGCTCGCGTGGTTCAAGGGCGGCCTCCATCGCCGGAAGGAGGACGAGAAAGCGGCCATCCGCGCCCGCCACGCCCTCGGCCTTCATCACGCCAAATGACACCGAAACTTTCTCGCCCGGCATCGCGCGCCCGCGCACCGCCACCTCGCGCCCACGTTGCAAGACCGCGTGATCGCGGAATACAGGGTCGAGACGTACATCGGCTATTGCAACCGACGCAACATTCGCGCAAACGAGTAGCGCGCAAGTGACGATTGATGGGGAAAGAACCGCAGAATTGAGGTGCATCCGTGCATCGTCACCTCGACAGAGTGGCCGCGCAAGGCTCAAATGGCTTTCAATACCTGAGAAGCCACAATTCGCAGAGGTGCAAACTGCACATCGCACGCCAGCCTGCCGATAGGTGGTCGTACGGCGCGACTTGCGCCAACGAACGATCCCGCTGGAGAACGTCGATGTGTGGAATTCTCGGTGCAGCAACATCGCGGGGCGAACGACTCTCGCTTGATTCGGCAGCGATGTCGGCAATGCGCGATTTACTCGCACACCGAGGTCCCGACGCCGTGGGACTTGCGCATGAGGGCCATATTGCGCTCGCGCATAGACGACTCACACTTCTCGATGCTGTCGGCGGATTACAACCCTTTCATCTCGCCCAACCGGGAATACCGCGCGTCGTCCTTGCTTGGAATGGTGAAATCTACAACCACCTTGAACTTCGTCGCGAGCTCGAGCGCGATGGCTGTGTCTTTCGCACACGCTCCGACACCGAGACGCTTGCGTATCTCCTCGCGAAGCGCGGCCGCGGCGGACTCGCGTCGCTGCGCGGGATGTTCGCCATTGCCGCATGGTTTCCGCAGACTGAACAACTCTTACTTGCGCGCGACAGCTTTGGCATCGTGCCACTCTTTCATGCTCGGATGAATATCGGTAGCCGCACGGAAATTGCATTCGCAAGCGAGCCGTCCGCAATCCTCGCGCATCCGGGCTTTCGCATTGAGCCCGACTGGGCGAGCGTGGCGTCGTATCTTGAGTTGCCGCGACGCTCATTCGGCGCACGCACGCTGTTTCACGGATTGCGGATGGTCGAGCCTGGCGCGGTACATGAGTTCAACCTTGCGAGTGATGAGCTTGCAGAAACTGTGACCAACTTTTCTGCGCAACTTGCACACGCTCTGCCATGCGACGACCGTGAGGCCGCATGGATTGTGCGTTCCGCAGTCACCGAATCCATCGACGCGCATCTCGTCGCTGATGCACCCATCTGCACGCTGCTATCTGGCGGGATTGATAGCACCGTGATCGCATCGATCGCACGAACCAGGTCGAAATCGCTTCTCACCTTTGCCGCTGGTGCGGCCACTGACACAGCGCAACCGGGCTCTGATCTCTTCACCGCGCGCCGCGTGGCGAAGTTGCTCGGCTCCGAGCACCACGAGGTCTTACTCGATCAAGATGGTTTCAGCGCGATGTGGGACGAACTTGTGGGCGCAAGTTGCATGCCTTTGTCGACGCCAAATGAGATTGCGATCGCGATGCTTGGTACGCGAATCGCGCCACACGCAAAGGCAGCACTTTCTGGCGAGGGTGCCGATGAACTCTTCGGAGGCTATGGCGCGCCGCTCGACGCAACAATCGCGTGGATGGACGCCGGTATCGAGCACACACCAGAAACTGCAGCAAGTTTCTATCGCACCGCCTTTGGTTGGTCGCCGCGCACACTCGTCCATGAGTTTTTTGCAGACAACGTGTCGGCACCGTTGCGCGAAGGCAATGACGATCCAATCGGCGCGCTTCTCACGCGTGAATACACCGAAGCCGGTGACCTCGCCGTACTCGGCTCGCATCTCACAGTGCAGCGAAAGGTGAATCTCACCAACCTGCTCGAACGCCTGAATATCTCGCTGATGCGCGGTTCGGTTGAGGGTCGTGTGCCCTTCGCTGATATCGCTGTGCTGCACGCCGCGCAGCGCGTTGGAACATCACACCTTTTTGGCAGCGGATCAGAGGGTGGTATCGCAACTGCGACAGGCACGCTGGTCACGAAGCGCGTGCTACGTCAAGCGTTTGCTGACGTACTCTCACCTGAGATCGTCGCTCGACCAAAGGCGAGCTTTCCCCTGCCTTTTGAGAAGTGGATCGCCGGACAAGCGGGCTGGATGGACGGACCGGTTTCGCGCGAGATATTTTCGCCTGCGGCACGAGGGCTCGTTCGCACACAAGCCGCACAACATTGGCGACTCGCGTGGCCGATGCTCAACATCGCGCGATGGCTCGACGGCGTATTTGGCTAAAGCGCTTCTCCCGCGTATCGGTCGCGACGTGAAAGGAGCCGGAGGCCATGCAGAGCCACGAGGACTGTGCTGCCCTCGTGGCAAACAACAGCAAGCGAGAGTGGGACGATCCCAAAGAGGGTGAGCGGAATCAGGCTGACGACGACCGCCATCGAAAATAGGACGTTCTGCCGAATCATGGTGCGCGTTGCTCGACCGAGTTCAATCGCAAACGGAAGTCGCGTGAGATCGTCCGACATGAGCACGACATCCGCGGCCTCAAGCGCGACGTCGGTTCCACCGTGACCCATCGCAATTCCAACCGTCGCGGCAGCGAGTGCAGGCGCGTCATTCACGCCATCGCCAACCATGCCCGCTGCGCCGCGCTCCGTCACCAGCGTGCGAATGCGGGCAATCTTGTCCTCTGGCATCAGCCCGGCTTCGACACTCGTGATGCCAACCTCTTCAGCAATCCGTTGCGCAGTGGCTTTGTTGTCACCGGTCAGCATCACGACCTCACAACCGAGCCCGCGGAGAGCATCGATCGCTCGTCTCGCCTCGGCGCGGGGCCGATCGCTCACACCAATCGCGCCGAGTACACGCGCGCCATGTACGACGGTCATCGCTGTCATTGCTTTCGCCTCGATCGCGCGTGCAATCGATTCCGACGCTACATCCAACGCAAGTGATGCATTTCCTATGAAGAGGCTCGTCCGTCCAACACCTGCACGCACACCATCAACCGTTGCTTCGACACCCTTCCCTTGCACTGCGACGGAGTCCTGCGCAAGCGGCACATCGATACCACGCACACGAGCCGCCTCAATCACAGCTTTCGCGATCGGATGACTCGACGCTGACTCGACGCTCGCTGCGACGCGCAGCAG
>CAMDMA010000033.1 GCA_945902075.1 Candidatus Kuenenia stuttgartensis | reverse complement strand
CGACGCGTCACGCGTACGCCACGTGGTATCGCTTGGAATCATCGATCCACGCTCAGGCAAGCGCTGGATGATCGACGCAACACCCGATTTTCGCCGTCAATCACTCGAACTCTTCCGTGCATCGCGCGGCAGCGCGCGTCCGGTCGTGGACGGCATCTTCCTCACGCACGCGCACATGGGTCACTACACCGGTCTCCTATTTCTCGGGCATGAGTCGATCGGTGCGAAGTCGATTCCCGTCTTCGCGATGGCACGCATGTCGGAGTTTCTTCGTCGGAACGGACCATGGAGCCAACTCGTCGCATTTGAGAACATCAAGCTCGAACCACTTGTGCACGGCGAGCCGGTGCGCCTCGCGGACGATCTCTCGGTGACGCCGATTCTCGTTCCGCATCGCCAAGAATTCAGCGAGGTCGTCGCCTTCCGCATCGATGGGCCGCAGCGCGCGGTCTTGTGGCTTCCTGACATCGATTCTTGGGAAGAGTGGGACGCGCTTGGAACCCGACTGGAGGATGTTCTTTCGACAATCGACATCGCCTACATCGATGGCACGTTCTTCGCCAACGGCGAACTTCCCGGCCGCGATATGACCGGCTTCCCGCACCCCTTGATGACCCACACAATCGATCGGCTGCGCTCACTTCCCGCTGAGCAGCGCGCGAAGGTTCGATTCATCCACTTGAACCATTCAAATCCGGCACTGGACCCAAACAGCCAAGCGCGCACAGTCGTTCATGCTGCGGGGATGCGGGTCGCTGAAGAAGGTGAATGCACCTCGCTTGTCAGACGTTCCCCATGACAGAAGTGCAAGTCGACTAATAAATACTGCGACAACTGCACCAGAACGATGACTTCTCCCCGGGATTCTCCCACGGTTCCTTTGCACGGCAGCGCTGGATTTCGTGAGCCTCGTGAAAAGTCGGCGAATTCGCTTTGGAGTTCGAGTCATCCGGCGTTAATTTAGAGTCCGCGGATGTCCCTCTCCGCGCGCGAGTTGTTTGCGCCTTTCTCTACTGGTCCTGTTCCCTGTCCACAACAACATTCGGAGTTTCAGATGAAGAAGCAATCTCTCGTTGCCGCGATGGCCGTTTTGACGACGACCGTGAGTGCCTCAGCGTCGCTCGTCGCAGGCTGGACGATGACCACCGCGGTTCCCGCTGCCACCACTGGTGCAAGCTACACCTACGGCGCCGCCGATCAGGGTGACCTTGCCGCTGGCACCTCGCTTAGCGCCGCCCACAGCTTGGCTGCGACGACCTGGTCTTCGCCATCTGGAAACGGCTCGACCTACTCGCTCTCCAGCAACAACTGGACGGTCGGCGACTACTACCAGATCGCTGTCTCGACGACCGGCTTCAGCGACATCAACCTCTCGTGGGACCAGACCCGCTCAAGCACCGGCCCGTCGGTCTTTTCCGTGCAGATGAGCACTGACGGCTCGAACTTCTCGAGCATCCTTTCTAGCTACACCGTCATCCAGGCCGGACTCGCCGGCTCCGGCACGCTCGCCTGGTCGGTCCCGAATGGCGTGCAGGCTGCGTTCACCACGACCATCAACAGCATCGCGGGCGCCGGAGACCAGGCGACCCTCTTCTTCCGCTTCGTGGTTACCTCGACCGGGGCGACCGGCGGTACCAACCGCATCGACAACATCTTTGTCAACGGCACCGCTGTCCCGGCTCCAGGCGCCATCGCACTCCTCGGCCTCGCGGGCCTCGCAGCCCGTCGTCGTCGCTGATCGCGTTTCGTATCACAACGCGAAAATTGTCGCGAACGCCTCGGTTTCCGCCGGGGCGTTCGTCATTTTCGCAGATCTGACCATGGCACCTTTCGAGAAAGACCACCCATTGCACTGCGCGAGCCCTCGATCAATTGCTGTGGGCGGCGGACGCGTTGCTCGATGAGCCTATCTACCCGGTCGACCCGATGAAGCGCGAACGTTCGCTCGCGGAGGCCAGCCGGCGACACCAGACCCACGCATGCTCCTCCATTTCGTCCGACTCGATGGAGTCGCGCGAAACACCAAACGCGTGTCCGGCACCTGAGGTTCGAAAGCTCATCAGTCGGTCATCGATCTGCTGTGAGAAATACGGCGCATCGGCCTCTGAGGACTTGTGGGATGTCCCGGACGCCGCGCATGATGCGCGCAAGTCGCTCGCCTGAGATCGGTCGGGCGGGAACCTGATAGCGTGCGGTGCAAGTCACGATGCCGACATTCGCCTCGTGTGAAGCCATGCGACGAAGCCGGGAATTGGCCAGCTTCCCGCAGCTTCTGCGGAGTCGTTTCTGAAGCCTCGCCACCGTAGAGCTCTACCTGAGTGACCGTAGTGGTAGTTCCAAAGGGACCTCATGATGGATCGCAACCAGTCCGCTTCCACCACATCTCTCGTCATGCCACAACTCGCAACACGCGGACGTCTGCGCAGCGCAGTCACGATGATGTTCGTCATCGTCGCACTTGTTGTGGTCGCCGTGGGCCTTTGGCTTGGACTCGATCGACTCTTCATCGACCGTAGCCCAATCGTGGTCGGCATCCTGCACTCACAAACTGGCGCGATGGCGGTGAGTGAGAACTCAATGATCGAGGCGGAAATTCTCGCGCTCGAAGAGATCAACGCCGCGGGCGGACTGCTCGGTCGCGAGATTCAATGGGTGATCGCGGACGGCGCGTCGGACTGGCCAACATTTGCCACGCAAGCAGAGAAACTCATCCGTGATGACAAGGTCTGCGTCGTCTTCGGATGCTGGACAAGCGCGAGTCGTAAGAGCGTGCTTCCAGTCTTCGAATCGAACGACCACCTCCTGGTCTACCCGATGGCGTATGAGGGGCTTGAGCAGTCAAACAACATTGTTTACACCGGTGCTGCACCAAATCAACAGATCACTCCCGCTGTGCAATGGTGCCATGAGAAACTCGGCGCGCGCCGATATTTTCTCGTTGGATCGGACTACATCTGGCCGCACTGTGTCAACGCGATCATCAGCGACCAGCTCGTCGGGCTTGGTGCCGAGCGCGCGGGAGAGATGTACATCCCGTTTGGAAGCACCGATGTCAGCGCTGCCGTACGCGCAATCGTCGACGCGAAGCCCGATGTCGTGCTGAGTTCGGTGGTCGGCGATTCAGCAATCGCTTTCGCCAAGCAGTTGCGCGAAGCAGGGATCCGCCCTGATAAGACGCCGGTCCTCACGTTCGCACTCGGTGAAAACGAACTCCGAACGGTTGCCCGTGAGGACATGGTTGGAAACTACGCCGCTTGGAACTATTTTCAGAGCCTCGATCGCCCCGAGAACGTGAAGTTTGTCCGCAACTTTAAGGCGCGGTTTGGCATGGACCGCCCAGTCTCGGGAGTGATGGAGGCCGCATACAACAGCGTGCGGCTCTGGGCGCAAGCGGTTGGTGAGGCGGATAGCACCGACGTGCGCCAAGTGCGCTACGCGATTCGTCATCAGAGTTTGAACGCGCCTTCCGGCATCATCGCCGTTGATCGTGAGACACAACATACATGGCTGCCGGTCGCGATCGGAAGGATCCGCGCGGACGGGCAGTTTGACGTCGTCTGGTCGAGCGGGATCGCGGTGCGACCGGTGCCATTCCCTAGCTCACGCTCCCGCGAATCATGGGAGAGATTCGTCGAAGATCTCCACCGCCGATGGGGTGGAAAATGGGCGGCTCCTACTGGAGTTTCTCCAACTGCGCTCCAGGAAGGATCGGTATCACGATGATTCGGAACGATCACAGCGCAGCACGCGCAACGAAGAACGGTACCAATGATGCGAGCCGCACCTCCGGATCAACCGCTTCGCACCGACGCCGTTCGATCGCCAGTCGACTCACGATTTGGTTTCTTGCAATTTCGCTTGTGCCTTGCGCGCTCTTGACAACTGTCACAGCGCGCATCGCGGTACACGCGCTTGAAAATTCCGTGCGGACGCGACTGGTTCAGATCGCTGCAGCCAAAGCTGATGAGATTGAGGTCTACACCCTTCAGCGCGTTGACGACGGCACAACGCTCGCGCACAGCAAAGACATTATCGCGGCGATGGCTCAGCTCAGAGCAGCATCAGCTGGCACCGCTTCGGCACCTTCGACCGGAGTCTCTACGACCGAATCGGCCGCGCTGCGAACCAAACTCGAATCAACCCTCGTGAACGCCGCGAGTGTCTACGAATTCTCGCAGTTGCTCATGATCGACCTTTCGGGGCGTGTCCTTTACGCGCTCGATGGATCAGTTGAGGTGGGCGAGTCCCTCGACGACGAACGCTTCCGTGATACCGAGTTGTCGGCAGGATTTGATCGTGCGCGCACATTGCTCCAATCGGATCTAGGCGGCTTTGAACTCTTCGGCGCGTCGGCTGAACCGCTCGCGTTTGTCACAAGTCCCATCATCAGCGACGGTCGCGTCATCGGCGTACTCGCAGCCGGACTTGGTCCTCAACGGATTTGGCGCATACTTTCAGACCTCAGCGGACTCGGCGAGACGGGAGACATCGTGGCCGGCGAGCGGCGCGGGAATAAGTTTCTAATCACGAAGCCGCTCCGAAGTGCTTCGGATGCCGCGTTTCAGCTGCAGTTTGAATTGGGCTCGGGACAAACCTCGGCGGCAGTTCGCTCGGCGAGCGGTGACCGCGGATATGGCGTCGTGCCCGACATCCGCGGTATCGACGTCGCGGCTGCGTGGTGCTATCTGCCAAGCCTCCGCTGGGGGATGGCGGTCAAACAGGATGCAAGCGAAGCGTTCGCGTTGGTGCGCTTCCAGCGCAACGCGATCATTGGACTCTCCGTGGCGACGATCGTCGGCGTGACGCTCACGGCATTACTCGTTGCCCGATCGATCTCGAAGCCGATCGCCACTGCTGTACGCGTCGCGCGCCAAGTGGCGGATGGTGATCTCCGCACGGACGTCGGAGTAACTGCTCAAGACGAAACTGGCGCGCTTCTTGATGCGATCCAAACGATGAGCGACGATCTCCGCGGGCTCATCGGCCGTATTCAGAGTTCCTCGTCCGTACTGTTTGCAACCGCGACGGCCATGCAGTCGACGAGTGGCGGGCAACGCCAGGTCGTTACCGAGTTCGGTGCAACCACCAGCGATGCCGCCGCTGCGGTGCGTCAGATCACAGGGACGAGCCAAGAACTCGCCCGGACGATGAGCGAAGTCAATGAGATGGCTTCGCGTACCGGAGCGCGCGCGGAAGAAGGAAGGCAAGACCTCGCAGGCATGGATGCGACGATGCAAGAACTTGCGCGGAGCACGACGTCTTTCAGCGCAAAACTCGCGACGATCAGTGAGCGCGCCACAACCATCAACCGCGTCGTCGGAACGATGACCAAGGTCGCGAATCAAACGAATCTGCTCTCACTGAACGCGGCCCTTGAGGCGGAACGCGCCGGGAAGTACGGACTCGGCTTCCGCGTTGTCGCGAGTGAAATCTCCCGGCTTGCTGACCAAACTGCAGTGGCCGCCCTTGATATCGAGCAGATGGTGAAGGACATGCAGCACAGCGTGCATGCAGGCGTGAACGAGATGCAGGCGTTCGATACGCAGGTTCAAGGAGGAGTTGTGAGGATTGGCGACATCTCCGCGAAGCTTGGCGAGATCATTTCCGCTGTGCAGGGGATCTCTGGCCGCTTCGAGCAGGTGACGGAGGGCATGTGCGCGCAGTCGCAGGGAGCCGAGCAAATTCGCGAAGCGATGGCGCGGCTTTCGGATGGTGCATCGCGAACCGCTGCGTCACTCAACGAGTTCAACGTCGCGACGACGAACCTACGCGGCGCGGTCGACGAGCTCAATGGTGAGGTGACACGGTTTATCGTCTGATCTCGGTAGCGCGATTGTCCGATCGCCATGAATGGGATCCGATCTCTGTACTTGTGATCGGCTTGCACGGATCACGCTCGCCGATCTCGTTGGTTTCAGCTGCCATCATGTAAGCGATCGTGCAATGGGATTGCACTACGACATTTGCTCAAACGTCGCAACGTCATGTCTCGCGGCGGCTCACCGCGTGATTGACTCAGCAACTTGAACAACCACTTTGTGCGTGGACCATTCTCAACCGCACGCCTAGAGGTACTTCCTAGACGAATGAACCTTGAGCGTCCGTCACCCGGAGCGATCCAAATGGCACGACAGGGCTCTCGGCAGCTATGCCTGCGATTGCACGCCACGAAGCCCTTGGTAGGACCTTCGCGAAACCTTCAAGGGAATCGACCAAACCGCTCAACGAGAAACCTCAGATTGAACCGTTGAAATCGGCCCAGTCTGGCCGATACTGTTGGTTCTGCGCCTCGCGCATCTGGGACGAATTCATATGACTCCACAGCTTTCTATCGAACGTTCAGAGTCTGTCTTTGAGGACTTCAAACTCCCGCTTCTCCGCGATGCTGCCGTCGCCGAAGCAAACCGCTGTCTTTTTTGTCACGACGCACCGTGCATCAAAGCGTGCCCGACCGCGATCGATATCCCCCAGTTCATCCGAAAGATTTCAACTGACAATGTGCGGGGTTCGGCGAGGACGATTTTCGAGGCAAATATCCTGGGCATGAGTTGCGCGCGCGTCTGCCCGGTTGAAGTGCTGTGCGCTGGCGCGTGCGTCTACAACGATTTGAAGCAGCCGCCGATCGCGATCGGAAAGTTGCAGCGTTACGCCACAGATATCGCGTTCGAGCAGGGCTGGCAGTTTTTTGAAGCTGGCGCAGAAACAGGGAAACGCGTCGCGCTGATTGGCTCGGGGCCGGCGAGCCTTGCAGCGGTACATGAACTGAGACGATTTGGCCATGCTTGTACGATCTTCGAGAAGCGGACAACCGTTGGCGGACTCAATGCGACTGGCGTCGCGCCCTACAAGATGAAAGCAGACCGGGCACTCACCGAGGTCGAGTGGGTGCTCTCGATCGGCGGCATCGAACTGCGAACTGGCGTCGTCGTGGGCGAGCACATCTCGCTTGCGGAGCTTGAGCGCGATTTCGATGCAGTGTTCATCGGTGTTGGACTCGGAGCGGATAGTGCGCTTGGAATTCCCGGCGAAACACTCCATGGCGTCCACGGTGCCGTTGCCTGGATTGAGTCGATGAAGCTTGGGAAGGCAGATTTCTCCCGTGTTTCACGTGCAATCGTCGTAGGCGGCGGCAATACAGCCCTCGACGTGGTGCGCGAAGTACGCGGCCTCGGTGTCGCGAATGTCACGATGCTCTACCGCGGACAACGCGACGCGATGAGTGGCTACGCACACGAACTCGACGCTGCAATGACCGAGGGAATCAACGTCGAATGGCGTTCTGTTGCCACAACTTTCCGTGGCGATGCGCGTGTGCAGCATGTGCACTGCGTGCGCCTCGATGACAGCAAACGCCCAATTGCTGGCTCTGACTTTGTGCTCGAGGCAGATCTTGTCTTGCTTGCGATTGGGCAGTCAAAGCTCGGCGGACAGTTCGCGGGGCTCGACGGCGTGACATTCGATCATGGCTGCATTCGGGTCAATGAGCACGGCTTCACCGGCCGCCCCGGTTGGTACGCAGGTGGAGACTGCACAAATGGCGGCAAGGAAGTCGTCAATGCAGCCGCAGAAGGAAAGCGCGCCGCGCACGCGATCCACGCTGCATTCAGCGGAGCACACCACGATGCGTAAACCGCAAACATCACACGCGTCCGTTGCCGCTCCAAGCCTTGAGACGAACACCGGAGGTATCCGCTCGCCAAACCCGTTCTGGCTCGCAAGTGCACCCCCGGCCAACAGCGGGCTGCAGATCCAACGTGCCTTCGAGGCCGGCTGGGGCGGAGCGGTCTGGAAGACGCTCGGCGTCCCGATTCAGAATGTGTCGAGCCGTTTCGCTGGGCACACGATCCGCGGCGTTCAAGGCGCAGGCTTCTCAAACATCGAACTCATCACCGACCGTCCGCTCGAAGTGAACCTTCGAGAAATCGCTGAGACCAAGCGCCTTTTTCCGAGAAATCCGATCATCGTCTCGCTCATGGTCGAAACCGAGGCGGAGTGGCGCGAAATTATTTCGAAGTCAATTGATGCGGGCGCCGATGGACTCGAACTGAACTTCGGCTGTCCGCACGGCATGTGCGAGCGCGGAATGGGAAGCGCGGTCGGACAAGAACCGATGGTAAACGAGCGTATTACTGCATGGGCCGTGAAATACAGCACCGTTCCTGTACTCGTGAAGTTGACGCCGAACGTTGGTGACATCATTCCGCATGGCATGGCGGCAAAGCGCGGCGGCGCACACGGTGTCTCGCTCATCAACACCATCAAGAGCATCGTTGCCGTCGATATCGATCGACTCGTACCAATTCCGCGCGTCGGCAGCCTGAGCACGAACGGCGGTTACTGCGGATCCGCGGTCAAACCCATCGCGCTCCACATGGTTGCGGAACTCGCACGAACCAAGGAGTTTGGCCTTCCGATCAGCGGCATCGGCGGAATCTCAAACTGGAGAGACGCCGTTGAGTTCATCCTGCTCGGCTCAAGCACCGTGCAGATCTGTACCGAAGTCATGCTGCGCGGCTACGGTGTCGTCGAAGACATGGTCGACGGCCTCGAGGACTACATGCGCACGCATGGCTTCTCCACGATCGATCAGATGGTTGGCAAGGCGATCCCCGCATTCAGCGAGTGGGGCGACCTTGACCTGAACTATGAAACGGTTGCGAAGATCGATGCAGACAAATGCATCGGTTGCCAGCTATGCGTGGCAGCGTGCCATGACGGCGCACATCAGTGCATTCATCCGCAAGAGGAAACCCGCGTGCCGCACGTGGATGAGTCGGAATGTGTCGGCTGTAACCTCTGCCAGATTGTGTGCCCGGTCGCTGGATGTATCGAAATGGTCGAGGTTGCCAACGAGCACACGCGCGCAAGTTGGAATGATTTTGCCGCCCGCGGCGCGACGTTGCGGCCCAAAAAAGGCGCGCACTAACAGGGAACAACGAGTGCTGAATCTACGAACGGTAAACGAATGAACCAAGAACGCAAAACCGTCCGCTGCGGGCTCATCCAGTGCAGCAATCCGATCAACGATGAATCGCGACCGGTACGCGAAATCCAAAAAGCGATGGTCGACAAGCATGTTGCGCTTATCGAGGACGCTGGCAAGAAGGGAGTTCAAATCCTTTGCCTACAGGAGATCTTCAATGGGCCCTACTTCTGCCCTGGGCAAGATCCTCGTTGGTACGAAGCGGCTGAATCGGTGCCGGGGCCCACGACCGATCTCATCGCAGGCCTCGCGAAGAAGTATGCGATGGCCGTCGTTGTGCCCGTGTACGAGCGTGAAATGAGCGGTGTCTTTTACAACACTGCTGCTGTGTACGACGCCGACGGAACCTACCTCGGCAAATACCGCAAACAGCACATCCCCCAAGTTCAGCCCGGCTTCTTTGAAAAGTTTTTCTTCAAGCCGGGAAATGGTGGCTACCCCGTCTTCAAGACGCGCTACGCGACCATCGGCGTATACATCTGTTACGACCGACACTTCCCTGAAGGCGCACGATGCCTCGGGCTCAACGGCGCGCAGATCGTGTTCAATCCATCAGCAACGGTCGCGGGATTGTCGCAGTATTTGTGGAAGATCGAACAGCCCGCACACGCTGTGGCCAACGGTTACTACATGGGTTGCATCAATCGCGTTGGTACTGAGGCACCGTGGAACATCGGGAAATTTTATGGCACGAGCTACTTCGTGAACCCACGCGGAGAAACCGTTGCGCAGGCGAGCGAGGACAATGACGAACTGCTCGTCTCAGACCTTGATCTGGGCATGATCGATCAAGTGCGCAGTGTGTGGCAGTTTTATCGTGATCGGCGACCTGAGGCGTATCCTGAAATCACGCGGCTCTGACATCGAGTGCACGCATCTACACGCAGCATCGCGCACCTGCGAAGCAATGGCACCTAGCCGTCAGAAGCGAGACGAACTATGAGCGACACAAAGATTGATCGCACGGGCAAACGTCTCAATGAGACGACGCTCATTCGAGGCGGAACAGTCGTCACCGCAGACAACACCGTGCGCGCCGACGTGCTCATTGCGGGTGAGAAAGTGATTGCGGTTGCTGAGTCGCTGCAAGCTCCCGTAGGTGCACGGACAATCGATGCGGGTGGCGCATACGTCATGCCCGGTGGTATCGATCCGCACGTCCACATGGAACTGCCATTTATGGGCACGGTAAGCGTTGATGATTTTCTCTCGGGTACCGCCTGCGCAGCCGCGGGTGGAACAACGATGATCATCGACTTTGCGATTCCGGCACCCGGGCAGTCGCTGCTTGAAACCTACGCGATATGGCGTGAGCGCGCGAGAAAAGCTACCACTGACTACTCTTTCCACATGGCCATCACATGGTGGTCGCCAGAAGTTGCCGAAGAGATGACTATCCTCGCGCGCGAGCATGGAGTGAATAGCTTCAAGCACTTCATGGCGTACAAAAATGCGATTATGGTCGATGACGCGACGCTCATCGAGAGCTTCACCCGGGCGCGTGATGTTGGCGCGATCTGCATGGTGCATGCAGAAAACGGGGATCTTGTCTTTCGTATGCAGCAAGAGATCGTTGCGCGTGGCATCGTGGGTCCTGAAGGCCATCCGCTCTCGCGGCCACCCGAGGTCGAGGGAGAGGCCGCGAACCGCGCTTGCCAAATCGCGGGGATTGTTGGTGTTCCGCTCTACATCGTGCATACGAGTTGTCGCCCAGCGATGGAAGCAATCGCGCGGGCCAAGCTCGCGGGACAACGCGTGTTCGGCGAATCGCTGGTTCAGCATCTTGTCATCGACGACTCCGTGTACCGCGACACTGATTGGCGTCGCGCGGCGCATCATGTGATGAGCCCGCCATTCCGCGCGCCCGAGCACCAAACTGCCCTCTGGGGTGGCCTGCAAGGTGGAACGATCGAGGTGATCGGTACCGACCACTGCACGTTCCGCACGGATCAGAAGGCGATGGGTGCTACCGATTTCCGCAAAATTCCCAACGGAACCGGTGGTCTCGAAGAACGCATGAGTGTGCTTTGGCACCACGGCGTTGGTAGCGGACGCCTGACGCCCAGCGAATTTGTGGCCGCAACAAGTACCAACGCTGCACGCATCTTTAACGTGCATCCCAAGAAGGGAACGATCGCTGTCGGCTCCGATGCAGATATCGTCGTATGGGATCCGGATGCCACACGCACGCTCAGCGCGAGATCGCATCATTCGCGCAATGACTTCAGCATCTTTGAGGGCATGCGCGTCACCGGCGCAGCAGCGATCACCCTCAGTCGTGGAACTGTCCTATGGGAAAACGGCAGGCTCACGCCACTCGAAGGACACGGTTGCTACGTCCACCGCCCCTGCTTCGGCGACACCACGCGTAGCCAGGCGATTCGAAATACCTTCACCATGCCGACGGCTGTCGAGCGCCAGGAGTTTGTGCCATGACCGTAGTTTCATCAACGCCTGCCATTGGTCCATTTTCTGCGACAAGTAACGACTTCACCGCCTATGCGACTGCTCGCCACTGGATCGGTGGCGCTTGGCGCGATCCACTCTCAAGCAAGACTGAGCTTGACGTCGTGAATCCTCGATACGGAAAGACGATTGCTCAGGTGCGCATCGGAGGCGCAGATGATGTCGCTGCCGCCGTAAAATCGGGCGCAGCCGCTGCGCGCGAGTGGGGACACTGGCCGATTCGTGATCGGGCGCACGTGATGTATCGGCTGCGCGAACTCATGGTGCGGAACCTTGAGGAGCTTTCGTGGCTCGTTTCACATGAAAACGGCAAGATCTATGGCGAAGCGAAAGCAGAGGTCGAGAAGGGCATTGAGTGCGTGGAGTTCGGCTGCTCACTCCCGAATCTTGCGGCTGGAAACCAGCTCGAAGTAAGCCGCGGAGTATCGTGTGAGCTCGCGTACACGCCGCTTGGAGTGGTCGCGGGTGTGACGCCGTTCAATTTCCCAATCATGGTTCCGCTCTGGATGCTTCCGCAAGCGCTCGTAGGCGGAAACGCGTTCGTGCTCAAACCGAGTGAGCGCGTACCACTCTCGACGTTAAGGCTTGCAGAACTGCTCGCAGAGGCGGGGCTCCCAGCAGGTGTCTTCAACATCGTCCAAGGTGGTCGCGATGTCGTTGAGGCGTTGTGCGACCACCCAGAAGTCAAGGCGCTCGGCTTTGTCGGAAGTACACGCGTTGCGAAAGCGGTCTATGCTCGCGCGAGCGTGCAGGGCAAGCGTGCGCTTTGTCTTGGAGGGGCGAAAAATCATCTGATTGTTGTGCCCGACGCCGACCCAGAGCTGACTGCCGAAAACGTCGTTGCTTCATTCACAGGATGCGCTGGTCAACGGTGCATGGCTGCGAGTGTGCTGCTAGCGGTCGGTGATGTCGACCACATTCTCGATGCGGTGCGTGTGCGCGCAGCCAAGATCACAACAGGGCGCGATCTTGGCCCGGTCACAACACAAGCAGCCCGTGATCGCATCGCCAACTACATTGATGGTGCTGAACAAATGGGCGCACGGATCGTGCTCGATGGTCGCGCACCGAACCCGAGTGCTGCGGTTCCGGGCGGATACTGGATCGGTCCGACGATTCTCGATGGTGTCACTGGTGACATGCCGGTCGCACATGAAGAGATTTTCGGCCCCGTCCTGAGCGTGAGACGCGTACCCACACTTGACAAGGCAATTGAGATCGAAAACTCAAGCCCGTATGGAAACGCGAGTTGTATCTACACCTCAAGCGGAGATATCGCGCGGCGTGTTCTCGCGAGCGTTGAGGCGGGCATGTGCGGCGTCAATATCGGCGTCCCTGTTCCACGCGAGCCCTTCGGCTTCGGAGGATGGAATGATTCCGCCTTTGGTCACGGCAATATGACGGGCTGGGATGGCTACCGCTTTTGGACGCGGCAGCGCAAGATCACGAGCAAGTGGGCGCTCCAACGCGACCAGAACTGGATGAGCTGAAATGAGCCATGAATCATCGATGTCCTCGCGCGAGATGATTGATGTGTGCATGCAGCACAGCCTCTTCTCGTGGAGCGCGACTGGCAAAGTCGATCCGATTCCCATCGCACGCGCAGAGGGCATCTATCTGCACGGACCCGAGGGTCAGCGCTGGATCGACTTCAACAGCCAGTTGATGAGCGTCAACATCGGACACGGTCACCCAAAAGTCGTGCAGGCGATTCAGGAACAGGCCGCGACGCTTGCATACGCCTATCCGGGTATGGCAACGGAAATTCGCGCACGACTCTCGCAGCGGCTTGCAGAGTTGGTTCCCGGCGATCTCAACACGTTTTTCTACACGCTTGGCGGTGCAGAGGCGAACGAGAACGCGATTAAGGCCGTGCGCATGTTCACTGGCCGCCAGAAAATTCTCGTGCGCCACCGCAGTTACCACGGCGCAACCAATGGCGCCATCACCTTGACCGGTGACCCACGACGTTGGCCCACCGAACCTGGGATGCCAGGGGTCATCCGCGTGATGGATCCGAAGCCTTATGAATTCAGTTTCGGAACCACCGATACGGAAATCGTCACGAACAACCTGCGCTACTTGGAGGAGATCATTCAGTACGAGGGACCGAAGAACATCGCTGCGATGTTCATCGAAACGGTCACCGGTACGAACGGCATCCTTCCGCCACCCGACGGCTACCTCAAGGGATTGAAGACCCTACTCGAGAAGTACGGGATTCTCCTCGTGTGCGATGAGGTCATGTGCGGCTGGGGTCGCACTGGGAAGTTGTTCGCATTCGAGCATGGCGGCATCGTTCCCGATATCTGCACCATGGCGAAGGGACTGACCAGCAGCTACCTCCCGCTCGGCGTGATGGCTGTCAGCGACCGGATCGCCAACCACTTTCGTGAAAATATCTTTTGGGGTGGGCTCACCTATAACGCACACCCACTCTGTATGGCGTGCGCGCTTGCCGCGGTCAACGTCATCGTCGACGAAAAGCTTGTCGAAAACTCGGCGCGTATGGGCGACGTGATGCGAGGTCATATGGCGCGGCTTGCGACCAAGCACCGCTGCGTCAGGGAACACCGCAACATCGGTCTCTTCGGATGCATCGAACTTCGCAAGAATAGTGCGGGTGAACGGCTTGTTCCGTACGCTGGCTCACACCCTGTGATGCCGAAACTCGGCAAGTTCTTGCGTGAAAACGGGCTTTTCACTGTGCTTCAGTGGAGCATGGTGATGTGCAATCCTCCACTCACGATCAATCAGGCGCAGATGGCAGAATCGTTTGACATCATCGACCGCGGCCTTGACCTCGTCGACGAAGTGTTTGAGGAATGACGCACGCGATACATGGCCTCAGCGCATACGGTCGTGTCGCGTGGGACTAAACATCCAGTGCACCACACCTGCGAGTAAAACGCCGGTGAACCATGCGTACGGATAGATAGCGTCCCACAGATTTGGTTCGCCTTCGAGAATTTTGACACTCTTTAAGAATCCGGGCACATTGGGCGCGATGCCGATTACAAGAGCGAACATCGCAACCCAATTGATTCCTGCGTATCGGCCCTGCGGTCTGTAGAGATCAGGTACATCAAGTTGCCTGCGGCGCAGAATCCAATAGTCAACGATCATGATGCCAGCAATCGGACCGAGTAGTGCTGAGTAGCCGACAAGCCAATTGAAGATGTAAGCGTCGGCGCTCGCGAGCAACTTCCACGGCATGATCAGTACGCCGATGACTCCCGTGATCACGCCACCCGTCTTGAATGAGATCAGTCGAGGAGCGAGATGAGAGAAGTCATTTGCGGGGCTGATGACATTCGCTGCAATATTTGTGCTGATCGTCGCAACGCCAACGCCAACCAAACTCAAAATTGCGACAAGTATGCGCGTACCTGCATCGCTAATGAGTGGAGCGTCGTGGCCGATCGGCGGCGTTGCACTCGTTATTTGCGAGAGAACGATCACCGGATCCCAGAGCGTTTTTGGATCAGCTCCCTTGAGAATGGTTTCGGCAGCACTGGTGATCACTACTGCCATCGCACTGAAGACCACCATCGTTGTCGGAAGCCCGATTGCCTGTCCAAGAATCTGCTGTCGTTGACCACGGCCAAAGCGCGTGAAGTCTGGGATGTTCAAACTGAGCGTCGCCCAGAATCCGATCATCCCAGTCAGCGAGGGTACGAACACCCTCCAGAAGTCCGCATTCGTTGCGAAAGTTGACGGCCTATGAAACATCGGGCCAAGCCCACCAGCGCGGTCGATCATCCACCAAAGTAGCCACACGCCCATTATCAAGATGAGCGGAGCGGACCAGTTCTCAAAGTGTCGCACCGCGTTCATTCCGATCAGCACAATCACGATGTTGATCGACCAAAACGCCAGGAAGGTGAGGAGTGACGGAATGGCGAGCCCGAGTACCGTCGTTTCACCGCCGATGCTGGCAAACGCTGGCCAGACCGTCACAAGAAATGTGCGTACCGCCTCGCCACCGATATAAGTTTGGATGCCGAACCATCCGCAGGCAACAAGCGCTCGCAAGACGGCGGGCACGTTTGCGCCCACAGTGCCAAAGCTGCTGCGCGCAAACACGGGGAATGGAATCCCGTACTTGGTACCAGGATGGGCGTTGAGCAGAATCGGTATGAGAACGATGATGTTTCCGAGCCCGATTGTGAGTAGGGCTTGCCACCAATTCATGCCGACCGCAATCAGCCCGCCTGCGAGCAGATAGGTCGGAATGCAGTGTGCCATCGCGATCCAGAGCGCTGCGAAGTTGTAGGTTGTCCACGTACGACGAGCGATGGGCGTGGGCGCAAGATCGCCGTTGATCAATGGACTTCCGACAAGATCAGGCGGCAGTTCGGCAAGTGCTTCGCGGGTGAGTGCTGGGTCGTGCATGAATCCTCCAAACACTGCTTCGACCGATGGCCGTATCGAGGGTAAAAGTTCACAGCCTGGCGACACTCTCGCGGATTTTTGGTCGTACGTTGAGGGTGGATAGCGCGAGCTCTCGCTCTGGCTCGTTAGGTTGGGTGGCCATTCTGTCGAACGCTGCCTACCGCCGCAAGTCGTGCGATGAACACGACTGTGATGAAGATGCCGGTCGCACACTCCACGATGGTGATTGAGCGGGCCCACGGCGAGCGCGGGACAATGTCGCCGAAACCAACCGTTGTGATCGAAACGAAGGAGTAGTAGAGCGATCCATCCCAATCGAGTGTGATTGGTCCCCCATCAGTCGTTGACCAGTATGCGTTTGGGTCAAGCGCCGAGATATGACGATGGAGCGTCGCATACATACACGCAGACAGCAGAAAAACCGCAAGACCACCGTAGACGCGGTCGTCGAGGAGTGCAGTGCTGCGAAGCAGCGTGGTGCCGATGGCGACCGTCGCGTACGCGTAGTAAGCAAAAGCAAGTAACTCGATGGGACTGCGCGCAATCGCGTCGGTATCGAATCCATAGATCAAGAGCGCCCAAATCACCATGATGCCAAAGAGCACAAGTAGCGGAATGGCGCGCCGCCAACTTCCGAGCACGATCAACCCAAAGAGAGGCACGGTCGCCATCGCGACTGGGAAAATCTTATTGCTTGTTCCGAACTCGTCGATGAAAAGTGGATGAAGGGTGATGAGTGAAACGAGCGCGACGAGTAGCGGTAGCGTCCGGTTCCTGATCCATTTCCACGGATCAGCAGAGATCGTGACGGGCTTCACGGTCGATACCTCGCGGATGCAGATTGACGCCGCGCATGATGTATGCCGGCGAGTGCGTCCCATGATCCATCGAATGCAAACTCGTAGTTCCGCCACCGTCCGATGGATGCCGAATTGATTGGGCGGCGAACCTGTTCGTGACTCAGCGTAAATACTGCGCGCGTGTTTCGTTCTGGGCTTACCACATTCACATCCATCGGGAGGGCGAGTCGGTGGAGACACTGTTGGGCATGCCCTGCGGGATCGGCAACGAGATCCTCGTACACGATTGATTCATGCGAGAGCTTGAGTACTTCGAGTGCTCGCGGGACGAGCACACGTTCAAGTTCAGCCACGCGCCGGAGCGACGAGAGGCTCGCGGTCCATCCACAGTGGACCGGATGAAAATACGAAAGAAACGTGCTAATTGCGGCATCTCGTGGATCACGCGCGACATGGAAGTACACCGCGCCTGGAAGCACCGCTGCGATTGCCGGAAGCCAACGCCACGCCAAAAGATTTTTGTCAAAGCTCCACACAGTACCCGCACGCTTCAGTCGGTTCGCACCTTCAAGATACCGATGCTGCAATGCCAAGAGTGTGTCACGCGGCACCATCCCGATGCGCCGAGGCCACGCACCGAGCGAGACGAGCTCGCCACCGAGAATTTCTACACCGTCGTACTCGCCGATTCCGCCAATCGCAGGATGGCGGTCAAGCATTTGCTCAAGCAGCGTGGTTCCTGACCGCGGGAGTCCTACCACCATAGATACGCCTGCGACAGGATCAACACGCGGGGTGATCCAGTTGGTTCCCTTCTCAACCATGACCTGCTGCTCGCGTAGAGGAATGAGCATTCCCTCGAGATCGAAGGGCGGCGTGTCTCTATGGAGTTCTGTCGCGAGATCAAACGCTTCTCGATAGCGGCCTCCCTTATCGAGCATCGCGACAGCTTCGAAGCCTGCCACGCGACGGAGCACTGGGTTTCGTTCGCGTTCCGAGATTGCGATGAGTTCGGAGAGCCCACCTTCTGGATCATTTGTTGCTCGCACGCGAGCGATCGAAAGTGCTGCACGAGGATCCTTCGTCCACACTCCACCCGCTGCGATAAAGTTGGACAGTTCCTCGCGGCGGTGCGCGTACCAATAGACCTCGGCAAGTGTCACCGCCGCTTCAACGGCCTGCGGAGTGCGCGATGCCGCGACCCGCCGCAGCCGATCAATGGCACTCTCTATTCGGCCGAGCCTCTGATCGACCATACCTTGCAGCAAGTTCGCCTGTGGATCCGCGGGCGAGAGTCGCAGCGCAACGTCGAGAGCTGCATCGGCGTCAGCGATTCTTCCGAGATTGAGATTCGCACAGCTACGACCAAGCCATCCCGGGAAACTCCGCTTTGACTGCGCGATGAGTTGATCGGCGATGCGAAGCGCGCCCGCAGCATCACCGATGCCAAGCAGGCGCTCCATTCGGGCGAGTGGTGATTCAGGTGGTGCCATAGCGCTGAAGTCGCGGCGCATCCGCCGAGTGGACTCTATCTCAGATGCCGACAGTCAGTTGCCATGTGTCCCGCAGCGCCCGAAATCACTCGCCCTCGAAGGCTGAGGATTGAAGACCTCGGGATATGGCGTCGACGAGTAGATTCGCCCGATCTGGTGCGCGATCAAGAAAGAGTGAGGGCTCAACGATCTCGAGCTCCATCAACATCGGTGCACCTTCTGTCCCTCGAGCGATATCCACTCGCGCGTAGGCGAGTGGACCGAATCCCTTCGCAGCGACAACGGAGAGCACTTGTTCCGCCACCAACAGTTCGTCGGCCTCGGGCTCGATAAGCCCGCGCGACTGCTCAGGCTCACCATCCCAGCGCGCGCCTTTGTGGATGCCGTGCGAGAATTTCCCATCGAGATAGATGAGATTTGATTCGCCATGCTCGACCACCGAAGCGAGTAACGGCTGCACCAAGAAGTCACGCCCCGGGTATGACGCACGATGCGCCCGCGCCGTTGATGCATCGCCATGCATGACCCGGATCGTCGCAAAAGAACCGGCAGAGACCGCGGGCTTCACGACAATCGTCCCATACCGATCGAATGTGGTGTGCCAGTCAGCCTCATCACAAGCGTGAAGGACTTCCGTTGGAACGACGGGAATTCCCGCTCGCGCAAGTTCGATGAGATAAGACTTATGGAGATTCCAACGGAGTGCGGCTCGCGGATTAGCGATTGTCGTGACGCGTGCAGTGCGATCAATCCAAGTTTCGAATGCATCAAGTTGCTCGACGTAGTTCCATGTCGAACGCACGAGCGCAACGTCGTACATACTCCATGCAACGCTCGGATCGTCCCACGCGCGAATCTCCGCCGCGATCCCGCGCGCAGAGAAAGCATCGACGAGAATCGCTAGATCCGTGTCGGGCCGCGGGAGTTTCGATGCAGTCACAAGAGCAACGCGCATTGCACTTCAGCTTGCACGCATGAGTGCGACAGCATTTTCAAGTTGCGCACGATCGTCTGCGGAAACATCCGAATAGAGGCCGAGCCGCTCGAAAGTGTCGATCTTTGATTCTGCTTCAATGCCCGCATACATCACCGTCGTATCAATGATGCGCTTCCCAAGAATCTCCTCAAGCAGTGCCTGCGAGTATGTCGGTTTCACCGCAGCGGTCGATTTCGTGCCGTACTGCTGAAGATTCGAGGCGAAAATGCCGGCCGCACTGACAGGCAAGAAGTCTTCGTAGCGAAGTCCTTCGTAGCCAACAAAGCCGCGCGCCACGAGCGTCGCGAGGTCTTTCGGGAGCGTGACGCCTGCGTTTCGCGCCGCGTGACCCTGAGGCGTGACAACAAAGCGTGCGTACACGAATCCCTTCTGGATCAATTCGGGCAAGGTCTTCGGAAACGGCGCAAACGGCTTTGCGTAGAGCGCCTCATAGGCGGCCATGTCGCGTTTCGGAAGCCCGGGGTCCTTCTCACGCGCGGCGTCCGCCTCGGCGAGACAAGCGTCATAGAGCGCTCGACCTGTCGGCGTACAAGCATAGAAACGCTCCTCAATTTCACCGAAGCGCGCCGTGTGGGTGGACTCTTTGGTCGTGCCGTCCGACTCCGTAAACGTGACTGGCTCAGTGAGTGCCTTGTAAGCATCTTGCCGAAGGAGTACCGGTGTGTCTTCGCTCGGTCCTTCCGTAAAATCCTTGTATCCCGCATGCTTGAGCGACGCGAGTGCGAATTCGGGGCGGGCAAACTCCGCTGTCAACTCAGCGGCAAGCTGTGCAACATCGGCGGAACTTACTGAGCCTGCGTGATACGACGCGATCTCATCAAGCGAAATGTGTTTGAAGTGCAACTTGAGTGTGTCGCGCCCAATATCGACTACAGACTCACGGACGAGACGCGAAAAAATTGACTCCGCCCGCGCGCGGAACCACGACGCATCAACTTCGCCGAGACAATGTTTCATCGCCGCCGTGTAGAGATCAATGCAGAAGGTATTTGGTGTGAGGTGGTTGAGGTGGTGCGACTCAAAGCAGGCGATATCTGCCGCAATTTTGAAGCCGGCAGCAGAGAGTTCCGCGTAGAGCGCGTGGTCGCGCGCATGGCCGGTCCACTTGAAGATGCGCTCAGTGCACTCACGAATCAACTCATCGGCATCAGGGGCGGAAAGCCCGCCCTGACGCTCACTTTGCTCAATGAGGTGTTTCGCACGGGCAGAAAAGACTTGACGTCTCGAGAGCAACTCTTCTATCCGCTGCTGTGTCGATGGATCAAAGTAGTTCGTCATCAGCAACGACGTGAACACACGGTGCTCGGGTCGAACCTTCGAGCGAAATGCGGTGGCGATGATCGGCTGGCTCTTCGAGCCCACACACGTCATGTCGTAGAAATTGTGCGGCTCCATGGCGAAGCACGAGAAGAGACGGCCAATCCAACAATATTCGTCCGGGCGACCGATGCGGATCGCACCATGGCGCTCGCCTGATGTGCGGTCAAGATCCTCGGCCGAGAGTGTGAAGCCGATATGTAACTTCGCAAAGAGCGCGCAGACCGCGGAGTTACACGCGCGATTCACGGACAGCGCCTTGTCGTAGAGGGGCACTTCTCGACCAAACATCGCGGAAAGTGCCGCGAAGAGTCGGTTTTGCATCTCGAGCTTATTCGACGTGACCGTGTCGGTGGCAAGGGTTGTCATGACGTGAACCTCAATCCCGCTTTTTCGCGCGGCGCAGAGTGCACCGGGGCCGAATGCCCTTCAGTATCGGCAAGAGTAGCGGTCCACCATCCCAACGATTGCGCCAAGATTCCATTTCGCACGGAGACGCGTTCCCAGAGCTGAGCCTGTTTAGAAGCATGGGGAAGGCGGGTTTTTCACGCTCCTGCTGAACGCGGAGTAGATGCTGAACTGCTGCTGCTCTCGCCAAAGGCGACCGGCCCTGGGCGGCGTGTGTCTCTGCGAATCCCACCCTCCGCGTGACACACGCCGCCCGGCCGTTCATTTCCCGCGCGACCGCTCTCACGGTTCTCAGCCATGCGCGAGCAGATATCCGACAAGGACCCCACCCAAAGTGAGGCGGACGAGCCCGCGCATTGCGACGAACCGCGGCGTCATAGGCAGGCGTCGCAGCAGCAGGTTGTATGACTCGGGAACCAACAAAAAGAGCGCACCAGAAACCGCCGCAAGCCACCCGATAGCCGTGACAAGAACCCGCGCATCCGCGACCCAGACATTGTGTGTGAGAATGATGGCGATGCCGACGAGAAGTGCGTAGAGGCCTGATGCGAGTGGAGCAAGCGGATGACTTGCAACTCCTGAAAATGCCTGAATCCACACTCGCGACCGTATCAACAAGCTTGCGCCCACTACGAGGAGCGCGGCTGCGAGAAACCACTCGACAAACTCTTGGCGTGACAGCGGCTCGTGAATCATGCTGACCCCCTTTCGAGTCGCGGAACGCTAGCGCGCCGATTTGAAAGTTCGCGCTGTCGATACGAATTAGCGGTCGTTCCCGCAGGGTTCCTGCAAGGACCACACCCCACTCAGGCGATCTGGATGACTCATGATCAATCCGGGACGTAGGTCGGGCGTAACACGCAATTCGGGACAGGCATGCATTCCGGCAATCCGGGACAGGCATGCATTCCCAGATTTGTGTCGGCACAGGTTCGAATCCACCGCGGTTCTGGCCCTACCTTCCAACCAACACGTCGCCGGTCCAGTCCGCCCGGCCGAGATGCATGCCTGTCCCAGATTTGTGTCCCCTGAAGATTTCGAGCCGGAAATCGTGCAGGCCGCCATTTCCGGGGGGTTACAGTTTCTTTCTGATGTCTGTCCCCCTCACGCAACTCACGCTGATTGCTCGACTTCGCGATCCGAAGGACGAAGCGGCATGGACGCATTTCGAGACGCGTTACCGCGAGCTTGTCGTGCGATTTTCCATGCGTCAGGGGCTTCAGGCTGCTGACGCCGAGGACGTCGCGCAAGCGGTTTTCGCCTCCCTGCTCAAGTCACTGCAGAACTTTACGTTCGATGCCTCAAAAGGACGATTTCGCGATTACCTCTTCCGAGCAGTCCGAAATGAGGTTTGTCGACAAAAATCGAAGGCTCTCCGTCCAATGAGTGCCTCTCCACTCCTAGCCCTTTCCGAACTCTCGCCCAGCAACGACCCCGGTTCAGCGGACGTAGGCGACGCAGCAAAGATGTTCGATGACGAATGGATCAATCACCACTATCGACTCGCCCTCTCGGAAATCCGCCGGACCCATGCACCGGAGAGCGTGGCGATCTTCGAGACGCTGATCGCCGGGATATCGATCGCGGCGACAGCACTGCGCTTCGCGACGACCGAGCAGGCGGTGCACAAGGTGAAGCAACGAGTCCGCGACCGCATGCAGGCACTGGTTCAGGCCCAGATTGCCGAGGAAAAGAGTTAATGCACGCTTCCTCTGAGAACACCAGTTCCGCCGGAACTCTAAGGTGCTCGGACATCCCCGACGGCAGCGGCGGCGAAAATGGGGCCCACCACCGTGCCTCGCCGCACTCAAGTGGAGAAGCACGCGCGACGGGCGATTTGGAGCGCGCCGAGGCAACTGCACTTCGAGCCTTCGACTCTGACGAGTGGATACAGCGCGCCGCACGCGCGGCTGAGGCTGTTGTGCTTGGCGAAATGGCTGGCTACCGCATCCACCGCGTTGTCCAACGCGGCGCGCAAGGCACCGTCTACGAGGCGACGGAAGGCAGGAGTGGCCGCTTGGTCGCGATCAAGCGCCTCGCCAACGGCGAACTCGGGACATTAGAGGCCGACCGCTTCTCCCGTGAGACATCCGCACTGGCTTCGCTTGGACACCCAAATGTGGTTGCATTACTCGCCGCCCCTGAGGCCGACGGCGCCAGACTCATCGTCATGGAGTGGATCGATGGAGTCCCGCTCGATACGTGGTCCGACACAGCTTGGCTTCAACACACACCGCGTGAAGCAGTTCGCGCGATCGCGGAATGTCACGCGAAGGTTGCTTCCGCCATCGCAGCCGCACATGCCCGCGGCATCATGCATCGCGATCTCAAGCCATCGAACGTTCTCGTGACCGCTGGTGGAGAGCCAAAGGTTCTCGACTTTGGTCTCGTCAAAGAGCTTGGTGCCTCGCGCGATATCACGCGAACCAACGGCTTTGCGGGCACGCCTTCGTGGAGTTCGCCTGAACAGGTTGCTGGAAACCCGCATGACATCGACGCCCGCGCCGATGTTCACGCGCTCGGATTGCTTCTCTATCGAGCACTGTCCGGCGGTACCGCCTTTGACGCATCACTCGGCATCGGACCTCTCTTCGAGTCAATCCGAGCTTGCGTCCCTTTCGCGCCTTCACGCACGCGCTTCGGAGTTCCACGCGAACTTGACCTCATCACGTTGCGCGCCCTGGAAAAAGATCCTGCCCGCCGCTACCAAACCGCTGATGCCTTCGAGCGAGATCTCAATCGGTATCTCAATGGCGAAGCAATCGATGCGCACCCGCCAAATATTGGTTACCTGCTTCGCAAGTTTTTCGGACGCCATCGGGCACTCACCGTCGCCTTCGGTATCGCGAGTACTGCAGTTTTTGGTGGTGCCGTTGTGTCCGCAATCTTCGCTATCGACGCGACATCTGCGCGCAACGCCGCGATTGACCGCGCAGACGAAGCGGAGCATTCTCGCGCGCGTGCTGAACGCATGAACGTATTTTTTGCAGAACTTCTCGCAAATCTCCGTGAGCGCGATGTGGCGGGAGAACGAACGAGTGCGAAAGAAATCATCATGCTCGCAGCGTCAAGCCTTGAGCGCGGTGACACGCCGCAAGACTCTGAGAGTGATCTACGATCGTCTCTTGGCGCTGCGCTTTATGAGATCGGCGACTACGACGGATCACTGCACCAATATCTCCGCGCTTCCGAACTACTCGCTACGACGCAAGATCAAGCAGAACATGCTCGTGTGCTCGCGCGAGCAATGACTTCTGCAAAGCGAGCAACCTCATTACCGCCGAAGATCAGCGCGCTCAGCCTCGCCCGCGCCTGCGCGACTATTCGTGAGTCGATCAACGCGAGCGCAGACCTTATCGCCGAGCCCTACGAGATGATTGCACTTTCCTGCAGCGATCTCGGTCAACTCCGCGATGCACGCGCCGCTGCAGATCACGCGCGCGAACTCGCGGAAAGATCAGGAAACGCACTCGCACTTGCGAACGCCATCACGACCGACTCCCTCATCCTGCAAGCGGAAGGTCGTGCACTGGATGCATCGGATTCCGCGATCGACGCAGTCAACCGCGCACGATCAATTCCGGGACTGAAACCGCCGCAACTCGCACGGTTTTTGCATAACGCTGGCTACCTTCTGAATGAATGTGGTCGCGCACGCGAAGCGCTGCCCTACCTTGAAGAGTCGATCGCGCTGCGCGTGGGCTTCTATGGCACTCGGCATCCCGCACTCAACTCTCCACGCGCGCAACTCGCTCTCACGCTCAGAGCCCTGGGAAGATTTGACGAAAGCATCGCCCTGCTTGAGTCGGTACTTGAGTCCTACCCCGCTTCGCCTGGGATCGCGAATCCCAACCGTGGGAACATGCTCCGGCACCTCGGCCGCATTTATCAAGTGCGTCAATCCGATGGCGATAGTCTTCGCGCACTCCACGCGCTACGCGCTGCATCCTTTGAACTCGCAGCAAGCGGCTTCGCGCACTACACACGCTTTCAGTCCGCAATGATATTTTTTCTCCGCGAACTTGAACAGCGCGAGGGACACCAAGCGCTTGAAGCTCAGCTCGCGACGATGCCTGACGAACTCGCGCGTCATAGCAACTCGCCAACAATGGCGATCTTTGCTCGGCTCTGGCTCGTGTCCGCCCTGGCTACATCACAGAGCACCACTTCGTTTTCGGCAAATCAAGCACTGATTGCGCTTCTTCGCGCAGATCTTGATTGTGCGGCAAAAGAGTTTGGTCCCGATTCGATGCCAGCGCTTGATGTCGAACTCGGTCTGGCGCAGATGCTCGCAACTATCGCCAACTCGGATGCCAAAGCAGAGTCTGTGAGGCGTATCGAAGCGGTCTATTCCCGCGCGTCGTTGTCGCTTGGTGCGACGTCGGGTCCAGCGCGCACCGCAGCAGCGCTCCTTCCGAAATCGCCGTGAGCGCTGGAATTTTACGGTGTTTTGCGTACCGGCTCCCCTCGGCATGCGGCCGATTCATCCACCGTACATGTCCGACAAGTCCTGGTCGCTCTCGTCGCTTTGCTCAGACGCTGATGCCTGCGAAACCGCCACCGCACCCGCAAGTGCCGCAGCGAGGACCAACATGCCGGCACATCTCCAAAGCGTGTCGGCAGCTCTGAATGGAGCACGCCTTGCTTGTCTCACAAAGAGGCTTCCACCGACAGGTAAAATTGGGATCGCTGTCCACGCCCACCAAGGAACGCCGGCCTGGTCGTACGCCATTCCACAACGCGCAACCGTTGCTACAAGCGTGCCTAGTACAACCGCCATAGCACCGCCGGAAATGAAGTTGAAAGCGCTATGAACACGCAATCCCACGATTGCGGCGAGTATTGCGATGCCAAACGCTGCAGCGCTCGCAGCACCGCACATCACGGCGAGCGATGCGAACCCCCCAAGTCCGGCAAGAAGCGCGAGTGCTGCGAACACGATCCATGCCATCCACAACACTGCGCCATGCGCACACCTCGCGAATGCAGCAATCGATGCGAGGACAAGTAGTACCTGCCCACACTGAGTCCACGGATTTGCGCCGGGGAAAGCGACAAAAAGCATCACGAGCATCGAAGCCGTGAGCGCAAATGCTCCAAACCAAATGCGCTCTAAACCCGGGCGAAGTCGTGCCGCGCTTGCGTGCAGCCACGCCATAGGAAACGCTGCGATTGCAAGGACGAGCGCAAGGAGACCGACTCGATGCCAACGCTCAAACGGCGCATCGTCACCCTCGATGACACGCACCTGCCGAACGATCGCACTCCACTCCAGTTCCCGCACGAAACTCAGTAGAAACGCAACGCACACTGCGAACCCGATGGCCTCGATGCACCATTTGCGCTGTGGGCGCGCATCGCTAAAAGATGCAAATACAAGAAGTGTTGACGCAAGAAGAACGGCGATAGCCGCAGGAATCACGACGACCATCAGCACATAGTCAACCACGCCATCCACGACCTATTCCTTCACCTTTGCTACATCACCTTCGAGTGCAATCACCATCTTTACCTCGTTGCCGAGCGCGCCTTTTGGGGCTTCGATCCCCCACTTCATACCGTAGTCCGCGCGATTGATCGTAAAGCTGCATTCAAATCCGACCTTCTGGCCTGTCGGCGTCTTACCAATGCCGGTCACGGTGCAATCCACTTCGATTTCTTTCGTCACACCACGAAGAGTCAAATCGCCAGTCACCGCATAGTGCCGCTCTCCGATGCGCTTTGCCGCCTTCGATCGAAACGCGATCGTTGGGAACTCCGCCTGATTGAAGAAGTTTGGACCTTGGAGATTGCCGTCGAGCTTTTCGCTCCCCGTGTCAACCTTGTTGACCTGAACCACAACATCAAAGGAAGGCGCCGTACTGTCGTCGAGCGGCCACGCGACACTTCCTGCGACCTCGTTGAAACGGCCCCAGAAAAATCCGGCACCAAGGTGCTGAATGCGAAAGACCGCCATCGAGTGAACCGGATCAAGCACAATATTCGGGACGGACTCTTGAGGATGCGCTGCGATCTTCGGCGTTGAAGCCTCCGTGCGCACGCGAGCACTCGCTGAAACTGGAGTTGTCGTCAAGAGAAACGGAGCCGCGATCGAAATCGCAAGCATGGCGAGAAGACGAGTCGAATGCGTCATAAAGGATCCGTGGAGGAGTGTCGAGGTGCGCCACGAGAGCGCGAGAAAGCATCCTAACGCGATGCAAGAACGAACGAAGACATCAGACTTTCACTGCGTAGCACCAGCAGCAGCGCGCGCAGGAAGCTCTACTCTCCGAAAGACAACACGCCCGTAACCGGCCGATTCAAACAGGATGCCGACCACGGTGGGCGCGAGCACAACCGGCACGCTGTATGCGAAGCCCTCTGGCTCGATCAGGATCCGGTCAGGCGAACCGACCGCGGGCCACGTGCGCCCGCCATCGCGCGAGATCCACAGCGTGCCGAGCGCGCGGCGCGTCTCGCTGTCGGGTCCGGTGTAGAAGACGGTGGTCCCGCCAACAACCGCAACCCCGCCCATACAGGTCGGCTCGGTGAGGTTTGGCTCGTCGACGAGCTTGCTCCACGTCGCTCCGCCATCGGTCGACACAGCGCTCTTCCGGCACTTCGCACCGAGGTGCTGTCGCGCGTTGAGGACGACCGCACCGTCGGCGCGCTCAAACATCTGAACCTCGTTCGCGACACCCTTCGCGCCGTCGGGCGCGGTCTCACCGAAACGCCACGTCTCGCCGCCGTCGTCGCTGATCGCGGCGTACACCTTCCACCGGTCGAGGGGACCCTCATTGAAGGGCATGAGAATGCGGCCTCGATGCGCACCGCGCATGAGTTGGATCCCGACGCCCGGCCCGGTCGCGGTGCTCGTCGCGCGCGTGGCGCGCTTCACTCCGCGCGTCACCTCGCGCGGCGCGCTCCATGTGGCGCCGCGATCGTCAGAGTGGATCACGAATGTGCGGCAGATGAGGTCGTCCGGTGCATCGCACGACGTGCCGTATCCCTCTACAACCGTCGCCTCGCCGCGATCCTTGGGGTACGACTGAAACATGAGGACCACGCGGCCCGCACGCACTCCCTCGCGCACCTCGACGGCGCACGGGTTGTTGAGCGAGCGGCCCGCCATCTCAGCGATCACGCGCTGCGTGCTCCAAGTCGCGCCGTCGTCGTCAGAGAGACGCAGGACGAGATCGTTCTCGCCAACGTCGGCGTAACTGCCGCGCGCCTCGGCAAAGGCGAGGAGCCGTGGCTTCGCCCCGCCATGCTCGATTCGCACGATCGAAGGGATTCGGTACACGGGGTAGCCGCCCTCGCCACCGACGAAAACATCGGTGACCGGTGAGATCAATACCTGTGCCTCCGTCGCCACAGGCGGCTCGCGATCGCTGCCTGTCGGCGATCTGGCGAGGGTTGCGGACGCCGGGGCAGGTACGCTGGAGAGTGCGACGGTGACGAGGATGGCGGTCAGCATGGGCACAGTATGGTCGGCATCGCGCGCCGTGCCGCGCGGGGTGCGGAAGCTTGCGAGGCTTTCCCCGGCGATTCCATTCGACTTGAGAGAATTTGGTCTCATCTTCCACAACGGAACGATGCTTCAGGCGAACCGACCGACCCCGAGAATTCAAAGCCATGCCTTCGATCACCCCACGTCTTCGCGCCTCCCGCCAACACAGTCTCCGCAGCCTCGCCGTCGTGTTGGCAATCGCATGGGCGGCCCCTCTCCACGCCGACAGCGGGCTCCCGGGGCCATTCCCTGTCTCACAGCGGAACGTCACCGTCACGCGCTCGAACGGCACCACCTTTACGGCGCAACTCCGCTACCCAGCTACCTCAACTGCGGCGAATGCGCAGGTCGCGCTAGGGGCAGTGCCCGCGCCCGCTGTCACCTTTGGACACGGCTTCCTCACTTCGGTCGATCTCTATGACTCAACGCTCGACCACCTCGCAAGCCACGGCTACATCGTGATCGCGACGACGTCAGGTGGCGAACTCTTTCCGAATCACGCGAACTACGCCGTCGACATGCGCCAATGCCTCACGTGGCTCGAGCAGCAGGACGTACTTGCCGGCGGATTCCTCTTCGGTGCGGTGAACGAGAATGCATTTGGCGTGTCAGGTCACTCCATGGGTGGAGGTGCGTCGATGCTCGCAGCCGCGGCCGATGCACGCATCCGCTGTGCGGCCACACTCGCCGCCGCCGAGACCAATCCCTCGTCGGCCGCCGCGTCGACCTCCGTCCAGTTCCCGTTGCGCGCGATTGTGGGAAGCGCGGACACGATCGTCACACCGACGACGACAGTCAGTCAGTACAACAACTGCGATGCACCGCGGCAGTTCGTCAATATTGCTGGCGGCTCGCACTGCGGCTTCGTCGACTCAAGTTTCTTCGGCTGCGACTCGGTCTCGCTCCCGCGCGCAGAGCAGCTCGCGATGACACGCGCGCTACTCCTCGATTTCCTCGACGCGCACCTTCGTCGCGATACCAACGCCTTCGCGACCTGCTGGGTCTCGGGTGCGACACCAGGCACCACGCAAAACCGTGACGCGCGCACCACCGCGTCACTCGCAAACGCTGCGCTCGCGGGCCCGGCAGGCGTCGACCTCATCACCACGCTCACCGTGACAAACATCGGACCGGACGTGACTTCGTTCCGCCCGCGTCCGACCGGCACTGACCTCGCGGTTGACTTCGATCCAGTAGAGAGCGCGCCAATCGCGGCGGGCGCGAGCGCAGTTTTCACCGTGCGCGTCGCATCTTTGGTTGCCGCGTCCGACACGATCGGCATCGACGCCTTGCGCGTACGCGATGGCGCAGGCATCGCGCTCACACTCCCAGTCGAGTTCACGCCTGCTTCGAATCCCGCCGATCTCAATGGCGACGGCGTCGTCGCCGCTGGCGATCTCGCAATCCTGCTCGGCGCATGGGGTGCATGCAAGTCATGCTCCGCTGATCTCGATGGCGACGGCCAGGTCGGCGCGTCCGATCTCTCCGTCCTGCTCGGCGCGTGGGGATCGTGACGCCGCGAGCGCTCAGCTGGCCGGGGCGTCCAGAGTACCCTCGCCATCTGCGATTGCTTGGAGCGCCTCACGCGTCTCGAGGGAGACGAACGATCTCCGCTTCGTAAGTGCGAGTCCGTCGCGCGCGGCACGCCGCGCATCCGAGCGAAGCCCTTGTAAGAGCGCCATGCGTGCCTCGATGAGATGCGATTCCGGCGTACGGGGCGCACGAGAAATCCGGTCTGCGTCAGCCGGAGTCGTCTCCTGCAGTGCGATTGCGCTGGCTGCTGCGATGAGCGCAGACTCGTGATCTCCGATGTCCACTGCGAGCAGTTCGAGTGCGATGCGACGGGCTCGTGCCGGATCCCGTGCGAGCCACGCGATCGCCTCCTCACGGCGAAGCCCGATCGATGCGCGCCCGTCGGAAGGCACCGCAAGCGCGGTACGGGCGCGCGCCTCGAGCGCAGTATCGCCACACGCAACCGAAGCCCGGTATGCAGCGATCGCACCCGCGGATCCATTCGCCGGTGCACTCACATTGAGGGCATGCGAAGCCGCCGATCGTGCGATCAACGCGACCTCTTCATCAGCGGCGCGATGGAGATACTCCGCGGCGAGGTGGGCGACGAGTATCGGATCCACGCCGTCGCCAGCACATCGGACGACGAGGGCGCGATGGTCTGCACGCGGGATCATGCGCGCGGCACGCACCGTCCTGCCGTCGAGGGCTCGCACGTCGACCTTTTCTGAACCGCCAGTAAGAATGAGTGCCAACGCGCGCAGGGCCGCGATCTCGCTATCAACTTCAGAAGAGGTCTCGTCGAGATCCAAGAGTTCCTCAGACGCGGTACGGCCGTCGCCCTGCGCCACGGCGATCGCCGCGAGCAGCTTCCGCCGCGCGCGGCTCATCGTCGGCAAAGACTCCGCATACTCGCGAGAGAGCTGCGGTTCACCTGCAAGAAGCGCCACATGCGCCGCCCGCTCGCGCAATACATGATCTTCGGGCGAGAGCCGAATCGCATCGCCGAGGAGCAGGAGCGCCTGCGCGGGATCCGGCGACGAAGATGTCAACAAGAATCCCGCGATGGCAGCCGGGATCTCAGCGTCGAGGGGAAACATGCGGCGCGCATCGGCCGCACGGGCAAGCACATCGTTTGGAGCGAAGTGCGCGGGATGTGCCGTCGCGATGCGAAGATGTGCGAGCGCGACTGTTCGTCGATCTGCCCCTGGTTCAAGTGCCGCCAACGCGGCGAGGGCAAGCTGCGGATCCCTGAGCGCCGCGCTCGATCGGACGGCAATGAGCGCACCCTCGGGAAGCGATGCGCGGAGGACATCCAACGCGCCCTCGATTTCACGTGCATCCCCGAACTCGCCGGCAATGGCAAGTCGCGCGTGGCTCGATTCCCCCGCCTCGCGAAGTAGTGCGAATCCGCGCGCTGCATCACCAGCGCGCTCTGCCTCGAGGGCGTTGATCCAAGCCAACGCCCAACGCACGTCCGCGGATGTCTCTGGCCCCATGCGCGCGATGCTCGTCCTCGCGGAACGGAGGAATGACGCGTCGTCGAATGCACGCGCAAGGACGACCGCGCATTCGGCGAGCGCGACGCAATCCTCCGCCGAGATGACGGAACCTTCCGCGAACCGCCTGTATGAGTCAGCGGCCTCGGTTGCATATCCCGCACTGCCGAGCGTCGCGGCTGCAATCATGGATGCACGCAGATCTGCGTCCGGCGATGCGAGAATCGCGCGGGCATCTGAAATGATCGCCTCACGTGTCCGTAATCCGCGCGCTTCGGATGCACCGACCGCCACCGAGGCACGCACGCGCGATTCGCACCAGAGCCGCAGAGCGACCGCGGACGAGCGTCCGCCACTCACATGCGCAAGCCGCGTCGACCGCACCAACGCCTCCTCTACTCGGCCCAGACGTGCCAGCGCCTCAATCGCAATCGCCTCCGCTGTGTCGAAGCGCCCGCGCCCAAGCACGACGGCCTCGTCAGCAAGCCGGAGTGCATCATGTAGCCTTTCTTGCTGCGTCGCGGCGTGCGCCTGTGCGAGTCGAAGCGCGGCCTCCGCCACCACATCGACGCTGTCGGAGGCCCGCTGCGAGCCGATCGAGGCGCCATCGAGCGCCGCACGGAGCGCATCGGTCCACGCGCCGATCTCGCGCGATGTTGGCTGCGACGTCGAGATCAGCGCACGCACCTCGTCCTCGCGACCATCGATGACGCGGATCACGACATCCAATGCGAATGAAAATCCAAGCGGCGTCTCCACGCTTTCACCGATGCCGTTCTGCGTAAGTTCGCCTTCGAGAAGTACCCGGGCGGCGCGCGTATCTCCCGCGAAGATCGCGCGGCGAAACTCGATGCGTGCAATCTCGCGGCGCTCGGCGGTGTTGAGGGGTTGTTCCCTCCGAAGCTGTGCAAGCAACTGATCGGCCTCGTGACGACGATCGATCGCATCGAGAAGCCCTGCACGTAGCTCGGCCTCATCGAGCGTGTGCGCCGGAACCTCGGCCCCAGCTGCGCGTGAAGCGATTGCTGCCGGCGCCTCGCAACCAAGCTCAAGTGCGACCGCGTGCGCAAGATCGGCCATCCCGGCGGGCGCATCAGGCTCGCTCGCCCACGCCGAGATCTCCGCGTGCACCGCGCGGGCTCGCGCTGCATCTGAAACCTGATCGAGCGCGCCTTCGCGCACACGCTTCGCAAGAACGCCCGCGAGGGCGATGCGGTTTGGTAGCGAGCGTGGCTCAAGTTCGACCGCCCGACGGAGGACCCTCTCGGCCTCGTCGAGCCGTCCGCGCGCAATGGATGCGTGGACGAATACGCGCCGCGCCTCCGCATTGCGCTCGTCGCGGGCGAGCACTGCTTCCGCCTCGCGTTGCGCCTCAGCGAGCATCCCTCCCTCAACATAGGCCTCGAGCAACAGACGATCGCATTCTGCAGGGTCGGCTCCGAGCACACGTGCGGCCTCGACGGTTGAGACAGCCTGTGCGACATGCGCCCCTCCCTCACGGGGCATGCGAAGCCGCGCGGCTGCGAAGGCGAGCATCTCTGATGGATCGGCAGTCTTGCGCGCGACGAGCACGCCGAGGTTTCGGATCGCCTCGTTCCAGTCTCCACGCTCGAAGGCACTAAAGCCGACATCACGTGCCATCCGTTCAAGGTTCGCCCGTCGCCACGCGCGGGCAACGAACGCCCCTCCCACGATCGCGGCAATGACCGCGCAGGATATTGCGCTCTTGATGAGCATCTTTCTTCGTCTCGACGTTCGGTCACTGCGCATTTCAATTCCTCCATGTGCGCCATGTCGAACGCACTGAACAAGTTTCGCAGCAACACGCGCGAGTCCGCGAGAGAAGATTTGCGCGACGAGTACCACAACCACGTGGAGGTGCATCTCAATCACGAACCATTCCCCGCGCTCGCGCGAGCGACTTCGCAAAGTGCCGTGACTACCGTTCGCTCTCAAGCCGGGGATGCCATGGCAACCGCCGTGGCCGGTGATGGGATCGAAGGGGGAACACATGCAGACGATCAAGACAGGGATGAAGACACGCGTGCGATGCGGGGGCCTCGCACTCGCGGCCGCAACGACGGTTTCGATTGCGGCGATGTCAATCGCATCGACGGCGTCCGGCGCGCTCACAATCGGAGGAAGTAACGGCCTCGAAAGCCTCGGCAGTTTCACAGGGTCGATGACATGGACCTATCTCGGTTCGGGCACGGGTACGCTCGCCATCTCGCTGACGAACACATCGCCAGCTGCGAATGGCGGACGCCTTACCGGATTCGCCTTTAACGTCGTCGACGGTGTGGCGCTTTCGCTCGCGAGTGCGCCGAGTGCTTCGTGGGATGGGATGAGCGGCGTTGCCGCGAGTCCGTTCCCGGATTTCGACTTCGGCGCAGCACTCAACGGCGACTGGCTTGGTGGCGGCTCACCAAACGCTGGCATCGGCGTGGGATCGACGGGTGCGTTCACGTTCGATGTCTCGGGAGACGCAACGCTGCTCGCATCTCTTTCCGATGCGAGCTTCTTCGACACCACGAATGGCTTTGGCTTCGGCGCGCGCTTCAGAGGCTTCAGTGACGATGGTTCTGACAAGGTTACTGGCGAGATACTCGTCGTGCCACTTCCGCAGACACTCGGGCTCACCGCCGCGGGCCTCGCCGGACTGGCGTCTTTCCGTCGTCGGAAGTGATGCCGCAGTAATCGAGTAATTCAAGGGGAAAACGAAACGAGGCCGGCATTGCTGCCGGCCTCGTGCACTTTTCGGAGAGAAGGTTCGATCACTGGAGCCGATACTCACCAGGCTTCCGCACGAACGGAGCGGGCGCGTCGCCGGGTATCGTCACAAGTTTCGGCATCAGGTCGAGCTTCGACTGCTTCGTCATGAAATCCCAGGTGGCGATTTGACCTGAATACGCCGCCTCGCGGCCCATCACCGCCATCATCGAACTCTCAGCTGTTTGCCGCAACTCAACGATCGGCTTCTTGACAATGATGGACTCCACACATTCCTTGTGCTCCTGTCGGTACGCCGCACCGAGGTTGCCCTTGATGCTGAAGAGTTCATTGCCAGCGTGATCAAAGATCTGCGTGCCCGCGTCGAACGCGCGGAGATACGCAATACCTCGCGATCCATACACCACGTTGTCGAGTTGATTGTCAGCGTTCGGCCAATGCCGACCGGTGAACGAACAGATCCGCCCATTCGCAAACTCGAAATCGCAAGAGATCGAGTCCCACATCTCGCTGTCAGCTGGCCGATTCCATCGGCTTCCCGACGCGAATGCACGCACCGGCGGTCCGCCCATGACCCAGTGAATGACATCGATGTTGTGCACAGCTTGCTCAGCGATTTGATCGCCTGACAACCAGATGAAGTGCATCCAGTTATAAATCTGATACTCCATGTCACTCATGCCGGGAAGCCGTTCGCGGTACCAGATGCCATTGGAGCAGTAGCGCGCCGTCATGCCGACGACCTCGCCGATCATTCCTTCGCGGATGCGCTTGATGCCCTCGATAAAGCTCGGCTGACGACGATACTGCGTACCGGTGACGATCGCAGTGCCCTGCGACTTCGCGAGGTCGTGGGCCGCGCAGCAAACGCGATAACCCGCGGTATCGACGCAGACCGGCTTCTCCGCAAAGACGTGCTTCTTCGCGCCAACTGCGGCCGCGATGTGGATCGGTCGGAATCCGGGCGCTGTGGCGAGAATGACGAGGTCGACATCCTTCAGGTCGATCACCTTCTGATAGCCATCGATGCCGCCAAAAATCCGCTCATCGGTCACGTCTACGCGCTCACCGTGCTCGGCCTTGAGCGCGTCGCGCGCAACCTTTGCTTTCGCGAGATCGATGTCAGCCATCGCGACGATGCGCACGTTCTTGTTTGCGGTAAGTGTGTCGTTCGCAGCACCGGAGCCGCGGCCACCGCAGCCAATGAGACCAATGCGCACAACCTGGTTGCCCGCGCTAACGACCTGCGGATTGGCGGCCTGCGTCAGTTCATCACGCCCAGCACGACTCAGCTCACTGCCGAATCCATGGGGCGTGACAAGACCTGCAGCACCAACGGCTGCGGTGAGCGCGAGAAACTCGCGACGTGAATGTTCATGCATCGAAAGGCTCCTCGAGGGGTCGCGACGAAGACCTACGCTTCGCGCGCCAGAATCGCAAGATAGCGGAGCACGGTCACGAACCCGCGTCAGAAGGGATCTGATTCGAAATTCCAGCCCGCATCGGCCGTCACGAATCCTGCGAAGATCATCCTCTGGACTTCCTCATGCCAAATCTTCACGAACCGATCTCACTGCGCGGACTCTCCTGCCCGAACCGCATTTTCATGGCGCCGCTCACGCGCCAGCGGGCTCAGAGCCCAGGTGATATTCCCGGCGAATTGCAGGCCGAGCACTACGCCCAGCGCGCAAGCATGGGCCTCCTGATCAGCGAGGCAACTCAGATCTCGCCCGAAGGAAAAGGCTATCCCAATACTCCCGGTATCTACTCCGACGAACAGGTGGCTGGGTGGAAGCTTGTCACCGAGCGGGTTCATGCCGTTGGCGGGCGCATCTTCGCGCAGCTGTGGCACGTCGGGCGTGTGAGCCATGTCGATCACCAGCCCAACGGCCAGCCGCCTGTCTCGAGTGTGGCGGTGCGCTCGAAGGGCTTTGTTGGCATCAAACTCCCCGACGGTCGGCGTGAGCGCGTTGAGGCGAGCCACCCGCGTGCGCTCGAGACACACGAAATGGGCCGTTTGGTCGCTGATTTCGCCCACGCGGCACGCTGCGCGAAGGCGGCGGGCTTCGACGGCGTTGAGGTCCACGCGGCAAACTCGTATCTCATCAACCAGTTCCTTTCCGGAAGCCTCAATACTCGTAGCGACGCCTGGGGCGGCGCGATCGAAAACCGCATGCGCCTTCTCATGCACGCCGTCGAGGCCGCTGCTGAGACGTTCACCTGGAGCCGCGTCGGCGTCCGGCTCTCACCAATGGGAAGCGCAAACGACCTTCCTCCGCACCATGACGATGAGGAATTGATGCTGCGCGTTGCGGACGAACTCGGCAAGCGACGTCTCGCCTACCTCCATCTTTTCAACCACTACTGGCCCAAGGAAAAGTGGAACGGTCTTTATACGGAGAAACTCGCGCGCGCAATGAAGGAACGCTTTGACGGTCCGATCGTGCTGAATGGGTACGGAGCCGATGTTGACGCCGCGCAACGCGACATCGACGCGGGCCTCGGCGATGCCGTTGCTTTTGGCAAACTCGCAATTTCGAACCCAGACCTTGCTGAACGCCTCTCAGTCGGCGCTCCGCTTTCGCCGTGGGATGAATCCACTTTCTACGGCGACTGCGCGCGTGGGTACAACGACTACCCCCGTTTCACGCCTGCTCTTTAGCGGCAGGCCACTTCGAACCTTTCCGCAGGTTGGGCTCCCGAACAATGTCGAGGCTGAGGCGCCCGTGTGGACCGCGGACTTGTGGGATCAGGACTTGTGGAATCAGGACGATCTCGCGCCTGTGTTTGCGAATTCTGTCCCCTCCCTTGCCTTCTTTGGCAACGCGCTTCGCATGCCTTCGTCCGACCCAACCGCCCGTGAGCTCTTCGAGATCCTCGTTCGCGAGAACGGCGATGCGCTCCTCGCCTCGATCCGCGCGACTGGCGGAGCGGCCCACGCGGACGACATTTTTCAGGAGACCGTACTCGTCGCCTGGCGGCGAATGGCGGACTACGACCGGACTCGACCGTTCGGTCCGTGGCTCCGCGGAATCGCGAGGCTGGTTGCGATGGATATGGCTTCAAAGCGCGCGCGTTTACACGTTGCAGATCCGACAACCCTCGATGCAATCGAACAAGATTTCTCTGCCTTCGATCGCTACCGCGGCTCGGCTACAGAACCAGCGATGAGTTTCCGTGAGCGCCTCAACGCACTTGAGGATTGCCTTACCAAACTCCCCGCGGTGTACGCGGACGCCGTGCAAGCCGTCTATCGCGACACGCGCACGCTCAGAGCCGTCGCGCATTCGCTTGGCGAAAACGAAGAGGCCATAAAGAAGCGACTGCAGCGCGCACGTTCAATGCTTGCGCAGTGCCTCAGTGGAAAGGGCGCATTCGGCGACGAATTACGAGATATTCAGGGAGAAACAGCATGAACAACGCACGCGAGCGAGTCATCGACGCGCTTCTCACCCAGCATCTCAGCGAACATACGGAGAGTATGGAAGCTCGCTATCGGGCGAGCTTCGCCACACTCGATGCTACGACCGAGGCAGGCCGCGCGTCGCACAGCGTTTCGCACTTTAAGCTGCCATCACGCCTCGCACGCGCCGCGCTGATTGCACTTGTATGCAGTGCTTTGTTTCTCATGTTCCCGGTCGAGTCAAGTGCGTCCAGCGTGCTTGGTGCTGCTTTGAATGCTGAGTCGCAAGCCCACGGATCGAGTCGTGATCGCCGGTACGAAATCGTCGTCATCGTCTCCTCGCCAGGCGGCCCGGGCGGCCGTGACCAAGCCACTCGTGAGTTTCGAGGAACGTGGGACATGCGTGGGGACGAGAGCCGACTTGACCTCAAACTTGGGGACCGAATGCCGACCACGCGCGCAGACTCGCACGCGGGCGCATGGGAACGCGACGCCAGAAACGTGATTCGCCCGCTTGATTCGCGGGAAATCTGGCCGCGGTGGATTAAGGACGGCGACGGCGAGGTCGCGATTGAACAGATGGACCACCTGCTGCGCTTGGTACAGCGCTCGTACACCGTCGCCATTGCCCGCGCTGGTGATGAGTCGCCGAAGTCGCTGCGCGGATCGATGCACATCATTGCCTCGCGCGCAGCACGCGTGATCGGGCCAGAAGAGATCGATCTTTGGATCGATACCGACCGCAATGTCGTGCTTGAGGCGAGGCTTGTGTGGGGTGGTGCGCATCCAAGGAGCGGCTCGCGCGACGGCGATCGTTCCGGTGCCCCGCCATTGTTCCGCGAAGATCCTTCCCAGGGTCCACCGCGCGGGTCTCCGCCCGCCCGCAAGTCCGGGCCACCTTCGCTACCTCCAACCCAACGTGGCCCAGACCGCAATGCGGACAGCAATCCGCTCGTAGCCCCCGGACCGGACGAGTATCGCGCTGCTCGTGGCATGTTGCCGCCGATGCCCCCAAGCGAATTGCGCCTAAAACGCATTGAGCCGGTCGCGTTTCCGCCAGACCACTTCACGATGCCAGTGACGACACACTAAAAATCTTCACGCAAAGACGATGCCAACAGCTGCGACAAGCGCTGCTGCACCAAGTACCGGCAGTACTCCGCGAAACAGTTTTGCGTCACCCATCACACGCACCATCCCGAGCTTAAACGCCGTGTTGACCAGGAGCGCGACGAGCGTCGCGCGGGTCGCAAGTTCTGGAACGAGTGCGCCATCGGCAACTTCGCGTGCCGTACTGAGCGCGATGGCGTCCATGTCGGTGACGCCAGAAATCGCCGCCACCGCAATGAGCGCGCCAGGTCCAGCAAATGCGACTGTCGCCTTAGTTGCAATGCGAACAACCACAAAAATGCCCGCGAAAGCAAGCGCGGACGAGAGTTGAGTGGGGTTTTTCGGTTTCGTAACCGCGGTCGTGGAGACGGAAGAATCCGATCGCAGAACCCGTATTCCCCCAACGATCGTGACGGCGGCAATCACACCGAGCCATGGCCACAACGACGTGAGTGCGGGCAAAGACACCACTCCGACGAGCGCAATCAGGCGCAACGGGAGCACTCCGCACGCGAGGAGGACGATCGCAGCGGACGAGTCAACCGTGCCAGTTTCATGCACCCGTCGCGCAGCACCAACGCTTGCTGCAGTGCTCGAGACAAGTCCGCCAAGGAGACCGGTCGCGAGCGTTCCAGCGCGTGCGCCAAGAAGCGTTTGCGCGATGTAACCAGCGAGGCTGATCGAGACAACAAGGACAACAAGTGCCCACGCACCGCGAGGGTTGATCGCACCAAATGGCCCGATTTCCGCGTCGGGAAGTACAGGCAGGATGACAAGTGCGATCAAGACGAAGATCGCGATTGCCCGAAGGTCGCCGGGTGCAAGGCGCCGAATGACTGCATGAAGCGGATCGCGTACGTAGAGAAGAAGAAAGAGCACCCCCGCCGCGACGACCGCGATGGTTCGATCGCCAAGCACTGCGTAGCCGCCGAGCAGCGTGGTCGCAACGAGCGCAAATGCAGTCGTGAGCCCAATGTCACGCGATGCACGAGGTTCCTCGGCGTTTGCCTGATGAAGCACCGAACGCGCGGAGCCAACGATTCCACCCGCGATTCCGCCGGCAGCGGCGATCGCGGTCACCAGCAGTAACGCCCACGGCGTCCCGTCAGGCGGAGTGAGAAGTGCGGCGATTCCGCCGAAGAGCCCCGCGAGTCCGAATGTGCGCACGCCAGCGACGCTCTCCGCTTTCCGTTCACGCTCGAAACCAACAAGAAGCCCGACACCGAGCGCAATCCCAAGCGTGACGATGTCGGGCGAAACCGGCACAGAACGGAGTGTACGGCACGGGCGAGAGGGCACGCACGAGTCGGTCACTCCGAGCACATCGACGCACCGCGCGACCTCCGACCGAAAGTCGATGCAGGTCGCGCAAGCAGTTTTGCTGTACCACGCAACACACAGAACGCCGACGGGGTGCGTCGGCGTTCTGTGTGAGTGAGAGAGAGTGAGAGAGTGAGAGAGTGAGAGAGAGAAACTGTCCAGACTGAAGAGGAGATGCGTGTCGCCTCTGCTGTTCCATTCGGAGCACCCCGCTGTCCCGAGCAGAGTGCCCTTCCACATCTGATCCGCGGACGGGAATTCGATCTCTCACCGCAGCGCCGTCTTCCGAGCGCTTTCGACAGAATTTTCTACGCGAGGGTGTACTCTCCGAACCATTCCTCGCGGTAGCCTCTGCGGATGGCCTTCGTTGCCCGTTCTACGCCAACCGATCTCTCCCTCGCCGTGTCGCTTGCCGATCTTGCCGAGCTCGCCGAGCCCAACATCGAGCGGACCGCTTGGGACTACTACCGCTCTGGGGCGTGGGATGAGTCGACTCTCGCCCGCAACAGTGCAGCGTGGCGCGAGTACGAGATCCACTATCGCGGGATGGTGGACGTGTCGCGTCGCACGGGTGCCGTGAACCTGTTCGGGTGCGAGGTGCCGTGTCCGCTTGTCGCGGCGCCAACGGCGATGCAAAAGATGGCGCATCCGGACGGCGAATGTGCCACTGCGCGCGCCTGCTCAGCCGCCGGACTTCCGATGTGCCTGTCGAGCCTCTCGACGACCGCACTCGAGGACGTCCGTGCCGCCACCAGTGCGCCGCTCTGGATGCAGATCTATATCTCTCAGGATCGCGGCTTCACTCGTGATCTCGTGCAACGAGCTGAAGCCGCCGGAGTCGATGCCTTTGCCGTGACCGCCGACACGCCAGTCTGGGGAATCCGCGAGCGCGACATGCGCAACGGTTTCCGCGTGCCAGACGGACTTCACATCGTGAACCTTGAGCGACCTGGTGGGCCGACGGGCCACTCTGGCGTTGGCATCGGCGGCGCGCTCTCTTGGACGATCGACGCATCGATCACCTGGAAAGATGTTGAATTGCTTGCCGCGTCGACCTCGCGCCCACTTCTCGTCAAAGGGCTTTGCCGACCGGACGATGTCCGAGCTGCGTTTGACTCGGGCGCCCGTGGTGTTTGGATTTCGAATCACGGCGGGCGCCAACTTGATGGCGCGCCTGCAACCGCCGATATCCTCGCAGCGTGCGCCGACGCAGCGCGCGGACGCGGAACAACCATCGTCGACGGCGGCATCCGGCGCGGGATCGACATCCTGCGCGCGCTCGCGCTTGGGGCGGATGCCGTCGCAATCGGTCGGCCAATCCTGTGGGGGCTTGGCGCTGGCGGTGAAGCGGGCGTGGGCCGCGCACTCGAACTACTCCGCGGAGAATTCGAGTTGGCGATGGCGCTCGCTGGAGTCTGCGGCGTTGATGAGATCCGCGCGCTCGGGGCGTCGCTCGTGCGGCCGCGGAGCTGAGTTGACGCGAACCCTGACGCGATCCTCATCAAGCGGCGTTACCGTAGGGCGATGCTGTTCCCAAGCCTCTCGCTTGTCATCGCACTCACGCTGAGCTCCGCAGTTCCACCACAACCGTCGGAATCCCGCGAAGGAAGCCAATTCGACCACGTGCTCATCATCAGCATCGACGGGCTCCGGCCGGAAGCGTTAGAGCCGCCGCTCGTCGGGCAGCTCCCTACGCTGACCCGGCTCTTGCGTGGCCCACATACCCTCGACGCGCGTACCGACGCCGATTTCACCATCACCCTTCCGAACCATGTCGCCATGCTCACGGGTCGTCCTGTAGACGGCCCAGAAGGCCACGGGTGGAAGTTGAACACCGATCCGCCGGGCGCAACGCAAGGCGGAACTCTCCATGCGAATCGGGGCTTCTACGTCGCGAGCGTGTTTGATGTTGCGCACGACGCGGGCGTGTCGACGATGGTCGCCGCGTCGAAAACGAAATTTTGGCTGCTCGAGCAAAGTTACGCCTCCAAGGCCGCGCAACCCGATCGCTCGGAGCCCGATTACGGGCAACCGAAGATTGACGTCTTCGTCTTCGCCGAGGCAATGCGTGATGTTGGCCACAGCGTCGCCGACCGCTTACGCCGCGCGTCTGGCCCCACCCTCGATTTCGTGCACTTCGCAGCACCTGACATCGCTGGCCATAGCTACGACTGGATCATCTCGTCGGAATCGAAGTACTTTGCAGCAATCCGCACAGTCGACGCCGCGCTTGCGCCGATCCTCGAAGCTATCGACACGACGCCCGCACTATGCGGGCGCACCGCGATCATCCTCACTGCGGACCACGGCGGCGGTGTCCCCCGCAAGACGCACACGGACGCAACCTGCCCGCTCAACTTTCGAATTCCATTTCTCGTGTGGCTAGGAGCCGACGCACCCGCCTCCGACCTGATCGCGCTGAACCCGGATCGTCCCCGACCGGCGCGTGAGTCACGGGTCGCGCGCACCGATCCGGCGCAACCGATCCGCAACGCCGATGCTGGCAACCTTGCACTCTCACTGCTCGGACTCCCACCCATCCCCGGCTCGACCTACGGAAACCCCCGCTCCTTACGGCTCGCGACGCCTCTTCAGACGCAACCCGAGAAGTTGACCCCATAATTTATGCAGTTGGGGCTTCTCATCCGTGATACGTCGAACTTCAGTCGACTTTCGCGAGGAATTGTTTCGGAGACTAGCTCCAACATCGACAGAATGCGTGAAAAAGTGCCGCATTCGTTTGGCCTGCGTCGATTCGGTGTTAAGGTCATCG
>CAMDMA010000032.1 GCA_945902075.1 Candidatus Kuenenia stuttgartensis | reverse complement strand
GCGTTTCCGATCGATGCGGCGCTGGTGTTTCCGCGCGACGCGAAGGCGCAGGCGATCTTGCTCGGTCGCTTCACGGGGAAGGACGAAACGCTGCAGCTCGTGCGGCCCGATCTCTTCGTCGAGCGCGTGCTGGATCGGATCTTCGGTGTCGGTCGCGTGCTGGGCGCGGTGGCGCTGGCGACGACCGCGCTTGTCGCGCTGGTGGTGGCCACGGCGTTCGCGCTTTCGATTCGCCTGCGCGCCGATGAACTCGCACTGATGAAGCGACTTGGCGCGAGCCGCGCGCGTGTGGCTGCGTTTCTCACGGTCGAGGCCGTGATGCTGCTTTCGGCGGCGGTTGCGGTGGCTGCCGTCGTCGCTGCAACCGCCCCGCTGTTCGCGGACGCGGTGCTGCGTGCTGCGTCGGGGGTGTGACGCCGCCCGACGGCTTGAAACTGGATTCGCGAGGCATTTTCACAAATCTCGGTTCGTGAGCCCGAGGTTTCGGCGCGAATTCGAGCATAGTAGAAATCGGCGAAGGTTCGTCCGTGTTCGATCTGAGGAGTTGCACGATGGCAAAGCGAAGTTCAATCGCAAAGCATGGTTCGATGTGGTCGGCGTTCGTGGTGGCGGTGGTCGCGATCGCGGCGTGCTTCGGTCCGCGCGACGCGCAGGCGCAAGGCGTCGCAGGCTGGGGCCTTACTGGCTTCAGCAACATCGACGACCTCTCGAACAACATCGTGAAGGTCGCAGCGGGCCTCTACCACACCGTCGCCTTGAAAAACGACGGCACCGTCGCCTGCTGGGGATACAACGACTCCGGCCAGTGCAACACGCCTGCGAACCTCGGGCCAGTCACCGCGATCGCGGCGGGCTACTACCACACCGTCGCCTTGAAGAACGACGGCACCGTCGCCTGCTGGGGATACAACTACTTCGGCCAGTGCAACACGCCTCCGAACCTCGGCACAGTCACCGCGATTGCAGCGGGCGGCGAGCACACCGTCGCCTTGAAGAACGACGGCACCGTCGCCTGCTGGGGATACAACTACTCCGGCCAGTGCAACACGCCTCCGAACCTCGGGCCAGTCACCGCGATCGCGGCGGGCGGCGTGCACACCGTCGCCTTGAAGAACGACGGCACCGTCGCCTGCTGGGGATACAACAACTTCGGCCAGTGCAACACGCCTGCGAACCTCGGGCCAGTCACCGCGATTGCAGCGGGCGGCGAGCACACCGTCGCCTTGAAGAACGACGGCACCGTCGCCTGCTGGGGAAACAACGACTACGGCCAGTGCAACACGCCTCCGAACCTCGGGCCAGTCACCGCGATCTCGGCGGGCTTCTACCACACCGTCGCCAAGATCTGCACCACGCCCAACATCTCGCGTGGCTCCGGCAACCTCGGCGCGATCGGCGCCGGAACCCCGCGCGAATTCGCGTTCACCAATCTCCCCGCAGCAGCGGCCAGTGCGACGCTCACCATCCGCGTGCGCGCGGATCTCAACCTTGCGAGTGAATACCTCAGCCTCAAACTCGACGGAACCACGCAGCCGAATCTTCTGTTCGTGAACGGCGCAAACGACTGCCCCGCCGCGCCCGACACCGCGACCGTCACCATTCCCCTCAAGCAACTCACGGCACTCGTCGCAGACGGCACACTCACCGTGCGGCTCGAGGCGTCACCGCTTGTCGGCGCAAGCCAGTGTGCCGACGGCCTCTGCGAGATCTCGCTGCGCTACGACACGGTGCCCGTCGATTGCAACAACAACGGCACCGACGACGGCTGCGAGATCAACGCGGTCACCGACTGTAACGGCAACAGCGTGCTCGATTCGTGCGACATCGCTTCGGGTACCGCTACCGACATCAACGCCAACGGCCGCCCCGACAGCTGCGAGTACGACTGCAACACGAACGGCCTGCCCGATTCGTACGAACTCGCGCAAGGCACAGCGCCCGACTGCAACGCGAACGGCAAGATTGACTCCTGCGACATCGCGTCGGGTACCGCGACCGACATCGACACGAACGGCATTCCCGATGCGTGCCAAGGCGACTGCAACGGCAACTCGATCCCCGACACCTACGAGATCCTGCTCGATCCTTCCAAGGATTGCGACATGGACATCGCGCTTGATGTCTGCGAGATCGCCGCGAACCCAGCGCTTGATTGCAACCAGAACGGCGCGCTTGACGGCTGCGAACTCAACGCGGGAAGCGCCGACTGCAACGCGAACGGCGTGCTCGACTCGTGCGAGATCGCAACCGGCGCGCAAGACAAAGATGCCGACGGCGTGCTCGACGACTGCGAGTTCGCGCGCGGCGACTTTGACCTCGATGGCACCGTCGGCGGCGCCGACCTCGCGGTACTGCTCTCCATTTGGGGCGTCATCAATCCACCACTCGGCGACCTCAACGGCGACGGCATCATCAGTGGTGCCGATCTCTCGATCTTCCTCGGCAACTGGGGCGCGTACTGATCCACGGGTACGCGCACTGTGGGGAGCCGATTCTCGGGTGCGAAACACTGACGATTTCAAAACTGTTTGCCATTCCGCGAAGCAAATCGTGAACGCATCGGCGAGACTTTCGCGAGCGTTGAAATCGCGGAAGGTTCGCCAGTGTTCGATTAGGTTCGATCTGAGGAGTTGCACGATGACAAAGCGAAGTTCAATCGCGAAGCTTGGTTCGATGTGGTCGGCGTTCGTGGTGGCGGTGGTCGCGATCGCGGCGTGCTTCGGTCCGCGCGAGGCGCAGGCTCAAGGCGTCGCCGGTTGGGGCATCACAGGCTTCAGCAACATCGACAACCTCTCGAACAACATCGTGAAAGTCGCAGCGGGCTACTACCACACCGTCGCCTTGAAGCAAGACGGAACAGTCGCCTGCTGGGGACACAACGACGACGGCCAGTGCAACACCCCCGCGAACCTCGGCACAGTCTCCGCGATCGCGGCGGGCGGAGACCACACCGTCGCCCTCAAGCAAGACGGAACAGTCGCCTGCTGGGGACGGAACGACTACGGCCAGTGCAGCACCCCCGCGAACCTCGGGCCAGTCACCGCGATCGCGGCGGGCTACTTCCACACCGTCGCCCTCAAGCAAGACGGAACAGTCGCCTGCTGGGGACGGAACAACTACGGCCAGTGCAACACCCCCGCGAACCTCGGCACCGTCACCGCGATCGCAGCGGGCTTCTTCCACACCGTCGCCTTGAAGAACGACGGAACAGTCGCCTGCTGGGGACGGAACAACTACGGCCAGTGCAACACCCCCGCGGACCTCGGGCCAGTCTCCGCGATCGCGGCGGGCGGAGACCACACCGTCGTCAAACTCTGCACCACGCCCAGCATCTCGCGCAACTCCGGCAACCTCGGCGCGATCGGCGCCGGTACGCCACACGAGTTCGCGTTCACGAATCTTCCCGCAGCTGCGGCGAGTGCGACGCTCACCATCCGCGTGCGCGCGGATCTCAACCTCGCGAGCGAGTACCTCAGCCTCAAGCTCGACGGAGCACTGCAGCCGAATCTCCTGTTCGTGAATGGCGCAAACGACTGCCCCACCGCGCCCGACACCGCGACCGTCACCATTCCCCTCAAGCAACTCACGGCACTCATCGCAGACGGCACGCTCAACGTGCGGCTTGAAGCGTCACCACTCGTGAGCGCAAGCCAATGCACCGACGGCCTCTGCGAAATCTCGCTGTGCTACGACAGGGTGTTCGTCGATTGCAACAACAACGGCACCGACGACGGCTGCGAGATCAACGTCTTCACCGACTGTAACGGCAACAGCGTGCTCGATTCCTGCGACATCGCCTCAGGTACAGCTGCCGACATCAACGCCAACGGCCGCCCCGATTCGTGCGAACTCGACTGCAACACGAACGGCCTGCCCGATGCGTACGAACTCGCACAAGGCACCGCCCTCGACTGCAACGCCAACGGCAAGATCGATTCCTGCGACATCGCCTCAGGTGCAGCGACCGATGTCGACGCGAACGGCATCCCCGATGCGTGCCAGGGCGACTGCAACGGCAACTCGATCCCCGATACCTACGAGATCCTGCTCGACCCGTCAAAGGATTGCGACGCCGACATCGCGCTCGATGTCTGCGAGATCGCCGCGAACCCAGCGCTTGATTGCAACCAGAACGGCGCGCTTGACGGCTGCGAACTCAACGCGGGAAGTGCCGACTGCAACGCGAACGGCGTGCTCGACTCGTGCGAAATCGCAACCGGCGCGCAAGACAAAGATGCCGACGGCGTGCTCGACGACTGCGAGGTCGCGCGCGGAGACTTCGACCTCGACGGCACGGTCGGCGGCGCGGATCTCGCGGTGCTGCTCTCGATCTGGGGCGTCATCAATCCCCCACTCGGCGACCTCAACGGCGACGGCGTGATCGGCGGCGCGGACCTCTCGATCTTCCTCGGCAACTGGGGCGCGTACTGAGCCTGAAAGTGCCCGGCACCTGTTTCCTGCAGTACAGTCCTCAGGATGCGCGTCGCGCTCTTCACAACCTGTCTTGCCGAAGCACTCGCGCCGCGCGCCTTGAAGGCCACGGTGCTTGTTCTTGAGCACTGCGGCGTCACCGTCGAGCTGCCCACAGCGCAGACCTGTTGCGGCCAGCCGATGCTCTCGAACGGCCTTCCCGGCGACGCCGCCCTGCTTGCGCGACGGATGACCGAGGTCTTCGCTCCCTATGACGCGGTTGTCACGCCGTCCGGCTCTTGCTGCTCGGTCGTGCGCGAGAAGTACGCGGGGCTTTTCGCCGACGGCTCGCGCGATCGTGCGGCGGTCGACGCGCTTGCCGCGAAGACCTTCGAACTCATCGAGTTCCTCGAAACGAAACTCGGCATCGACCCGGCGACGCTTCGCGCAAAGTCAAGTCCGCGCGCGTCCACTGCGCCGCTCACCTGCCACGACGCCTGCCACCTCCGCGGCATCCACCGCCACGGCTGCACCGAGCCGTTCTTGCGGTCGGCATGTGGCGGCGATGTCCGCGAGCTTCCTGACATGACGCAGTGCTGCGGCTTCGGCGGCATGTTCAGCACACAGTTCCCTGAGGTCTCGACTGCGCTTGGCGAAGAGAAACTCGCACACGTCGCGTCGACCGGCGCGACCACACTCGTCGCAAGCGACACGGGCTGCGCCGCGCACCTCGCTGGCCTTGCACACCGAAAGGGCGTCGCGCTGCGCGTGATCTCGCCCGCGGAAGCGCTCGCGGAATCACTCGGCCTCATGGAGGTACAGGAGTCAGGGGCCCCGAATGGGGGAAAGCACGGGGCCCCGAATGGGGAAAAGCACGGGGCCCCGAATGGGGGAAAAGCATGAACCCGCTCATCGCCCCCGCACTTCCCTTCGACATGAAGCCGCGCGCGCGCGAGGCTGTGCGCGATCTCAAGCTCCAGCAGTTCGTCGGCAACGCGACGCACCTCAAGGACACCCAGCGCGGCGGCATCTTCGACCGCGACTTCGGCGCCGAGTACGACGCGCTCCGCACCGTCGCCCGCGACACGAAGCAGTACGCGCTCGACCACCTCGACGAACTGCTCGAACGCTTCATCGCAAACGCCGAGAAATCCGGCGCGACCGTCCATGCCGCGACCACCGGCCGCGAGGCGTGCGACATCGCACTCTCGATCGCGCGCGCGCACCAAGCCCACGGTCGAGCACAGTCGTGCGTGAAGAGCAAGTCGATGGTCACCGAGGAGATCGGCCTGCTTCCGGCGTTCGAGGCGGCCGGCATCAAGACGCTCGAGACCGATCTCGGCGAGTTCATCCTCCAGATCGACGGCGACGCACCGTCGCACATCGTCACGCCGATGATCCATAAAGACCGCGTGGCGACGGCGAAAAGTTTCGTGCGCGAACTCGGCGCGCGCTACACCGAAGATCCGACCGAACTCACGATGATTGCGCGCGCGCACATGCGCGGCCTTTACCGCGCCGCCGACATTGGCGTCTCGGGTGCGAACTTTCTGCTCGCAGATGAAGGCTCCGCCGTCATCTGCACAAACGAGGGCAACTTCGATCTCTCGGTCGGCGGCCCACCAGTTCATATCGTGTTCGTCGGGATCGAGAAACTCATTCGTGGCGCGCGCGACTTGGCACCCTTCCTCAAGCTGCTTGCGCGCAGCGGCACGGCGCAGCCGCTCACGATCTACACGAGTTTCGTCTGCGGACCGCGTCGCGCGGGCGAGCATGGCGGGCCGAAGGAACTTCACTTTGTGCTCGTCGACGCTGGGCGGGTGGGTGTGCTCGCAAGCGAAAAACGCGATCTCCTCCGCTGCATCCGCTGCGGCGCGTGCCTCAACGCGTGTCCGGTGTACCGCAAGGTCGGCGGCCATTCGTACGGCTCGATGTACGCCGGTCCAATTGGCGCCGTGCTCACACCTGAGCTCGAACGCGCGCAGGGTGGCGCGAACGCTTCCCAAAGTGGTGCCGGCCTCGCAAACTATCCCGATCTCCCGCGCGCGAGTTCGCTCTGCGGCGCGTGCTATGAAGCGTGCCCGGTCAAGATCGATATCCCGAAGTTTCTCTTGCATGATCGCACGCGGCTGCGCGAGCGTGGGCTTTCGCCGAAGTCTGAGGGCGCAACGCTCGCGCTTTGGCGCTGGCTTGCAGAACGCCCCACGCTCTTCCGCATGGCGATCGGTGCGGTGCGACTGCATGCTCGCATGCTCGGGCAAAAGGACTCTCGCGACGAACGCGCGTGGCTGACGCGCGTGCCCGGCCCGGGCGCTGGCTGGACGCAGTCGCGCGATCTCGGCGTTGCGACAGGTGAGAGTTTCCGCGAGTGGTTCTCGAAACGAGGGTCACGATGACCACGCGTCAATCAGCGGTCGATGCCCTACTCGCGCGCGTGCGCGCCGCGGTACGCGCCCAACCCGTCACGGTGCGCGAAGTGCCGTCGCACGCAGTTGTTCGTCGTGTGACCTGCGACACAGCGAATCTCGCCGACCTCTTTGCGACAAAGGCCGCGGCGGTCGGAATGCGCGTCACACGCGTCGATGAAGCAGGACTCGATGCAGCGGTTACGACGCTGCTTGCAACGCACGCACAGGCCGACGCGAAAGTCGTCGTCGCGATGCGCGATGCGAACCTCGCAGCCCGCGCAAGCGCAATCGCAGGCACGCGCCTCGCGGCAAACGACAACGACGACCTCCTCTTCGACTGCTTCGTCGGCATCACCGATGTCGACTGCGCGATTGCAGAGAGCGGTTCGCTTGTCGTCTCAACAAATGGCCGCATCCGAAACGCCTGGGTCACGCCGCCCATCCATGTCGCCATCGTCCGTGCGGCGCAGATTCTGCCAGACCTCGTCGACCTCTTCGAGTCGGCCACGGACGCGCTTGATGCAGCATCGACCACGATCATCACCGGGCCATCGAAGACCGCCGACATCGAAGGCGTGCTCGTCACAGGCGTGCACGGCCCGGCGGCCGTCGAAATTGTGCTGGTTTCCTAGCCCGCTCAGACCACCAAGGTCTCCGGCTCCTCGATGAACTCCTTCAAGCTCGCGAGGTACTGCGCGGCCATCGCTCCGTCGATTACGCGGTGGTCAAGCGAAAGCGTCGCCTGCATCTGCGTCCCGACCACGAGTTGACCGTCACGGACGACTGGCTGCTGCACCGCCGCGCCGCAGGCAAGGATCGCAGAGTTCGGCGGATTGATGATCGCCGTGAAGTGCTCCACGCCGAACATGCCGAGGTTTGAAATCGTGAAGGTCGCGTCGGACATGTCCTGCACGGACAAGCCCTTCGTGCGTGCTTTCTCGGCGAGGGTCTTGGTGTCGGCCGAAATCTGGCGCAGGCTCTTGTGGTCCGCGTCCTTGATCACGCCAACGACGAGTCCGCCGCCCTTCTCCTCGGGCAACGAAATCGCGACGCCGATATTCACGACCTCGTGGATGCGCACATGGTCGCCAGCGAAACTCGCGTTGAAGTACGGATGCTCCGCCATTGCGAGTGCGCAAGCGCGCACAAGGAAGTCGTTGACCGAAAGTTTGACGCCCGAGGACTTCAACTTCTCGTTGTAGTTTGCTCGCAGGTCGATGAGTCGATCCATGTCGAACTTCATGGTGACCTGATAGTGCGGAATCGTGGTCTTACTCTCGACGAGCCGACGCGCAATCGTCTGGCGCATTCCAGTCAGTGCAACATCACGACCAGGAAGAGCGAGCGCAAGCGGCGCGGATGGCGTCTGCACGCCACCAGTCGACACAGACAACGCTTGCGATGATGCGATGGTCGACGACTTCGCAGAGGCCTGTGACGCCGACTTATTCTCGATCGCCTGTTCAACGTCGCGCTTGATGACGCGTCCACCAGGCCCGCTGCCGCGGACGAGACGGATGTCGATCCCGTGATCCTCCGCCATCCGGCGGGCCACCGGGCTCACGCGCATGCGCGGGCCGTCTTCGCCCTCGGTAGGAAAGCCTTCCATGCCGTGGCGTGTCTCTGTCTGTGTGACAGTCGCTGGCCGAGCGGCCGAACTGGTCGCCGCGGGAGGAACCACAACCGGAGCCGTCGGCACTTTCGTAGCCGAGCCCCCAGCCTTCACCGCAGCGAGATCCTCACCCTCCAACGCGACGAGCGCGATGGGCGTGCCGACCTTCACCTGCTTGCCCGCCTCGACGAGGATCGCAGCCATGCGGCCATCATCAAAGCACTGCATCTCCATCGTGGCCTTGTCGGTCTCGATGTCCGCAACAACCGATCCCGACTTGACGAAATCGCCTTCCTTCACATTCCACTTGATGACGGTGCCCGCTTCCATCGTGTCGGACAGGCGGGGCATGGTGATTTCAATCGGCATGGTCGTTTCGCAGTCGGTCGGGTGAAGCGGAGAGAACTCGAAGGAGCAAGATCACGCGCGATAGGTCGCCGCGCGAACCGCTTCGCAAATCTTGCGAACATTGGGAAGGTACTCCTGCTCGAGCTTGCTCGAGTACGGAGTCGGAACGTCATCAGAGTGAACGCGGTAGACAAAGTTGTCGAGGTCGTCAAAGCAATGTCGATGGATCTGCGACGCGAGCTCAGCACCCGGCGAAGCAAAGCTCCACGACTGGTCAACCACCACCGCACAATTGGTCTTCTTGACGCTCGCAATGACGGTCGGCAGATCGAGCGGCCGCACGGTGCGAAGATCGATCACTTCGCAGTCGATGCCTTCCTTTGCGAGAATCTCCGCGGCTTCCATGCAGAAGTTGACCGGGCGACCCCACGAGCAAATCGTGCACTGCGTGCCGGTGCGGCGAACCGCAGCGTGGCCAAACGGAATGAGATACTCACCTTCTGGCACATGCTCCTTGATCGAAAGGAGTCGCTCGCTCTCAAGGAAGAAGACAGGATCGTCGTCGCGGATCGCGGTCTTCATCAAACCCTTCGCGTCGGCGGCGCAGGACGGAATCACAATCTTCACGCCGGGTACGTTCGAGTAGAGGCCTTCAACCGCCCACGAGTGCGTCGACCCAAGTTGACCACCCGCGCCGTCATTGCCACGGAAGACGATTGGACATCCAAGCTGCCCGCCCGACATGTACAGCATCTTCGGCGCGTTGTTGAGAATCGGATCGGCGGCGACGAGCGAGAAGGACCACGACATGAACTCGACAATCGGTCGAAGTCCCATCGCGGCAGCGCCAATCGCCATGCCCGCAAATCCGGACTCCGAAATCGGAGTGTCGATGATGCGACGCTCGCCAAACTCGGCCAGCATGCCCTTCGAAACCTTGTAGGCACCGTCGTATTGTGCGACCTCTTCGCCGATCAGGAAGACGCGCTTGTCGCGGCGCATTTCTTCGCTCATCGCCTCGCGAATCGCGTCACGGAACTCGATCTCGCGCGTCGCGCCAGAAATCGTCGAAGGTTCGCGGAAGAGCGGGTTGTGGAGCACTGCGGTCAAACGAGGCCTTCCTTTCCATCGGTCGAATGGAAGCGGCAGGCATTCTCAGCGCCTCCCATAAATTCTGGCAGGCTCGATCCCGTGAAGCGGCTCCACGGCTCGAGGAACACATCGGTGTAGAGATCCGACATCGGCGGCTCCGGGGACTCGTTCGAGAATTGAATCGCATCGCGAACTTCCTCGCGCGTCGACTTCATGATCTCCTTGATCGAGTCGTCGCCACCCTCAAGCGTGATGACGCCGTGGTCGAGGAGCACCCGCTCAAACTTTCCAATTGGATCGTTGAGCTCATGACGCTCTTCTTCTTCGCGTGTGCGGTACTTGCGCGGATCGGACATTGAGTGGCCCTTGTAGCGGTAGCACTTCATGTCAACGAACGCGGGGCGCGAGTTGGCCCGACACCACTCCGCGAGCTCGTACATGTCGTGGTACACCGCGAGGACATCCATGCCGTCCATCGTCGCTTCTTTGAGCCCATGCGCGCGACCCTTGATGGTGAGATCGTGGCTCATCGTGGTGCCGCGGTTGATCGAGGTGCCCATCGAGTAGCCATTGTTCTCCACGATGAAGATGACGGGAATATCAAAGAGCCCCGCGAGATTCATCGTCTCGTAGAACGCGCCCTGATTCACCGCACCGTCGCCGAGGAAGCAGAGCGTGACGCGCTTGTTCTTGCCGCCGTTGAGGACCTCGTCCTCATACTTGGTTGCGAACGCGAGCCCGGTTCCGAGTGGCGTCTGCGCTCCAACGATGCCGTGACCGCCGTACAGATTGTTCGGACGGTCGAACATGTGCATCGACCCGCCCTTGCCCTTCGCGCAGCCGCCAACCTTGCCGTACATCTCAGCCATACAGGCGCGCGAGGTCATTCCGCGAGCGAGTGCGTGACCGTGGTCGCGGTACGCAGTGATGATCGGATCTTCGTGGCGCACGGCGTGCGTGCATCCGACGGCAACGGCCTCCTGTCCGATGTAGACATGGCAGAAGCCGCCGATCTTTTTCTCTTGGTAGCTCTGCATGCACCGCACCTCGAACTCGCGGATCAGGTGCATCTGACGGAGCCAGTTCTTCAGCGTGTCGGGCGGGAGGCTCGGCAACTTGCGCGCGCCGGAGGAAGGAGCGCCGGAACTGCCGCTCGGGGTGGTGGTGGCCATCGTGGATTCGCTCAGAACACGGGACAGAATCGAAGGATCTTGCTTCGTCGGAAGACGACATCCGACGGAAACCGCCGGGCGACCGGCGGCAAGTCGTGCATCTATACCCGAAACAGGGAGAGTTTCGCAAGGCTCGCGCATGCCGCCGCGAGCGCAACACGCTCCACAAAGAGAGACGGCGCCGCGATTTGCGGCGCCGTCTCGTTTGTGTCTCATTCAGACGAGCAAATCGCGGTCGACCGGTGGCGATCAGCCGCCCTTCGGCTGCGTTGCTGTATCCGTGGCCGCTGCCTGCGCGGCAGCCTCAAACTGCTTCAGGCTCTTCGCTTGAAGAACGAGCAGAGCAAGTTCGAGTTGCGGATCAATTCCCTTCGTGAGTAGGTCCGCAACATTCGGACGCTCCTTCTGATCGGCCTTGTCCTTCCACTCCTCGATCACATCGGCGTTCTGTCGAAGAACGAGCGACTTCTCGATCTGATCTGGCGTCATCTTCACCGTGAGATCCGGATTGACACCCCAGTCGGTCGAGCCGGGCTTTTTGTGAACAAGGCGAGGTTCTGTTTCGCCTGGGCCGGCTGGAAGAACGTAGTACTGCGTTGTGAGCTTGAGTTGCGCATCCGCACGCTGGTCGCCGCAACCGTGCACAGTCTGCACAGAGCCCTTGCCAAAGCTGCGCTCGCCAAGCACGACCGCGCGGTCATGCGCCTTGAGCGCTCCGGAGACGATCTCGCTCGCGCTGGCCGAGCCCTGATTCACAAGCACCACCAACGGAAGATCCTTAAGCACCGCGCGCCCAGGCTCCGCCATCATCTGCCAAACCTGACGGCGATTGCGGTCTTGACCGGCGACGATCGCGCCTCCCTCGATGAACGCGTTCGAAAATTCAACCGCGGACTTCAGCAAGCCACCCGGATTGTGCCGGAGGTCGAGAATGAGTCCGTTGAGCGGACGCTCCGTGCGCATCTCGCGAAGCGCGTTCATGAAGTCGTCAAAGCTGTCGTCGTTGAAACTGGTCAGGCGGATGTAACCGATGCCCGATTCAGGCGCGATGTACCAGTCCCACAGAGGCTGGCCCTTCTCATCAAGCGCCTTCTTCCACCAGCCATTGACCGAGCGAATCTTGATTTCCTCGCGAACGAGCTTGAGGTCGACCGGCTGTTCCGCTCCCTCGCGACGCACCGTGAGCGTGACAGTCTCGCCAGCTGGCCCGGTGATGGAGTCCACCGCTTTGTTGAGCGTCCAACCAACCGTCGATTTGCCGTCCACCGAAACAATCCGATCGTCGCTCTTTACACCCGAACGCGACGCTGGGCTTCCCTCAAGCGGATTGACCACTTGAATGTCGCGACGATCGTCGTGGCGGATCATGATGCCAACGCCGACGAAGTTACCCTTGATCATCTGCTCGAATCGACGGAGCTGTTCCGGCCAGATGACCTGCGAATACTCATCCTCGAAACGCTTCGAAAGCTCTTCGAGTGCGCCGTCGCCGAATTCGCGGTAGATGACGCTGTCTGGGAGTTGCGGACCGGCCATGTTGGCTGCGAGTACATCGCGAAGTGCCGACTGGTACTGCGGCTTCCCAACCGCGTCACGGTTCATCCCCGCGAGCTCTTCCCGAGCCTTGACCGCCGCGTCGACAAGGATGCGCGTCTTGTCGGGATCGGCGAGTCCGGGGAAATTCTCCTTCAATGTTGGCGTGGTGGCGAGAACGCGCACCGCGTCAAGTCCACCGCTGACGAGCGGTTCCCAACCGCCGGACGAGATGTGGTCGTTCGCCGCGGTGGTGAGCGCAGAAGTCAGCATCCCCTTCGAAACACCCTCAAGCGACTCTTTCCAATCGTCGGCAAATGCTTCGTTGAATTCTGGGAACGGCTTCGTCGGATCAAAGCGCTTGGCGTAGCCCTCGCGGAGCGTCCAAAGTTCGCGCGGCGCGTACTGCGCGAGCAGCATGATGCGCTTGTTCACCTCGTCGAGTCGTGCGTCGTAGCGTCGGAATGCGAGCGCATCACCCGACTCTTCAAAGAGCGTGCGCAAGCGGAAGAGAATCTCCTGCGCGACCAGCCAATCGCCCGCGGCCTGTGCATCGACTTCCGATGACTCCGCCTTCTTGACGAGATCCTGGATCTCGGGCATCGCGAGTGCAGCCGCCCAGTCGTCGGAGAGCGTCTGCAACTTGACAGCCGCGGTGAGAGCCTTGGTAATTTCGTTTTTGCCAAACGCTTCGTTCAACTCACCGAGCGCCTTCTCTCGGTCGCCGTCGCGTGTCTTGGTGTCCTCCGCGACATGCTGCGAGCGCGTCGCGATAAAGTCGCGAAGTCGCTTCGATTCACCCTGCGCGCGGGAGTCGGGAACATTCTGAAGCGCGGCCTCGACGGCGGCAAGGTCGCCGGTCTTCGCGGCATTCCAAATCGAATCGGACCAACGCGAAACGTCGACCGATTCGTCCGAAGTCACTGGAAGAGACGCAAGCGAAAGCGTGGTACCCGCCAGCGGGGCCATCACGACACACGCTGCAACGAGCGCGAGTGCGGGACGGCGAAGATTGGGAAGAAGGATCGTCGGCAGGAACTTCATGTAGGGACTCCGCGAGGCGGGGCGAAACGGGACAAAACACATCATGACGGATCGGAAGAGGTCAGGGGCAACGGTTCTCGAGGCGAGACTCAAACGATAGGAGCTTTCAATTCATCTCGATGACTCTTGGTTGCTCAGAATTGCATGCCAGTAGGTGGTGATCGGCGGTCTCTGGTGTCTCGGGAGGTCGACGGATTTGGGCCGACGGTTGAAGCTGTCTTAGAAAGATGGAAAGACAAGAGCCCGTCGTGTACCGTTTCTATCGGTCGATGGTTCCGTCCGGGACTATCGAACGGGAGATATTCTGTGCCTGCAGAATCGCGACGACCGTCACCATCCGACCCCGCCCACGCGCCGCATTCGATTCGCGATGCTCCCGCTGCCGTGGATGATTCGGCCTTTCCTTGCAAAACATGCGGCTACGACCTGCGCGGCCAACGGAGTGGGACGCGCTGCCCGGAGTGCGGAACAGTCATCCCAAAGCGTGAGCGGACGACCCTCGGCGGGGCGGCCCGCGCCGAGAAGAGCTCGGAACACCGCGACGAACTCATGCGCGCATGGCAGTCGCTCGGGTTCGCTGCGCTTGCGCCTGCACTCCTTCTTACTCCGCTCCCTTTTCTCCTTCCGTGGGGAGTGGCCATCGCCATCGCCCTCGGATTCGCTCCGGCATTCCGACTCTTTGCGCTTCGAAGCTTCCGGCGACTTCCGGACTCCGTGCGCGCTGCCGCGCTCCCCGCATTCGCGCGCATGATCCGGGCCCAGCGTGTCGAGCTCGGCTTCGTCGCCGTGATTGGCATTTATGCCTTCCTCGCGACCTTCGGATTGCTTCCGCAACGTGCTGCGCCGTTCTACAACGCGCTTATTCTCGCGTGGTGGTGCGTTGCCGCCGCGGGAATGGGGGCGCAACTTCGGCTTGGCCGCCTGATCGCGGAAAATCTCATTGATCGGGAGTCGCTGCCAACCGTGGGCTGGGCTCGTACGCTCCTTGGGATTCGCGTGTCATTTCTCCTCGTTGTCCTTGGTGCGTGCGCGATGTTTCTCGCGACCGTAGTGCTCAAACCCGATTCGACGCCTGCAGCGATCTGTGGAGTCGTTGGAACGCTCGCGCTACTGATGGCGGCCATTGGATTTGGTGCGTGTGCGCTCTTTACGCGCGCCTATGCCGACATCGTTGCCGAGTGCATCTTCGAAAGCGACGCCTTTCGTGTGCGTCCTCGTTCGCGCCCGTTCGCGGTTGGCGAGAACGATGTCGCAAGCCCTGCGCAACCCCCAAGAAATGCACCGCGCCCGCCGCAACCGCCAGATGATGACACACCCATTCCCCTCGCGTGATCGCAGTATTTTCAGCGGAGAAACGCGGATTCCGCGAGATCGATCGCGCGACCAAGCGCAGATGCCTTGTTGATGGTTTCCTGCCACTCCGCGGTCGGATCGCTGTCTAAAACAACACCCGCCCCCGCTTGGAGGTGCACCTTCCACGGAGCGTGCGCGTTGGCCTCGAGTGGAATCACCATGGTGCGCAGCGCGAGTGCGATGTCCATGTTTCCCGAGAAGCCAATCGCACCGATCCCACCCGAGTACGGCCCGCGACGCGTTGGTTCAAGTTCGTCGATTACCTGAATCGCGCGCACCTTCGGAGCGCCCGAAACGGTGCCCACCGGGAGCGTTGCCCGCAGCGCATCGAACGCATCGCATTCTGCGCGCAAGCGACCGGTGACCGTCGACGAAATGTGCATGACATGGCTGTATCGCTCGACTTCCATGCAGCGCTCAATCTCAATCGAGCCTGTTTCGCAAACGCGGCCGATATCGTTGCGCCCAAGGTCGACAAGCATCACATGCTCCGCGCGCTCCTTGGCATCCGCGAGCAGTTCACACTCGAGGGCCTCGTCTTCCTCAACACTCTTGCCGCGCGGACGCGTCCCTGCGAGTGGACGGTTGGTCACCACCCCCTCGTGTACGCGACAAAGAATCTCCGGACTCGATGCAACCAAAATCGCGCCCTCGCCCTGGAGATAGATTTGGTACGGACTCGGATTCACGACGCGAAGCGCGCGGTAGAGATCAAACGGATCGACGTTGGTCGAGCGCTCAAGCCGTTGCGAAAGGACAATCTGAAACGCATCGCCCGCTGTGATGTACTCCTTCGCCCGCAGCACCATGCGCTCAAACTCCTCGCGCGTGACGTTTGAAGCGGGTGTCTCCGGACGCCGCGCGAGGTCGATATCGATCGCGCCATGTGCAAGCTGCGGGCCGTCTGCCGCGAGTTGCGACTCGAGCGCATCAAGCCGATCGACAAGCGCGGTAAATGCTCGGTCGTGCGAGGGAAACTCGTCAAGCCGGGCGGAGACAATGACATGCAGCGTCTTCGCGACATGGTCAAAGACGACCACATCGCGGTAGTGGCCAAAGTGGAGATCGGGAATACCACGGTCGTCGCGCGGCGCGGACTCAAACGGAAGCTTCTCCGGCTCGAGGTACCGCACGCTGTCAAAGGATGCGAAGCCCACAAATCCGCCGGTGAATGCAGCCGGCAGCCGGAGTGGCGCGAGCGCAGCTGCGGATGCCGGACGAAACGGAAGCGAGAGTTCGCGCAGAACCGCGAGTGGGTCGCGGGATTCGATGGTGCGTCGTGTGTGACGACGGTGATCGACGATCGTGGTGGTAAACCCACGCGAAGTGACCTCAAGCGCAGGCCGCGCCGCCAAGATTGAATACCGGCCAACATTCACGCCATTTTCGACCGATTCGAACAGGAAACTCGGCGCCGTACGCTCGTCTGGAAGCACCAAACGTCGATAGGCGAGCACCGGCGTCAACTGATCACTCATCATGCGACGCGACAGCATGACAAGCGGCGCTTCCTGTCGTTGCGAATCGAATGAAGCCTTCAAGTCCTGCACGCGCAGGAGCGTAGCCGATCCGCGCGTAAGTACCTACCATCCGACCCAATGCCCGCGTCCCCTTCGCCCCGAGCCTCCACGATCGCAGGAGGCACCGCGCCCGCGGCTGCCCGCTTGATTGGTCTCAAGAAGACATACTTCAAGCCCGACGGCAGCGTGCTCGTCGAGGCGCTCCGCGGACTCGACCTTGTGATCCCTCGCGGCGAGTACATCGCCATCATGGGCGCCTCCGGCTCCGGCAAGAGCACCTTGATGAATCTACTCGGCTGCCTCGACCGTCCGACTGCAGGGCGATACGAACTCGACGGTGCAGCGGTGGAGAGCCTCGACGACGACGAACTTTCGCGCGTCCGCGGTCAGAAAATTGGCTTTGTGTTTCAAGCGTTCAATCTAATCTCCGAACTTTCTATCGCTGAAAACGTGGAGATTCCCCTGCTTTACCAGGGCGTTTCCGGCCCGGAGCGCCGTGATCGCGCGGCCGAAAGTCTCCGGATCGTCGGACTCGACAACCGCATGCACCACCGACCACGCGAGCTTTCCGGTGGACAGCAGCAACGTGCAGCGATTGCGCGCGCACTCGTCGGTCGACCAGCGATCCTCATGGCGGATGAACCCACCGGAAACCTCGACTCGACCACAGGTAAGCAGATCCTCGAGACTTTCGAAGAACTCCACGCGAAGGGCCTCACGCTCATCATGGTGACCCACGACGATCGCATCGCCGCGCGCTGCGAACGCGTCGTTCGACTTGCCGACGGCGATCTTGAGAGCGACCGCGACGGTGGAGGCCGCATGGCGCGGGCGGATGCATGAAAAGCACCCAGGCCGGTGGTACCTGGATCAGTGTCGAGCCGCATGCGCGCGTACTTGGAATTGATCCTGGTACGCGCATCGCTGGCTACGCGGTACTCGACTTCAATATGCGCGGCGATGGCAACATCGTCGAAGCTGGCATCTTTCGACTGAGTGCGACCGCGACCTTGGCCGCGCGGCTGCGCCAACTCTACGAGGATGTCGCCGCTCTCCTTGTCGAACATACACCCACTCATATGGCGCTCGAAGCGGTGTTCTCGCACACCGATCACGCGCGCACTGCGATCCAAATGGCGCATGGCCGGGGCGTGGTGCTGCTCGCAGCAGAACTTCGAGGGATTCCCGTTGCCGAGCTGCCACCGGCCGAAGTGAAGAAGGCGCTCACCGGGAACGGCAACGCAACCAAACAGCAAATGCAGCGCGCGGTGATGGCTCAGTGTGCGCTTGCCACGATGCCCGAACCCCCCGATGTTGCCGACGCGATTGGGATCGCCCTCTGTGGCGGTCGACGACTACGAGGTGTCGCGTGAATCTGGCGTTGATTCGCCTGACTCGCGGGTTGAACGGGAAGCTCGGGCAGGTGATCCTTGTGAGTGTGTTGTTGTGCGCGTGTGCGCCGCAAGAGCGCGTGCGCACAGCGGATTCCGCTCCAGTACGAGCAAACGAAGCTCCCGCGATTGCGGTTGCGTCGACGCCAACACCGACGCCCACAACGACGCCAACAACTACGCCCACAACGACGCCCGCACCCGCATCCGCACCCGTCGCGTTTGTCGATGTGACATCACTGCTCCGCGTCGATCGCAGTCGACAAATCGTCGAGATGAAGGCTGTCGCCGTGCTCGACACAGGCTTCCTTGAGCAACTGGTTTGCCAGCACGGCACACGCGAGCACGAATCGCTTTTCGCCTTCGAAGGACTCGCCAGCGAAGTGCACGCTGCTCTTTTACTTGCTGGCTTCGTTCCCGGAGCACCCGGCCGGTGGACGGAGATCGTCGATCAGCATGGCATCGAGCAGAATGGCGGGGATGAGATCGTCGCAACCACGATCGCGGGGATCGCGCCAAACGGCTCTCCCGTCGAGATCACTGTCCGACTTCCGGATGGAACTGAGCGCGCGATCACGGATTTCATTCGTGAGGCGCCACTAGGTAAGGGTGCCAGCGCCCCCCCACCGAATCGCTTTGTCTTTGGTGGCTCACGGTTCCACACCGATCTACGAACAGGCCGCGAACGCTACGTTGCGGACGGAAGTGGCTCGATCGTTGGATTGGTTACCTTTGGCGACGAGACGATCGGCTGCCTTGATGTCATTCCGGATCAGGCCTCCGCTGCAGCACCAACTTGGGAGGTCTTTACCGAGCGCATGCCCAAGCCCGGTACGACCGTAATCCTCCGACTTTCCCTTCCAAACCAGCCGAAAGGGCCGGACGGAGCCATAAACGCGACAGATCCGTCCCGATAAGGAACAAACGCCAACAAAGCTTCTCATGCGGCCGCGACCCCAAACTGCTTTGCGGTTCGGCGAAAGGCCCAACCCCCGAACGCTCCTCAAACGAGGGCCAAAAAAGAGGCCCGGTCGAGACAGAGCCTCAGACCGAGCCCTTCCGGGGGCAAGGGGGGTAGGTAAACACCCTACGTGGAGAAGAATATCGTCTTTTTCGACACGGTTCACTCCTTACCTTGCAGCAATTTTGAAAACGGACCACAGAAGTGCCCTTCCCGACCCATGCTTGAACTCGCCCGAACCGTTCGCCTCGCAATCACCGCATGCACGCCGCAAGATACTGCTGCTACTACGGTTACGATCACTGGATTGCACGTGAAAGACCGGGGCGACGCGCGACCCTCCGACCCCGGCGGCCGCTTCAAGCCCGGCCTCGCTGGCGCTGCCGCGCTCGGACTTGGAGCGATCGGCGAGTTCGAGGTCGTCTGCCGCGGGGAGCCGGACCGCACCGGATACCTCATCGACATCACGACCATCGATCGTGCCGTTCGCTCCGTGTTTCCTCCACTGGTGAGGGACGCGCTTCGCGCGGAAGCTCTCACCGGTACTCCGTTCGATGCTGGCGAGCTCCTCCGATCCGGCGCCACTGCGATCCGCGCGCTTCTTCCTGCTCCCCTTGCTGCCCTCACCTACCGAGCAAGCCCGTTTCGGTCCATCGGACTCGACTGGCGACCCACGCTCTCCTCCTTGATACCTGCCATGCCAAGTTCCACGCCTGCACTCACCATCCTGACCGAGACTTTCGAGTTTGCAGCGTCGCACCGATTGCATCTTCCCGAACTCACCGACGCGGAGAACTTGGCGACCTTCGGGAAGTGCAACAATCCGAATGGGCATGGCCACAACTACCGCATCGAAGTCGGTGTTGCCGTTGGCGATGATGCACCCATGAGCTTCGATGCGATCGGCGCGATCGTCGACGCGGAGATCATGCGCCGCTTCGACCATAAGCACCTCAACCTTGACTGTCCCGAATTCGCGACCATCAATCCGTCGGTCGAGAACATCGCCCGCGTCTGTCACGGGCTACTCGTTGCGCCTATCGCCGCGCGCGGTGGAGCGCTGCATTTCGTCCGTGTTTGGGAGACAGAGAAGACGAGTTGCCGATACCCCGCGTGACCGACTCTGAACCGACTCGCAAAGGCGCGCGTTCGCCCTGGCCGGAGCTAGCCATGAAAGCACACCTGATGATGCCGTCTCACTCCACATCGCAACGTTCCGCATCGTCCGCTCTTCGCTTTGTCGGCAGTTTCGCGTGCAGTTTCGCGTGCAGTTTCGCAGCGTCGGCACAAACCATCACACCGATCCCGGTGCCTCCGGGTGGCAATCCGACGCTCGCGCCCAAAGCAACGCAAAAACCTGCGGTTCCTCTACCACCTCCACTCTCGGTCAGCGAGCAGCGATTTCGCGACCTCTCGACGTACATCAAGTCGCGTGGCACCATCGATGACGCAACGCGAGCCGACATTGTCAGCCTCGCAAGCACGATCGACAACGACCTCAACGCACCAACCACCTCGCGCGAGATGATGCTCCGCCTGCTTCCGGCGCGCGCGCAAATCGCCATCTGGCTTGGCGATGACGCAGCAATTGACAGCGCATTCGAACGGCTTCTTGCCGCAAACCCCACATCGGAAGCCGCCGCGATCGCTTGGGCCCGCGAGCTCATCGCTGCCGCGCGCTTTGAGCGTGCCATCACCGTCATTGAGCAGCGCAACTTTTCCACGCGCAGCATCGACGCCAAGATCGTGCTTGGAGACGCCTACACCGGAATCCTTCGTTTCGACTCGGCGCAGGCTGCCTACAACACGGCTCCGCAACCGCGTTCTCCTGAGCAACAGCAAGCGATCAGTAAGGGCACCTTCCGCGTGCAAGCGCTGCGTGACATGTGGGACAAAGAGCTTCTTGCGATGGCGCGCGACCAAGCGCGCGATGACCTACCGCTTGTCGAATTGGTCACGACGAAAGGTTCGATCCAGCTCGAACTCTTCGAGGAGGAAGCGCCGGCGACCGTCGGAAACTTCATCGAACATGTCGAGGCGGGCGACTATGACGGAACGACTTTTCATCGCATCCTCCGCGGCCTCGGCGCGCAGGGCGGGGATCCCGCAACCGCGTCGGGCGCGGTCGGGGGAAACTCAACCGGCGGCTGGACGATTCCTGATGAAACCGACCGACTCAATCGACGATCGCCGCTCTCTGGCCGAGTCATTCTTGCGAAGCAGCGACCCACAACCGGCGCTGCCGAAACCCCAGCACCACACACAGGCGGCGTGCAATTCGTGATTTTGTTCGCGCCACGCGAAGACCTCGATGGCAACTACACCGTGTTTGGTCGGGTGTTCGATGGCCTCGACACCGCGCGCGCTCTCAACTTGACTGACACGATCGCCACGGCGCGGGTCATCCGAAAGCGCGCGCACGAATACACCGGCACCCGATTTTCGACCGACTCAACCGGCAACTATTCCATGCCGCGCTCGGCGGCCGAAGGTGGTAATCAGGCCCCTGCGGTGAAGTCGGTCGGCAGCGGCGGCGTGGGCGGATCACTCGGCACCGTTCCGAGCGCGACGGCTCCGATCAACCTCGGGCCGATTCCATCATCAAAGCCAGGGCAGCCTGCCTCGCCCCCCAAAAGCTGATGGAAGACTGATGGAAGGCTGTCACGACCGTGTCATCGGTCGACGGACTTCTCGAGCACCGCGTTTGTTTCGGCGCAATATCTGTAGGTGCAACCGGGTTCCTCTTCACGCGTGGGCTTATGACTCCCGTCGCAAAGGGGGAACTTCTTCGAGAGCCCACAGGCGCAGACGAAGATGGGCTTGTCAGACGGCTCAACCTTCACGGGGCCGGTTGCGTCAAGTTTCACGATGCGTGCCATAGAGGTGCTCCCAGAAAAGCTGGCGGTGGGCTGCGCGTTGCGCGCTCAGAGTTCGAGATCGCTTTCGCCGAGGAGGCGAAAACCCTTGCGTCGCAGGATTTGGCCCGCGAGCGTGTTGTCATCGGTCGAGAGTACCACTGTCGCCTCGCCAGAAGCCCGTGGCATGGTCGGATACGCGAAATGAATATTGAGCTCTGCCGCAAGCAGAAACTTGCAGAGGTGATGGAGCTCATGTCCGGTACTGAGTTCGGCAACGAGGACTCCGGTCTCACAAACGGCGAACTGGTGCTTGTCGAGAATCGCGCGCGCCGTCGCCGGTTTATCGACAAGCAGGCGAATCACGGCATAGTCCGAACTGTCCAGAATTGAAATCGCGCGAACCGCGACGTTGCCCTCTTCATCAAGCCCGCCGAGTAACTCGAGGAGCTTGCCGACGCGGTTGTCGAGAAAGATGCTGAAATGCCGCACCATTGGGGGTGCGTAACCGATTTCCGTGTCCGGGGGCATCATGCTCATGGAAGGAAGATGCTACCCGATCAACGCGCGGCGAAGCAGTGCGAATACAAGGCCGCGACATCAGTGGATCAGAGTGCGTGACGAAAATCTGATGCGGTACGCTTCCCCGATGCCCGCCCGCCTCGCACTCCTGGCACTTCTTCTTGCGCTGTCCCCAACGATCGCCGTCGCGGACGAGCTCAGTCCGGCCACGGATCGCTTTCGACAACTTGCCGATGAGTACGAAGCATGGCGACTCACGGTCTACCCAGAGATGGCGCTCCGCCGCGGCGTTGAACTGCGTGCAGGCGAGTTGACTGATACCTCGCTCGCAGGCGTCCACAAACGCGAGGCGCAACTCGAGATCTTCCTCAGTGATCTCCGCGGGGTCGATCCCGCGACGCTCTCCGATGGAGACCGTTTGGACCTTGCGCTGCTGACGCGTGACCTCGCGTTGTCAATTGATGGCTTCGCGTTTGGTGGTTGGATGATGCCTGTCGGTGGGCGATTTGGGCCGCACCAAGAGATCGCGCAAATGGGCGACCTTGGGACGTTCGCCGACTACGACGATTACGAAGCCTATGTGCGCAGGCTCGCCGGAGTGCCTGGCTCGCTCCTCGGAACGATCGAGGTGATGCGCGCGGGAATCGAAGCGGGCGTGATGCCGCCGAAGGTCACTGTGGAACAAGTGCCCGCACAGATCCGCGCAGCGCGGCAGAGCATCAGGGATTCGTTGCGAAAGCCGTTCGCCTCGCTTCCGAAGTCAATCACGCCCGAACAGCGCGCAGCATTACTCGCTGATTTCGAGACGCGACTCGATCCGATCGACACCGCGCTCACCATGTTCGCTGCGTTTTTCGTGGACGAATATCTCCCCCGCTGCCGTGATTCGATCGCCGCGAGCGAGATGAAAAATGGACTTGCGTGGTACGCATACGAACTCAAATCGCACACCACAACCAATCTCACCGCCAAGGAAATTCACGAGACTGGACTTCAAGAAGTCGCCCGCATTCGTGCTGAAATGATGCAGGTCATCGCGCGAACCGACTGGTACGCCGCCGATCCGGCGCGCGCGGCCATGACCGATGATGCGCGGTTCGCCGCGTTTATCGCGTTTCTTCGCAGCGATCCCCGCTTCTACTGCACAACCGCGGACGATCTTCTCGCGCGCTACCGCGAGGTCTGTAAGCGTATCGATCCGAAGTTGCCGAGCCTGTTCGCAACCTGCCCACGCCTGACCTATGGCGTGCGAGAGATCCCCAAGTTCATGGCGCCTGCGCAGACCACCGCGTACTACCAGCCAGGAAGTCCGGAACGCGGCGAACCCGGCTGGTTCTACGCAAACACCTACGCGCTCGACCAGCGGCCAACCTACGAGTTCATCCCGCTTTCGCTCCACGAGGCGGTTCCTGGCCACCACTTTCAGATTGCGCTCGCGCAGGAACTTGAGGGCATGCGTGAGTTTCGTAAGGACCTTAGTTCCACCGCTTTCACAGAGGGATGGGCGCTCTATGCCGAACGACTCGGGATTGAAATGGGGTTTTTTGAGGACCCCTACGACGACTTTGGTCGGCTGCTCTATGAAATGTGGCGCTCATGCAGGCTGGTCGTCGACCCGGGAATGCACGCGTTTGGATGGTCGCGACAGCGGGCGATTGACTTCATGAAGGCGAATACCGCGTTGTCCGAACTCAACATCGTGAACGAGGTCGACCGCTACATCGGCTGGCCTGGACAAGCATGCGGATACAAGATTGGCGAGCTCACGATTCGTCGGCTGCGCACAAAGTCGGAAGCGGCACTCGGCGCGGCGTTTGACATTCGATCGTTTCACGACGCCGTCCTCCTCAATGGCCCCATTCCCCTCGACCAACTTGAGCGCAACGTCGACGCATGGATCGCACGCTCGAAGCTTGCGACGAAAAGTGAGCCATAAAAATGAGTCGCAAGAAATGAGTCCACAGGGATGAAATCGCTGCGTGCCGGTCGCTTCAATCCAATACTCGCGCTCTGTGTCATACGCTCGTATCACACAGGCGAACAAACGCGTAATCCAAGTCGATGAAGGACGAGCCACACAATTTCTCCCCAACCGAGAGCGGCCTTGCGACGCGCGTTGATCCGCTGCCCGCCGAGCTTAAACGCGTCTTCGGCTATGACACATTTCGCCCGCTGCAGCGCGAGATCATGGATGCCTCGCTCGCGGGTCGCGATGTGGTGGCGATTCTTCCGACGGGCGCTGGGAAGAGCCTCTGCTACCAGTTACCAGCGCTGGTGCGCGCCGGTTTGACGGTGGTTGCAAGTCCGCTCATCGCGCTAATGAAGGATCAAGTCGACCAGATGCAGGCGGCAGGCGTGGCTGCGACATTCATCAACTCCACTCTCGACAGTGCCGAACTGAGAGAGCGGATGAAGAGACTTGATGAGGGCGCGTTTCGAATCCTCTATGTCGCACCAGAACGACTGGTATCGAGCGAGTTTCTTACGCAGCTCCGCCGATGGCGCGTTGAGGCGATCGCGGTGGACGAGGCACACTGCATCAGCGAATGGGGCCATGATTTTCGGCCGGAATATCGGCAAATCGCCTCCGTGCGCGCGCTCCTACCGGATGCTCCGATCATCGCGCTCACCGCGACTGCGACTGAACGCGTGCGCGCGGATATCGCGGCGCAGCTACGACTTCGCGATCCCGAAGTCTTTGTCGCGAGCTTTGACCGACCCAATCTCAACTACCGCGTGGTTGCAAAGGGTGTTGGCTCCGACAAACCAGCGGCACAACTTCTCGCGCTTGTCGAGTCGCGGCCGAACGACTCCGGCATCGTCTATTGCCAGTCGCGCAAGGGTGCGGAATCGATGGCAACAGCTCTTCGCCACGCTGGCCACGCGGCGCGTCCTTACCACGCCGGACTTGACGCCGCTGAACGCGCCCGCAACCAAGATGCGTTTCTGCGCGACGAAACCAGAATCGTCTGCGCGACCATCGCGTTCGGTATGGGAATCAACAAACCGAATGTTCGCTTCGTTGTGCACGCCGACCTCCCGAAAAACATCGAGGGGTACTACCAAGAGACCGGCCGCGCAGGTCGCGACGGGCTCCCCGCGGAGTGCCTCCTCCTCTATTCGCGCGGCGATGTCGCGAAGCATCTGCATTTCCTGAACGAAATCTCTGATCTCGATGCACGGGCAGTTTCGCGCGCGCAGTTGGATCGCATGGTGTCGTTTGCAGAGTCGGCGCAATGCCGGCGAGTGGCGTTGCTTGGCTATTTTGGCGAGCAGTACGGAGTCACTTGTGACGCGGCGCCCGATACAGGCTGCGGCGCTGAACCTACAGGCTGCGGCGCTGAACCTACAGGCTGCGGCGCGTGCGACAACTGCCTTACGCCCCGCGAGCTTGAGGATGTCACGACCGACGCGCAGAAGCTCCTGAGTTGTGTGATCCGGGTGCAGCAGAAGAGCGGCTTCAATGTCGGGCTCCAGCACATCGCGGAAGTGCTCTGCGGAGCAAACACCGAAAAGATCCGTCGTTGGAATCACGAGTCGCTCTCGACCTACGGACTCGGTCGCGACCGAGCGCGTCCAGCGTGGATTTCGCTCGGACGGCAGTTACTCCAGGAAGGCCTCCTCGACCTTGGCGCGGACGGTCTCGCTGTTGTGCACGTGACGGAGCGTGGCGCTGATGCACTTCGCAACCGGAACGCGATCGTCGTCCCGAAGGCGATCACGCCTGCAGCGATGGATCCGAGTTTGAGCCGCAAGGCGAATCGCACCGACACCATTGAGTGCGACGACGAACTCTTCGAACACCTCCGCACGCTCCGGAAACAAGTCGCCGACGAACGCAACGTGCCGCCGTACGTCATTTTCTCCGATGTCTCGCTGCGCTTCATGGCGCGCGGCTACCCAGCAACGCGTGCTCACTTTCTTGCGATCCCGGGCATCGGCGAAAAACGGTTCAACGATTTTGGCGCAGTCTTCTCCGCCGCGATCGAAGCATGGACGCGCGTCCATGGCACGAAGACCTTTGCATCAAAAAGTCCACAATCCCCGGCAAAAAATGAGGATCGTGCGACTCTCCGCCCAAAGCCTGCGTCAAGCCCGTCACTCAGCGCGACGGTCCGTGAGACGCTTCGCATCTTTCGCGAGGGTCACGGCGTCGATGACACAGGAGTCATCCGTGGCCTCGCTGTCAGCACGATCGAATCGCACCTCGCTCTCGCCGCAGAGAGCGGCGAATACCTCGACCCACGCGAGTTCTTCACCGATCCCGAGGAAGCAGAAATCGCTGAGGCGTTTGCGCACTGTGGGAGCGTCGCTCTCCGTCCGGTGTTTGATCACCTCGGCGAACGCGTCGCATACGGGAAACTTCGCATGTTCCTCGCGCTGCGTCATTCGCCTGCCGCAAATGCCGATCCCAGTCACCAGGCCGGATAGCGCGGCGAACGACCCTCGAGTACGGCCGCCACATCGCGCACAACCCAACTCATGTTTTCCATGGCCGTCATCGTGCGGCTCGCAAGGTGCGGCGCCAAGTGCGCGTTCGCAAGACCGAGGAGCGGCGACGACGCGTCGAACGGCTCCGGTTCATGCACATCGAGAAGTGCGGCAGCGGCCGGATTCCCGCGGAGCCACTCGGCGAGCGCGGCGGCATCGATCACACAGCCGCGCGAGGTGTTGATGAGGATGGCGTCCGGACGGAGCAATGCGATGCGCTCGCTCCCGAGAAATCCGCGGTTCGTGGGTCGACCATCGATATGCACCGTGAGGACATCGCTCTCAACAAGCAAGCGCTCAAGGCTCACCGATTCCGCGCCGTGACGAAACGGTTCAGGAATCGCGGCAATGTCGTGGTACAGCACAGTGAACCCGATCGCGCGCGCAACCTCCGCCACACGGCGACCAATCCGGCCGAGCCCGAGAATGCCGAGGACAAGTTCATCCATCTGCCAGAGCCCGACGACATCCTCGCGGAGGAGATCCCACTCGGATTTCGAGACCGCTTCATCAAGAAACATGCGCGGGCGCAACGCATCTGCGAGAAGGCACACCACGTACTCGACGACGGCCTGCGTGTTCGCGTCCGGGGTCGAGACAACTTGCACGCCGCGCGCACGACATGCGGCGACGTCGATGTTGTCGATCCCCACCCCGGCCCGCCCGACGACGCGAAGCCTCGGCAGCTTTTCGAGAAGCGCGGCATCGACCTGGGTGTAGGTTCGGACGACGAGTGCCTCAATATCACGAGCGGCCTCCACGAAGCGAGGCTCCGAAGCTCCCGCGCGCAGAACTTCGAATCGGCTCGCAAGCCATTCCGCAGCCTCGTCCGCGAGGTGCTCGGTGACAACCACAAGGGACTTTGGCTTTGCGCCACTGGAAAAGGGAGGAAGTGACAGGCTCATCGTTGCGGTCGCGTTGTGCGAGGAGGCGAGGATAAGCGCAACCGGCCTCCGATGTCGTCCGAGAATGGTGCGACGGCACGCGCGCGGTTCCCCCGACCCTTCGAACCCTCACAAACGGCCCCTCTCGGCTGAATCGGCGCAGATGGCGCAGATGTCGCAGGCCCGTCGCGCCGATCCCCGACGGTCCGGGTTTCCGGGCAGAGTCGGTTGGCAGGTTGGTGCTCGATGCAAGTCGACACCTGAGGAGGCATGAAGGTCATGGATAAAGCCAGCGTCATCGGAAGCATCATCGGACTTGCCGCGTGCATCCTCGTCATGTGGATGGCTTCGCACGGCCACTTTGAGATGTTTTACTCCGAAAAGGGCCTGATCATGGTCTTCGGCGGAACCGTCTCGGTGCTGCTCATGGCCATGCCTATGGAGAACATCAAGTGCGTGCCCGGTTACATCAAGCGATTCCTCTTCAATAAAGGACTTTCGCCGATCGAGACCGTCAAGCTCATGAGCACCCTCTCGGATAAGGCTCGCCGCGATGGAATCCTCGCGCTTGAAAACGAGATCGAGAAGATCGAAGACCCCTTTCTGTCCAAGGGCCTGCGGATGGCCGTCGACGGTACCGACGAAGAAATCATCGAGACGACGATGCGCCTTGAGGTAATGGCGATGCAAGAGCGCCACAAGGCTGGCAAGAAGTTTTTCGATCTCATCAAGCTCTATGCCCCTGGCTACGGCCTGGTTGCCACGCTCATCGGACAGGTCGGCATGTTCGGCAATCTCGGCGGCGACATCCAGACGCTTGGTCACATGCTCGCGATCGCCGTTGTTGCAACGATGTACGGCACCGTGCTCGCGAACGCGGTCGCGGGACCGATGGGCGACAAGCTCGCGCTGCGCTCCGGCGAAGAGATTCTCTCGAAGGAGATGATGCTTCAAGGCATTCTCTCGATTCAAGCCGGAGACAACCCCCGCGCGACGCAGGAGAAGATGCTCGCCTTCATCCCGAATACCGTCCGTCGAACGCTCAAGCTTGCAGCGTGATCTCTGCTGAAATCACTGGAAAAACGCGATGAGCGACGCAAAACACGACACCCACGGCAAGAAGGACGCTGGCCACGGCGACGCTGGTCGCGGGCACAAGAAGAAGCACGGCGGCGGTGGTCATGGTGGCGGCGGCGGCGGTCACGGCGGCGAGGAGCACGAGGGTGCACCCGAGTGGCTGATCTCGTTTGCAGACATGGTCATGCTGATGATGGGCTTCTTTGTGATTCTGTTTGCGCTCAACGTCCAGCCAAAGGGTGGCAATGCTGGCGGCGGCGGCGAGCAGTCAGAGGGAGTTGCGAACGAGCCTGACATGATCGACTTTGCCATCGCGCTTCGTCGAGCGTTTCATAATGACGTCGACCTCACGTCGACCGATCCGAAGGATCAGCTCCTCATCCAGCGTATTCTCGCCGATCGCTACCGCGGCTCCGGCGAGAGTAAGGACGAAGGGACCGCAGGCGCGAATCGGAACGTGGAGAGCGTGCGGCCAGCGGACCACTATGGCCAGGGCACCCATGTGAAGTTTGAGACGAAGTCCGCGACGCTCTCGGCCGAGGCGCTCGCGACGCTTGACGACCTCGCGCGGCGGTTCAAAGGCCAGTCCACTGTCATCGAGGTGCGAGGGCACGTTGGCGCGGCTGAAAGTTACGGCAAGCCAGAGGACGGCATGACGCTCTCGATTGACCGCGCACTCGCCGCAGCCAAGCGGCTTGCGGCCGGCGGTATCGATTGGTGGCGGCTGCGAGTTGAGGCGGCCGGAACCGGCGAGCGCGTCGAGGCGACCCCGATGGACGCCGCGGCCGACTCCCGAAATGCCCGTGTCGAAGTGCGCGTACTCGACGAGCTCGCGTCGCCGCAGGGTCCCTCCCGACCGATGGCCGACGCGGCCAACGTCCCCGCCCGCACAAACTGAACCAATCTGAGTGGACCTCATTGTTTTCGCCGAGAACCCGTTGAATCAGCCGCACCGCGTGTTACGTTCGGACGTGCAGAGTCGTTTCGCGGACTCTGGTCCTCGGAACCCGAGTCGACTGTTCGCTCGGCACCCCCTCCATCGGATCAGCATCGTCATGAACAAGAAGCAGCAGCACCAGCCGACAGCGCTCGCCACGATTTCGATGACCTTCATCGGAGCGTTCTGCTTCGCGACCACGCTTCACGCACGCGACACGGCAAGTGACATCCGCTTCACCGACCTGGCCGCCCGCCTTGGTGCCGCGACTCCCACCGGTGCTGGAATCGGCATCGGTCAAATCGAAGCGCAAGAGAACGCCGATGGCCGCTACGCGCCCGACACGACGCTCCCGGAGTTTGCTGGCACAACCTTCAACCTGCTCTCCGGCACGGGCCTCCCCGCAAGCTGGCACTCGACGGAGGTTGGCAAAGCGCTTTACGGCAATACGCTGTCGATCGCTCCCGGAATCACGAGTGTGTCGGTGTGGAATGCCAATTTCTGGGTGACCTCGGCGTTTCTGAAAGTCGGTCAGGGGAGCAGCTTTCCACCGCTCAACCCGCCAACGGGTGTCAAGGTCTTCAACCACTCGTGGATCGGTTCCTTTGGCAATACGACAAATGACAACGACGCGCTCCGGCGGCTCGACTACACCATCCACCGAGACAGCATCGTCGTCGCTGCCGGCGTGAACAACGGCGCTGGCAGCGCAGGGCAGCCCATGATGTCCTACGCCTACAACGTGATCGCTGTGGGTCTCCCCAATGGTGCGCACTCAAACTCGCTGACGCCAACCGGAATCGACGGCCCAAACCGCCGCAAGCCCGACATCGTTGCACCCGGCCAATTCACGAGTTTCGCCACTCCGGTCGTCGGTGCGGCGGCGGCGCTTCTGTTCGACGCTGCGGACAGCGATCCTGCTGTTTCGACGAACACCAACGCGAGTAAGGGCATCACCATCAAGGCCGCGCTTCTCGCCGGTGCAAACCACCGCCCGGGTTGGTCGAATGGCGCGCCCGAGTCTGGCACCACGAAGGGCATCACCACCACTCCGCTTGATCCGATCTACGGCGTCGACCTCCTCGACATCGATCGTTCGCACATGATTTTCACTGCCGGTGAGAAAAATGGCACGACTTCCGTCGCCCCGACGACACTCACACCACACCGTGGGTGGGACTATCTCGCGACAGTGACCGCCGGCACGAGCGTCTACTGGACATTCCGCCTCCACCAACCTGTCGCGGAAGCGAGCGTGCTCGCGGCGTGGAACCGCCAGGTGGTCACGACCCTCAGCTCGTCGACGGTTCAGAACTTCGACCTGCGCCTTTGGAAACTGAACGGTGGCGGCCTTGACTCGATTTCCGGCACAAACGGTGTTGGCGTCTACGCCTCTGGAAACGTCGAGTCGAACAGCGCGATTGACAACGTCGAGCACCTCTACCTTCGGAATATCGCCGCCGGTGACTACGTGCTTGAACTCAAGCGAAACACCGGCGCAACCTCCTTTCCGGTTGTCGTCGCGTGGTACATGCCGGAAACAACCGGAAACCCAGCAGATCTCGATAATGACGGATTCGTTGGCGCAGCGGACCTCAGCCTTCTTCTCAGTCAATGGGGTTCGGCCGGAAGCGCTGACCTGAGCGGAAACGGGACTGTCGGTGCCGAAGATCTGTCGCAACTCCTCGCATCGTGGGGTTGAGACGCGCCGCGCGGCCGCCATCGCCAGCGCAGTTCGTTAGGATCTCGGGTTCATGCGGCCCTCGACTCAACGCATCTGGCTCGCAACGCTCCTCATCATCGTGGGAGTGCCGCTGGTTTATCCAATTTGGCTCGGTGTTGCGAGCGCCTTCGTCGCGGACGATGGCTCGCTGACCTTCTTCCACGTCTTGAATGTCTTCGCGGACCCTGTTCTACGCGATGGCCTGCGCAACGCGTTTCTCATCGCCTGTGGCACGACCACGATTGCGGTGCTGATTGCACTCCCGCTCGCGATGTTGTCCGCGCGTGCTTCCTTTCCGGGCAAGCCTCTGCTCTCGACATTGATCCTCGCACCGCTTGTTCTGCCGCCATTCGTCGGCGCGATTGGTATGAAGCAACTCCTCGGCCGCGAGGGTGCGCTCAACGCGCTTCTTCTTGATCTCCACGCTGTTTCGGAGCCGATCGATTTCCTCGGCCTCGGTGGCTTCTTCTTGATCATCCTGCTTGAAGCGATTGCGCTCTACCCGATCCTCTACTTGAACCTTGTCGCGGCGATCGCAAACCTCGATCCTGCGATGGAAGAGGCGGCCACCAACCTCGGCGCGGGCCGTGTGCGGCGTTTTTTCAAAGTCACGCTGCCGCTGATTCGTCCGGGCCTCTTTGCGGGTGGGACGATTGTCTTCGTGTGGAGTTTCACCGAACTTGGCACGCCGCTGATGCTCGAATTCTCGAAGACCACACCGGTCCAGATCTTTAACGGGATCAAGGAGATGGAGGCATCGCGGCAACCCTACGCACTGACCGCGGTCATGCTCGCAGCAACCATTCTCTCGTACACCGTCGGGCGATTGATTCTTGGTGGGAAGGGCCATGCGATGCTGGCGAAGGCCAGCGCTGGCTCTGGCCTTAAGACGCTCACCGGCAGGCGTGGCGTGCTCGCGGCGATGCTCTTCGCCGGCGTGGCACTCGTCGCCGTGCTCCCGCACATTGGCGTCATCGGAACCGCACTTGCCGCCAACGGACAGTGGTATGGAACGATTCTGCCGACAAGCGTGACCGGCGACCACTTCGTGCAGGCGCTCACCCATCCGCTTGCAGCAGGCGCGGTGCGTAACTCCATCATCTTCGCTGGCGTTGCGACGGTGCTTGATGTCGTGGTCGGACTGTTTGTGGCGCGCCTCCTCGTACGCGGCACAGTCCGCGGGCGCGCGCTTCTAGATGCGCTGGTGATGCTGCCACTTGCGGTGCCGGGGCTCGTCTTTGCCTTCGGACTTGTCGCCGCGAGTTTGCGTTGGCCCTTCAACGGAACGCCGCCCAATTGGCTCGCATCGTTGTTGTCCGTCCTGCCGGCAGGCCTCGAAAGTTGGGCGATCAACGCGCCGCTGAAGTTTGTCGGCGACATCCTCGGACCGATGCCAAACCCGATCCCGTTTCTCATTCTCGCGTACGCGGTGCGACGACTTCCCTACGTGGTGCGTTCGGCGGCGGCGGGGCTCGAGCAAACCTCGGTCGCGCTTGAAGAAGCGGCGTTCAATGTTGGCGCAAGTCGATGGCGGGTGACGCGCAAGATCGTGCTGCCCCTACTCGCGGCAAACCTTGCGGCGGGTGCGATTCTCGCGTTCTGCTTCGCGATGCTCGAAGTCTCTGACAGCCTCATCCTCGCACAGCGTGAAGGCGACTATCCGATCACAAAGGCGATCTTCACCCTCGCTGAGCGACTCGGCGACGGCCCCGGCGTCGCAAGCGCCCTCGGCGTGTGGGCGATGGCGTTTCTCGGAATCGCGCTCGCGACCGCCGCCGCGCTCGTCGGCAAAAAGGCTGGCGCGATCTTCCGGGGGTGAGCGAGAGCGTCTACGCGCGCAAACTTCATGACCGCGGCGTCTTCACCGCCGCGTGCCGAGCGTTCCGTTCGAACCGAGTTCCTCCGCGATACGCAACAACTGGTTGTACTTCGCGGTGCGATCAGAGCGGCACGGCGCGCCAGTCTTGATCTGACCGCAGTTGGTCGCGACGGCGATGTCGGCGATCGTTGCGTCTTCGGTCTCACCTGAACGGTGCGAGAGAATGGCGCGATAGCCCGAGCGATGCGCGAGATTCACGGCGGCGAAAGTTTCACTCAGCGTCCCGATTTGGTTGACCTTCACCAAGATCGCGTTGCCGCAGCCGAGATCGATCCCCTTCTTGAGAAACTTTGGATTGGTGACAAAGAGATCGTCACCCACCAGTTGGGTGGTCTTCCCGAGTCGATCGGTGAGTTTCTTCCATCCATTCCAGTCGTCTTCAGCCAGCCCGTCCTCAATCGAGTGGATGGGGAACCGCGCGCACCAACTGGCCCAAAGGTCGATGATCTCGTCGCTCGTGGCGATGTGGTCGGGCCGCGACTTGAAGAATCGGTAACCAGTCTTTCCGACGGCCTTCGCCTCGTTGGCGAGTTCACTCATCGCCGGGTCAAGCGCGATGAAGACCTGTTCGCCCAAGCTGTAGCCAGCCTGTTCAACGGCAGTCGCGATGAGTTCAAGTGCCTCGTCATTTGAGCGGAGGTTTGGCGCGAAGCCACCTTCGTCGCCGACCGCGGTCGAGAGATGCTTGTCATGGAGCACCTTACGCAATGAGTGGTAGCACTCGACGCCGCACCGAAGTGCTTCTTCGAAGTCGAAGAAGCCCCAGGGCTGAATCATGAACTCTTGGAAATCGACGGTGTTGTCCGCATGCTTGCCGCCGTTGAGGATGTTGAGCATGGGCACAGGAAGCGTCTTTGCCGAGACGCCACCGAGGTAGCGATAGAGCGGCTGGCGCGTGGCTGCAGCGGCGGCGTGGGCGACTGCCATCGAAACGGCGAGCGTCGCGTTCGCGCCGAGGCGCGACTTGTTCTCTGTGCCGTCGAGTTCGAGGAGAACCGTGTCGATCCCCTCTTGATCGGTGGCGTCGAGTCCGAAGATCGCCGGAGCGATCTCATCGTTCACGTGGTCTACGGCCTTGGTCACGCCCTTGCCGAGCCAACGCGACTTGTCGCCATCGCGCAACTCGACCGCTTCGTGCTCTCCGGTCGATGCGCCAGATGGAACCGCTGCGCGACCACCGCTGCCGTCCGCAAGCACAACTTCGGCCTCAAGAGTCGGGTTACCGCGAGAGTCGAGAATCTGACGTGCGTGAACGGACTCGATGGCAAAGCTCGTGCTGAAGCTCATGGCGGATCTCCTTTGGGCGCGACGCGATCGCGCGGGCGCGGAGTCTACCGTGAGTGACGCCGAGAAAGAGCGTTACGCATACGAATGCAAGCCGGTGATCACAAAGTTAATCACGATCCAATTGAAGAGCATCACCGCAGCACCAATCACCGCGAGCCAGGCCGTCCAAAGGCCCTTGTCCTTCACTTTGAAACGCACATGGACGAGCAGCGCGAACACGATGAATGTGTTGAGCGCGAAGACCTCCTTCGGGTCCCAACCCCAGGGTCGACCCCACGAGTGATCTGCCCAAATCGCGCCCATCACGATGCCCGCCCACAACAAGACGAAGGAAAGTTCCATCAGCACCATCGTCACGCCATCAAGAATCTCACCAAACGGTGCGCGACCGGCAACCATGCGCTCCTCGCCATGTGGCCCGGTCACGATGAGACTTCCAGCGCCGCCAACGCGGGCGAACGCCGCCGCTCCACCGAACGCTCGGTGCACGATGTAGATCGCTGCACTCACCGCCGCCATGAAGATGAGCACATAGCTGAAGATGATGACGTTGGTGTGGATATAGAGCCACACGTCGTGCAACACCGGCATCATGTTGTTGATCGATGGATTGAGCTGAACCGGAAGGAAATATGCGGCCATCAGCGCGACCATCGCCGACACCGCGCCACCGAGCGCAAACAGGCTGTACATCGCGGTACGGCGGACAAACCATTCAATCATGACCGCGCAGATACAGCCAAACCACGCGGCGGTCGTAACCGCCTCGAACATATTGGAGTTTGGCCAGCGACCGGAGATGTACCAACGCAATCCGACCGCAGCAGTGTGCAAGACGACTGCGATGCCGAAGATTCCGAAACCCACCATGCGAGCGCGCGGCCAACGCCAGACAAATCCGAGGAGGAGAAAGATCGATGCCGCCATGTAGACAAGCCACACGCGCGTCATGTGGCCATTCTCGAAATACCAGTGCTCCCAGGCGAGCCGATCCTGATCGGGATAAAGCTTGGGATCGATCTTTGGGAGTTCTACCGCGAGACTCGCGATCGCGGCATTGACCGCTGGCGCGTCGCCACGAAGCCACGAGTTCACGAGCGCGCGCCACGCATCACCCACCGCTGCACGCTGCTCAGGCGAAAGGTCTGCCGGCGGTTCCTTCTGCTCTGCGAGGAGAAGCATCGAGCCAGGGACGGGCTCTTTTCCGTCTGCAAACATGACCTCCGCGATACCGTGCCATTGAGCTTTCGCATCGCCATCGCCGCGCGGAACGATCCGCAGCCGCGACAACAAAAAACGCGGGTCCTTCACCGTGAGCGCAGAGTCGACCGCATCAACGACTTTCGCAGTACGAATGAGGTCTGTTCGCATCTCGCGCAACACAGCGACAATCTCAGGCTTCAGAATGATGGTTTCTGAGATCAGTCCGCTTGAAGCAAACGCACGCATGCGCTTTTGCATCTCAGGCGTGTTGTCGGCCGCGAGGACCGCTGCGGAAATGCGCGCGCGCGGTCCAGCGCCCTTGACGTAAATCACATCGGCATCGCGATACGCATCCGGTCGAAACAGCATATCGAGATAGGTGAAAAGCGGATCCTGTCCCGCGATTCGCCGAGGACCGGATACGAATGCCATCGTCTCATTCGCGAAACTCGAGAGGCTTTTCAGTCGACCGTCGTTCTGGACGGCGACCGTTCCGAGTGGACGAAGGACGACGCGGGCAGAAAACGGCGCAGCAGTGTCGGCCGGATCAGCCGCGAAGATCGGCGGCGCGATGATGGCCGAAACAAGCAGCGCGCAGGTCATGAGCAGCGCACGGGTCATGGCGAGAGAGACTTTCATCGAGCGACCTTTCGTTCAGGCTTCATCGAACGAACGTTCGAACCCGCACCGTTCTTTGACAAACCTGCCAACACAGCCTCTTGCCGACGACGCTTGATCACCGGCTTCACATAGAACGCATACATCATCCCCGCAACGGCGATACAGCAACCAAGCAACTGGATGTAGACGCCATTTCGGTTGCCAACACCGAGCACGGTGTAGTTGAGCCCGAGGCTCGCGCGCTCACCCTCAGCACCAGCGCTATCCGGCGGATCCCATTGCGCTTGGAAGAACCAGAGCCCATTGTGCTCGACCGGACTGTTGACGCTCACCGACACCGGCTCGCTCCATGCGCTCGACGGATCGCGAAACCGAATCTCGCTCGTGTAATCACGAATCGAACCTTGCGCCCCGGTAAAGCCACCGATATGCGAGGTTAGGACGAACTGCTCAAGCGAAACTTCCGCGCGCAACGGCTCGCGCTGACGCGAGAACAACACTTCCATCTCGCGCCCATCCGTGAGCCGAACCGTGCTCGGCGCGTAGGGCGACTTTCGCAACACGCGCTCCGGAGCATCGAACACCCAACGGTTGAACTGCAACCACTGACCCGGCGCGCCCGGAGCTTCGAGGAGAATCTGCGAGAACATTTCCATCGCATCGCGCTCCCGCTGTTCGCGAGGGATGACCAATGGCTTCGACTCAAGCACTGCGCGCGGAATCAAGTCTTCGACGCGCACCGTCACTCCGCCAGCGAGCGGCGTTGTCTCACGCTCTTTGATCTCGACAACGCTTGCCTTCGCGCCGATCGATGACACGAGCCGCATGCGCCCCTCTTCAGGTCCATGCGCGAGCGTGACAAGTGCAAGTCCATTGCCGGGCTCGTACGACATTTCGATGGAATCATCCTGCATCTTCGGCGCACCGTGCGCGTCGGAAGCATCCGCCTGCACCACGTCGCGCGTGAGCGAAGGATCACTGAATACCCAGCGTCGGAAGAGACCCTTCGGCGTGCGAACCTCAAGAATTGCAAGCGACACCTTGGTGCCCGCGACCGGAACATCATCCTGGACATTCATCACGCGATAGGCGTAGGCGGCTTTCCCTTCCGACTCGGTTCCAGCGATTTCTACAAACGGCGCCTCGGGGTTTGCCGCGGCAACATCACGAATCTCCTCGCGGATCTCGATGTTCTGCGCTGGAATACGAATGACGATGGTTGGCTGACGCAACAGTTGTTCAAACTCCGCCTCTGTACCGATCGCCGCGAATCGCAACAGTCCGCCATCGGCTGTTGCGCGATCAGGATCGCGGGCGACGAGTCGATAGTCGGCCTTCTGACCGCGATCGCTCGAAACCGTCACCATCGCGACGGGATTCAGCTCAGCCCCGTTTGATCCGTCGGCATATCGACTTCGACCAATCGCGTAACGAAGGAATCCCGTGACGCGGAGATCCACATCGGGAAACGGATCGGCGTCATCCGTCGCGCGCACGGGGATATCAAGCGGGTCGAGGGGGAGCAACTCATCGCCGCCCGACTGAAACACCAAATCGCGATCGCCGATGTAATCGTTGTAGAGCGGGAGCCCGTCAATGCGACGCTCGGTCCAAGTCGTATCGCCCGGGCGGCGCACATACAGCGCCCACGACTTGACGAGCTCGTTTCGAAGATAGAACCAATCTTGCGCCTCGTAGTCGAGGCTCATCACCAGCGACTCGTCGTAGATAGGCTTGCCAATCTCCTTGATCGCGCGCTTCATTGGTTGCGCGGGATCGTCGGTAAAAATCAGGTCTTCCGTGAGCGCTGGATAGCCCGCGAGCAGTTGGCGCATGAAACGCTTGCCGCCGCGCGTGACCGCAACCGTCACGCTGTAGGTTCGCTTTCCCTTGTCGTCACCGGTGAGCAATTCCCACGCGGGATCGATCGATGTGACCTCAAAGACTGTCTCAGCCGCTCCAGCACCTGTGACGAGCCGCGTGCCCGGCGCCGCAAGAAACTCTGCACTCTCTTTCGTCACAGAGCCATCCGCCGCCAGCACGTCAAACGATGCGACAACCTTGCGGCGTGCGACGGGCGTATCACCCTCAATCTTCGTGCCGAAATAAATGAACGACCCGACAATCAGCACGAGAATCCCGGTGTGGATCGTCCAGACACCGTAGTTCACACTCTTGAATGGAATGCGGCGCAGTGTCGTGACCGTGATGTTCAGCGCGATGAGAATCATCATCAGATCGAACGGCCACCAGTGGAACCACTCGAACTCGGTCATCTCAAGTCCACGCCATTGGCGGAACTGATCATGCGACCATGCGTCGGCGGAGAAGATATTCCATGAATGGGGGTACACGATTCCGGCGGAACCCACCGACGAGTACACGAAGAGAATGACAAGAAGCCAAATACCAAAGCGAACATTCGAGAAGAGGTCGAATGTCGCGCCGACGAGTCCTTTGCGCCACCAGGGCGCACCAGAGTCGGTTCCAGATTCAGCTGCGCGCGCGGGTTCGGATCGTGGCGTCGTCATGCGGTGCTTCTGCTTGAAAATGCGGGGAGGCATGCACCTCCCCCAGGGGGCCCGATGCTATGCGAGTCGGGCTCTGCGCGGAACCACTTTGTCGCGATCGCGCACAAGCGCCCGGAACGGCAGGCGCCGAGAGGTTGGGATATCATCGCCGCCCTTCGCACCAAACCAAGGAACCAGTATGCGCCTGATCGCCACAACCGTCTTCTCCGCCGCACTCCTCTTCGCTTCCGTTGCGACCGCACAGGAAACCGCTCCCGCAGCCACCGCGCCTAAGGCTCCGGCCGCAACTGCCGCCGCCGAGTTTGCGGTGATGCGTACGAACAAGGGCGACATCGTCATCGAGTTCGACCGCGCAAAGGCGCCGATCACCGTTGAGAACTTCGTTGGCTACATCAAGGACGGATTCTTCGACGGCACGGTGTTCCATCGCGTGGTGCCGGGCTTTGTGATCCAGGGCGGCGGCTTCACGCCAGCGGGCGAGCAGAAAAAGACCAAGGCACCTATCGACAACGAGTGGCAGAACGGCCTGAAGAACAAGCGTGGAACGCTGTCGATGGCACGCACCAACAACCCCAAGAGCGCATCAAGCCAGTTCTTCATCAGTCTGAAGGACAACGACATGCTCGATCAGCCCATCTCGGGTGGCGCGGGATACGCCGTGTTCGGCAAGGTCATTTCAGGCATGGAAGTCGTTGATGCAATCGCAACGGCAAAGCGCGGCACCAAAAATGGTATGGGCGACTGGCCCGTCGAAGACATGCTGGTGACGAAGGTTGAAATGATCTCGAAGGACGATGCCGACAAGCTCGCGGCGCCGAAATCCGCACCGGTCGCTGCGCCGACGGCCGCGCCGGTCGCTGCGCCGACGGCCGCGCCCACGACTCCCACGACTCCCAAGCAGTAACTATCCAGACCGCGTTGGGATCTCGCCAATGCGGCCTCTTGGCGGAGCTCTCTTGCAAAGGCTTCCATGAACGACGCGCGTGAACCAGAAAGCGGAACGGTTGATGACGGCGCACTGCGCCGCGAGCCTGTTCCATTCTCTCTGTCACACGCGCGGCTCGAATGCATCGGCGATCCGCGGGCGGTCACTGGCCGCCCGCGGATTCGCTTGCTTTGGGGGCAGCATCTTCTCGACGACCTCGCGGCCGGGCGCTATCGCACGGTGATCTGCGCGATGAACGACGTCGACAACACGCAAGGCATCATTGGGCCGTTGCTGCGGCTTGTGCCGGGCTCGCAGTGGTCGGTGGCGAGTGCAACGAGCTATGCGCGCGTTTTTCGCGACGCCGTCAGTTTGCACGCGAAGGAAGACCGCGAACCATACGTGCTCAAGTTTGACCTCGATCGACTTCTCATCCTGGCGTTTCTCAGACCAAGTGGCCGCGATGCGTTTCGTCTTGACGACATCGCGCGTGGCTTCCGCACGGCACGCGCCATGCTTGAAGGGCGACGCGACCGGCAGCCCGTGGCGTCGGTGAGTTTCCTTGGCGCGCGCTCCAACCGCGTACTCGATGAGCAAGGTCAAGAGCCGCCGTTGGAGGCGATTCTGCATGCGATGCACAGCGCAGGATTCGAGGGCGATGTCTATCCACCTGAAATCGCCGCCGGGATGAGCGTGCGTGCGATGTACCCTTCGCCGTAACCGGCTTAGATATCGAACTGAATCCCCTGCGCGAGCGGCAGGTCCTTCGACCAATTGATCGTGCACGTTTGGCGACGCATGTACTGCTTCCAACTGTCCGAGCCAGACTCGCGGCCACCGCCCGTGTCTTTCTCACCACCGAACGCGCCGCCGATTTCTGCGCCGGATGTACCGATGTTCACGTTCGCGATGCCACAGTCGGAGCCTTCCGTCGAAAGAAACCGCTCCGCGGAACGCATGTTGAGCGTGAAAATCGCGCTCGACAATCCTTGGTCCACTGAGTTCTGGATCTCGATGGCCTCATCAAGACTCGACACGGAGTACACGTACAGAATCGGCGCAAACGTCTCTTCGCAACAGATCCGCGGACGGCAGCCCTTCGGCACGCGGAACAACGTCGGCTCGACGAAGTTTCCCGGAGTCCCCTTGAAGCGATCTATGCCAGCGGTGCCTCCGGCAAGCAGCGTGCAACCCTCGCGGACAGCCTCTTCGCATGCGTGACGCATGCCAGTGACCGCGGCAGGATTGACAAGCGGACCCATGAGAGTTCCCGCTGCGAGCGGGTCGCCGATCGGCACGCCCTTGTACGCCTTCGCGAGCCGCTCGCAGAGTCCGTCGACCACGCGCTCGTGTACGAGCAAGCGGCGCGTCGAGGTGCAACGCTGACCTGCGGTACCAACGGCACCGAAGACGACCGCGCGCGTGACCAGCTCCATATCGGCATCATCCATCACGATGATCGCGTTGTTCCCGCCGAGTTCAAGCAGTGTGCGACCAAGACGCCGGGCGACAACCTCACCAACGCGTCGGCCCATTCGGCATGAACCGGTCGCTGAAATCAAAGGCAAGCGTCGATCGGCCACCATTGGCTCGCCGACCTCAGCGTCGGTACCAATGACGAGCGGAAAGAGATCCGCGGGATCAATGCCTTCAGGCTGCCAAACGGTCTGCGTGCGAAGGACGCGCGCGCACACCTCAGTCGTTGCGATCGCGACGAGCGGCGTGACCAACGACGGCTTCCAAATCACAGCGTCGCCGCAGACTGCTGCGAGCATTGCGTTCCACGCCCACACCGCATTTGGGAAATTAAACGCAGTGATGCAACCGATCGTGCCGAGCGGCTGCCACTGCTCGTACATGCGATGACCGGGGCGCTCCGAATGCATCGTGAGCCCATAGAGTTGACGCGCAAGACCAACCGCGAAGTCAGCGATGTCAACGGATTCCTGCACCTCGCCAAGCCCCTCCGCCTTGATCTTGCCCATCTCAAGCGACACGAGCTCGCCGAGCGGCTCCTTGGCCTCGCGGAAGGCGTTGCCCATCAGCCGAACAACTTCGCCACGCTTGGGCGCAGGGAGTTGCCGCCACGAAACCTGCGCACGCATCGCGCGCTCGACTGCGGCCTCATACTCGGAGCGCGAATCAAGTCGCACCGCAGCGATTGGCTCGCCGGTGGCCGGGTTGTCCGAAGTAATTGAGTTCGCCGTTCCCGGCGCGCAGAGGCGGGCATGATTGGCGAGTCCAAGACGGGTGAGCACGGGATGCAGAGTTGGCGACATGAGGCGCGCAGGATAGCGGCCCGCCGGTGGTGTATTCGGCCGACGACTTTCCGGGCGCAAGTCGTGTGCCCGCTGCCCTATCATCCGCGCCCTATGCCACTCGACCGCAACCAGATCGCCCGGCGCGCCGCGCACGAACTCCGCGACGGCTATTACGTCAACCTCGGTATCGGCATGCCGACCCTCGTCGCCAACTACGTGCCACATGGCATGCAGGTGTGGCTCCAGTCCGAAAATGGACTCCTCGGTATGGGGCCGTTTCCGCGTGAGGACGAGGTTGACCCCGACTTGATCAATGCTGGGAAGCAGACGGTGACCGGCGTACCGGGCCACTCGTTTTTCTCAAGTGCCGACAGCTTCGCGATGATCCGCGGTGGACACATTGACCTCGCGATTCTCGGCGCCATGGAAATCTCACAAGAGGGTGACATCGCCAACTGGATGATCCCGGGCAAGCTCGTCAAGGGAATGGGCGGCGCGATGGATCTGGTCGCGGGCGTGCGCCGCGTGATCGTGGTGATGGAGCACGTCAACAAAAAGGGCGAGTCCAAGATCATCCCGCAGTGCACCCTGCCGCTGACCGGCCGGCGCTGCATCGACATGGTCATCACCGAACTCTGCGTACTCGAGATGGACAAATCGAATCCGACAAGGCCGCGCTTCGCACTCAAAGAACTCGCGCCCGGCGTCACGATCGAAGAAGTGATCGCGAAGACCACCGCGGAGATCTTGGTTCCCGCGACGGTCGGCACGGTGGCATGCTGAGTCGGTGGCGTGCTGAATAGGGGCGTGCTGAATAGGGGCGTGCTGAATAGGGGCGTGCTCGTGCAGCGCGACGCGTGCTACTCACATGCACCCC
>CAMDMA010000031.1 GCA_945902075.1 Candidatus Kuenenia stuttgartensis | reverse complement strand
CCAGCGTTTCGCGACCTCATGCGCGACCGCTACGGCACAACTGCCGCACGCATGGCGGAGTCCCTTGCCAATGACGGCGGCATCGCGGCGGGTCCAGACAGCGAGCACAATCTCGACGCCATCGAGGCAGATGATGTGCACCGGATGGCGGAGCAGCCGACGCTCATTAATCTCGTCAATCTGATTCTGCTTGAGGCCGTCCAGGGGCGTGCGAGCGACGTGCACGTCGAGCCGTTTGAACTTGAACTCCGGGTCAAGTATCGCATCGACGGCGTGCTTGTCTCACAGCCGCAGCCGCCGAAGCACCTTCAGGCAGCACTCATCGGTCGAATCAAAATTATGGCGGGAATGAACATTGCGGAACGCTACGTTCCGCAAGATGGACACATCACGCTTCGCTTCGAGGGTCGCAAGGTCGACATCCGTGTCTCGACTGTGCCGACGCTCTATGGCGAGTCGGTCGTGATGCGTATTCTCGACAAGAGTTCGCTTCCGCTCGACCTCGTGAGTCTTGGCATGAGCGAGTCACACCGAGCGCTTGTCGACCGAATGATCGAAAAACCACACGGGCTTGTGCTCGTCACTGGCCCGACTGGATCTGGCAAGACGACAACGTTGTACGCCTCGCTTTCGAAGCTCTATGACCCGCGCAAAAAGATCATCACCATCGAAGATCCTGTTGAGTACGAACTCAACGGGATTAATCAGATTCCCGTCAACGCGAAACGCGGACTGAGCTTTGCGACGGGGCTTCGCGCGATTCTTCGCCAGGATCCGGACATCGTCTTTGTTGGCGAAATTCGCGACGCTGAAACCGTGGACATCGCGATCCGCTCGGCACTCACCGGTCACCTTATCTTTTCGACACTGCACACGAATGACGCGATCTCATCTGTCGGCCGTCTCGTCGACATGGGAGCCGAGCCTTACCTCGCCGCAAGCGTCCTCGAGGGCCTCCTCGCGCAACGACTCGGTCGACGCAACTGCTCCCACTGCAAGGAAGTCCGCCCGCTCAGCGAAGAAGTGGAGAATCGCCTCACCCCGAGCGAGCGCACGCGCTTTAACGGCCGGCAAACCGTTGGACGTGGCTGTGAGAAATGTGGCGGCAGCGGATTCCGAGGACGCCTTGGCTTCTTCGAAATCGTTCGAGTCTCCACCCCCCTCCGCGCCGCCATCGCGCAGAACCGTCCGGTCCACGAGCTCAAGTCGCTCCTCGACCCCGACTTCATCACCATGCGCGAAGACGGCATGTTGAAGGCACTTGCAAGCATGACGACCATTGAAGAAGTGCTTCGTGCGACGCAGGATGTCGACGACTTTACGAGCGACATGAAGAAGCAAGAGCAGAAAAGTTAATCCACGCGTATGCCCACCTTTCGTTACCAATCTCTCGCCGCTGATGGTGCCATTACCAACGGATCCGTGGTTGCTCCTGATCGCTCTGCGGCAATGCGACTTGTCGTTCAAAAGGGCGAAACGCCACTCGAACTTGAGATGAGTGCCGCAGATGCCGCGGCAGCGGTTGGGCGCCGCGTGGTGCGTCCGGTCATCACGCGCTCCGAACTTGCAGACTTGATTCGCGAGCTCGCAACCGCGCTTGAGGCGGGACTGCCGCTGATGCAGGCCTTGCGCACCGTCCGCCGCCAAGCTGCGAGCAAGAACCTGCAGGTCATTCTCGATTTCGTGATCGAACGCGTTGAAGCTGGTGTCACGCTGCATCAGGCCGCAAAGGAATACGGCCCACCGTTCGATGACATGACGACCGGCATGCTGCGCGCCGCAGATGCATCCGGTCGCAACGCCGAGATCATGCATCAACTCGCAGACCTTCTTGAGCGCTCTGTCGAACTTCGGCGAGAAGTCGTTGGCGCGGTTGTGTACCCACTGATGATCGCCGGATTGATTGGCGCGAGCGTCATTATCCTGATTGTGTTCGTGCTTCCGCGCGTGATGAAGCCGATTCTTCAAGCCAAGCTCGATCTCCCACTGCCGACCATCATTCTGATGGACGCATCCGACTTTATCCTCGCTTGGTGGCTCGTCATTCTCGGCGCAATGGTGCTCGCGTGGATCTCGTGGCGAAACTGGCTCGCGTTCCCGGCAAACCGCCTCCGTTTCGACACATTCCTCCTCCGCGTTCCTGTTGTAGGCCGACTCGTGCGAGACATCGCGGTCGCCCGGTTCACGCGCACGCTCGGAACGCTTGTGTCGGCAGGAATTCCAATTCTTTCCGCGCTTCGCATCGTTCGCGACACGCTCGGAAATGCCGCGCTCACCCGGGCCATCGATCAGGTGTCGGACAAGGTGACAACTGGCCAATCGCTGGCCGATCCGCTCGAGCGCAGCGGTCACTTTCCACCGCTGCTTGTCCAAATTGTGAACATTGGCGAGCGTTCCGGCCGGCTTGAGCAAATGCTCCTCCACGCCGCAGGGTCTTTTGATCGACAGGTCAACAACTCGCTCAAACTCTTCACTCGCATTCTTCCGACTGTCCTGCTGATCGTGATGGCGCTCGTGGCGAGTTTTGTTCTCTCTGCGATCCTCCTCCCGATCATCGAACTCCAGAAGGCCGTGGGCTAGTAAAGCCCTCGCCTGCGAAAGGCACCACGAATGTCCCCCCGAAACATGACCCTCCGAAACACAAACGCACGCCATCGTCGCCGCCGCACTCGTCGAGGTTTCAGCCTCATCGAAGTCATTGTCGCCGTGACGATCATCGCGATCTTCGCGGCGCTTGTTGCACCCAACCTACTGAATCGGCTCTCAAGCGCCAAGCAGGATCAAGCGCAGATCAAGGCCAGCGCGATCGCGCAGGCAGTCAAGATTTACCTCACTGAGACTCGTGAATCTTCATTGGGCAGCGACTTCGACCTGAACGTTCTCATCCCGAGCTTCCTCGAGACTCCTGAAGATCTCATAGATCCGTGGGGAATGCCCTACCAGATTGCGGTGCCGGGAATGGGGCGTGAGTTTGATGTCTTCAGCTACGGCGCCGACAAGGCCCCTGGTGGCGAGAAAGACGGAACGGACATTTACCACGGCCGTGATCCGAAGAAGAACCAGAACAAGTGATGACCTGAATCGTGCCACGAAGTTCCTGCCACGACCTTCCATGCGAGCCGCGTCTCATGAGACGCGGTTTCTCGCTTGTCGAAGTGATCGTGGTGTGTGTGATGTTGGCCATTCTCGCGGCCACCATCGTGCCGCGCATGGTTGTCGTCCAGCGACAACGCGAAGAGAAGGCTGTGCTCGACGTCGAAGACCTGCTCCGCATGTATGCATTCCGCAACAGTGCGGGCACACAGCAGATCGGGCTGTACTACGACGGCTCAATTCGCGAAGTTTCACTGTGGATCTACGACCTCAATCCGCAGAATCCGGAAGGACCGCGAATCTGGCAGGAAGATCGACTGAGTAACCCGGTCACCCTGCCAGACGGCATGATCATCGCGCGCGCGACGGCGGATGGCGTCGATTTCTACGACGAGAGATGGACCATTCCAACCCACCCGGACGGCGGCCGTCCGCGTATCGAACTCGAGCTCGTTGGGACAGAAAAGCTGGTGACCGTTTCACTTGACAACTACACGACCGTGCCCACCCGCTCGGACGATCCACGTGCTGTCGACCGATCCCCGATCGACCTCGACGGCCAAGGTGGAACCTACGACCGTTGGTAGCCCGATCCCTCTGCTCCAGACCCTATGACCTCGTCCACGCACAACTCGCTTCGCGGATCCTCACGCTGTCAGGTTCGACGCGGCTTTGCGCTCATGGATGCGGTGATCGCAGGCGTGCTCCTGTCGATCGGCATGGTTGCGGTCCTCGGCGTCGGAGGCCAGGCGATGGTGCTTCAGCGCCGGGGAGAACTCGACGTTCGCGCTGCCGCCGCAATGGACGAGTTGCTGTCGATGGTTCTCACCGAAGGCCCTGTGGACTTCGAAGACCTTCATCCCACAAGTGGCCGCTTCGAATGGGATAGTCCCTACGACGGTTTCGAATACTCAATCAACATCAGTCAGGGTGGCGCCGGGATTCCTGCGCATGTTGCCCTCACACTCACACACGATTCTGGACGCTCGTACACGATCGAAACTCGGATCGCGGAAAAGCGCGGCGAAGAGCCGGACCCACTTCGAGAGCCGAGTGAACCCATCGACCGAGAGGCGCGCTATGCGGAACAACAAGCAGCAAGAGAAGGCGGCCAAGATGCACCGTAAATCCAAGTCGGGCTTCACTGTGGTCGAGCTTGTCATCGCGATCGCCGTGAGCGCGATTGTCGTTGTGACGATCGGCAGCGTCCTGTCACGCATCTCTCGTGCGCGAGACGCGGCTCGGCTCCGACTCGATGCGGTCAGTCGCGCGAGCGCAGCCCTTGACAACGTGCGCCGCGACCTTGCGTCGGTTATCCGCGACAGCGACCTCTTCTTCACGCGCGTCGTGCTCTACGACGGCATGACGTCAACCCCGTACGGGCAGATGGATCGCGACGAGGTGTTGATTTACAACAACAGACTTCGACCCCTGCAGCGCGACGAATACGCGGGCGAGGGTGGCGAGTACGAGTCGCAGTATCGAATTCAAGATGATCGAGACGGAAGCGTGCTTTGGATGCGTCGCGATGCTGTGCCGGATGAGAATGGTGAAGGCGGCGGTACCGCGATGCCGAGCGTCGATGGCGTGGTCGGTATCTCCATCGAGGCCTATGACGGTGAGACGTGGTATCCCGATTGGGATTCCGACGAGCTCGGGCTTCCATGGGCACTTCGGGTCACCGTAACGGCGACCGGGGATGAGGCTGGTTCCGACGCAACTGATCCTTCGCGTTCACTCGCCGTGCTTCGCACTCAAGTTCCAATCGACCGTATCGTTCCACCCCCGCCACCGCCGGAGGATGAGGAGTCGGCTGCGGAGGGTGAGATGACTCCCGAAGAAGAAGCCGCTGCTGCAGCGGCCGGGGGCGATGGCGCGATGAACGGCGGAACGCAAATGCCGCCCGGTGGCGACTCCGTAATCGGTGGGGGCGGACAAACGGGCGGTGGATTTGGGCAAGGCGGCCGACCGAATGGCGGGAATCGGCCAGGGAGCGGCGGCGGCGTTTCTGACGGCGGTCGTCCAGGTGGAGGATTTGGCGGGGGAATCAACAGACCCCGGCCAGACAATCGTCCTGGGACGGGTGGCGGGCAAGTTGGCGGGGCGGGCCGCGGCGTAGGTGGCCGTGGCAACTCGATGTCGGGTTCAAGAGGTTCGCGGCGATGAGTGCGGCGCGCACCAGTACCGACGCTGCCTCACGGCCGGGGCACCGACGAGGCTCCGTCATTCTGCTTGTGATCTGGGCAGTGGCGATCGCGGCGGTGCTTGTTGGCGCAGCGCAAGTCCTTGCTTATCGACAAGCGACGATGGGCCGTGAATCTGTTGCAAAGGTTGAAGCTCGTTGGGCGGCGCGCGCGGGTATTGAAGAGACGCTTGCGGTGCTTGAGTACCACAGCGAGGAACCGGACGCGACTGACGCGCGGCAGATCTACAAGGACCTTGAAACCAGCGCGGATGGTGAATTGGCGTCCGGCTCGTGGCAGATCCGCCACGTCGAGGATGGCGTCGAGATCCCTGGCCCACAGGATGAACACGCGAAAATCAACGTCAACAATGCGACCCGTGCCACCCTTCTAGAACTGTCCGACATGAGCATGGATGTTGCCGACGCAATCGTGGATTGGCGCGACACCGACGACAATGCGGGAATGATGGGCGCTGAGTACGAGTTCTACGTGAACCGAGACCTTGGCTACGCCCCTCGAAATGGCAACTTCCGCTCGATCGCCGAGATCGAACTCGTCGCGGGCGCGTTCCCATCATCCGTCCGTGGTGAGGACGCAAACCTGAATGGCCGGCTCGATCCAAATGAGAACGACGGCGCGATGAGCGATCCGCCCGACGACGCGGACGGGCTGCTCGACTCCGGTTGGTCTGGGGCCCTCACCGCCCGAAGCTCTGGAAGTCTGATCGCGGCGGCGGGTTCGAATCGTCTCAACCTCAAGGAGGCAACCGCCGAGGAGATGCAGGAGCGCTTCGGCGTGACCCCGCAGCAGGCCGGGTCGCTCCTGACCTTCGCGAAGCGCGCGGACGCAAAGTTGGAAATGCTCCTGACGCAAGACCTGACAACCCTTGCGACAGGCGGCGGGCAGAACAACCGTGGTGCTGCGGCTGGTTCGGCGTCGGGCGGCAAAGGTGGGAGTGGGACGGGTAGTGGTGGTAAAGACGGCGGTGCTGCCAGCGGACAACAGAGCGGCCGAAGTTCCTCAGGAATGTCCGGCGGCGCGAACGGCGCGACAAATCGGATCCAGTCTCTCGACTCGCAGCAACTCCGCAAGATCTTTCAGGAAGGCACGCTTGAGACCGGGGCAGAACCCATTGTCGGGAAGGTCAATCTCAACACGGTCTCGCCTGCGGTGTTGCGTGCGATGCTCCCGGATGATCCGATTAGCGCTGATGCGATCATCGCCCAGCGAAGCTCCTCGTCGACCGGGCTCCTGGCTATATCGGACCTTCTTGGATCAAGTAGGATCACTTCGCAAGCACTAGCAGCCATCGCGCCGATGGCTGATACGCAGAGCTACGTGTTCACGGTCACCAGTCGCGGGCGTTCCGCCACAACCGGACTCGAGGTTGAAATCACGGCCGTTCTTGATCGTTCAACGCTCCCCGCTCGAATCCTGGAGTACCGAGAACAGTGAAGCAACAAACACAGAATGCACCCGACGACCAGTTACTTGCGGTCGTTGAACGCCGTTCCGACCGATTGCGGGTCGTTCTCGTTCGTAAGGGCGATCGGCCGACGGTCCTCGAAACTCGCGATCTCAACGGATCAGATCAATCTGGAATGTTGTCGTGGTTGGAATCGCAGCGCTGCGCTGATATCCGGGTGATTCTGCCCGCTTCGTCAACGATTGTGCGCCAAACCACCATGCCAAGCGGCATTCCGTCGCACATGATTGCGGCACTTCGGCTGCAGGCCGAGGGCATGTTCCTCGGCTCCATTCCTTCGCACCGTATGGGACTTGCGCTGCTCCCTGATACGGGCGATGCAGAACGTCAAGGCGTCATCCTCGCTTGGCCTAACTCGCAGTCGACGACGCGCGACTTTGAATTCTCGCCCAAGCAAGAGAAGCTCATCCGTTACGTGCCGGAAGTCGCCGCGATGATTGTTCTTGCGGCGGGTGACCTTCCCGCTGTGGCGGCGGATCGTCGCGCTGGATCCATCGCGATCGCGATGCGTTCGCCGAAAGGCTTGGTGCTTCGCGCAACCCGTGAGGCTGTTGGCGACGATGCTGCATCGGTCGAGGCCTGGAATGACGGACTCCGCAATGCCATTGCAGAAACTGCGCTCAACGCCGGCATCGAACCCGCGCGTGTCGCCGCGATCGTTGCTGAGACTGAAGCAGCATCGCAACAGGGCAAAGACACCACCACGATGCTTGATCCAGGCATCCGGGAAATCCTCGGCGCGGCGCTGCAAGCAAAGGTTGATGCTGCGACAACGGACAGCGACTGGTGGCGTGACTGGGCAATTCCGCTTGCTGCGGCGGTTGTCGCGTGCGGCCCACTTGCTGAGCTTGCGAAGTTCAAGCGCTTGGAAGAAGGCGCCAAGTCCTCAAACGTCGAGTACCTCATCCGACGCTATTCGGATCCAGCGCGCGCGCTTCGTGTGTGCGTGGCCGCTGTCGTCGTCCTTGGACTTGCGCCGATCGCTTTCGCTTGGACGCGCGGCAAAATCATCGAGTGGAAACTCCCAGAGAGTGCCGGCGCGTTCGAGAAGAACCAACGCGAAATTGAGTTGCGCATCTCCCACTACCGCGAACTCGGGAAACGCGCGCTGCCGGTTGCAAAGATTCTTGGCGACCTTGCCTGCTGTACGCCCGACGGCATTGAGATTGAGTCGATTCAGGTCTCTGCGAATCAAGGCCTCATCGTGCGCGGCATTTCGAAGGCGAAGAGCGACACATCTGCGGAGAATCTCATCACGGAGATGGCAAGCCTGATGGACGCATCACAGGTCTTTGAGAAGACCCGAACGCGCTGGGATCCGGGCGATGGACGCGGTGTTGTGAAGTTCGATATCGAAGCACCTGTCGTTCGGCCGACGCTTCGAAGTGAGTTTCCTGAGTTACGCGATTGGTCTGTGAAGACGTTGGCACAGCGGAAGTTTGGTGCGGCCGAAGAAGATGACGGCGGTGCGGATATTGGCGCGACTTCCGCAGGCGGCGCGGCCTCGGGTGCGCGCCCAACGACCGAACCCGCGGAAATCACCGACGCTGCGACGAATTCGGCAACCACTGCAGGCGACCCAACGACGCTCGCAACCGCTTCTGGATCGAACGACCTCGCTGAAAAGCCGAGCACGAGTGTCAGTGGCCCTGCACGAGGAATCGGCCGACGGACCGAGGCGACGGCGCCAAAGCCTGCGACGGGTGCCGACGGTGGAGCGACGTCGCCATCAACTTCTCCTTCTACTGCAACCGGTACTGGCGCAACCACACCGACCACGGGTTCTACTGGCGCAGGCTCAGGCGGTGGTCCGGCCGCTGCAGCGCTCGCCAACAGCGTCGTGCCCGACTCGTTCACTGACGAAGAACTCCGGGCAATGACCCGCGACCAAGCGCGCGGACTCCTCGCAGATTTCTCGCGCGCGAAACGTCGACAGGATCTTGACGCTGAAACGCGCAAGCGCATCGACGACGACTTCAAACGCATCCTCGAATTCCTGAAGAGCACGACTTGAGCGCAGCCAAGCAACCATCCTCCCCCGCCCATCGCGATCCGTTCGTGCGCGTCATCGACTGGTACCGCGGTCTGCCGCGTGCTGGCAAGTGGGGCGCCTCGGCGGGCTCGCTCATGGCGGCGTTTCTTGTACTCGATCAATTGGTTTGGCCAACCGCGGATGCACTGAACGATCGCGCCGACCGACTTACTGGAGCCCTTGAGCGCGCAGCAGAGCGTGCGGAGGGGCTTCCCGATGAGATCACCGCGAGCGCCCTCGTACACGGTCCCAATGCCGCGCCGACGAAGGAAGTTCAAGGCATGAAGCGCCTCGCGGCTGCGATTGATTCCATCCTTCGCAAGAAGGGTGTGAAAAACTACGGCCAAGATCTTCGCCGTGCGCAACCGCTTGCCGGCACCGTGCTGCCTGATGTTGCTGCTGCGCTCGGCGGCAAGATGGGTCGAACTGTCGCGGACCTGCGCTTCGAAGCGGGGCCGGACGATGTGACGGCGATCATCGCGGAGTTCGATGCGAACCCTGATATCGACTGCATCACCGATCTCAAACTTTCCTACAACCCGGTGACGAAGCGCGTTGGAGTCCAGATGATGGTTGAGAAATGGGGAGTCGTTCCGGCGACACCCGCGCGAGGTGGGTCATGAAAGAATTGCTCGATCGACTCCCCCCCGGACTGCGCGTCTCAGTGCCCGTGCTGGTTTCTGCCGCGGCGTTTGGTGTTTCCGCGTATGTCGTGACGATCGGCGTGCGCGCGGTGATTGGCGCAGCCTTTGAATCATCCGTCGACGAAGAGTCAGCGAATCCGCTCGTCGCGCTCGAAGGCGATAGCAGCACGTTTATCGAAACGAGTCGACGCCGCTTCGAAGGACGTTCGATGTATGCGCTTCCTCCCGCTCCGGTGCGTCGACCAAAGATCGTCGAACAACCCAAGCCAGTGGAACCACCGAAAGATCCGGGTCCGCCGCCGCCGCCCGCGAGTTACACCGGGCCGATGCTTACCAGCATCTTCGGCGACTACGTGGTCTTCTCAACGCTCTCCGATGATGACAAGCGCATCAAGCTCGGAGAGACTCGCGCAGGTGTCACGGTCATTGAAGTCAATGCGCCCTACAGCGCGAAACTCGGTTACCAGCGCGGCGAGTACACCGTCTCGCTCTGGCCGCGGATCAACGAATCGTTCCTCCGAGGTGGAGTGCCTTCCGGAAGGCTTCCAGGTTTATCCGATGGTGCGGGTGCTGGTACAAGCGCTGATGGATCGAAACTTCCAGCGGTCTCCACGCCTGCGTCGCGTGATGGGTCGCCGGGTGCAGTGCCGGGTGCAGCGCCGGGTGGCGCAGCAAATGGTGTTGTCGGTTCACCCACCACTGGTGCGGCCGTTGGTGCGGCAGGCGGCCGCCCGGCCTCCGCGGGTTCCCAACCTGGACAATCTGAGCCCAGTCGAACCGGCGCGCCGAAGAACGACCCCGGTGCACTGCCTCCGGGTGACCAACCCGGTGCCGATCAGCCAAGCGGACCTGGACCTGGCGAGGAATTGCCTTCGGCCGCGATGGCGCCCCAACAGATTCCACCTCCCGATGAGTCTGGCAATGAGGGCGGGACCGAAGTCACTGAGTATGTCGATCGGTCGACGCTTCCAGCGCCGATTTCGGCGGAACGTGCCGGTGCGATGAGTGTGCCCGAAGCACAGCGTGCGATGCGCGCGATCGATGCGACGAACAATTGGAACGTGGATGACCACAGCCGCGCGCGGCTGAACCATGAACGAGAGTTGCTGCAGGCCCGCGTCAACCGCGGGAGCTAGTCAGCGACGATGACGGAGACTCGCGCCGGGAGTTCCGGCGAGTTGGTGCTTGGCGATTCGACTGCGTCCCGCAACCAACGCCTCATCCGCGAGAATGAAGACTTCCTGCAAACACCCGTGCCAACACGAGTGCATGCATGAAGACTGATAGAGCAGTGATCACGTCCTTCCACCGCGAAGGATGGCAAGTGATGAACCTCCGCCGCGTTTTCGCGGCGGCCCAGAAACCGGAGTCCGACCGTGCGTCCGAATCGACCTTTCTTCAGCGCCCTCTCGACGAGCGATGTCGTCCGCGCCACCGCTGCCTTTACGCTGACTGGCGCACTTGCGTCACCACTCTCTGCGCTGCCGCTCGCCGAGTCGACGCGACCATCGCCGACGACCCAGCCTGGCGCTTCGCCGGCGCAGGACGTGCCCGCAGCGGCACCCGCACCGCAAGCCGCACCGACGCAAGCCGCACCGACACCGGCGGAACAACCCACCGCTGATCAGCCGGCGACGACGCCGAAAGATGCACCGCAGACTCCGGCGTCGCAACCAGTTCCCACCGCGCAGCCGACCAGCACACCCCCGGATACGCGCACGGTTGTGAGCTACCAGCCCACCCCGCCCGCGGATGTGCCGCCGTCACAGTTGCGTGGCGTCCGCGAGGGTCGTCGTGCGATCGATGACAAACTGGTGAAGCTCGCCTTCAAAAATGTCGGCATCGAAGAGTTGCTTCCCTTTGTCTATGAGTGGACTGGCAAATACGTCGCCTACAAGCCGACAGAACTCAGCAGCCAGAAGGTCACACTCGTCGGCGACCGTGAGATCAGCAAAAGCCAAGCACTCGACTACATATTCCAGTCGCTCAAGGTCAATGGCCTCGCCGTGACCGAGACTGAAGACATGATCCATATCGGGCTGCAAACCGATCTCATCAAAACCCAGCCCGGCGTGGTGCTTGGGCCAGAGGAAGATGTGATGACGATGCCAGACAATGGCCTCTTCGTCACAAAGGTCTTCCGCCTTCGCCAATCGCGCGCGACCGATGTACTTGAGCGGATCGAGTTCCTCATCCCTGAGGATTACGCCAAGCTCTCCGCCGACGGCGATTCCAATCAGATCCTTCTCTCCGGCGACATTGGTCTTGCGAAGAAGGTGCAGACCCTGCTGAATATGCTCGATGTGCCGTCGTGGGACGACTACGCGACTGAGACATTCCGGCTGCAATTCCAAGACGCGAACGCTATCAAGACGATTATCGAGGAACTCTTTACGGACGAAGGCTCTGCCGGTGGGCGAACCGCTGGCGGTGCACGGACACAGAATCGTGCGCAGCGCGGTCAACAACAGCCCGGCGTACCGGGTGCTCCCGGTGGCGGAGGTGGCGGCGCAACGCTGATTGTGACCGTGCTTGAGTCGATGAATTCGCTGACGGTGCGCGCGACGCCGCCGGTCCTTGCGGAGATCCGCCGACTCGTCGCGAGTGCTTGGGATCTTCCGCCGAACTCGTCCGGCAGCATCTTCCGCGTCTATGACCTCAAGTACGCCGATCCAACGAAGGTACGCGACCTGCTCAGCACGCTGCTCGGTGGCGGCGGCGGTTCTTCAGCCCGCGGCGGACAGACCAACCGCGCATTCGCTGGCCGACAGGTGCTTCAGGGCGGCGGCGGCGGCGAAATCTCGCCGGTCGCGGCCGTTGAGGGCATCTTCTCAATCGAGGCGTATCCCGACTCAAACAGACTCGTCGTGATCTCGAAGACCCCGGAAAATTACGAGTGGCTCGATCGTTGGATTGATGACCTTGATCAGCCGTTCAGCTCGGGCCTCCCGGTCAACGTGCCCTTGAAGCACGCTGGCGCGGTCGAACTCAGCGAGATCCTCAACACGCTTCTTGCCGCGAGCGGCTCTGAGGGCGGTGGACTCCGGATTCCCGAGGAGGGAATCGAAGGCCTCGACAACTTTAATTCCGTCTCAGGAGGAGCCAATGGATCTGGCGGCAACGCGTTTGATCCGGGTGGCGGCGGAGCCGAACAGCAGATGCGGTTTCCGTGGCAGGGAGCGCGCGCTGGACAGGGTGCGGGTGGCGGAGCGCCGCAGGAAGTCAGTGCGCTCATCGGACGAAGTCGTGTCGTGCCGAACCCGACGCAGAATTCTGTGCTCGTCATGGCGCCGCCGGAGGTCGAGAAGAAGGTCATTGAGATCATCGAACAACTCGACAAGCCTGGTCGACAGGTGATGATTACAGCAGTGCTGGCCGAGGTGAAGGTTGGCGACGGCTTTTCGTGGGGCGCGCGCATCGGAAGCAGTCTTGCGTCGCCACTGAACGGTGGAAACAACGCCGTTGCGGGCTCGATCTCGCTTGACCTTAAGAAGGGTAACGGCAGCACTCCGGCCGGACCGAACTTCGCGTCGCCATGGTTTGATTCGAGCGAGCTCGAGATTTCGACCGGCGAAGACATGCAGTTCTTCCTGCAAGCGTTGTCGACGGACAATAGTGTTCGCATTCTTCAGCAGCCGCGCGTGTTCACTTCCGACAACAAGGAAGCGAAGTTCCAAGCCGGTCAGGATGTGTCGCTCCTCACGGGCGAAACCGCTGGATTCGGAACAGGCGGCACCACGCAAAACTCCTTCGCCCAGCAGTTCGTCGGCGTCGGAATCAACGTGCGTCCGCGCATCACCCAAGACAACAACGTCGCGATGGAAGTCGAGATTCTGCTCTCAAACCTGTCCGCGTCGACGCAGTCGTTCAATCAGAATCCCGTGATCGATCGCCGCCAAACCAACACGCATGTCACCGTCAAGAACGGCCAGACCATCGTGATCTCAGGAATCCGCCGCGAGCAGGAAACAGTTGTCGACGACCGCATCCCGTTCCTTGGCGACATTCCAATTCTTGGCGCGGCGTTCAGCTCAACGCAGCGACAGAAGGAAGTTGTCGAACTCGTTGTCTTCCTCGTACCGCTCGTGGTTGAGAATCCGGATGCGAACGACAACAACTTCAACAAGGATGAGCGAGCGCGGCTCAGGCTCCTTTCAAATCCGTTGGAGCAGAGCAGCGAGCAACTGTTGAGTGAGGGCAAGTTCTTCAAGAACATCAAGAACAACGAGGTCGTCAACCCGGCGCTTGAGCCGATTGATGAGACGACTGGACCTGATCCAGAGCAACAGGGCACTCCCTGAACCTTGCTGACCATTTGCAGCACCCCATGCTTGCACGTGAGAAACCATCTCCGCACCCGTCGCGCTCCTGCGCGACGGGTGCGGCCTCCCTTTCCCGAAGCGCGGGGCACGTGCTGCGCGTCGCGTGCTGCGTGAGCTTGGCTGCGATCACTGGCTGCCAGTCCGCGCGCAAGCCGCCGAAGCCCAAGCCAGCAACGAAGCCGACCGCGACGGTTGCGAGTGGCGAAGCGGTCTCGGATGCGCCAGTTCGAGCGCCGGGGATGCCGGGAAAGATCATCGGAAGTGTGGTGTCCATTGACCTCCGTCCCATGGGCTTCATCGCGACCGACGGATACACCCTGCCCCTCTTCGCCCCGGATGGACGACATTTTGCGGTGCAGACTGGTGCGGTGCCCGATCTCACGACACTCCTCGCACGGCCCGGGCAGCGACCGCCAGTGGCCTCGCGGATTGCCATGTACCGCCTTGATACTCGAGGCATTGTTCGGCTTGGTGAAACCGAGGGTGGCTTGATACTCGGGCGCAGCAGTGACGCGAAGGGATTTCTCGTCGAGAGTCCGCGCAGCGATGGCGCTCGATGGATCGGACGCGTCGACTGGGGCAGCGACGAGCCTGAATGGTTGGTGCAAGATGGGAAGGTCAATGCGTTCGCTGTCCTCGGACCAGCCGGACAACTTGCCTACTCGTCGCACGAGTGGACCGAACGGATGTTTGACCTCGTCGTGCGCCAGGATGGTCGCTCGCTGCGGTTGTCGGGCGACGGTGTGCGCAGTTACGTGTTGCCGGTCTTCAATAGCGACGGCTCGCGTGTCTTTGCGATCTCACTCCGCGATGGCATTCTTGAGCTTGCCTCCGCCGATCCCGCGAGTGATGAGTCGCTCAAACAATCGCTCGTGCGCGCGTTTATCAGCGACCGTGCCAACGATGAGACTGCACTTCAAATGCTCGCCCCGCAAGGTGCGCGCGATGGCGTGGACGGACGCGACTGGCTGCTTTTTCATCCGTCGCTCGGCTCGCTTGTTCGTTGGAACGATGCGGATGGCCTGCGCCCGTTCCAAGGCAGCGTCCTCGCGGCCGGGCGCATTGATGACAGACGAACTGCGATGCTCATCGGGCGGCGCGTACGCATCCGCTCGGTCGACGACGATCCATCAAGCACCACCACCACCGACGCCGGAACGGTGCTACTCGATTCCGTTGCGGTGCCTCGAGCGCTGCCTGAAATCGAGGGCGCGCCGTCCGTCCTACTGGTGGCGCCGGAACGCAATGGCGTGCGGCTCCTCATCGCCCGTTTGCCGCGGTAGCCAATAGCAAACGACGCTGTTCTCCAGGGCGCGGAATCGAGACACGACCGCCGCCGCGTCGAACGCGACAAAGAAGAGGCCCCGCGTGTGCGGGGCCTTTGTTTGCATTGGTATGACGGACGCTCACGAATGCGGCTCAGGCAGAACGCCGGCTCACAAGCTCAAGAAAGCGACGGAATCGTCACTCTTCTTCTTCCTCTTCCTCGGCGTCTTCATCCTCGAGGAAGTCCTCGTCCTCTTCTTCGTCACCGAATTCTTCTTCCTCTTCTTCCTCTTCTTCCTCTTCTTCCTCCGCTTCCTCAGCTTCCTCAGCTTCCTCTTCTTCTTCATCGTCGTCGAGGTCGTCGTCCTCGTCTTCGTCCTCTTCGTCCTCGTCCTCGTCCTCGTCCTCGGCGTCTTCGTCGCCGAAGTCATCTTCGTCGCCGAAGTCGTCGTCGTCGTCCTCGATCTCGAAGTCCTCGTCCTCATCTTCGTCGCGGGCGACGATGGTCATGGCGGAGAGCGGAAACCCACCCATCGACGCGCCGAGGAACTCGGTCGTCAATGGAAGTGCGGTCGTGCAGGCATCAAACGAGCTGGCAGACATGCTCAGCTCGGCTCCGATGGTCTGCTGTCGACTGAAGTGGCTGCGGCTTTGGAGATTGCTCATTCCGTGGCTCGTGCCGTGGTTGGAGCCGGAGGCGATAAAGAGTTCGATTTCGTGGGCTGCTACTGCAAGCATGGGTGACGCGTTCCTGTCGGCCTTGGCCGCGATCGACACTGATCGCTGGCCCGACGGCGGTGTATCGGACGGATGGCTCGACTCGTTTGAGAGATCGGAGACCAAAATAAACCTCGGGGGAAACTCTGTAGAGGATGAAACCAAGAGGCCCGGGAGTTGTCGCGCCTTCACTCGGCGCTGTCAACCCCTCCGCGTGGGGATGTCGTGCCGGATTCTGGGAGCGGAATCGCGGTTGATCCATTCCGAGCGGAAAGGATCATCCACCCATCTAGGACAGTCGCTCGCTCAAATCGCTCGCCGCTGCAACGAACCTCAAAGGCCCGTCCCTCGATGCGCAGTCCATGCCGACGGGAGAGATTCTGGATCACAGAGATGTACTCCCCGCGCGTTTCGTTCCCAACACCATCGGAATCGGCCAAGCCGAGACCATCGACCTGCAGGATTCCACCGCTGGTCGCGATGGCGAAGCCAAAATTTCGGGCTCGCGCGGATGCATCGACCCCTGCGATCTCTCCAGTCGGCGCCACCAGCATGAGGCGATCGCTGAAATGGACGACGACTCCCTCAGGAATGGGAATCAGGGCTCGCACGGAGCGGGAACCATCCTCGGCGGCGCCGGGGAACTCAAGCATGCGGATTGGACCATCAAAGATGGGAATGAGTGAGACGGTTCCCGTTGGTCGCGCTGTGAGGAGATTTGCGCCCACAAGGACCGGACTTTCGGTGTCGTCCGAAAGCGCACCGCGCGCGAGCATGGCGAGGCGCGGTACGCCTGTGGCATCGATGGCCCACCGCTCGACGGCGGTGGCGGTTCCGACGAACACTTCGCCAAGCGCGGTTGCGAATGCCCAACGCACATCCTCGCCGGTTGCCGTCTGAAAGCGAACAAACTCCTCAAGTGTTCGGGCATCAAGTACCGCAACTGTCGCGGTTGGCGAGTTGCCCGTTGCGCTGCGCCCGGCGATGGTGAGAAGACCGTCCGCGAGGGAAACCGCATAGATCTTCGAGAGAATCCCGCGACTCGTCTTCGGATCCGGGATCTCGTCCGCCACACCAAACCGCGCGATTTGGCCGCTACGCCGCACGAGCACCAGCGATTCACCGTCGCACACCGGAACGACCTGCGTGGGGATGAACGCCTCGCCGTTTGGACCACGCGACGCGCCTTGGTCTCCCGCCGGCAACTCCCCGTCAAGCCAAAGCGCAGCGGCTTTCGGCGTCGAGTACACAAGCGTGCCGCCGACCGGTTCGATGATGGACGCGCTCTCTCCGCTGCCGATCGACGACTGCCACACAACGACTCGATCACGCGCCCAAAGTACGAGCGGATCACGGTCGTCGAGACGCAGTCGCCATTCGGGCGCGAGGGTCTCCGAGGAAAGACGGACGAGCGAACCTTCAAGGACGGCGAGCGCAAGCGACGGATCGCGCTGCGCAGCGCCGACAGCGTCGAAACGTGCGATTTTTGCGCGAATTTCGAGCCCAACTCCAGGCTCGTTCCCGACGCGAGGGAGTCGGTCGGTTCCAGGCGCGGTTTCGATGCCGCTTGCGACGAGTAGTTGTGCAAGTCGGCGGTCTACGCGGGCGAGCACACGTTCGCGATGCGCGGGATCGACGAGGCGCTCAGCGAGTGCGGCACGAAGAGGTGGAAGTAGGTCGACCCGTGCTGGGGGGATGGCGCACTCTTCGAGCGTCGAGACGAGCGCAGTGATTGCTGGAACCTCTGCCATGTTGCGGGTCGCCTCGACAACGGCCGCGACGGTGGCAGTCGTCCGAGGAAACTCGATGGCGAAATCGATGAGTTGGGCCGGACTTGGTGGCTGTCCCGGCGGGGCTGCTTCGGGTGCTACTTCACGGGTTGCCTCAGGTGCTGCCCCGAGAACCGTGAGTCGCGCACGCGCGTCTGATTCAAGAACTGCGGCGAGTTCGGTGTCGCGAGAAGCCATCTGCGCAATCCGACGCAGCGCCTCGAGGCGGACCGAGCGGCCAGGACCATCCACCCCAAGGACTTCGCCCCGCGTGGCCTGGTCGGAGGCAAGCGCGCGCCAGACCTCGACGGCCTCGGTCGTCCGACCCGCACTCCGAAGGTAGTCGCCGCGCGCGAGAGCACCACGCACCCGGAGCTTTGGCGAATCAGCGATCGCCGTGATCACCTCGTACGCAGCGTCGCCCTCAGCTGGATCAAGGCTTGCGAGCTCGATCAGATGGTTCATGAGTTCGGTTCGCAGTGCCTCCGAACTCTTCCCGCGAGCAAGAGCCGATTGGGCTGCGCGCGCAGATTCGAGCGCGATCGTCCAGCGTCCGGTGCGTTTCGCAAGCCCAAGAAGCGCGATCGCCGCGCCGGGATCGTCGGGCGAAGCAGCCAGCCGCGCACGCAGAATCTCTTCCGCACGCGAAGGCGGCATCAGTACGCGCACCGATTCATCGCCAACCGCCACGATTCGGTCCGCGAGCATCACCGCATTTCCAGGCTTTTGCTCAGGGATGCGCGCAACGATCGCACCACTGCGCGCATCGACGACGAGATAATCCTCGACACCGGGAACGAGCAGCAAGCCGCCAGCGGAACTCACGCGACCTCGGATTCCGAGTCGATTTCCGACTCCAGCTCGAGCGGGCGCGAACGCGTCGACAGCGTTTGAAAGCGTCCAAAGCCGCTTCGACAAATCGCGTGCATCGAAGGCAATGATGTCGTTGCCAACGCCAAGGACGATTGGAGTACTGGCGTCCGATTGAATCGGCAAGAGGTAGCGCGGAGACGACCAACTTGTCCCGGGGCCGATGGGACGTGTCTCGAGCAACGTACCGGTCGCTCGATCCAGCGCCACAATCTCCGTGTCGTCCGCCGCGATCGAGACTACGCGGTCACCGACGACGACCGGTCCGCCGAGTTCCCAAGGCTCCGCACCAAACGGTGGCTCGTTCAACGGCACCGGCGTTCGGCGAAGCCATTCGATCGCACCATCCAACGCACGTACACGAGCGATTACACCAAGCGGCGTCCCAACAATGACCGCCTCGCCATCCACATCCATTCCAGCCTGCCGCCGGCCCGCGATGGCTCGGGTGCCCGGCGCGCCGGCAATCGAGGTCGCCCAACGCACGCTGCCGTCGCGTCGATCGAGTCCGATCAACCAGTCGACCTGCTCGAGCCGCTGGGTGGGCTTTCGTGCAGCGACGACGACGACATCGGAAAGGAGAAGCGGAGTGCCGACAGGGAAGAGACCAGCGAGCTCGGCGCGATCCTCATGCGAGTCGAGGTCGATGCTCCAACGCACCGCTCCGTTACGCGGATCGAGGCACCACACGCGCGACGGTGCATTGCGCATATTTGAAAAAGCGTGGCCTTCGTATGTCACCAGCGCACCCTCGTCCACGGCGATTCCCGCCATGTCGCCGACTGCGCCAAATTCACGCTCCATGCCGCCCATACCAAGTGGGCGCGACCAGATCTCGTCGCGCGAGTCGATATCGATGGCGCGGATGTCCTCACCCTCGTTGACAAAGACGCGATCGCCAAGCACCACTGGAACGCTTGTCATCCAGTTTGCACTCGTCCGTGCAGCATCGACCGTGCGCGGATTGATCCGGCCGGCGGACGACTCAAAAATCCTGCGAAAAAGCGTGCGTTCGAGCGGAAGTTCCCACACTTGCTGCCACTCAGCCGTCGGTGCTTCGACCGATGGGCCAACGACAAGCGGTGTACGCGCACCCGCATCGCGATCGTTCGGAAGCGTACTCCGCGCGACGCGCGCAGCATCGGCCGCACCGACGACGCCAGCCGCTTCAAGCTCCGCAAGTCGTGCAAGTGCTCGATCACGGCGCGAATTTTCTCCAACACGCGCAGCGGCAACCGCCTCGATAAACCCGAATCCAACCGCGTCGGTCGTCGCCAAATCTGGATGACGAGACACGCGCGAGATCATCGAAAGCGCGGCCTCCGCGCGGTCGGCCTGCACGAGTTGTTCGGCCAATCGCAACGTCGCGACGAGACCCGCGCGCGTGAGCCGTCGACGCGCAGCGGTGGCATACACGCCCGCATCCGCACGAGTCACATCCGCGAGCATCAACTCGGCCGCGCGCGATTCCATCTCGCGAAATCGCGCGAGTACCTCCGGGGAGGCGAGGAGAAAGCGTTCCGTTTCATCCGCAACCGAGACGAAGCGCCCCTCGGATTCGAGGCCAACGCGAAGCACCTTCTCTCCATACTCGTCGAGCAATCGACGAGCGAGCCGTGCCGCCTCTGCTGGATTATCCTTCGACTGCGCGCGCGCGTCGTCAAAAAGCGCCTGCGCCGTGGGTGAATCAGCGATTGCGGGAAGCGTCGACTGCCGCGCCTCTGCCACTTTGCCCGCGAAGCACGCTGCACCACTCACCACGAGCATGATGGCAAGTTGGGATCCCGCGAACGGGCGGAAACGGTTCAGTCGCAGCGGCATCGGCGAAGAGTAGCGAGACATCCGTCGGCAAGCGCGGCACCCGCGAACGGACAGCGAAGGAGTCGTGCTACATTCCACGCGATGCCTCACTCGCTCCGACCCTCCGGCAGCCATTGCCCCGCACGACTCGCGGTCGTGATGCCCGCCCTGATCACCATGATCGCGGCAACTGGATGCTCGCTCACGCGGCCAGAGGCACGCGCAACCGATATGCGCATAAGCACTGTCGCTGGCGATGTTGCCCAAGTCGAAGTGTTGCTTGAGTTGCGTAATGCCGGGAAGGACGAGATCGAACTCGTCGAGTACGACTATGTCGTGAGCCTTGCGGACGGCACGCGCTACGGCGGGCGATGGGCGGCGCTGCGCGCGCTTCCGCCGGGACAAACGGTGCAAGCGGTCATTCCGGCAGTGCTTCCACTTCAAAGCCTGCGCGATGGAAAGACTGCGTGGTCGATGAGCGGAACGCTTAGGTACCGCGATCCAGAATCCTTTGCCCGCATTCTCTACGAAGCTGGCATTCTCAAATCGCAGGTCGACATGTCAGGATCGGGACCAGCGATCGCGACCAACACCGCGACCGGCAAATAACGTCGCTTTGCCAAACTTCCCGCTCCGCCGATGCCCATTTTGCGTGCGCGGCCCCGACGATCGGACCGACCGAACGCGAAATCGACATCGTGGGCAGGTGCGCTCAATCGCTTGCATTTTCGTGCCGATGACGACCTGACCCGTCGATTGCCGCCTCATGGACGAGCGGATTGGCACGGTGTCACTTCGTGAAGGCTTGCAACGTGGAGGAACGCACCGTGACGGAAATCAGCGCGCTCGATGAGATCCTGCGAAAGGCAAATGAGGCCGACGCATCCGACGTGCATCTGGTCGCGGGTCACGCCCCGATGGTGCGCGCTCAGACGGTGATGCAACCGCTTGAGATGCCCGTTCTCACAGGCGAAGATATGTGGCGTGTGCTTGCTGGCATGACCAACGAGCATCAACGCCGCCATTTTGAGCAGCACCTCGACCTCGACTTTTCCTACGAAATCCCGGGCTTTCGACGCTACCGCGTCAATGCCCATATGCAGCGTGGCGTTGTCGGCATGGCAATGCGTGCGATCCGAACGAAGGTTCCGCCACTCGCAACTTTGAATCTTCCCGAGGTCATTACGCGCCTCACCTACCTTCCGCGCGGCCTCGTGCTTGTGACCGGCGACACGGGTTCCGGCAAGTCGACCACGCTCGCCGCAATGATTCAGGCGATGAATGAGCGCTATCGCAAACACATCATCACGCTTGAAGATCCTGTCGAATACACGTTTCAGAGCCAGAAATGCCTCATCGAGCAGCGTGAGCTCGGCGCCGATATGCCAACTTTTGCGAGCGGACTGAAGCACGCATTGCGACAAGATCCCGACATCATTCTCGTCGGCGAAATGCGAGATCTCGACACCACCGCGCTCGCGATTACCGCCGCAGAAACCGGCCACCTCGTGCTCTCGACGCTGCACACAGTGAACGCCTCGCAGACAGTCGAACGTATCGTCGACATGTATCCGGCGAACCAGCAGAACCAAATCCGCGCGATGCTTGCCAACACGCTGCAAGCGGTCATTTCGCAGACCCTGTTCCGCCGCATCGACAAGTCGGGCATGGTTCCGGCAATCGAGGTGATGCTCTGCACGCCCGCGATCCGCAACATCATCCGCGAAGCACGCACCTATGAGATTCCGAACGTGATCGAGACAAGTCGATCGATCGGTATGACCACGCTCGATAACGCGATCGCTGAACTCTACTTCAACGGCATGATCTCGCGAGAGGATGCCATCGCGCAGGCGGCGTATCCGGACAAGCTTGACCGCGGACTGGCGGCGTAACTATGCCGATTCAGCACTACCGATTCCAAGCTCGAAATGCACGCGGCGAACTCGTCGGCGGAGTGCTTGCCTCCGAGAGCGTCGCGGGCGCGGCGCAGGCGCTTCGCGCGCGCGGCGATCATGTCGTGCAACTTGTTCCCGTTGCAGCAGCTGGCGACGATTTTCGCGCGGCGATCCGCAAGTTCAACTACGCCTCGGGACCGTCGCACAAGGACATTCTTGATTTCACGACGCAACTTGCCGTCATGATCCGCGCGGGTATCTCGATCCGAGCCGCGCTTGAGGGCATCTCGGAACAGGTGCAGAACCAGAAGTTTCGTCGCATTTTGATGCAAATCAAGTCGGACGTCGAGAGCGGAAAGCAATTCTCAGAAGCAATCTCGCGGCATCCAAAGCTCTTTGGGCCGCTCTACGTGAACATGGTCAAGGCTTCGGAGATGTCTGGCTCGTTTGCGAGGATGCTTGATCGCATCGCCGCGTATCTCGCTCAAGAGATTGAGACGCGCAAGATGGTCATCGGCGCGAGTATCTATCCGGGCATCATCGCGCTCATGGCGATTTCGACAACGATCTTCTTGCTGACGTTCGTCCTCCCAAGTTTCGCCGGGGTCTTCAAAGGAAAAGAAGACGCCCTGCCGGGACCAACAAAATTCTTGATGTCGTTGTCAACCTTCATGGTTGAGTGGTGGTGGTTACTGCTCATCGCCGCTGTCGCTGCGGTCACTGGATTCATTGTCTTTATCCGCACCGATTTCGGCGGATTCTGGTGGGACAAGTTCAAGATCTCGGCACCGCTTGTCAAGCGTATGTTCCGCGCGCTGTACATCAGCCGATCGCTACAGACGATGGGCGAACTCCTGAACGCAGGTGTGCCGATGCTCGACACAATCGCCATTACCGGCGACATCTCTGGCAACAGACACTACAAGCGACTTTGGCGCTCAGTGTATGGCGCGGTGAAGCAGGGCAAAAAGGTACAGACACAACTATCGCGAAGCACGCTGCTGCCGCGATCGGTGATCCAGATGATTTCTGCAGGCGAGGAGTCGGGAAAGCTCGGCGAGGTGCTCGACGAAATCTCGGTCTTCTACGCGAAAGCACTCAAGGATGCGATCAAGGCTGTGACCAGCATGATCGAGCCGATCATGATCGTGCTCATGGGATCGGTCGTCGGCTTCATCGCTATGGCCATCATTCTTCCAATCTTCAAGATGTCGAACCTCGTGTCTGGACATTGATCACAGCACGCAAGACAGGCGCGTAAGGACTTGCCCCTACGAAACAATCGCCTGAAATCAAGGCTCGAAACGCAAAGCGACTGCAACATGCACGCGACGAAGCCAACAACTCTCGATAGGCATCCTCGATCGCGGCGAGCGTTTACGCTTATCGAAACGGCACTTGCAACGATCATCGTTGGAACTGGCGTGCTTGCCATCGTCTCCGCGCAACAAGCCTTTTTTCGACAGAACGAGTGGTCGACGCACGCGAGCACCGGACAGCGGCTCGGTAATGAGATTCGCGAACTGACGCTTCACCTCCCCCGCCACGATCCGGTCACCGGTCCGACATTTTGGGGGCCGGAATCTGCTGAACTCGACGTCGATGACTTTGACGACCTCGATGATTTTGACGGCGAGGATGGCGCAGGCATGGTGTTTTCTGCGGCACTTGGAAATGGACCAGTGAGCGCGCTTGGAATCCCAATCGCAGATATGGCTGGTTGGTCGCAGCGCGTTTTCGTTGAAAACATTGATCCCTACGCGATTACGACCGTGGTCGCGGATGGCGCGAGCGACATGATTCGCATTCGAGTGGTCATCGAGTATCAGGGACCAGCTGACCAGTCGGCGCGCGAAATCACGCGCGTGACTTGGATTGCCCCGGGCTAAGACGCTCGCCGAAGGAAACCAATGCACACGCGTTCGAAAACCCCAACCACCAACTGCTCGCGCCGACCCACGACGACCGCGCGCGTTCGCCGTGGCGTCGCCAGTGTGCTCGCGATGATGTTCCTCGTCATCTTCGGATCGCTCGCGGCGGCGATGGCTGTGGTCGCGCAAGGAAATCTTCGAACGGCGGACAGCTCGATCAAAGTCTCACGCTCACAGAGTGCTGCAGAAAGCGGCCTCGTCTTTGCGCAGCGAAGGCTTGCCAAGGAATGCCGCCGATTTGTGATCGAGAAGGGCGTCGTTGATCCGGACTTTGCCGCACGACTGTGGAGGGGGAATTGGACCGGCGCTGACGGCGAAGTTGAAGTGCTCGATGCTGTCGGTTTTGAAGGACCAGACTCACCCGATGGTTTGGCTGCTGCGATTCGCGATGCGCATCTCGCTGATGCTTCGGCATTCGCGCCATCGCTTGAGCAAGTTGGACTACCCGAAATTCTTGAGACTGGAATGTTGATCACAGCGCCGATGCGTCTTGAGGCTGGGGTCGACCGACTTTGGTTTCAGCTGATCTATGAACTTCTTCCCGGTACCAACCGCGTGCGCGTGACGAGCCTTGGTGTTGACGGTGATATCCGACGCACGCTCTCGCTCGAATTCGCAATCAGTAAGCGCATTGAGTACGCGGTGATCTCACCAAATCGCGTGATGATCGGGAAAAATGTACTTGTCGACGGCCCGCTCGGCACGCGTTACGGCACTGAGACTGGCGAGTTGACCGCGGCCAACGGCGACCCGCTCGTGATGCGCTCTGACTTTCGCTATCTCTCCGACACACTTACCACGAAGATCGCAGCACTCGCCGCGGGGGTCGCGGCGCATGATGTCGACGGCGATGCGCGCCTGCGTCCATCACACCCGGAGGAGAGTCAAGGCGTGAGTGATAGCGGGTTCACTGATCTTGATGGCGACCAGTTCGTTGATGATTTCGATTTGTTTCTCTCTGAATATGACGGGAACGGTGATGGCGTCGTTGTGTGGGACGAAGCGCGTGCGAGTGCGGCTGGCGTGAACGCTGGTGGGGCAGAGTTTTCTGGCATCGACGACCAACTTGCGCGGCTCATCGACCTTGCCGATCCGGATCGCAACGACGACGGCGCGATCGACGCACGCGACGTGCGGCTTGGCTACTCCGATGGTGTCCTGAGTACGCGTGACATGTATGCAAAGGTGAACGGCCGACTCGTCTTTGGCGTGGAGGAGTCGGCATGGGAAGCCGTTGCTGGTGAGGATTGGCGCAACATTGCACAGGGCCCAGTCCGCGCGGACGGCGAGGATTCGCCCGCGTGGTTTGGTGCGACAGAAGACGAACTTCGGCTCGTCACCACAGCCGACTTTGCTGATAGCGCCGCATGGTTTTCATCGAATGTCACTGACAACTTCGCTGCGCAAGTAACGGCTGGTGTCTCAGCTGGCGGCTCGAAGGTGGATCTTTCTAGTGCGCCTTACGAGGCAGTTCCATACGGATCTGCCGCCGCGTACGACCACTATCGCCGACCGATCTATCGCAACATGACGTTTCGTGATGTGAAGATTCCGAAAGGCACAAACGCGCTCTTCGAAAACTGCCGCTTCGAAGGAACGGTTTATCTTGCGACCGAAACCAACTGCACCGATATCAACTGGAATTACACCGGCGCGCTGAAGCAGGTTGATCTTGGCGGCGGAAACATTGCCTACCAACCGCGATTTCCAAGCGTGACCTCCGTGCTCAGCGGTTCAACAATCACGGACACCCGCACAATCTCGAACTCCATTCGTTTCCATGGATGCACGTTTCTCGGTTCAATTGCGGGCGATACGCCGAGCGAATACACCCATTGGCGCAACAAGATTCAGATCACTGGAGCAACGCGGTTCTACTCTGACCCTTCGGATCCTGAGCTGGCGCTCCAACCGGATGCTGCGGTGTTGGCAAGCGCTCTCGAATCACTCGGCTCGAACAAACTCGATCGGCTTCAGCGAAGCTCCATCATGCTGCCGGGCTGGTCGGTCGACGTCGGAAACTTTTCCAATGAGGTCGCAACTGATCCTGATCTCACACCGCGCATCAAACTTAAGGGGACCGTCATCGCGGGCGTGATGGATATTCGCGGCACTGCGGATGTGCTTGGCACGCTCTTGATGACCTTCCGACCGTCACCTGGTCAAGGACCACTTGCCTACAACGGGCAACCCGAAGCATTTAACACCACGCTTGGATACTTTGGACCACTTGATGGCGACGGTGAGGGTGCACTTCCTGGTGAAGCGGGATTCAGCGGCTTTGGTGAGATTCGGTTGCAATACGACCCCAACGCAAAACTTCCCGACGGTATTCCTTGGCCCGCCTCCGCTGATCCGGTTGCGAACAGCTACCAAGAGGGAGGACTGCCCGGATGATCCACTGCACGCACCGTCAAAAACTTGGATGTGCATGCCGTCGCTCGCGTCGCGCATTTTCGCTTGTCGAGATGCTCATTGCCCTCGCAATTTCGGCTGCACTTCTTGTCGCCGTCTTCGCCGCACTCACCGCGAGCTTCCGTGCCTATCAAGCAACGACCGAGCAGGCATCCACGCATGTTGTCGGTCGCGTGATCATGCATCGCATGATGGCGATGGTGCGGAATGGCATTGATTTCGGCCCAATTCCTGAAGATCCGCGGGACCGCTATGTGGCGAGCGACCAGATTATCTTTGTTGGTGACGACGATCGTGAAATCACACTACGACTTGATCGTGCGACCTCGGCGCTCCTGATGCAGATCAACAACGGCCCGGAGCAACTCCTGCTCGAGGGCGTCCGTGGCCCGACTGAAGTTGGAGGGGAAGCGATTGGCGCCTTCACGCTTGAGTTTGAGAATGGCACCAAACTCGTACGTGCGAGTTTCGACCTGACCGTTGACGCTGATGACAATGCAAGCGTTGCGCTAGAAGGCAATGAAGTGGTTCCGATTCGTTTGATCGGAACAACCGCGCCACGTCGACTTACTTGGTGATCGAAGAAAGCACCTGACGTCACCGACTCGTCAAAGTCTCTGCGCAGCCTCGCGCGCGCGTGTTTCGAGCACCAGTCGCATGAGGCGTTGATGCGTTCCGAGATACGCCGGATCCAACTGGGCACCTTGCGCTGTGACGATCGGCGGATCAGAGAGGTCGTACGCGCCGTCGCGTCGCATGACCCACCGCTGTCGGCGATCGGTGAGATGAAGTTGCAATATCTCCCACAGTCGCTCGCGATGCGGCCGCGCCTCGATGGGCGTTGCACACTCCACGCGTGTGTTGAGATTGCGATACATCCAGTCCGCGCTGCCGATGAAGAAATCTCCATCGAGCGGATCAGCCTGGCCATTCCCGAACCAGAAGATGCGGCTGTGCTCGAGAAAGCGCCCGATCGTCGATGTCACACGAATGTTTTCACTCAGCCCCTTCACTCCGGGCCGAATACAGCAGAAACCACGAATCACAAGATCGATCGACGCCCCCTGCATTGATGCACGATAGAGGGCATCAGTCACGCTGCGATCCTCAAGCTGGTTCATCTTCGCGATGATGCGACCGCCCTTACCGGCACTCGCCAGTTCGCCTTCACGCTCGATGCAGTCGATGAATCGGCGCTTCATGGCAACTGGCGCAATCAGGAGCTTTCGGTACTCCGTCTGACGACTGCGTCCTGTCATGTAATTGAAAAGTCCGACGAGATCCTCAGTAATCCCTGGATCGCAGGTGAGTAACCCGATGTCCTCGTACATACGCGCGGTCTTCGAGTTGTAGTTCCCCGTACCGATGTGTGCGTACGAGCGAATCCCGCCTTGCTCTTGACGGACGACAAGCGCGACCTTTGTGTGTGTTTTGTAGCCAACGACGCCGTACGCGACATGCACGCCTGCGTCCTCGAGTTTGCGTGCCCACAAAATGTTGCGCGCCTCATCAAAGCGCGCGCGAAGTTCAACGAGTACCGCGACCTGCTTGCCGCTCTCGGCAGCACGGATCAAACTCGGAATAAACGGCGAATCGCCACTCGTCCGGTAGAGCGCCTGCTTGATCGCAAGAACCTTCGGGTCGGCGGCGGCAGCCTCGATAAAACGCTCAACTGAGTGATCAAAACTCTCGTAGGGGTGGTGGACGAGTATGTCTCCCGCGCGGATCAAGCCAAAGATGTCGGCATCATCAGCTTCAAGGCCTTGTGGCGCGACGGGTGACCACTTCGGCCAACGCAGTTCGGGCATGTCGAGGTCAGCAACCTCATTGACCGTGCCCCAATCGAGTATGCCATCGGTCTCGTAGAGATCATCATCTGCGAGTTGCAATTCGTCTTCGAGAAAACGCATGATGCGCTCGTTCGGACGCGCGCCCACCTCAAGCCGAACCACGCGCGCAAAGCGGCGCTCGCGGAGTTGCTGCTGAATCTGTTCAAGCAGATCCTCTGCGTCGTCGCTGTCGCGCTCCGTTTCCGCGTTGCGGGTCACTCGGAACGGAAGAACCTCAAGAATCTCCATCCCCGGAAACAGGTCGTCGAGGTTGTGCGCGATGATCTGTTGCAGCGACACAAAGCGCCGCGATGCGCCGAAACGGAAGAGTTTCCCGCCGATCTCAGGCACTTTCACCCGCGCGAAGAGCGCCTCACTCTCGCCTGGGCGTCGCAACAGTACGCCAAGCGAAATCGACATATTGGAGATGAATGGAAATCGGTGACCCGGGTCAACCGCGAGCGGAGTGAGGATCGGGAAGATGTTGCGGCGATACCAAGTTTCAGCCTCTGCACGCTCGGCTTCAGCGAGATCGTTCCATTCGAGAAGCTCGATCAACTCGCGACGAAGTTCGGGCACAAGTGTCTCGCGAAACGCACGCGTTGCCAGTGCAGTTTGCTCAAGGACTCGCTCGCGAATCAGAACAAGTTGTTCGGATGGCGTGAGTGGTTCCCAGGGTGGACTTCCAACACCCGCCTCAATCTGACGACGAAGGCCGCCGACGCGCTTCATGAAGAATTCATCGAGATTTGAGCCAAAAATCGCAAGGAAGCGAACGCGTTCCAAGAGCGGATTGCGCGGGTCGAGCGCCTGGGCAAGCACGCGACGGTTGAATTCAAGCCACTGGATATCTCGATTAAGAAAGCGCGCCGGGTCGTCTGGTCCAGATGGGTTCAACTCGTTTGGCGAAAATGGTCGCGCTGGCCTCGGTTTCGTCGCTTCGCTCATATCTTCTCCTCAGACGCACGCTGTTGCCGACCGCGTACCACGGCTGTACACCGTGAAGCTTCTGTCACGCGCACCCACTCGAGCCAAACCTGCGGAGCGTGAAGCGCGAGTTGCGTGGCAAGTGCGCTGGCCACGTGCCGGGCGAGTGCCTCAGCCGTTGGATTGATGCGGTCAAACGGCGTAGTTTCGTTCAGATTCCCGTCGCGAAATGGAGACAGCAGGCCACTGAGCAAACTCTCCACGAGGTGGAAGTCGCAGAGCAACTCTTCGCCATCAAGGCGGTCCCCACCGATTGAGACAACGATGCGCCAGTTGTGCCCGTGGAGTCGCTCACGCACGCCGTTGATCATGATGGCATGTGCAGCAGCGAACTCCTGCTCGACCTCCACAGCAAAAGGCGCAAGTGCGGAAGGAGCGAGTGCGGGTGAATCCGCAGCGAGTGGTGGAACTGGTGCGGATTCGTGCATCGAGAGGGCCGGGGCGCGAGTGTAGCGGCCAAACTGCGTTCTCTATCGGCGCTCTCGGTCAAGACCCCGCGTGGTTTCAATCCCGCCGCCCCCCACCTACACTCCGCGCCCTATGTCACTTCCCGCTTCCGACGCCCCACTCATGCTCTCCGTCTCTGGCGCCCGCGGCATCGTCGGCAAGACGATGACCCCGGTGGTCGCGGCGACCTTCGCCGGCGCCTTTGGCTCGCATGTTCGCACGCTTGTCGCCGGGCGTCGTCCGCGGCTCGTGGTGGCACGCGACGGACGATTCGGCGGCGAATCCATCGCCCGTGCTGTGCAGGGATCGTTGGCCGCGACCGGCTGCGATGTGATCGATATCGGCGTGGCAATGACACCGACGGTTGGGCTCATGATTCGCGAGCTCGGCGCCGATGGCGGCATGGCGGTCACAGCAAGCCACAATCCAATCGAGTGGAACGGCCTCAAGTGCCTCGATGGCGATGGGCTTGCCCCGCCGAAAACCGTCGCCGACGCAATCATCGCGCGGTTCAAAGCCTCCGACATCCTGTTCGCGGAGCCGCTTGAAATCGGTGCGATCACCGCCGACACCACTTCCGTGCGTCGCCATGTCGATCGGGTGCTTGCGGTCACGGGTGCTGCCGACCGCGTGCGAGCGCGGAAACTCCACGTCGTGCTTGACAGCGTCAATGCCTCCGGCTGCGAGGGCGGCCGGTTGATGCTTGACGCGCTCGGCTGCGGGGTCACGCACATCTTTGGCGAGATGACGGGGATCTTTGGTCATACGCCAGAACCCACGGAGACGAACCTCGTGGAACTCGCGCAAACGGTGCGCGCGACCGCGGGTGCTGCGTGCGGCTTTGCCCAAGATCCCGATGCCGATCGCCTCGCGATCGTCGACGAAACGGGTCGCTATATCGGCGAGGAATACACCCTCGTCCTCGCAGCCCTGCGCATGCTTGAACTTCGCGGGCCATTCACCCTTGCTGCGAATCTCTCGACATCACGCATGATCGACGACATCGCGGCACGCTTTGCCGGCGCGACCGTGCTTCGCACCGCCGTCGGTGAGGCGAATGTCGTGGGCGCACTCAAACCCGCGGGTGGGCTACTCGGCGGAGAGGGCAACGGCGGCGTCATCGTGCCGGAAGTGTGCTGGGTACGCGACTCGCTCTCGGCGATGGCGCTCGTACTCGACCTCCTCGCGAGTCGCCGCGAGCCATTGTCCGCGATCGTCGACGCACTTCCGCGCTACGCGATTCTGAAAACGAAGCTCGACCTCGCAGCCATCGGCGGACTCGCGGCGGTTGCGCCCGCGCTTGCGAAACTCAAGTCAGCCTTCGCAGACGAGCGCGTCAGCGACGTTGATGGCGTGCGAATCGACTTCGCCGACGGCTGGGTTCACCTGCGTGCGTCGAACACCGAACCGATCGCGCGCATCATCGCGGAGGCCCCGACGCGTGAACGCGCGGAGGAACTCATCACGCGCTGTGCTCGTGCCGCCGGGTTGTAATCGGCGTCGGCGTTTGACCGTGAGCAGGTTCATGTGAGCCAGTTTTGTGCGATCTAAGTCACGCGGACTACCTCGCAAGAGACCCCTCAATCGCGGGGCCGCGCTGCTACAGTGCCGCCATGCGTCGCGAAGTGAGCCTCATCTTCCTCGCGGGAACAGCCGCCCTTCTCAGCGCGTGCGAGGCGATTCGCTACGAGCCCACCAAGGCAACCCGCGCGTATCCCTTCAATCTTCCACAAGCTCGGACAGCCGCGGTTCAGGTCTTCAACGACGGCGAGGCGATGCTCATCGTGAATGCCACCGTTGAGTCGTGGCAGAACATCGATCTCTGGCTCAACCAGCGCTACATGCTCCACCTCGATCGAATCGATGCCGGTCAGACACTGCGCCTTTCGCTCGGCGATTTTTGGGACGTCCGCGGCGAAGGACCGTTCCCTGGAGGTTTGCTGCGGTACTACCCGCCGACGCCGATCCGCCTCGTGCAGATCCAATCGAGCGCCGACGCGCCGCTTGTCGGATTTGTCTCGATCCCCACCGAGCGCGAGCTTGACGCCGCGAAATTGGACAAAGATGCGTAAGTAGGCGACGATGCGATCCGTGTCGCAGACCGCACAAACAAGATTTGAAAAAGTGAAACTTGAGCAAGCGCTCTCAGGAACTTCCGCGATCGCGCTCTCATGGCACGGCGTTTTATTCGATCGCCATCGCCGTGAAATCCACGCGGCCATTCGATCCACATTCGCTCATTGGGGCGTTGATCTTCTTGAAGCGGAATTGATCACGAGCCGTGGCCCGACCGGACGCGCGCAGATCGCGCGGCTTCTCTCGACCGCGAGGATCGCGGAGCGCTTCCGCAGTGTCCACCACCACTGGGCGACTGAGACAGAGATTGAGCTTATGAAACGCGACCTCGAACCGCGATTGCTTGCTGCTGCCGAGGCTGCACGCACGCCAAACGCGGACGCATGCGACGCGATCCGTCGGCTTCATGCGCGCGGAATCCGAACGGCGGTCATCGCCTGCATTCCACGACGACTTATTCAACCCCAACTCGACGCGCTCGCCGCAGCTGGCGTACCGCTTGATGCCGTTGTGACGGCCGATGAAGCCTGCGATCCTGCACCGGCCCCGTGGGGCATCTTCGAAGTTGTCCGACAACTCGGCCTCACGGATGCGTCGACGCTCGCTCTCATTGATGATTGCCCAGACGGCGCAACCGCCGCGCGCAACGCGGGCGCGCGCTCAATCGGTCTCCAATCCGAAGGCGCTGCGCCGCTTGTCGCCGATGCCACCATTCGTGAACTCTCTGAAGTCGCTTCAGGCGAAAATGGTTCGAAGGCGTAGAAGCGCTCCAGGCTAGTTGCGCTCCCTCTACAAACTCACTCGGCAGCACCCACGGTTCGACGACGAAGCCCCGTCGTCTAGAGCCCAAGCCGAGCTTTCTTTACTTCCCATTCCGCAGTTTCACGCTTGTTGTCGGTGGCCAGCGGAGCACCCGCGCGAATCGCGTCGATCTCAAGGCCGGTGAGATGCATCGCGTTGAGTCGATAGTCCTCGAATGCCTCGCACGCAGTCGGCACGATTGGCTTGATGAGCTCGTACATCGCGTTCGCGTAGTCCTGAATCTCAATCTGCGCGTGCGGGTCCATGCGAAGCGAAAGGAAGTGAAAGATGTTGTGTAGATCGCACTTCCAGTACCACTCGGTGTAGACGCTCACGGGCAGCACCGCGCGCGCGATCTCACGCGCAACGCCGCGCTCCGTGAGTTCGATGTACTTTTGGTAGTTGGCCTCCGCGCTCTCGAGCAGTTGGAGGAATTCCTCCGCTGTGCCCGAATCGATTGGCCCTTCACCGCCTTGACGGTTCGACTTCGACTGCTTCCGAACATTCTCGATATCCGGCCGGTAGAAGCGGTCCGGCATGATGGAGTAACGCGCGCTGTACTCGTTCACGTTCGCGGTGCGGTGACGAATCCACTGGCGCGCGATAAAGATCGGCATTGCGATATGGAACTTGAACTCGACCATCTCGAAGGGCGTCGAGTGACGGTGGCGCATCAGGTAGCGGACAAGCCCGCGATCTTCGTTGACGAGTTTCGTGCCCTGTCCATAGCTCACACGCGCAGATTGCACGATCGCGCTGTCGGCGGTCTGCCCCTCCGGGACGAGCCGCGGCATCGCATCGACAAGCGCGATGAAGCCATGCTCGTGGATCGGAATGCTCCAACGACTCGCGCCCGCCATTACGTCGCGGAGCGGCGTTTCAGGAAGCGACTTTTCAACAGGGCGTGGCGCGGCGGCAGTGGCGTCGGACATACGACAAATCTAGCGAAAACGGTGCGTCCCCGCGCCAAGTGACTGACCACTTTCGGCTCAGGACTTCACCTCTCACGCCAAGTCTGTCATGAACCCCCACGGATCCGTTCCGCCATCGCGTAGAGCCATTCGCCGATCGCGGGGGACGTGCCGTTGAGGGTCGCCTTTCCTTTGGAACGAAGGATGGGCTGCACATCACCGGCAATGCCCCATTCGATCTCGATCGACTCGAGACTTTCGTCGAGGCTTGGCGCAGGGATTGCGCTCGTGACCTCGGCGCGCGTTGCCGGGTAGGAACGCTTGGCACCGGCGGCTGCGCGATGAGTAAGCGTCGAAGGAACGCCTTCAGGCATGGCGACAAAGGCCCGCAACTGCGCCTCCGCGGTTGGAAACGAGTCGTGCCGATCGGCGTAGGCAAGCACGCTCCACGCGAGTTCGCGCAACCGGGCGTCGGTCAGCGTGGCATCGGCGCGTACCTTGCCGAAGATCTGCCAAGAAAAAAATGTCATCGCGACGACAGGCACCAGGAAAGCTGCCATCGCCATCCAGAAGTAGCGTTTTTGCTGCCGCGACGCCTGGCTCTGCGGAGGGGCTTCGCTCTGCGTCAGGGCTTGGTTCTTCGTCAGGGCTTGGTTCTGCGTGGATGATTGCATGGCCGCAAGCGTAGCGGCTCCATCCGGCCTACATGCGCGCATTCGCGAGTTTGATCCGCTGCTTCTTCCGCCGCGGATCCGCCTCAGGCACCGCAGAAAGCAGGGCACGGGTGTACTCGTGCTTGGGCGCGTTGATGATCTCCTCGCGCGTGCCTTCCTCGACAATCTTGCCATTAAACATCACCGCGATGCGATCGCAAATGTGGTGAATCACGGCCATATCGTGCGAGATGAATAGGTATGACAAACCCATCTCCTGCTGAAGATCGGCGAGCAGATTGAGAATCTGCGACTGGATCGACACATCGAGCGCACTTGTCGGCTCGTCGCAGACGATCAATCGCGGATTGAGGCTCAGAGCGCGGGCAATTCCAATGCGTTGTCGCTGACCGCCGCTGAACTCGTGCGGATAGCGGTCGGCCGCCTGCTTCCACAGTCCGCATTTCATGAGAAGTTCCTCGACGCGCACGCGGGTTTCATCGCCGCTCGTGATGCCGTGGACCTCGAGCGGCTCACCGATGATGCGACCGACGCGCATACGCGGATTGAGGCTACCCCCGGGATCTTGAAAGATGATTTGCATCTCGCGACGGAGCTTGCGAAGGTCAAGTGCACCCGCGCTGAGAACATCGCGGCCGTCAAAGCGAACAGCACCACCAGAATTTGGAATCAGACGAAGGAGCGTGCGTCCGACTGTGGTCTTGCCGCAGCCCGACTCACCAACGAGGCCGAGCGTCTCGCCGCGGCGCACAAAGAAACTCACATCATCAACTGCCTTCACATGGCCGACCGTGCGTTGCAGCAGGCCGCGGCGGATCGGAAACCATGTCTTGAGGTTGTTGACCTCGAGCAGAATCGGCTGGGATTGTTTCTCAGGCTCGTGCACGCGGCGATGGTACTCGACTCGCGCGGGCATTCCAATCAATGCTCGCGTCTCACGGCGCCGCCACGACCACCTGCACCACGCGCCCGTCGGGGATCGTGATCGTGATCGGAACCTCAAACGCGCTGATCATCCCCCGACGCTGCGCCGCCATGCCCTGCACGGCGCGCGCGACCCGGGTGTAGAACTCGTCGGCGGAACCGACGGCCTGATCAAACACCGCAGTAATCGTGCTCCCAAGGGGCACCAACCCGCCGATCTCAGAACTGGCGACGACATTTTCAATGATGACCCCGCGACGAAAGGGGACGCCGAGTTGACGAGCGCGTTCGGCGGTTGCGGTTGAGATGGCCACAATCCCCGCGCGCCCAAGGGCGGCCGGAAGGTACGGCGCAAGGTTGACGCTTGAATCAAGCTCCGCGAGGGTTGCGAGGATCTCAATCTTCGATCCGCCGCCCTGCTCGCCGTCCACGCGCCAAACCTCAAAGCGGATCTCGTCGCCGGGTTTCCTTGAACTGATGATCGCGGAAACACCCTCATTGCTCGAAACCTTCTGCCCATCCGCGGTGACGATCACATCGCCAGCGCGCAAACCTGCGCGCGATGCTGGCGAGTCGTCGGTGACATCGGTCACCACGATTCCTTCGCCCTTGTAGTCGCTCGCGACCGACTCAAAGACGCCACCCCCGCGTCCTCTCCGAACGCCCTCGCGTATGTCGTCGAGAACCGCCATCCGAATTCCAAGGTACCCCTTGCGCACTTCGCCGGACTCGATCAACTGCGTGACGGTCGATTCAATCATCGACATCGGGATCGCGAGGCTAATCCCGGCAAATTGCCCCTGTCCGACGCCATTCCCGCGACCGGTCGCAATGGCGGTGTTCATGCCAACCACCCTGCCGCGAATGTCCGTCAGCGGACCACCGGAATTCCCGGGATTGATCGCGGCATCAGTCTGAATGAAGTTCTCGTAATCGATGTCCGCGAGACCAGCCGTTCGGCCAAGGCCAGAGACGATCCCCGACGACATCGAGAAGCGAAAGTCAAATGGCGAACCGAATGCGTACACCATGTCGCCCTGTTCGAGTGTCGCGGAATCACCGCGAAGCGATGGATGCAATCCACCGGTCGCGATCTTGATCACCGCGATGTCTGAGCGAAGATCGAGCCCGACAAGTTCGGCGTCGCGGAGTTCTCCATCGAACAGTTGCACCTGAAGTCGATCGCTCCCTTCGACCACATGGGCATTGGTGACGATGTGTCCGTCTGCATCCCAGATCCAGCCTGAGCCACTCGATGTGTAGGGCCCTGTGAAGTTGCGACGCTGCATGGTCATCACCGTGCTGACATGCACCACACTCGGCTCGACGAGCCGAGCAACCGCGCGATTTGCACGATTCAGCTGCTCTAGGAGCGGAAGCGCAACGACGAGTTCATCGGACTGCGCTCCAACCGTCTCACCCGCCAAGATCCGCGACGCGAGCACGATGTCTGAGTCGGCCTGCGCGTCGGTCGCGCGGCGGATGGCAAAGGGTGCAGCGAGGATCGCGGCGGCGGCGGCGGCGAGGACAACAAGGCCAGGGCCGGCGTAAGGAAAACTGCGCATCAAAGGACTCCTCAATACGGGATCGAGATCGGTGAAACGGGGTCGCTTGCGGATGCTCCACGACGGCCGATCCGACGGAAAAACTCTGCCTTCTGTTCGTCGCCCAGCGCATACGGATGCTCCCCGAGCACGCCTGTTCGCACGCGGGCCTTCCACGACTCTGCCATCTCCGTAAGTTGCTTCCCAAGGGCGAGAATCGGGAGGGCGAAGGGCGGCTGACGCTCGGTGAGTCCGAGTAGGTCGTGGGTGACGACGACTTGTCCGTGGCAGACGGGACCAGCCCCGCATCCGATGACCGGCACCGGCGATCGGCGCACGACCTCCTCGGTGACCTCAACCGGCGTCGCCTCAATGAGCAACATCGTTGCACCCGCCGCGATCATCGCGTCGGCGTCCTCAAGAATCTTGACCGCGTCGTCCGCGGTCTTCCCAGCAGCCACGTAGCCGCCCACCTGCTTGGCGTGCTGCGGGCGCGAGCCGATATGAGCCACAACCGGGATGCCGGCTCGCGTCATACGCGCAACGAGCGGCGCGAATGAAGCGTCGACCTCGAGCTTGACCGTATCGGCGTGGCCTTCGGTCATAAAACGTCCGGCGTTGCGCACACCCTCTGCTTCGTCAGCCTGGTAGCTCATGAACGGCATGTCAGCCATCACGAGCGTGCGCGGGGCGCCGCGTTTGACCGCGGCCGTGAGCATGATGAGGAAATCAAGCGGAGCATGCAGCGTGTTGGGATGACCAAGGATCACCTCGGCCGCCGTATCGCCGACGAGGAGCACAGGAACGCCGGCGCGCTCAAGCCAACGCGCGGTTGTCGCGTCGTAGCACGTGAGCGCGGCAAAGGTCTTGCGCTCGCGCATCGCCCGTTGCAGCGAGCGGACAGTCACGGGAGCGTGCGTTGGATCGGGACCAGCCCAAGCAGTGGGAATTGCTGCGGGCGGGCTATTGGGCGTGCTATCGAGCGTGGCTGCCAACGGGTTGACAGTCGTCGCTTCAGCGTTGGCGGTGGCGGTGGCGGGGCGTCCGGGAGGCATGGGCGTGCATCATAGGGTGCTCCCCTCGCGAAATTTGCGCATCATCCGATGCGAAGCGCTTCCCCCGCATGTCGGTGGCCCTAGAAACGGCGGGTCTGGTTTGGCACGACGTTATCCCGACCGCACACGATCCAGTCGGCGATCTCGATCGCCTCCGCGAAACTCTCCCGCGCAGCCTCAAGGTCATAGCACGGCGTGATGACCTGCCCCGCCGCGAGGTGCTCAACGGTCGCAACAGCGTCGCCAGTGATCAGCGTCGTGGCGCCACTTCCAGGCAGCAGCAGCCCAGTGAGCCCAGGCGTGATACCGGGAAGTGGAAACAGATCGACCCCAGGGGCTAGCCTGTCCGGTGCTGCGGAGGTTCGCTCGACGATGCCCACTTCCTGCGCCATCGTTCGCACGAGGTCGTGATCGTCGGCGGCGTGCGCTTCCTTGATCGAGTTAATGAGTTGAACCCCAACCGCCTCGCGTTCGCGTTCGCTCACAAGCCACTGCGCCCGCTCGAAAGCGAGGATTCCCCGCCGATGAATGGGATTGAGACAGGTGAGAAAGACGTGGGTGATCTCGTCGGGACCAATCCCGGCGCGCTCGACGAGCCGCGGCACGATCACCTGCGGCGGAAGCGAAGGATCAACAAGAATTTTGGTCTTACCAACAACGATCAGCGAAGTGGTCGCATGCGGCGGACGAACCGCACCGCGCTCACCCCAGTGCGGGTTCGAGGCGAGGGTTCCGATGGAGATGACGCGAAAAGAGGCAGACATGAGGTGGCGAAGGGTATCAGAGCGCGCTCGGCAGTCACTCGAGGAGCCCGTCGCGCGCGAGACGACCAATCGGGTTCGATGGATCGCGTCGCTTGGCGCGCAGTGCCTCGACCACCATCGGCGGCACGAGTGTCGACAGCGCGTCGAGTGAACCACCCAGTGCCGCGATCTGCTTGATCAGGCTTGAACTCGTGTAGGCGAAATTCTCGCCCGTCACGATGAAGACGGTCTCGATGCCCGCAACCTGGCGATTGGTGATCGCAAGCTGGCATTCACCAGCGAGATCCGTGATGTTGCGAATGCCCCGCACGATCGCACATGCGGCGACCGACCGAGCGTAGTCGACGGTCAAGCCGGTGTAATGATCAACGCGAATATGGGCTCCCCCTGTGTCTTTTGCCAGCATGTCCGCGACAAGCGCACGCGCAAGTTCGAGCCGCTCGTCGAAACTAAAGAGTGCTTCTTTGTTCGGATTGCGGCCGATCGCGAGGACAACCTCATCGAACATCCCACGGCTGCGGCGCAGGATGTCGAGATGTCCGTAGCTGATCGGGTCAAAGGAGCCGGTGTAAATAGCGAGGTGTCGGGGCACCGACGCATCCTACGGCAGCGGCCGCTGTGCGCGACCCGCAGAACCCATGCAGATGAACCTCAAAGCGCGTGCAGCCTGGGGTATGAACTTGCATCTCCGGCGTTGAAACTCATTGTCTCCCTGTTGCCCGTCGCGTAAGGGACTCCGCGACCGCAACAGTTTCGAATCCTGCAGGGTTTCGGCCCTGTGGACTCGAATCTTGGATCGGCCCCGTATCGGATCGCCTCCCCGATCGGGGCTCCCAAAGACTCCGTGCGGGACGGGGTGGCTGAGGAGCGCCCCGTCCCGACTCGCCTGCGAACACAGCCCCGTGCTTCAGATTCAACTGAAGCACGGGGCTGTGCGTTTTGCGGTCGATCGTCGTCGCGAGCCATTCCGCACCCCCTCGTTCACACCGCCGGAACGGGCGGAAAGTCGAGCACGGTCTGGTGCACATGGTTGTACAGATTGGTGAAAGTCATCGCGGTGATGCCGCCGATGACCTCAATTACGGCCTTGTCGTCGTAGCCCGCGGCGCGAAACGCCGCGAGTTCCGCATCGGTCACATGGCCATTCTTCATGAGCACTGCGCTGGTGAAGTCGAGCAACTCCTGCTCCTTCGGGTTCGACGCAACACCGCGACGGGCTGCGAGCGCGCGCGCTGCATCAAGACCGGCCCCGGATGAGATCTTCGTGTGCGCCGCGACGCAATACTCGCAGTGCCTGACTTCCGCCGTACGAAGGGCCACAAGTTCGCGTTCGGGCGCCGTCAGCGCGTGGCTGTGGGCAAGCGCCTTCGAGAACGCGACGAACGCCGCAAAGACCTCCGGGTGTGCTGCGAGGCCCTTGTAGATATTGATCGGTGCTGCCGCGAGTACGCGCGCGGCGTCTCCGATGGCGTCTTTCGGCTCGACAATGGAAAGTCTTGGCATGGCTTGATTCCTGCGTGGCTTGATTCCTGCGATGGATGCCTGTGCTGCAAACCCGTGATAGATGAGAGCGAGCGTCCCTGGGTGGGTCCGCACGAGGACCGCACGAGGACCGCATTGGAACCGTATTGGAGCCGTGCGACTCACAAAGAGCTTCAGCCTCTGGTGTGTTTTTCGGAAATCGGGGAACTCATCCCGTGATCGACGCGCGAGCGACCATCACGAGTGCTTCATGCCGGCCTTCCGCAAACCTGCGCCTTCGAGCAGTGTGCGGAAGTTCTCTCCGAACACGAAGTTTTCTTCGGGAAACTCCGTGCCAGCGCGATTTTGATCGAGATGACTGAACATCAACTCAATGCGCCCAACCGGTGCCCAGGCGTTGTCGACGAATGAAAAGCGATCGACGATTCCAATCGTGCTTGCACCCATGTCGTCCATGCGTTCCAGCGTCGCGTCGTAGCGAATGGTCTCGCCCGGCTGCACATCGCGCTCAAAGGTTGCTGACGCGACTTTGGCGAGAACAACCTTCTCACGGAAATCGTGCACGCTTCCGACGAGGATGCCGGCGGTCTGCGCCATGCCCTCAAGGATGAGCGAATTCGGCATCACCGGACATGGCGGAAGCACACCTTCCGCCGCAAAATGCTGGTGCAGATGCTCCTCCGCGAGCGAGACGTTCTTCACGGCGACAAGCCGCTTGTGCGGCTCGAACACGATGACCTTGTCGATCCACATCCAGCGCATGGCTCAGGCGGCCAGCTTCCGCTCGACGAAATCGCACAAGCTCTTGACCGTGAAGAGTCCGGAAAGTTTGATGACCTGCGGGTCGCTCGCGAAGTCGCCGAGGGCAACGTGCGGGACCTTCTCCTGAAGCATCGCGAGGCCCTTGGCCGTGACCTTGCCGTTCTCGACGAGCGACGGGTCCGTCATCAAGTTTTCAGGAAACAACTCGCCCTGTGCAATCTTGAACGGCTTCTCCGCGGTGGTGAACTTCTTCTCGAGTCGGAACACAATGTCGAGGTAGTCGATGCTCTCGGCTCCGAGGTCGCCCTTGAGGGTTGCGGTCGGAACAACATCATCCTCATCGACGCCAAGGGCATCCACGAGAACGTCACGCACGTCGGCTTCGATATCGGCTCGGCTCTTCACCATCATGATCTCCAAAGGTGGTCTGCAGGGGAACTTGCCCGGATCGGGTCAGTTCCGAAGGGCGCGCAGTATAAGGCGACCCGCGACCGCTGTCTCAGCGACGGTATCGCTTCCGGTACCGGCGCCACGAAGCACCGACCCCTGCGCCTTGAAGACCACCGATCCGTCGTCGCGCACCTTGTCGAGCGTGACTTCGACCTTGAGACTCTCGCCTGGGCGGACGAAGCTGCCGTAACGGAGCGCCTTCACTTCGCCAAGCACCATCCGAGGCATGCCCCGCTTCTCAAGGACGGCGCGAGCGGCTTGGGTCAGTGCCTCGACCATGAACACGCCGGGAAGCACGGGGAAACCCGGAAAATGGTCCTGGAGGTATTCCTCGGCAGCGGTCACGTTTTTAATCGCGACCGCCGAGGTTTCGGTGAGTTCGAGGAATCGATCGACGAGGCAGAAGTGCATTGGCGGAGCGTACCGTCGTCGCCCATCGCGGCGGGCGGCGTTCAGTGGCGTTTTGGAGCCTTCTGTGCCGATATCGGGACTATGGCAAAGACCGCTCGGAATACCTCCACGCGCAACAGCGCGTCGGAGGCTGATACGGATGTCACCACCCCCGCCGACCACAGCGACCTCACCAGTCGTCGCATCGTCTGGGTGCTGCTTGCAGCGCTCTACGTTGGTCTCTTTTTCAGCCTGGCGAGTTTCCGCTCGTCGGATTGGCCGACTCATGTCGTCGCGGATCCCACCGATCCTCCGCTGAATCTCTGCGGAAGGTTTGGTGCGGCGACCGCGTACTTTCTCTACTCGACCTTCGGCTTTGGAATCTGGATTCCGACCGTGTACTTCGGCGTGTTGCTGGTGTTCGCAGCGCTTGGTCGAAGCCTCGCCCACCCGTTTGTGCGATTCGTCGGATGTCTTATCGCGATGTGCGCGTTCGGCGCGCTGCACGCAGAGTGGTTCCCGACGGTGGGACCGCTGACCGGCGTTGACGCTGGGCTGGTGCCGATGTTCTTCGCGGACGAAATGCACGTGCGCTTCGGCCCCGTTGGCGCATCGATCGCGTTCCTTGCCGCGTTCTCGCTTGGTGCGATCGTCGCGGCCGACGCCATCGTTGCGATGCTGCCTGGTGCCGTGGCGCGCTCGCTGTCGTTCCTCGCGCCGGTGTGGGAAGCCGACTGGAAGAGCCACTTCGCGACGCTGCGTGAGCGCGCGTCGGCGATGTTTCCGCAGCCGGTGGCCGCGGGTGCCGGTCGTGGATCGCGTGCGCGCCGCTCGACAGCACGGCCTGCAATCGCGGTGGCCAAGCCTAATGACGCGCTCGATGAGGATGCGGACGAAGACGCCGACGAGACCGATGACTCCGCCGAGGACTCGTCGGAGATGGATGAATCCGACGATTGCGCGGATGACAGCGACGCGATCGCTCCTGTGACGGCGACCAAGAAGCTCACCGTCGTCGAAACCAAGCCACTCACTGAGGACATGCCGGAGCGCGCGCCACTCTCAGAGAATGAACTCCGCGCAAAGATTGAGCGCCTTCCTATCAAGATGACCGCGAAGGCCCCGACATCAAGCCTGCGCGACGAAGACATTCCGCGCACCGAAAATTATGAGGGCTACCAGTTCCCCACGCTTGACCTCCTTGAGGAGCCGGAAGGCAACTACTCGGAGAAGATGGAGGCATATGTCCGCGAACAGGCGGGGCTCCTCACGCGCACGCTTGCAACCTACGGGCTTGAGGGCGAAATTACCCACATCGAGTCCGGCCCAGTGGTGACGCTTTACTCCGTCGAACTCGCTGCCGGCACGCGCGTCGCGCGACTCGAGACGGTTGCGAAGGACATTGCGCGCGCACTTCAGGCGCCGAATGTGCGCATCATCCCGAACATGGTTGGCCGTACCTCGGTCGGCATCGAAGTGCCCAACAAGCAGAAGGAAAAGGTTCGGCTCAAGGAACTCATGTCGAGTGGACACGCGGCGAACATGATGTTGCCGATG
>CAMDMA010000030.1:0-45012 GCA_945902075.1 Candidatus Kuenenia stuttgartensis | reverse complement strand
AGTTGAAGCACAAGTCGGAATTCCTCGCGGCGGGAGACCGACTCTTCAGGCTTCTTATTGCGGTGATCCTCGAACATTTCGTGGAGCTCCGGGCCGTCTCCACGCTCGTTCGAAGGTGACTGGCTAGGCGCGTTGTACGCCTTCACCGCACGTCGGACGACAACGAGTTTGCGCACCGGAATCTTGAGGTCGTCGGCCAGTTCTTGCGTCGAAGGCGGACGCCCAAAGAGCTCTTCAAGGCGCCGTGATGCTTCCTTGCAGCGGCCGATCAAGTCGATCATGTAGGCCGGGATGTGGATCGGCTGCACGGCATTGATCAGCGTGCGCTTGATCGCTTGCTTGATCCACCACGATGCATAGGTGGAGAACCGCGCGCCCTGTGCTGGATCAAACCCTTCGACCGCGCGGATGAGGCCGATGTTGCCCTCTTCAATGAGATCCGCGAGCGAGAGCCCTCGGTTGACGTAATTCTTTGAGATGGAAATCACGAGGCGCAGATTCGCCCGGATCATGCGATCTTTGGACGCACAACAATTGTCATTGATGATGCGCCAACCAAGGTCCTTCTCCTCCTCAGCGTTGAGAAGGCGGACCTCGTTAATCTGTCGGAGGTAGAGTTGTAGGTCTGACTGCAGTGACGAACGACCCATGGGAACCTCATTACGGGAGACGAACACAAGTAACCCCAAGTCTCATCCCGTTCATGCGGCAAATGCCGATGAGCAGGACTTGAGAGTCCGTTCCAATGGCGAGAGTTAGCGGCATGCGCCATGGGACCATGGCAACACACGAGGCGAAGACGCATCGTGCGCTTCGTCCCTTTCGCTCCCTCGACGCCGCACTTCCGTGTGGGCGGAACTCTCCGGTGCGCGCGCTGGTGAACCCCTCTCGAGGCTCTCAAGCACCCTACACCTGACCGTGGATCACAACCTCCGTTCGGTGGGTCGGCTCAGCCGGGCCGACAGTTCACAGCATATACGTCGATCCCCCGAGGGTGTGTTCCAATCATGCGGGGTATCGCGAACTTTCCGTTTGGTTTGGCCGATGATTCCCTAGAGGACCATCGACTTGGACAGGGCGCTTGACCAGTTACTCCGTGAGTTTCCGTATGAGGGTGGGCGTGTAAATGCCCGGCTCGTTCGTCTCGATGCGGAGCGGGAAGTGCTCCAAATCCGAGTGGAACTCGGCATTTTGCAGATGGAGTCGATCGGCCGACCGGACGGGAAACCAAGTGTGTTTGATGAGACAGCCGCCCGACGCGGGAAACGGCTGTCCTCCGCCGAGGCCGCGCTTCTTCGACTCGAGTTGGTGCAGTATCAGCAGCGGGCGGTCGCCTTTATGGCAATCGGTGATGCGAGGCGTGCGCTTGGTGACGCGGAGTTTGTGCTTGCATCGGCGGCATTTCTTGCGCGTTGCGGGCCTGATGCGGACGCCGAATGGGCTGACGGCGCACGGTTCTCGGCCATCGTGCTCCGCACGCGTGCTGCTTCGGCGATGCTGGCTGCGGCCGGTCGAGCCCGGGAGGCTGGCTCTGTCATCGATGCCGGACTCGAAATGCTCTTTGAAGCTGCAGAGCGAGCAGGAATCGCTGAGCATTTTGATGTCCTCGGCGATGTCACAGCGCTTCGGTCGATGCGCGACACGCTTGTGCCCCAACTCCCGCCTGCGCAGCGGAGCGAATTGGAGGCGCGGCTTCGGACGGCAGTCCTCTCCGAGAACTACGAACTTGCTGCAATCCTCCGCGATGAACTCCGGCTGATGTAACAGCGGCATTGCGCCCATCCACGCGGAGTCGGTTTATAGGCCGTCCTTCGCGCCTTGTAACTCGACGTACACCGTCTTCTCCTCGCCGTCGCGAAGGACAACCGCCTGCACCTTGTCGCCGGGTTCATGCGTTCGCAGATCCTCGACGAAAGCTGCACGATTCGCGAGGTCCTTCTTGTTCCACTTGATGATCTTGTCGCCCTTGAGAATTCCTGCCTTGTCGGCGCTTCCATCCTTGGTGACATCGACGACCTCGAGTCCGCTGCCATCTTCGGACTCGCGCGTCCGGAGTCCGGCGCGCACCTTCATTGGTTGCGCGCGCATCGGGCCCGAGTTGGGATCGAGTTCAAAGCGCTGCTCGCGCTTGGCCATGTCAAGTGCAAGATCATGCCAAAGCTCAACCGCCTGCACCGATGCCTCCCGGTCGATCAATCCGACCACGTCGCGCGAGGTGTGATAGTCGTCATGGAAGTCCGCGATGATCGCAAAGAGAATTGGCACGCCTACGGCCTGAAAACTCGCGTGATCGCTTCCGCCCCCACGCCCCGCCGACTGAATGACCTTGAGTGGCGACTTCGCATAGATCGGCTCCGCCCACTCCTTGAGTCCCTTCGCGCCGGTCGATGCAGTCACGCTCAGCCGCCCATCCTTGATGCGACCGATCATGTCGAAGTTCATCATCAAGACGGTGTCTTTGATCGGATAGATCGGATGGTCGACGTAGTAGCGACTCCCGTTGAGGCCGCTTTCTTCGGCACTGAAGCCGATGAAGACCACGGTGCGCAGCGGTGTTTCCGGTGGAAGCGCGTCGTAGTCCTTCTTCAGCATGTCGCCGAGAAGGATCACGCCTGCCGCGCCAGACGCGTTGTCGTCGGCGCCCGGGTGCAATTTCCCCGGGGCTTCGCGCGACCCAAAGTCGCCCTGGCCGAGATGGTCAAGATGGCCGCCGATGACGATGACTTCGTTTGCGAGCGCGCCACGACCGGGGAGCACCCCCACAACATTTTCTGCGCGAACCGGCTTCTCCTCGCTGCGACCCACGACCGCGACCTTCGACCCGCTGAGGTCAAAGCTGCGGGGTGCGCCGTCGGCAGGGGTGTCTGCGAGTTTGCGAAGGTCCATGAGCGCGCGTGTGCCATCGCACGCAGCGACCAATCGCTCTGCCGCCGAGGTCGACACCATGAACACCGGAATGTCGGACATCGCGCGGCCACCAGCGGCACTCAAACTATCGATGCGCGGGTCATTCGCGCCCGGAGTATTCACAACAAGAATCGCCGCGGGCTTGCGCTTGGCGACCGCGGCGATCTTTCCTGCGAAGCCTGCGCGGCCAGACCATCCTTCGCCACCCGACCAGAGGCTGTTGCCAGCTCCATCCATCGGTTCGAATCGAAGCACCATCGCGATCTTCCCCTCAAGCGAGTGGTCGGTTGCGAAGCTGTTGTATCCATCGGGGCCGTCTTCGATCCCGTATCCGACGAAGGCGATTTCGCCGGCAGCACTGCCGTCTTTGCCGAGCGAGGTAAACATGAAATCCGTATCCGCGACAAGCGTGGTTTGGTTCTCGCCGCAGGTTGCGACGATGGATTGCTCAACCACCTCACGTTTCCCACCGAGCGAGAAGGGCTGGCGATAAGACTTCGCGCCGCCATCAGAAGGCTGAAACGCCGGCTCAAGTCCGGCTATCTGGAACTGGTCTTCCATGTACGCCATCGCCCGCTCCATGCCGCGGGTCCCTGGCAAGCGACCCTCCATCCATGGACTCGCGAGGATGGTGAGGTGCTCGTTGAAGGCTTGGACCAAGGGCTCAGCGGCCGCGATTGCCACATGAATCTGGGTGGGAATCTGCGCGGGTACCGCGGCGGTCGCAGGAGTCGCGATGGATTCGACGACGGCGTCTTGTGCAAAGGTCGTCGGAGCGGCGACAATCACAAATGATGCAGCGAATCCGCCAACAACGATCGACAGGATGGAGCGCGGGAGTGTGCAAGTGTGCGTGTGCATGTTGGGTTCTTCGGTTGATGCTGCGTCTAACTCTGGGGCGGATTCCGCGTGCTCTCGCGCAATTGAGTTCATGGGCGGCCTTGACGCTATCTGTTGCCGCTTTCGGTGTCGCAGAATGTTCTACCACGGCCCTCGCAGGGTATTGCCGACCGCGGTCTGAAATCGTTGCGATTACCTCAGGAAACATGGGGTTCGAAGCGCGCCACCCTCAAGATGGTCCTCACTGCGACTTGCGCTTCCGACTCCAGGAGAGCGAGTTCGTCATCGAAATTGCGATGAACCTCGTCTTCCTCGACTGGATGCTCGATGTCGGTCGCGAGGATTCTGAGCGGATCGATGAAAGCGAGGTCAGATTTCTCGCGCCGAAACTGCAAGCCTACTTTGTGCAACAAATGCCGGTGCGTATCGACGGATTTACCGTTGTACCGTTGATTCGCAAGGTCGAACTCAACTCACCCGATGAGGTGCTGCTCCCACTCTTCCCATTGAGTGGTTGGCGCGGACTTCGAAAGATTTCGTTTGAACTTGCCTATCCGCTCAAGGAAAAGCCAAACGAGGTTGCGCTCGCGTGGCCTGTGTACCCGCCGGATCTTCTGTCGCCGTTGGCGTCGAAGCCGCCGCTTGAAATCGCTGCGGAGTGGACTGCGGATGGACTCCGCTCGCAGTTGCTCTTCACACGTGCGGAGCCAGGCTACACCTGGCATCGTCCGGGGGAGGGAATTGCCGCGCGGCTTGAGGCAGTGCCAACGCCACCAGCACCGCGGCCGCTCGTGCCGCCATGGGCGACGATTGCCTTCGTGTCCTTCACAGCCGCGTTTCTCGTCGCAGCACTCACGCGCTGTACGCCGCGTGTTTCGCTTGCAACCGGGCTGGCTGCGGCACTCATCGTCTTGGTGATACGACCTTCCGGCCCCGCATTTCTCTCCCTTGGAACCCGCCCATCGCTTCCACCTGATGAGGTGGAAGCGCAGCAGACCTTTGAGGCGCTTCACGCGAATCTCTACCGCGCGTTTGATTACGACAGCGAAAGTGCCGTGTATGACGCGTTGGCAGCAAGTGTCGACGGTGCATTGCTCGAGGAGACCTATCTCGGAGTCCGTCGAGCGCTTGTCATGGAAGAAGAGGGCGGAGCGATGAGTCGGGTCGTCACGGTTCGTCCGATTTCAACCCGAGTGGTTTCGCATGGCGAGATCGTCGTGGGTGAGACGAGCGTTTCTGCATTTGTGATCGAGGCATCGTGGCAGGTCGATGGCCGTGTTACCCACTGGGGCCACGCCCACAATCGCACGAACGAGTACGACGGTCGTTTTGTCGTCGCCGCAAACAGCGATGGTTGGCGAATCCATGATGCGGAGATCACGCGTCAGGAGCGGGTGGAGGGGCCAACTGATACCCCGACACCGACTTCAAGCGAGCCGTCCATTGACCCGTCGCCGTCGCTCGACGATGAATTATGAGTACGCGTGGTGCACGATGCACGCTCGAATCACGACACGCGTGAGCCAGGCTTTACGGGCTTCGCGACGGTGAGCACGACAACATCGCGCTCGTCTACGCCCGGCTTTGCATCGCCACTTGCTGCGGTGCCCTCTGCAAGCGGCTTCAGATCGCTCGCGGCGAGAATCATGCCTTGGCTCACCTCGCCGCGCAGTTGACGCGGTTCGAGATTGGCCACGATCACAACTTGCGTCCCAACAAGTGTCGCGGGGTCATACCACGCCTTGATTCCGGCGCAAACCTGTCGACCCTCGGGAGTGCCGTCGTCGAGTCGGATTTTGAGGAGCTTGTCGGCATTCGGATGAGGTTCAGCGCTCAAGATCGTCGCGACGCGAAAATCGAGTTTCGCGAAGTCCTCGAACTTGACATTGGGAAGTGCTTCAGTGCTCATGTGTTCTTTCGCTTGTCCGACGCGCTCGCAAACCCAAATGAGCAATCAAGCGTTGTTCGCAGCGGAGGATGCCGACGCTTCCGCACTTTCCGCGGCGGCTTCATCCTCATCACCCTCGAGGCGCGTGAGCTTGAAGTCGTGACGCTTTGCGAGTGACTCAAAGTTGAACATGATCGAGGGATTGATGCCGAAGTTTGGATCGCGCACGATGCCAACGCTCTGCGGATTCGCAGCGATTTCCCGGTATTGCTCAATCGTGAGCGGCGCGAGTGCGGAGACTTGAATCACCACCAGCGAAAGCTGATCGGCAGCGGGCACAGTAAAGGTGCGCTCCGCGGCAGGGATGGTGGAGAGGTCAGCCGTCGCGGGCAACTTCGAAGCTTTCTGGATGATCGCAGCGAGTGCTTTTGCGTCCGTTCCCAGTCCCGGGATTGGATTCGCAAGGCGGATGCCATACGTGACGAATTGCGGGTTTGCCTCGCGCAGTTCATTTGCGAAGAGCACTTCGGAACCGTACTTCGCAGCGACGGGGCGAATTCCTTCCGCCACGACTTGTTGCGCAATCGCGTCTTGGTTCTTTTCCAACCACTCAAACCGAGCGATGGACAGCACGTCCCGGACGACAGCGTCGCGCACAGCAGCGAGGTCCGCTGCCGGCCGCGAAGTTTCCGCAGAGATCAATCGCACAAACGTCACATCGCCTGTATTCGAAACAAGCGGGGGGCTTGCGATGTTGAGCTGGAAAGGTGCATTGAGGTTGTTGGCAGAAAGCTCTTTCGCGCCAGCCACCAGCTGCGGAAGGCGAATGGCGACACCGAAGCGATCAGTCGAGAGTTGACCAAGAATCGGGTCTGCTTCCAGTTCGGCTGGGCCCATCCAACTCTCGCCACTTGATCGGTAGATCGGTGACTCAATCGCGAACTCAGCCGCGATCGACTGCGCGAGTGATGGAAAGCCGGGCATTTGGCTCGCCCAATCGGTGGGCAGCGCAAAGTAGGCGCCGTCGCGCTTCAGTGTGCGCTGCGCGAGCCCAAGCTGGTCGGTTGCGAACTTTGCAATCGCGTCGAGGCGTTGGGTGACGAGTTCATCCGTGGTCTTTGAGCGGACGGCGGACTCGAAGGCGGTGAAGGTTCCGCTACCGTCGGCAGGTGCGCCATACTTCGCGGGGTCTTGCGCGAACCGCTTCTTAAGGGCGAGGGTCGCGAGCTCAGGAGCATTCTGGACGCTCGCCGCAACGGACGCCTTCGGAATGGTGAGCCATTCCAGTTTGACCTGGTCAGGGATTCGGTAGCCGAAGTTGTCGCGCCCGGGCTTTCCGCCGACAGGCGCCGGCTTGTCAGCAAACTTCTTGAAATGCTCGGCGAGGAGCGCTTCCTCGACAGCTGCAACTTGGATCGGCGATGGCTCGATCGCTGGTATCACACGCGCATCGACGATGAACATGTCGCCGGAAACCCCGAGAAGCGCCTGCGCTGCTGCATGCTCAAAGCGCGCGTTGCTCACGCGATCGATGTTCGCAGACAGGTTGACGAGACGAGAAACGCCCTGCATCTTCGCAAGGGTGTTGAGCACAACATCGCGGTTGGTGCGCGAGTTTCGAACGAGCTCGCCCATCAAAGCGTCGGGCGTTGTGCCGCCCATGTTTGGATTCGTCTTGGCCGCCTCCGCGCGTTGCGCCGCCATTTGCACAACGATCGCCTCGCCGTCGCCAAGTCCACCGACGAGTCCGGCTTGCGCGGCTTCGTGGGTGAGCAGCCACCAGTGGGCCGGGTCGCGATCTGCACCCAGCGAATTCAGCACCTGATTTCCGACAAGCTCGACGACGCGCATCTCTCCGCGCGAAGCTTCGAGATCAGCGCCAGTGACCAACTTGTCACCGTCGTAGGTCGCCCAAGTCGCACCGGAGACTGCGCTTTCCTGTGCGCAATTTTGGATAGCGGTTGGCATGAGAAACGTGATCAGAAGCAGGGTGCCACCGACCACGAGAATCCACTGGTTGTACTGTCGAAGGAACTTAAGCATATTGGTCAGGGAGAATATCGGAAACCGAGGTTTCCTTGTGGAGGAGAGAAACGACGTCGAGAAAAGAAACAAGGCCGAAAAAGAAACAAGGCCGAAAAAGAAACAAGGCCGAAGCACTTGCTCCGGCCTCGTAGGCTTCACGGTGTTGTGCGCGTTTTACCGCGCGCAACTTTAGCGGTAGAACTCGACGATCAGGTTCGTGTTGACATCGAACGGAATCTGATCGGAGGTTGGCATCGAGACACACTTGACCGAGAGTTCTGCCGGATTGACAGCAATCCAACCCGGAACCTGGTGGCCCGGAATCGATTCCATCTGCTCGCGGCAGAGCTTCTGGATCTGGTCGCGGACGGTGACGACATCGCCAACCGAGAGCGAGAACGAAGGACGGTCGACCTTCTCGCCGTTCACCTTGACGTGACCGTGCACGCAGAGTTGACGCGCGCCCCAGATCGTGCGGGCAAAGCCAGCGCGACGCAGAACGTTGTCGAGGCGGAGCTCGAGAAGCTGCATCAGCACTTCACCGGTGTTTCCGGGTCGGCGGCCTGCTTCGACGAGGTAGCGGCGGAACTGACGCTCAAGAACGTTGTAGTGGAAGCGAAGCTTCTGCTTTTCGTCCTTGCGGATGCCGTAGGCTTTTTGACGGCGACCGCGTGCGCCGTGGACGCCCGGGGTCGTGAGCTGGCGCTTCGAGGTGTGCTTTGGAATGTCCGCAATCGGGACGCCGACCTTGCGCGAGAGCTTCACCTTCGGACCGAGATAGCGCGACATGGTTCTTCCAGTTTCCTGCAGGGATTGTCCGATCGGGCGCCGTCGTGCGCCGGGGATCGGGCTGTTGACTTCTGGTTCAGCGACGCACGAGCGTCGAGAGCCGATTCATTGGGGATCGAGAGTAGAGCGGAAACCGCCGCGTCCGTCAAGACATGACGTTGGACAGCCGCGATCCAACCGCGAGACCCAATTCACGCAGCTCTTGACACGCCTAGGCGAAGCCATCGCGGAGCGAGTCTTCCGACAGAAACACAAAAACTGCGGTCAATACGCCCGCTTTCCATCTTTACCGCGGCGCCAATTGAGATAGGCGGTGTTGAGCACCCGATAACCCCCAGGCGTGGGATACTCGCCGGTGAAGTACCAGTCGCCCGTGTGCTCGGGCATCGAAGCGCGGAGCCCCGCGACCGACTGGTAGACCACATCGATCCGTCCTTGCCACTTAAGTGTGTCGGAGCGGATGAGCTCTGCCACTTTGTTCTCAATGTCCTCGTGGGTCGAGAGCGCGTAGAGACGCGCCACCTCGTTCTTCATGCACGACGGGTCGCGGCCAGCTTGCTCAATGCACTTGGCTTCAATCTCAGCGAGAACATCATCTTGGCCGCGCTCACGAACGATGGCGACCGCTGCTTCAAACGCGATGAAACGCCCAAGTTGGCTCATGTCGATGCCGTAGCAGTCGGGATACATGATCGGAGGGCTCGCACTTGCGACCACCATGCTGCGAGGATTGAGCCGCGCGAGCATCGTGATGATCGACTCACGCAGAGTCGTACCGCGCACAATGGAATCATCGACCACCACAAGCGTATCACCAGGATAAATCGTCCCGCGCGTGATGTCGTAGATGTGGTTGACGAGGTCCTTCCGCGCGGAGTCATGGGTAATGAACGTGCGCAGTCGTTGGTCCTTATGCGCAACTTTTTCACCACGAACGCGGCCTGCAAGCGCTGCGTCGATCGACGCCCGCGTGGCAGTTCCGGCCTGCACCATTGACCAGATACGTTCGGCTGCCATGCGCTGCCTCGTCTCGCCGAGTGCTTCGAGGAGGCCGAGGTACGACGTCTCGGATGTGTTGGGAATAAAGCCAAAGACTGCGTGATCGAGGTCGTCCTTGAGCAATGAAACAACACGAGGCGCCAGGTTTCGGCCGAGTTGCTTGCGCTCTCGATAGATCGCTGGATCGTTTCCGCGTGAGAAATAAATGCGCTCGAATGTGCACTGTCGCAGCGGCAATTGTTCGGCGAAGCGCTCGAGAGAAAAAGTCCCATCACGCTTGATGATGAGCGCGTGGCCGGGGGGAATCGGCTCAATCTCGCGTGGATCGGTGTCGAAGACGGTCGAGAGCGCGGCTCGCTCACTCGCGACTGCGATGCAATCGTCACGAACAAGAAAAAACCCTGGCCGGATACCAGCAGGATCGCGGCAGACGAAACTGTCGCCATTTCCAAGGAGCCCTGCGAAGACGTAGCCGCCATCGAAGTGCTCCGTCGCCCGGCGAAGAACGCGCGCGAGGTCAAGTTGCCGCGAGATTTCCGTCGCGAGCATTGAACCTTCAAGATTCAGAAACGATCCCGCGCCCATCGTGGCTTCAAGATGGGCATGCTCGCGATCGACGAAATAGCCGATTTTCTCGAGGACGACGCCGGTATCACTGTCGCCAACCGGATGGAGGCCGTACGCGACCAACTTCTCGAAGAGTTCCGACGAATTGGTGAGGTTGAAGTTTCCGGCCATCGCGATGGAGCGTGATTCTGCGTTCGATCGGCGAAGGTACGGATGGCACATCGAACTTGCACGACCGCCATGTGTGCCGTACCGCAGGTGGCCGAGTAACACTTCGCCAAGGAGACGGAAGCGTTTTTTGAGTTGGGTCTCGTCCATCGTCGCGAGTTCGGACTCGCTGAAATCGCGCGCCGGAGAGAGCGCTTCATCGAAGAGCCGCTCGATCGGATTCCGCTTGGCCGTGCGCTCGCGCTCGAGAAATGCGTCGCCTGCGGGCATGTCGAACTTGACGCAGGCGATTCCCGCGCCGTCCTGGCCACGGTTGTGCTGTTTCTCCATCAGGAGATAAAGCCGCCGAAGGCCCCACAGCGGATCGCCATGCTCGCGTTGGAACCACGAGAGCGGCTTGCGGAGCCGTACGAAGGCAAGGCCGCATTCATGGGTGAGCGCATCAGACATCGGGGCCGGAGGGTAGCGGAGGCGCCGCGTAAATGGCGATGGATTCAGGCAAAGTCGCCGCGGCGGACGGGGATGGTGGAGCGTCCGTCAAGACCGCGCCGCTGCAACGCTTCCCACGGCTCAGCTGCATGGAGAAATCGACCGATGGTCACACCGTCGAGAAGAAGCGGGGTGAGCATCGGCAGTCCGGCGGCGAGGTCGTCCTCCAGGCTCGCGACAATGTCCTCGACGAAGCGGCCGCGCTCGTCAAGCACGCGATACACCTGAGTTGGCGCGGCAGCGGGTCGGCGGCTCAGTCTCGGCGATTGGATGGATGGAGCCTGGCGTCCGCACCACCACGCAACCGGTTCACTCGGCATCGCGATCGACCCAGGCGGCATCACGGCGAGCGTCCCAATGTGGGTGGTCGGATCGGTGTCTGTGAAACCGAGTTCGAGATCCGGCACTGTGAACGGCTCAACATCGTCGACCACGAATTCCTCAAGCCCAGCGTAGATCGCGAGGCGGAGCGCGCGCTCGGCAACTTCGCAGGCCTCAAGAAACTCCGCAGGCCACTCCTCACCACGCCATAACTGGTCGAGTGTGCGGGCAGCTCGGCGAATGGTGACCTCTGCGACGACCCGCGCATGGGGACGCTCGATGGCGGGGAGTTGACCAAGTTCACCGAGTGCTGCAGTTGTTGCTTCAATCGTGATGAGTTCGGGGATCGAGTCCCGGAGTCGCGCGTCGCTTGCGGGAATCGCGCGGCTCGCACGCGCGATCTCGACCCAGCGTGCGACGAGCGCGAGCCAACCTATGGACTCGATCTGAACAGGTTCCTCGCGGGCAGGGTCGTTGCTCATGGTTGTACTCTGCCTTCCTTCATTCGAATCGGTTGCATCGCCGCAAAAGGCTGCGAAATACGGAGTTTCGGCGCGAGCGAGGGGAGAGCATCTGCCCAGAGGTCACCCACGAGTTCGCGGCAGTTACAGTCGCGGGAAAGATGCAGCAGCACAACTTGCTCAGGTTCATCGGGCCACGCAATCGCGCGCACGGCATCGATGCACTCTGCATTCGACAAGTGTCCGCGACCGCCCATGATGCGGTCCTTGAGAAACCGCGGTCGATTCGAACTTTCCTGCATGACGGGGTCGTAGTTCGACTCGATCGCGAGCAGGTGTACTCCGCGCATGGAATCGATAAGCGCGTCGGAAACGCGGCCAAGATCCGTTGCGAAACCGAGATCGCCCGCAGGAGTTTCGAGGCGAAACGCGACGGTACCGCCATCGTCGTGCGGATTTTCGCAAGGAATCACCCGCACCGGTCCAAGATCGAATCCTGCGCCGCGCGCGTCAAACGACTCAATCGCGATGTCTGGGTAGCCGCGCGCGCGCGCACCGGCAACATGGCGCGATGAGCAGCGAAGTCGCAGCCCCGTTTCCATCGCGACTTTTCCCCATCCCGATTTCGCGTGGTCGTTGTCGAAGTGTGTGAAAAGAACCTCGTTCGTCTCGTCCATTTCGAAGTCAAGCACGGACAGATGGCCGCGAACGGCGCGGGGCGAAAGGCCGGCATCGATAAGAATCTGTCTTCGTGAATCAGCCGTTGTGACACGAAGAATCGACGCATTCCCTGCGGAACTCGAGCCGAGTACTGCGAACTCAAGCAGCGCGGTGCCGGTCTTCTGTCGAGCGATATGCGCAAAGAGTGGACCTGCTGCTGCGTGGGTTGGGAGGGCGGTGAACTGTTGGGTCATGCGTCTTCCATCACGCTTGCACGACTGAAGGTCACCCGTCCGTGTCGCGTCGAGACTCCGCGCTTTGATGACTTCACAAACGCAATGAATTCATCTGCGAGCGGATGTCCGGCAAGGGTTTCAAGTTCGCAAACACGCGTCGAGAAAAGTTGCCGACTGCGAACGAGGATGCCGTACATGCGCTTGACGAGATCAACATCTTCAGCACTCGCGCCGCCACGACGGAGACCGATTCGATTGAAGCCACCGATGTAGTTCGTCGCAGTCAGCGTGAAGAACGGGCAGACATCTTTGCTTGCGCCACAGAGTCCGCCGAGCATCGCGCCGCGGCCGATGCGCACAAACTGATGGACTCCTGCTCCGCCTCCCGTCACGACGCGGTCACCGATTTCTGCATGCCCAGCGAAAAGCGTGTTGTTTGCGAAAATACAATCGTTCGCGATCTGTACGTCGTGGCCAGCGTGCGAACAGGCCATCCAGTAGTTGCGGTCGCCGATGCGCGTGGGGCGGTCATCGCGTGTGGCGCGGTGGATGGTGACGTTCTCACGGAAGGTATTGCCATCGCCGACGACGGTTCCAGCACCGTCCTTTGAGTAGGCAAATTTCAGATCCTGCGGCGCAAAACCGATGGAACACCCGGGATAGCACACATTTCGCGTGCCCATCGAAAGCGGTCCTTGGAGGTGAACTCCGCCGACGAGCCCGCAGCCCGAACCAAGGCGGATGCTGCCGTTGAGCACGCAATGCGGCCCGATCTCGACATCGTCGGCGAGTTGAATGTCTCCGTGAAGGACGGCGGTCGGGTGGATGTTGGGCACGCGGCGATTGTACGGAAACGGTCGAGCGTCGTACGCTTTGCGCTCGCTATGCGCACGCTTGCCCATTCGGAGTCCCTCGTTGTCATCGACCTTGCTCGCATGGGCTATCTCGACGCGCTTCGGCTTCAGCGCGAGACGCACGAGCGTGTGGTCGAAGGGCGTTTGACCCGCGCACCAATGACGGTCTTTCTTCTCGAGCATGCGCCCGCTGTCATTACGGTAACGCGCCGGGCCGCTGCGTCTACCCATGTGCTCGCCGATGACGAGGTGCTCGCCGCGCAGGGCATCGAGCGCGTCGAGACCGATCGAGGCGGTGACGTGACCTATCACGGCCCGGGGCAACTCGTCGCCTATCCAATTCTCGACATCGAGCGTCTCGGCCTGCGCGTGCATCCGTATGTACGGTTTCTCGAGCAGTGCATCATCGACACCCTTGCCGAGGACGGTCTCGCGGGAATTCGTGATCCAACCGCGACCGGTGTTTGGGTCGGCGCTGATGGGGTTCCCGAGCGCAAGATTGCTGCGATCGGGGTGCGACTCTCGCGCTATGTTTCGTTGCACGGTTTCGCACTCAATATTGCGCCAGAACTCGCGCATTTCAACCTGATTGTTCCGTGCGGGCTCGCCCGGCCGGTCACGAGTATCGCAGCCGAACTCGGTTCGCGTGCGCCCACGCTCGACGAGGTCAAGCAACGCGTCGCGCATTGGTTTATCCGTGAGACAGGACGACTGACGGCGGGCTGAGTACACTTTGGAAATGAATCGTTTCGAACGAATTGTGCTCGCATCGTCGCTCGCGCTTTCCGCGCTTGCTTTCGCTTTCGCCTTTCAGTCTGCGCCCGCGCAGCTCGCCCACGCGATAGACCGCACGGCATCTGACCTCGGTCCGACCGACGGTGTGATCTTCGCGGGAGAAGGTGGGAAGGACCCAGTTCGCGTGACTGCGAAGGACGGCCGCATTGCGTGGGGCGACCGCTCAACCAATCGCGTGTGGAGCGTGGGCTCTGTTGACATCGACAAGGTCATGAAAAAGATCTTCGAGGGCGCGAGCTACGCCGACAAGCGGAAGGAGACGCAGGAAGCGGCGAAAGCGGAAGAGGCTGAGTTCAACAAGCGTGCAGAAGAGATCCAAAAGAAGTTCCCAGCGGGTGCGGATGGCGCACCGCCAGCACCGGAGGGCCAGCGAGAATTCACGCAGCTTCAGCAGGAGTACAGCCGCTGGCTTGAAGGCGTACGCGTGCGCGAGGACAAGATGGCGGCTGAGCAGTTTGAGCAGGCGTATCGCGAACTCGTGGCTGCAGTTGAAGCTGTTTCTGAGAAGGAAGAGATCGATCTCGTGTTTCGCTTTTACCCAACTGCCGACCCGTTTCAAGCCGAACGCGCAGGCGAAGCACTCGCGCAGATCCAGGCGCGCGCGTTTCTCAAGTATCCCGCCGCGATTGATATCACCGCCGAGGTCATGAAGGCGCTCAATCTCAGCGAGTAAATCGCGCGCGATCTTTTGTATCAAGCATGGACGAAGCAATGCGGGGTTCCCTTCAGGGAACCCCGCATTTTTTTGGACGAAGAATAGTGCTCGGCGAACTCAATCACCCTGATCAAGAATGGCCATGAACGCTTCTTGCGGAATCGACACGCTGCCGATTTGCTTCATGCGCTTCTTGCCTTCCTTCTGCTTCTCAAGAAGCTTGCGCTTTCGCGAGATATCGCCGCCATAGCACTTCGCGGTCACATTCTTGCGCATGGATTTGATCGACTCGCGCGCGATGACCTTGCCGCCGATTGCTGCCTGCAGCGGAATCTCGAATTGGTGGCGGTCGATCTGCTCTTTGAGTTTCTGCAGGATTCCACGCGAACGCTGCTCGGCGTTGTCGCGGTGGCAGATGAGCGAAAGTGCCTCGACGGGCTCGCCGTTGACGAGAATCGACACCTTGACCAGTCGATCCGCGCGATAGCAGATGATCTGGTAGTCCATCGTGCCGTAGCCACGTGTGACCGACTTTAGTTTGTCGTAGAAGTCGTAGATGATCTCTGCGAGCGGCACCTCGTACTTCAGGATCTGCCGCGTTTCGCTGATCATTTCTTGGGCGACGAAGATTCCTCGGCGACTCTCCGCGAGTTTCATGAGGTCGCCGATGTTCTCGTTCGGGCAGATGATGTCGATCTTGACGATCGGTTCGCGGATGGCCTGAATGATCGAGCCATCGGGGAGATCAGCGGGGTTGTGGATCTCTTGCTCTGTGCCATCGGTGAGGTCGATGATGTACGACACCGTGGGGGCAGTTTGGACGATGGCGACGCCGCCTTCGCGTTCGAGGCGCTCCTGCACGATGTCCATATGAAGAAGACCAAGGAAGCCGCAGCGGAAGCCGAAGCCGAGTGCTTCAGAGTGCTGGGTTTCGAAGGTAAAGCTCGCATCGTTGAGATGGAGTTTCTCGATGGCCTCGCGGAGTTGCTCGAAGTCTGACTTCTTTCCTTGCTCATCAGCGCTTGAGGGATAGAAGTCGCAGTACACCATCTGCTTTGGTTCTTCGTAACCCTCAAGTGCGATGTCGGCTGGATCTGACTCAAGCGTGATGGTGTCACCGACGCGGACATCGCCGAGTGTCTTCATTCCTGCGCAGACCGAACCGACCTGCGAGTGCTGCAGATCTTTGACCTTCTGCGGAAACGGCGTGTAACGCAGGAGCTCTGTGACGTTAAACGTCCGCTGCGTTCCCATCATTCGAATCTTGTCGCCTTGCTTGAGTTGTCCGTCGAAGATTCGCACGTACATGACGACACCGCGGTAATCGTCGTACTTCGCGTCGAACACAAGCCCACGAAGCTTCTTCGTTGTCGGTGGTTTCGGCGCAGGAAGGCGCTCGCAGATTGCATCGAGGAGTTCGTCGATGCCTTGGCCGGTCTTCGCGGAGACATAGATGCAGTCTTCCGCAGCAAAACCGAAAACATGCTCGACTTCCATCGCGACGCGGTCTGGGTCGGCTGCGGGAAGATCGATCTTGTTGATGACGGGAATGAGTGTGAGGTCACCTGCAACAGCGAGGTAGGCATTTGCGACGGTCTGCGCCTGCACCCCTTGCGTTGAGTCCACAACAAGCACGGCGCCCTCACACGCTTTGAGTGCGCGCGACACCTCGTAGGTGAAGTCGACGTGGCCAGGCGTGTCGATGAAGTTGAGTTCGTAGACCTCACCCTTGTAGGTGTGGCTCACGGTCACGGCGGAAGCTTTGATGGTGATGCCGCGCTCGCGCTCGAGATCCATCGAGTCGAGAAACTGTGCGCGTGCCTCGCGCGCAGAGACAGCCTTCGTCTGCTGAAGGAGGCGATCGGCAAGGGTGCTCTTGCCGTGGTCAATGTGGGCGATGATGGAGAAGTTGCGGATATTCACGGGAATCCGACAGTGTAGCCGCCCGCCGCGGTGCTTCGCACGGCCTGAAACACGGCAATTTCACATCATGCGGTCAACGCGTCGCAGTCGCAGGATGCAGAGTAGGCGGTCGAACCAGGACCGTTTCGGCGCGCTCCGTGCGGAAGAAGCGGGGATTGCCGCGGCGCAGCGGGGGGCTGCCGCGCCGAAGCTGCGGCCTCTCCACGCGAGCGCGCGTCGCGCTCCTCAGCCGTCTCATCGAAGAAGCGCAGAAAATGGATGGCAGCTGAGTCGTCATCGTCGACGGTCGAGTCTCCTCACGAACCACGTGTCCGTTCCGTTGGAGCCGATCGGCCTTGCGCATTCAGATCATGCGCCCGTGTCGCTCCGCAAGCGCGACGAGTCGCCCGCGGGCTTCATGCACGCGCGCTGGCGCGATTTTGCCGTCAACCACCGCGGCGGCCAGCGACTCGATGACTTCATGCTGCGCATCGGTCGTGTGGCAGACGAGGAGCGCATCCACGCCCGCCGCGATTGCGCGGACGGCAGCATTTCCGCAACCGAAATGCGCAGAGATCGCCTTCATCTCAAGGCAGTCGCTCACACACACGCCTTGAAAGCCAATCTCCCCACGCAGCAGCGCAATCGCGGGTGCACTCATCGTGGCGGCAACGCCTGGATCAAGCGCGTCGAACACCACATGCGTCGTCATCACACAGGAAACGCCCGCTGTAACCGCAGCTTTGAATGGAACCAGCTCACACGCACGCAAGCGGTCGAGCGCGTGCGGCAATCGTGGGAGGTCGTAGTGCGAGTCTTTGTCGGTGTCGCCGTGCCCAGGAAAATGCTTCGCACACGCGGCAAGTTCTGACTCAAGTCCCTCGATCATCGCGGCACCGAGCACGCCAACCTGTTCCGGATCGCGCGAGAATGAGCGTTCGCCGATCACAGGGTTTGCTGGGTTCGAGTCGACATCCACGACCGGCGCGAGGTCAATGTCGAAACCCGCATCACGAACCTGCGCACCCAATCGGCGCCCAATGGCGCGAACTTCATCCACGCCTTTCGAGCCGAGTTCGCGCAGAGGTGGAAATACTTCAAAACCATCGGTTAATCGGGCAACACGTCCACCTTCTTGATCGACGGAGAGCAGCAGCGTGCCGCGAGCGATCGACTTCAACTCGTGGATCAGTGTGCGCGTCTCGTCACGCGTACCGACATTGCGCGCGAAGAGAATCACGCCAGAAACTCCCTGATGAATGAGCTTCACCGTTTCGGGCGGAGGGATTTTTCCATCGAAGCCGATCCAGAGGAGCGGTCGGACGAGGTCTTCTGCTTCGCGTGTGTGCATGATGAGGACCGAGGCTCAATGCCGATGCATGATCGGGAGGGAAACCTTCTTCTCAAGTTCATCCGTTGGAATCGCAACGAGGTCGTAGCCGTTTGCGTCGACGACGGTGCAGCGCACGAGTTCGCCAGCAGCGCGCTTCTCCGTCGACTGGACATACGTGAGCGAATCAATGGAGGGTGCTTGGAAGTACGCGCGGCCGGTGTAGAGCGAGCCGCCCTTCGTCACGCCAGTGGTTGCGCGACCCTTTGTACGTCCGGCCGCAGGGCCTTCGATGAGTACATCAAACTGCGCCTTCGCTTCTGCCTGCAATCTCGCGTTCTCAAAGGCAATTTCCTGCTGAAGCAGCATGATGCGCTCTTCGCGTTCGCGCTTCACCTCATCGGGGACCGCGAGCGCGGGATCCTGCTCCATCGTGCCGGCGGGCGTGCCATCTTCGGCCGAGTAACGGAACACGCCCATCATGTCGAACTGCTGCTCTGAGATGAACTCGCAGAGCTGCTCAAAATCATCCTCAGTCTCTCCAGGAAATCCGACGATAAAGGTCGTTCGAATCGCGATTCCCGGCACGCGATCGCGAAGTTTCTCAAGGAGCGCCTCCGTGTTCGCCCTCGTTGTGTGGCGGCGCATCGCCTTGAGCATCGCGTTGGACGCGTGTTGCAGCGGCATATCGATGTACTTCAGGATGTTGTCGAGATTGGCAATGGCATCGATCGAGGCATCGTCGAACTTCGACGGATAGGCATACATCAGCCGCATCCATCCGCCACCAAACTCGCGAGCGACACCATTGACGGACTTGAGGAGCCCGGGAAGTCCGCCGTCGTAGCCAACATCCATCCCGTATGACGTGGTGTCTTGGCCGATGAGATTCAACTCGAACGCACCAGAAGCCATCAGGCTGCGCGCTTCGGCCTCGATTGCCTCGATCGGCTTCGAGCGCATCTTGCCGCGGATCGAGGGAATCGTGCAAAACGCGCAGCGTTGGTTGCATCCCTCACTGATTCTGAGGTACGCCCAGTGCCGCGGCGTCAGACGCACGCGATTGTCGTCGCCTTCGAAGTAGCCGATTCCCTTGCCGTCGGCGCCGTTTACGGTGAGTCCCACCGTCTGCATTCCGCGCGCACTTGCTGCCTGCAGGGCGTTACCAGCGATCCAATACTTCGGCGCTTTTTCAGCGAGTTCTGCCACATTTTCACCAGCGACGGCATCGACGATGTGATCGCGATCAAACACGCCGACCATCGCGTCAATGCCCGGTGCCCACTCGAGGAGCTTTGCGCGATGGCGCTGCACGAGGCAGCCCGCGACGACAACGCGCTTGATTTCGCCAGCCTCTTTACGGCGGATCGCATCGTGAATCACTTCGAGTGATTCGTCCTTCGACGCTTCGAGAAACCCGCAGGTGTTGACGACAATCGCATCGGGCCGCTGGTCTTCGTTGACGAGCACGAACCCGGAGTCCTTGAGGACTCCGAGCATTTTTTCGCTGTCGACAAGGTTCTTCGGACAGCCGAGGCTGACGAAGCTGACGCGGGAGACGGACGGAGCTGCGGGGCGGGACGCCATAGATCAGAGAGTGTAGATCCGTTCGCGCGCTTCGCCGAAGCCGTAGAGGCCCCGCGCCGAGATTTCACGCCAAGCGTCCTCGGCGATGCCAGCGGGTCGTATTCCGGCGGCGATGGCGCGTCGAATTTCGGTCGAGGCAAGTTCGACGGGTGGCAGCGATAAGAGCCAGGTCGGAGCGTCCGCGAACCCCTGTGTCACACCGAATTCTTTGAGAAATCGAGTGACGGAGGCATGGTCATCGGGCGGGCGCACGACAACCGCGGGTTGAACGAGCGCCAGTAACTCGCGCCAACGGTGCCACCGCATGATGTCGCGCAGCGCGTCACTTCCGAGCAGCATCCGAAGGCTTCCAGAGAGGGCGGGGCGTTCGGTTAGAAGTTGTTGAACGGTGTCGAACGTGTAACTCGGCCCCGGCCGGGAGACCTCCGCGGCCGAGATGCGAACTTCAACGGGAACCCTGTCCTCAATGGGTTTGAATGTCGCCTCGCACATGGCGATACGAGCATCCGCGGGCGCTGGTGGCGTCGCGCATTTCAAGGGATTGAGTGCGGCCGGGACCACAAGCGCGCACGGCGCTTGCAACGCGCGCACAGCGTCTGCGAGCATCGAAGCGTGCCGCGCGTGGGGCGGGTCGAACGAGCCTCCGTACAAGAGAAGCGGATGGTGCGGGTTACAGAGTTCGATCGTATCGACGCATGCCAATCCATCGGTTGTAAACGCTGCGCTGCGCATCGCGCGCCTCGCGGTGCGACCGATCTGCGCAAGCTCCACGAGAAGCCTGGGACGAAGGGCGATTGCACGAAGGACGCGCAGAAGGCGCGTTTCGCCAGCATCGTTGATGAACCCCGCACATTCACGCGGGAGTACATCATCCACGCCATCGCTCACTCCGCGCACGATTGCCCAGCGAAGCCCCGCGGACTCTGCACATTCGGCAAACGCGAACGATTCCAGATCTACGAGATCGGCCTTGGTCGCGAGGCCAAGCGCCCGCTTCGCTTCCCGAGTCGACACGATCAACGGAGACTCGACAACCCGCGCGTCTGCTTCCCGCACAACTCTGGACACGAGCACGCTTCCATCGGGCCTGCAAACTTCACGCACGAGATGGTCACTGCCCGGGATACACCGAGCGTTCAGCGCGCCGGCAGTCCCCACGAGTACGACAAGATCCGGCTGCGGAAATGGCCAGTCCGCGCGCCATGAGAACGCTCGCCGGATGCCATCCGGTCCAGGCCCTGCGCCGACCGTGGGAAGTTTGGCAAACCGTCGCAAAATCCGACGCTCGAATGCCAGAGGGCAGATGGCAATCACCCGCAACGGCCGCGCGACACCAACCGCTGTCGGCGGCGGGGGCGGGGGAGGTGCTTTGGGTGCGGTCATCCGACGGGATTGTGCGCGGAATTGGTCTTCCGTGCGTGCTGCAGGGTTCGGAGCACCTTGCTATCATCTCCGCCCCTGACCGGCCCCATCGTCTAGCCTGGTCTAGGACACCTCCCTTTCACGGAGGTAACGAGGGTTCGAATCCCTCTGGGGTCATTCAAATCGACGCAGGCGTCGCGGTTTCCGCGGCGCCTGTTCGTCTTTTTGGGCGCTGTCCATCTCGCAACTTCTGATCGGGGTTGCGCGTCATTCACGCGCGAAACGCACGCACGACGCCATGCTCGTTCACCCTTCACAGCCGTGCGCGAGGACGCTATAGTGCGCCGCGACGGAGTTCATGATTGTGAGAGATCTGAGCTGTAAACACCGTCACGCGCTGGCCCCATCGTCTAGCCCGGTTTAGGACATATCCCTCTCACGGATAGAACAGGGGTTCGAATCCCCTTGGGGTCACTCAACGCATAAGGCCGCGGCTTCGCCCGCGGCCTTGTGCTTTTGATCGGTGCCGTTGGATTCGGTGCTGCGGACGGCGTGGTTCGCGATAGTTTCTGTTGTCCGTCAAACGGGGCCTGGCACATGCCCGAGACATGCCAGCATCACACCTTTCCCGTGGCGACCCTGATTGAGCCGTGACTGCAGAGCGGTTAGCCTCCGCGCTGCGCCGCGATGCTGGACCCCGCCTCGACAACTCCGGTGCCTCCCGGCTTCCCCATCGAACTTCGACCGCTGCTTGGCATCGTGATCGCGCTTTCGATCGCCCACACGCTCTTGCGTATGCGTCGAAAGTCCCGCGTTCTAAAGGCTCGGCGCGCGTCGCAGACCGATCGCAGCGCAGCGCGCGCGGGAGGACGCACGGATGTCATCGACCCGAGAGAAGCAACGCTTCCCGACGACCCAGCGGCCGCACTGGCGAGGTTGCGTGGGAACTCCACCGCGGACCGATGAAGGCACTATGAGCGAAATTCGTATCCCCATCGACGTACCCGGCCACGCGACAAGTCTGGTCGTCCGTCGCGGCGGCGTACAAGTCGTGGGTTCAATCCTCGCGCGCGAGTCGATCGCAATCGATGCACGCCGTGTCCTCGTCGTTGTTGACGCAAGCATCGCCGCAACCCACGCACCCCGCGTCGTGACGGCCCTCGAGCGCGCCGGCGCGCGGGTCGCTGTGCACGAGATGCGCGCACGTGAAGAAACGAAGTCGATGCGCGAAGTCGAAGCGATTTGGAGTGCCGCGCTCGAGGCACGACTTGATCGAGGCGGCCTGCTGGTGGCGCTGGGTGGGGGGCTTGTCGGTGATGTCGCGGGCTTCGCCGCCGCGACCTACCTCCGGGGAATCGACCTCGTCCAAATCCCGACGACGCTCCTCGCCATGGTTGACGCGTCGATTGGTGGGAAGACCGGCGTAAATCTAGCGCTTCCAGGCGGAGGACTTGGGAAGAATCTCGCGGGCGCGTTTTGGCAACCGAAGGTGACGATCGCCGATGCCGACCTGTTGACGACGCTTCCGGTGCGCGAGTTGCGTGCTGGCCTCGCGGAGTGCGCCAAGCACGCGGTGATCGCCGGTGGCGCGCTGCTCGCCGCGCTTGAAGCGGACGCGCGCGCGCTCGCCGCCGGGGATGTATCAGCGCTCGACCGATTGATCCCAGCCTCCGCGTCGGTGAAAGCCGCTATCGTCGCCCGCGATCCTCACGAGCTCGGCGAGCGGGCACTCCTCAATCTCGGCCACACATTTGGGCATGCGATCGAAACGGTTCCCGCGCTTCAACTCCTTCATGGAGAGGCTGTTGCGATCGGAATGGTCGCAGCTGCCCACTGCGCCCACGCGTACTTCGCGCCGCCGGTTGGTTCCCCAAGCGTGGGTTCTCCAAATGAGCCGCTCGCGGTTCGGGTCGAACGGCTCCTTTCGCAACTTGGTCTACCAATCCGGATGCCCTTGCCCATTCCGCAGTCAGAAATTCGGCACCGCATGGGTTTCGACAAGAAGAACCAAGGCGGCGTCCTCCGACTCGTGCTTGCGCGCAAGATGGGAGATGTCACGGTGGTCACGGACCCACCGGAAGAGACGGTGCTTGCGGGGCTGGCGGCGATCGGCGCTGCCGGTGAATCAGCGATGTGATGATGAAGGTCTGATTATTCGGGCATTCCTCGTGAGAATGCCGACATTCGCTCCATGCGCGTAGTCTCGATCGTCAATCAGAAGGGCGGTTGTGGCAAGACCACAACGGCTGTTAATCTCGCGGCCATCCTCGCCCGTGACGGCGCGAGGGTGCTCCTTGTTGATATGGATCCGCAGTCGCACTGCGCGGCCGGCCTGGGGGTGCCTGATCTCACGCTCGAGCGCACGATCGCCGACGCCATGCTCGCCGACCACGCGCATCCGCCGCGCGCGGACGAGTATCTCTGGGAAGTGGGCCACGGTCTCAAACTTGTCCCGTCGAGCGTCGCGCTCGCATCGCTCGAGGCGCCCAACGGCCCACTCGCGGCGCGCTTCGATCGCGATCGACGCCTTGCGCGCGTCCTCGGCGCGTGGCAGCACGAATTTGACTGGTGCATCATCGACTGCCCCCCGACGATCGGCCTGCTGACGTTTAACGCGCTGCGCGCGTCTGATCTTGTGCTGATTCCCGTGGAGACCGGCTACTTCAGTTTGAAGGGCGCTGAGAAGCAGATCGAAACCATTCGATCGATCGTGCGGCGTTTCGGTCGCGACATTCCCTTTGCGCTGCTGCCGACGCTTTACAACGAATCTCGCGCGCTCTCGCGCGATGTTGTTGCCACGCTTGCGAAGCGCTTTCCGGAGTATCTCCTGCCCATCATGATTCGTGAGCACGAAGAGCTGCGTGATGCCGCGAGTTACGGGCAGTCGATCATGGAGTTTGCGCCGGGTTCGGCGGCCGAGGCGGACTTCGCGCTACTTGCCGCGTGGCTTGCCGAAAATGCGCCTGCAGCGACCGCACTCGCAGATTTTGGCGCTGCGGAGCCGCCACTTATGGATATTCCGCGAAACGTTGCGCTCCCCGGTTTCGATCTCTCACTCGATGAAGCCGCCGCATTCGGATCCGTCGGTGAATCCACGTCCGTAGGCTCAAGCACCAATTCAAGCGCGCATTCGACCCCCGACGCCACCCTCGACCGAGCTGCAGATCTTGTCTCCCGACTGCGCGCACTCGCAGATCGTGCGCGTAGCCCAGTGCCGTTTGGCGGCGGCTTCGGCGTACGTGCAGATCGCGAGGGCGTGGTCATCTTCAGTCAGCCCGCAACAGCACACGGGCTGTTCGTCGTCGGAGACTTCAATGGTTGGAATCCAGTGGCAACTCCGCTGATGGCGAGTTCCGATGGCATGCGTATGGAGGCATCTGTCGAGTTGTCGCCCGGTCGCCATGCGTACCGCATCGCGGTCGACGGCCTCGAAATGCTCGATCCTCACAACACCCATCGCGAGGCCGAAGAAGGCACTATCGGTGTGAGTTTGGTCGAAGTTCCACACGGTGCTGGGCAGTCGATGCCCGCGCGTATGAGCGAGGGGAGGAGCCGATGAGTGCGGGAGTCCCCAGTCCTTTCGAGATGAACCTCGATGCGTTTCTCGGTCCGCGTATGACCGCGCAAAATGCATCTCCGAGTGCGCAACGCACGCTTCTCCTCGTCGGTCATCTTCCCGTGATGAGTGGGCTTTGGCTTTCGCAATACGCAGATCGCGAGGCACGCGCACATGGAGCAATCTGTCTCGTGCGGCTTGAGCATGACGCGGTCCAGCTTGAGTTGTTCCGCGCCGGTGCGCGCCGACCAACGATCACATCACAGTCCACGCTTCCTGAAGCCCTTCGCGCCATTGCACCAATCGTGTCGACTTGGATGATTGTGCCGCGGACAAACGACATGATCGAAATCCCAGAAGGGACCGCGAGCACAGTCATCCTGACTGGCGCAGATGACCCGGCAGTTCTGGCTGCGTATGAACTGGTCAAACGGTGCATGGCGTCGATCGACGCGCGGACATCCATTGGAACACGCCCGTCGATTTCGGTCACGGTGCTCGGCGCAGACTCAGACACATCGGCGCAGGTCGGCGGAAAGTTGCGCGCGGTCGCCCAGCGTTTTCTCGATATTGAACTTCCCGTCGACGGTGGACTCCAACGCGTGGCCCCTGTGGAGAGCGCGTTTCGTGGGACCTTTGACGCACCCTCGCCCACGCTCGCGCAGATTTACGCGCTGATGTCGGAGGCGGAGGCTGCTCCGATTCCCGCCCGCACAGCGCCGACAGCGTCGCACGGCGGGGTGTCGGCGCGACCGACCGTGGATGCAAAGCAACCCGTCGTCGGCGAACGCTTCGGTCCTCGCGCAGAGCGTCGTGGGCCGACCAGTTCCGTTCCGCCACGCTCGCGCAACGAGGCTCCGATTCCATTTCATGGATCGCTCCCGCCTACGCCGATCGCGGCACTCCCACGCGTTGAAGCAGCGTCGGCAGCTTCCGCGACCGCTGCCACGCGTATTCAACCGCGGGCAAAGCCTCCATTGATTTCAGTTGACGAGCTCATCGAGGCGCGCGCACGCATTGAGTCAGCGTCTGCGGAGCGCGTGGCCCTTCGGAAGCCGGGCGCTGCGTGCGCGTCGACAAAGTCGGAACCTGCCGTGGAGTCCGCGAGCCTGCCACCACTTCCCGTGGTGGTTGGTGAAGCGCGAATGATCGAGTCCAACCTCCCGGAACCGCTTGCAAAGCACATCGAAGGGCTCGCGGCCTTTCCCTTCCGAGCGCCATCTGCGCGTGCGGTGGAGATCGCGTGCGACGCAGCAGGCCTGCTGCATGTCGTGGGTCGACGCGAGGATCTCGGCGCGCTCCTCGAAGTTCGAGATTGGATTCGGGACCACGCGGAGATTCTTCGCGCGGCGCATCCAGCCTGCGATCCTGCAACAAGCGCGGCTATCAATATCGTCTACCCGAGTTTCGCCGCAGCGCGTCCGATCGAGGGCGCGCGGTCGTACGTGCTGATGCTCGTTGAGGTAGCCGGTCGCTGCGGGTATCTCGCGCAGCGTGTGCACGGCTGAATCGGGAGTGCGGGTTACGGTGCTTCGGGCAAGGCATCCGCAAGAATGCGCGCGAGGTTCGCGGAGGCGAATTGCGTTCGCCACTCATTTGCGTCCGCTCCAGCAACGCCAGCGAATCCCGCAGCATCGAGCCCTTCGAGGAGCTGGGAGTAGTCTCGCGGCGACTGCACTTCGAGTGGCAGTTGCTCGCGACCGAATCCGCCGTCGAGATCACTTCCGAGCCCTACGCGGTTCGCGCCTGCGATGCGCGCGACATGCATGGTGTGCGCAACGCAATCGGCAAGCGTCGCGCGTCGGCCGTGGGCAAGAAATCGTCCGTACAGGTTCAATCCGATCCAGCCATCGCGGTCGCGAAGTGCCGCGATTTGCGCGTCGGTGAGATGTCGTTCGTTCGGATCGAGGAGCGACTGTGCATTCGAATGGGTTGCGATCACGCGAGTCGGAGTCGCGGTGAGCACATCCTCAAAGGCCGCGCGTGAAAGATGTGATGCATCATGCAGCATGCCGCATGCATCAAGCGCTTCAATCATGCGCCGCCCAATGGGGGTGAGTCCGCCAGCCCGCGCGTTTCCGCCCGCGTAGCGGCTTCCATGCGCCCAACTGAGGCCAACCACGCGAAGCCCGCGCGCGTGCCACCACAGCACTTCGTCAGGGGAACGGATCGGATCCGCACACTCCATGAGGAGGACGATTCCCATGGCCCCTTCACCGCGGAGCGCACGGGCGAGGTCACCACAGGTGCGAACGATCGCGAGTTCGCCCGCGCGTTCCATCGCCTCGTACCACTCGAGTTGTGCGAGTCCCACGCGGTGTGCACCCTCAAGGTCATCGGAGTCGCGATACGCGACCGCTTCATTTGAAGGGTCACCCCCAAGCTCCGTAAAGATCGTTCCGAGTGCAACGCGGACGTTCCCATCCCGCAGCGCAGGCAGTGTCAGGGCGTGGGGCGCGTCTTTTGGGACATCGGCACGCAGATCGCGGCCGTTGAGAGCGAGGTACGCGAGGTCGAGGTGGCCGTCGATCCAGGTGGTCATCGGAGCAAGGTAATCGCGCGCGTCCGATGCGCGTGGCGGCTACCCTGCGTCGGTGAGCCGAAATCAAGCCGATCTGCCACCTTCATTGCCGGTTGAGGCTGTTGATCCGTCAACGGCCCCGGCGTCCGGCGCATCAGGAGTTCCGTCAATTGGCGCGGCCGAGATGCTGTGTCCAGCACTTCTGCCCGCAGAGCATCGGCGCCGGGTTCTTGCCTCCGCGATCGTCGCGGCCTGCACGGGTTCGCTCCTTGTTGTCGCATGGTCGCTTCGGCCCGCCGGTGAAGGTTTCGGGACGCACCGCGCGCTCGGACTTCCGGCGTGTTCATGGCCGGATCGCTTCGGGGTACCATGCCCAAGTTGCGGAATGACCACCGCCTTTGCCTACGCGGCGAAGGGCCGTCTGATCGAGAGCTTCTTGGCGCAGCCAATGGGCTGCTTGCTCGCGGTTGCCACCGGCATGGCGTTGGTTGGTTCATTGTGGACGCTCGCAACCGGCCGGACCGTCTGGCCGGTGTATGAGCGAATGTGGAACGCGCGCGCTGCGTGGATGCTCGGCATCATCGCGCTGCTTGCATGGGGATATAAGGCCGTGCTTATGCGCGGGTTGATGGGATGATCATGAACACCACGCTCACCACCGTCCGCTTCGTACACATCGCAACACGATCGATGTCGCGCGTGTTCGCCCTCCTCTGCGCGGCAACGCTCGCGGCCACCGGCCCTGGCTGTATCGCGGGTGCCGTCGGCGCAATTGGACAGCAGATTGAGCGCGGCAAGAAACTCGACGTTCCGGCGCAATATGACGGTCTCGAAGGGAAGACCTCGGCTGTCATCGTGAATGCCGATTATGCGACGCTCGTCGAGCACCCGGATGTCGTTGGTAACGTCACCGCCAATGTCGCCGTGCGTATTCGCGAGTATGTGAAGGGTGCGTCAGTCCTCCCGCCGGGTCAGGTCCTTGAGTGGCAGTATCGAACCCCGCAATGGCGTTCTCTGCCCTACGGAGAGATCGCGCGCGAGCTCGGCGTCGATCGACTGATCTACATCGACCTCTACGAGTATCGGCTCAATCCCGTCGGAAACAGCTACCTCTGGGACGGAGTGGCTGGCGCGAACGTCGGCGTGATTGAGGCAGACGGCATCTCGCCTGATGAGTTCGTATTCACCGCGAACGTCGTCGAGAAATTTCCAAACCGCGAAGGTGTCGGTCGTGAATCTGCTCGTCGCGAGGACATTCAGCGTGGGCTTCTGACGCTATTTATCCAAGGGTCGTCATGGCTCTTCTATCGCCACATTGAAGACAAGTATCCGGAGTATTGAGTGCGTTGCGGAAGACGAGATCAATTACGCCACAGTACGCAAATCACTGCGCGAAACCCATAGGCAAAGCATCATGCGAATCATCAGTCTTATCTCTCTCTCGGCAGCGATCCTCGGCGTGTCTGTACTCAGCGGTTGCAATATTGTGACTCCGGTCGCGTACGCCATCGAGGGTCCGGGGCAGGTCGACGCGGAGTACACGCTGCCCAACAAAAAGACCGTCGTGTTTGTCGACGATCCGCGCAACATTTTGCCGCGCACGGCGCTTCGGACGACGCTTGGCGATGCAGTGTCAATCGATTTGATGCAACGCGATCATCTCGACTCCACAGTTGCCTCGCGCGATGCGGTTATGGTCGCACGGAGTGGAACAAAAGGCGAGAGTTCAAAGCTCATGTCTGTTGAGGCCATCGGACGCGCGCTTGATTGTGCGCAGGTGATTCACATCCAGCCCATGGTGTTCGATCTTGCTGGCCGCAGCGATGACCGAGGCATTCGCCCGACAGCGATGGTTCGCGTGAAGGTTCTTGATCTCGAAAACAAAATGCGTTCCTATCCGATGGCTGAAATCATGCCGGACGGACGCGAGATCACTGCGGTGATTCGTGAGAAGGACGCTTCTGCGTTGCGCACGCGCGCTGGACGCACACAGGTCGAGGACGAGCTTGTGCGGAAGATCGCACTTGAAGTTGCCCAACTCTTCTACCAGCATGAACGGGTCGATCTTGGCGAGAATCTCGGCACGCGACGGCAGTGACGCGACTCTCGCGAGAAGAGAACGCCCATGAAATCCGGCGCGAACGAGAAGACGCATGCGGGAGCTGGTGAGAGCACTCGCGGCGATTGCCGCAAGCTGTTTGTCGTCGCCGCAGAAGAATCCGGTCCCTCGCTCTGGAGATCCATCGCGGCGGTGCTCGCTCCAGACGACGCGCTGCTGGTGCTTGGTCCGGAATGGTGTCTCGAGCGCATCATTGCCTACGGGCTTTCGCGCGAGATTCATTGCCATCGCCTCGCAAGCGTGGGGGGATCGTGGTGGTTGGCTGCGCAGTTACGACCGGGGATGTCTGCGATGTGGAGTGGAATGCATCGCGTCGTCGCCGGCGGCGCACGCGCGCAGCGGATCATGCGAAGTCTGGGATGCATGGAGTGCGAGGTTGAAGTGCCGCGGGCAGCAGTTTCGGTTGCGCCAATTTCAGTTGCCTCGCGATTGGTTACCGATGGGTCATCGCGTGGTGCGCGCATTCGGCGCGAGTTTGGGGTCGCGGACCATGAACGCCTCGTGCTACTCGGCGGCGAACCTGCAGAGTGGACCGATGCGCGTTTCGTTGCGCGGGCGGTCGGTATGGCGATCGTGGGGGGTGCGCGACTCCGGATGGTCGTCTCGCCTGCTCTTCCAGACATTGCGGCAATTTCATCGTGGATTGTGCATGCGACTGGCGCTGCACCGATGATTCTTGATGCACGTGCTGAAGAGCCGTGGGAACTTCATTGCGCAATCGACGCGATGGTCATCGATTGCGATGGTGTGGGGACTGCGCCGATCCGCTGCGCTGGTACACGGCGAAACCATCCGCTCGATGCGCGCTGGGGACTTTCGGATGAGCTTGGGTTTGTTTCGCCCGTTTCGGCGCTCGATGCGTTAGCCGCGGGTATTCCCGTGATCGCCCATACAACCATCGAACTCCCCGCAGAGCACGCTCAGAGTGCGGTCTCGGAGTCTTTGCCGCGTATCACGCGTTTCAACTCAGATATCGCCGAGCTGTGCCGTGCGCTAGCAGCCATTCCACATCGAGGGTCGTACTCCGCGCTCTCCGCAAGTCAATCTCCAAAGAGCGCGATCGCTGCATCGCGATAAAGCACGCGTAAGAGGTCCGGCGGAAGCCTGAGTCCTCGGAGCACCGGTGAGTCGAGTGGGCCGAATCGCGACGGATCGACCATCGCAAGGTCCGGATCCGAGATCGGCGACACAGTCTCGCCATCCGCCTCCCACATCATGCGCAGCGCCCAATAGCGGCTCGCGTAGAGATCAAACGCACTCTCGCGACTTGTCGCTTTCAGAGCCATCTCGCTTGACTTCGCACCATCGCGAAGATGCTCATCGGTGGTCACGGTGTCGGTGCCGAACATGATGCGCCCTCGCCACTTCTCGAGAAAGCCGACAATTTCGTCGCGGCTGTGGCGGCCAAGTTCGCGCACCATCCACTTGGTCGCACTGGTGTCGAGATAAAGATTCGGGTGCGCATCAAGCATTGTGTCGAGGAATGCGAGGTCCTCAGGCGAGCCGCCCATATGTGCTGCGATCCACGGAACGGTGCTCGCGTCGAGGACGCGGCGGAGCCTCATGTGGTGCTCACGCTTACGGCCGTAGATGGAGTGATCGGAATACTTGGTCGCGAACCAGGTGTCCGGGTCGGCGACGTGCGTCATGCAAATCATGCCGAGCTTTTCCGCGAGACGGATTTGTTCACGCCGCACCGGTCCGTCGAGCGCGAGGAGGTCTGGGTCGCCAGCGTCTCTGCCAAACTCGATCACGCGCGGAGCGTTCCAGAACTTCGCGACGCGCGTGCCGAGTTCGCGATAGCCCTCCAGACGGCCGAGGTACCCTGCGCCGTGTGCCTCGCGACGATCAGTCGAGTGCCAGTCTGGAACGGCGATGAACTCGAGTCGGCTCCCGAAACGCTCGCGAAGCGCAGGGATGTCCTCGAGCCGTGACATCGACATCGTGCGCTCCACGCCGTAGGCGTGCGCGATCGGCTCCCACAACGCACTTGCTTCAAGGCCGTTGATGTGTGCGTGTATGTCGACAATTCCAAATCCCAGCGACGGCAGCCGCAAAGCCTCTGCGGCAAAGTCAAGCCCGAGGCGGTTTGAGGGTTCGTCGCGAAGCGGGGTCGGTGGAACTGGAAGGCGCGGCATCGCCCGCTAGGGTAGGAAAGCCTCAGCGGGTCCGTGCGGCGCGTGGCTTCGCGACTCGCGCGCGCTCGGCGGGCGACTCGGTAGCAGCGATGCGATCATGTCCGGTGCGTTCTGGAACCGACCGCATGCGCGGCGCACGAGCGTCCTGTGCCCGCGCAATGTTGAGTGCTGCGTTCAACCGATGCGCGGGTGCAACGCCAAGTCCGGCGTGATGCACGATCCCAATGTAGAGCTCGTAATTCGTCTCCATATCAAGGTGGCGAATGACCTCACAGTCAAACCACGCGGTCGCGCGGGTCACGATCGGCGCGCCCATCAAGCCTCGTTGAAAGGGGTACGTCAAAAACGGATCCTCGCCGATCCGTCGATCTGGGCCAAACACGCGCTGCACCAAACGTTCATTTGGGTCGAGCAGTGACACGGCAAATGTGCGGCTGTCACGGATGAGGACGGAAAGGGGATTGCCCTTCTCCATCGCGACAAGCAGCATCGGCGGCTGCGTTCCGCATTGCTGCACGCGCTCAACGATGCGCCCATCCCGAACATCGCCGTAGGCCGTTGTCAAAAGGTATTGAGCGGATGGAACGCAACCAAGTGCTGCGAGCGTGGCTTCGGTGGGTTCTGGGTGCATGCGGAACGTGGTGGTGGGGAGCTCAGCCTTTGGGCGCCAAACCGATCGGGGCCAAGAGGAGGAGGCAAGTTTTTCGTAACCTGGTCAACATGCAGTGTTTACGTCGGTTGGCCACTCCAAGGAACTAAATTGCCGAAAGAAAAATTGGAGGAAAGTGGTATGAAAGTGTTGCGGAGTGTTGAAAGGTGGGGCGAAGTGTTGTATTCTCCCAAAGTCCCGGTAGGACTCCACTATGTTTCTCGGCGAGTACGAGCATTCCCTCGACGCGAAGCAGCGACTGGCAATCCCGGCCGAGATTCGTGACGCATGGAACGCGGAGCGGCACGGTGCGATGTTTGTGGCAGCACCCGGCCAAAACGGTGGTCTTTGGCTTTGGCCAGAGAAGAAGTTTGTGGAGCACGCTGACCGAATTGAGAGCGGGCTTGTGACTCAGGAAGAAGTGGTTCGCTTCAATCGCGATTACTTCCCGAGGGCAGCGCGAGTGCCGTTCGACAGTGCAGGGCGAGTTCGAATTCCGGAGCGCTTGCTTGAGGACTTCGGGCTCAGTGGACAGGTCGTGATCCTCGGAGTGCGGGACCATCTTGAGCTTGCATCGCGAGACGATCGCGAGAAAGAGCGGGTTCGGTTCAAGACAAAGGCGTAGTCGGATGAACTGTGCAAAGTTTGAGGCTTGAGGCCTCTTGCGCGAAGCGTCGAGTGTGTGGAAGGGCGGTTGGCACAACGGTGCTACACACGTGTTCGGACCCGGAAGGGTGCGCATGCGATTGGAACGAAACACGCTGGTGCGATCGACAAGGATCGTTGAGAGCACCGGCTGCGAGGGAACACCGGAAACGGTGGTTGGATGCAGAGGCGCAAGGATGCGCTCTCGGCGCGGACGTTGAGGCAACGACCGAAATTCCAGCAAAAACACCTGCGCACGGGTGCGCGCAGGTGTCCCGAGATTCGCTCCGCTCGGCCAAGGATGGCCGGGCGATCAGCGGGGTCGACACGGATCGTCGATTCCCCGGATTTGCGACTCCGGCCCGGAAGGGTCGGAGCCGCTTTCAAGACTCCTTGTGGTTGTGGTACCCACCAGTGCCACAATCAAACGGATGCGCGCGCCACTTGGCGCGCGCTTTCGTTTTCATGAAGTGTTTGCAGTGATGAAAGCAGTCAACCAACGGGTAATGGTGCTTCAGAGCCGACAGGCCGCGGCACACAGCCCGTCGCGCTCGTCCTTACCCGCCTTCAGTGGCTGGTCGAATCGAGCCGATCACGTTGCGACCTTCTTCAGTCGCGTTGGCGATGATCTGGTCTGCAACCTCGCGGCGGTGGACCTCGACCGTTCTCGGGAAGTCGAATGCGACGCGAACTCGATCGCCCTTGATCGCGACGATGCGAACGACACCAATCGGGGACGCTGGATCTCCGATGACGACTTCTTCACCTTCGCGGCGTGTGATGACAAGCATGCTTGGGGACCTCCTGCCCTGGTCGACGGACCGTCTGCCACATGGCTGACCGGGTCAGACTACCCGACAGGGGCTTGTGCCGGAAGGGAAAGTTCTCGACTTTCCTTTTCGAACTCGGGCGCCGATTAACGGGATTCGGCGACGGCTTCAACCCGAAGTTCCGGGCCGAGTTCGCTTCGGAGTGTTCGCTCAATTCCGTGGTGGAGGGTCATACCTGCCGAGGGACATCCCACGCAGGCGCCGAGAAAGCGGATTCGGACAAGTCCGGCGGGGTCCGCAGAGACAAGCTCAATGTCGCCGCCGTCCTCCCGGACTGACGGTCGAATGAGGTCGAGAAGCCGCTCTACCCGTGCGCGAAACTCGGCCGCGACGGGATTGTCGTTCTCTGGCTGGTTGCTTGCGTCGCGCACGAAAGGCCGATGATACGGTTTCCCGCTGTCGCCGCACGCGCCAAAGAGCCATCACGATGACGATCTGCCTGTTCAAACCCACCGTTGCCGAACCATCCCACCGTGCGGCCTTCCTCGCGGGCACACCCGTACTCCTGCCATCGGTGCTCCGCGCATCTAGGCATACTTCCGCGCGAGTCGTCCAAAGCGGTCTGCTCGCTGGCGTGTTTTCGGGCATGCTTGTTCTGACCGGCTGCACCGGAGGCCCGGAGAGCGTGACGAACCCCGCGGAGGTGCTTTCGCGGAGCGGACAGGCGCGTGAGCATTACTTCGATGCGATCGAGGCTGCGCGAATGCGCGGCGTTGACGACGCAACGAAGGCGGCCCTTCGGCGGATGATCGCTGCCGACGGCTACGCCATCGACGCCCGAGTGCAGGCCTTTGAGTTGCTCTACGAAACAGACAAAGCCGCCGTCGTCGACGCGCTTGCGAACAGTTTGCCGCGGATGGGCGACATCATGTGGCGCGAGCGGGTGTGCGAACTCGTTGGTGAAAAGAAAGAGGTCGACCTCGTCCCGACATTGATCCGGGCCTGGGCGAATCCCGTTCCGGGACTTGATGGTGTGGCGATGCGACCGGAGCGCGTCGCGCTTGGAATGATTGTTGGTGAAGATCAGATCAGCGTCACGATCCTGCGGACGATGCGCGAGGCAAATCCAGCGACACAGGCCAACCTGCGTGCGCGTTGCTGGGAGTTGCTCATGAAAAGTGGCGACGCGCCTCGACTTCGCGCACTGCTCGCCGATGCAGACGCCGTTCGAGGTGATGCGATGCTCGTCGACCTCGGCCGGATATCGACCGACCTTGGCGTCCTACCGACAACGCGCGAAGAGATCCTTTGGGCGCGAAAGCTGTGCGAGCCGAACCGTGCGGCGTTTTTCGACGAAGCAAAGGAAGCACTCGCGCGCATGCCGGCAGCGCGTCGCGAATCACTCGAGATGCGCGCGCTTCCTGTGGCTGTCGCAATTCTTCGGCGTCGTCCCGAACTCTTGGCAACGACCGAACCTGATCTGTTTGCCGAACTCACGGCGCGCACGGAAAATCGAAAGAAGGCGTCTCCTGATTTCACGGGCTACGGCGACGGTTTCACGGAAACGCTCTACCAGCAGCGAGGAAAACTGGTGTGGGCGGATCTCGCCGCCATGCTTCTCGCGCTCGACCTTCTCAATGAACGGGCGATGCTCGCGCATGTCTTTGAGCAAGCGGATCGCGATCGCGAGGATCGAACAACCGAGTACGGCGGCGTTATTGCAGTCGACGCAAAGCATCGTGGCGAACTACTGGAGTTTCTACCGCGCGCGAAGTCGAGTGATGTGCGCTACGAGAGCCCACAGGCTCTCTTCGATGCGCTTTATACGGCCCCGTTTCACTATCACAATCACACACAGAAATACGACAACGCCGACTACGCGGGGCCACACCTCGGTGACTTCACCTTTGCAGATAGCGCGCGCTGTAACGGCATTGTGTTTACCTTTCTCACCGCTGATTTGATCGATGTCGACTTCTATCGCCATGGGCGAGTCGTTGTTGATCTCGGCGCGGTCGCCCGGCCAGAAGGCTGACATGCAACTTGCGCTCATCGTCCAACTCTCTATTGCGCTCCTCGCGGGTGAACTTGCAGGCGTCCTGCCAATGGATGCGTGGACGAGTGCAGGAATCGCTCTCGCCGCGCCTCTCGCGGTGCTCTGCATTGGTTGGTTGCTCGGGCGCGCGGCGCTCGAGGGTATGGATCGACGATCGACGAAAGCAACCGATCGGCTGTTCGCGTTCAACGCGCGTGCGCATTGGCTCGTAAGCGGTTTTCTGCTGATCGCAGCGTGCGGCTCACTTCATCCCGAACTCGCGTTTCGTATTGGAAACGCGGGCGTCGTGTGCTTTCTTTTCGCGTGTGGAATCATCGCATCGCTCGCGGTGTATGCCAACGCATGGCCGGTTGAGCGACGCATTCGTGAGTCGACGATCATGCGCCAACTCGATGCGGGTGGATCGGTCCACGAGGTGCCATCGCGCGCAGCCTATATCGCTGCGCAGGCTCGTGCCGGACTGTTGCCGCTTGTGGTTCCTCTCGTCGTACCACTTCTCATGAGCGAACTTGCATTCACACTTGCGAATGCTTACGCGCCAGAACATGCCGAATTGTGGCGATTTTTCGGTGCGATTCTTGGCGCGACCATTCTGTTTCTCCTTGTTCCAGTGATCGTGCCGCTCCTTCTCGGGTTACGTCGCCTTGAGAATGGAGACTTGCGTGACGATCTCGAGCGGCTTGCACGCGACGCACGAATTGGTGTGTCAGAAATTTGGGTGTGGCCCACGGATGGGCTCGTCGCAAATGCAGCGGTCATGGGGCTCTTTCGTGGACTGCGTTGCGTGATGCTCTCTGATGCGATTCTTGAGTGCATGCCGCGAACGCAAGTTCGCGCGGTGATGGCCCACGAACTCGGACACGTTGCACGTCGACACCTTCCGTGGATGATCGTGGTCGTCCTCGCATGCTGGACGATTGCCGGAGCAGCGGCGCACCCGATCGCCGAGGCCGTGTACCAGCGTCTCGCGGTCGGTATGGATGAGTCGCAACAGCACGCAATCGCGCAGATTTCTGGGTTGGTGCGTGATGGCACGGTGCTACTCGTGGGGCTCTCTGCATTCGGTTTCGCAAGCCGTCGCATTGAGCGACAGGCCGACACCTATGCGGTTCAACTCCTGAGTGCACGCGAAGGACGCGACGAGGCAACGGCCGAATCGGTCGATGCCATGGTTGGCGCCCTCGGCTCAGTGGCGTTTCTGAATCATGCGCCGAAGTCGCGGCCGAGTTGGCGCCACGGTTCAATCAACTGGCGTCAAGAGTACCTTCGCTCGCTCGTCGGCCAACCGCATGGAGCGCTCCCGATCGATCGACTTGTCGCTTGGATTCGTTGGAGCGCCTTGCTCGTGCTCGTGGTCACTGTCGTGCTTGGGTCGGACTTGTGAGAGCTCGCGGCTCTCCGCGCTACACTCGCGCCATGCGCTTCACGAAGATGCACGGCATTGGTAACGACTACGTCTATATCGATGCATCCATCGATCCTGCGCTTGATTTCGCGCGCGCGGCGCGACTCGTGAGTGATCGCCACTTCGCGATTGGAAGCGATGGCCTCATCGCGGTCTGTACAGCGACACGCGCCCCTGCCGATCTCCGCATGCGCATGTTTAATGCCGACGGAAGCGAAGGTGAGATGTGTGGGAATGGCATCCGCTGCGTCGCAAAGTTTGCGGTGGATCGCGGCATTTCTACGGCGAACCCGCTGCGCATCGAAACGGGCCGCGGCGTGCTTGAGGTCGAATGGCAGCGTGGCACAGATGGCCGCGTCGCATACGCGAGTGTGATGATGGGCTCGCCGATTTTGGAGCATGCGCGTATTCCGGCTCGCATCGAAGGCTTGTCGCCTGAGTGTCACGTCGTCGGCCACGCAGTGGATCTCGCGCGTTTTGGCCACGAGGGTTGGTGGGTCGATGCGCGCGTTGAGCCACATCTCACACTTGTCTCGATGGGAAACCCCCACGTGGTATTTGTGTGCGCAGATCCGTCACTGGTTCCACTCGAACTCATTGGTCCCCAGATCGAGCGCGATGTGTGGTTCCCCGCCCGAATCAACGTCCATTTCGTAGCGTTTGGTCCGGGGTCGCATAAGGCATCGATGCGGACATGGGAACGTGGATCAGGAGTCACCCTCGCGTGTGGAACAGGTGCGAGTGCAGTGTGCGTGGCCGGGGTACTTCTCGGTCGATGCGCCCACACGCTTGATGCACGATTGCCCGGTGGGCCACTTCGCCTTGAGTGGCCGTCAGAGCGTGCGAGTGTTCGAATGACCGGACCCGCGACTGAAGTTTTCGAGGGTGAAGTTGATCTCGACGCCTTGGAGGCAACGCTTGTGGCGCACGGATTTAAGCCGCTTGGAGAACAACATGTCTGACGGATTGACGCCGCTTGAACGACGGATTGCAGAACGTCTCCATGCTCGGGTCGGGGCGATGGAGTCTGACCTCGCGGCATTCGTCGCGATTCCCACGGGCACTGGTCACGAGGGAGGTCTCGCGCGATTCCGCGCCATCATGGCTGCGCGTCTCGCCGCGCTCCATGCGGACATCACCGAGATTCCCGGGGAACCCAAACCATCATGGATCGTGCAGCCCGGGCAGGCAGTGGACGCACCGCCGCCGCCGTGCTTGCGTGCAGAACGGCGTGCAGAACGGCGTGCAGAAGGAGCGGACTTCCCAAGTGTTTTGATCACCGGGCATCTCGACACCGTGCATGATCCGTTCGACGCGTTTCAGTCGCTGACCCGCATCAGCCCAACGCGCGCAGAGGGCCCAGGAGCGATCGATATGAAGGGCGGCCTGGTGATCATGCTGCACGCCCTTGAGGCTCTCGAAGCTGAGGGCGTCGATGTCGCGTGGACGGTGTTACTCAATTCTGACGAAGAGGCGGGAAGCCTCCATAGTGCGCACGCGATTCGTGCAGAGAGTAGACGGCACGACATCGGATTCGCGATGGAGCCATCACTTCCAGACGGATCACTTGTCCTTGAGCGGCTTGGAAGCGCGACCTTTCGGATCGAGTGCGAGGGCAGAGCGGTGCACGCGGGTCGGGATTTCGTGCATGGCGTCTCTGCGGTGAACGCGATCGCGGCAAATATTCTCGCCGCCGCGCGGCTCGTTGACCTCGAGCAGGGGACGGTTGTCAACATCGGACCGCTCCAGGGGGGAAAGGCCACGAATATCGTTGCGGACCACGCCCTCGCCTGGGGCAACGCGCGCTTCCGAGATGCCGCACATGAAGCGCTTGTCGAGCAAGGACTCCGCGCCCTCGCGAGTGCGGCCGACGCTCCGCTACCGCGAACGAGGGTTCAGTACGAGTCGAACCGCCCGGCGAAACCTGAGGTTCCCGCCGTGCGCGCGCTCGCAGAGGAATTGCGTGAGATCGGAGCCATCCTCGGCGAGCCGGTTGGCTTCGGCAAATCAGGTGGGGTTTCTGACGGCAACCTGATGCAGGCCGAGGGTCTTCCCACGCTCGACACAATGGGGCCACGAGGCGGGAATTTGCATCGTCTCGACGAGTACATCGACCTCGACTCGCTCGGATCGCGGGCGGCAATGCTTGCTATCGCACTCTCGCGCAGAGGCCGCGTCCCGTAACTGCCTGAAATTGGTGCGCCTAGGCTACAGCCCCCGTCTCCGAACGGACGAAATAGAAGTCCGCGCGTTGCGCGCTGCGAGCCGAAACCATGACGACAACAGAGACTGCCCCTCATACCGTCGGTGCCTCTTTCCACGCGAGCGAGTCGGTGCACGCCGCCATCCGCGCGATCCGCACAGAGCTTGAAGCAAAGCAGCGCGAACTTACTGGTGCGCGACCACCTCGCGCGGAACTCAAAGACTCGCTGGCCTCCTGGCTCGCCCGAGCGACTGAGGTCCGCGGCCGCGGTCCGCTCTATCCCTATCTCGGATCAGGTCTCGGCAATGGCGCACTTGTCGAACTCATGGACGGAAGCGTCAAATGGGATCTGATCAACGGCATCGGTGTCCATATGTTTGGTCACGGTGATCCGACACTCGTGGAGGCTTCGCTGCGCGCGTCGCTTTCCGATCTCGTGATGCAGGGAAACCTCCAGTACAACCCCGAAGCGATTGAGTTTGGCGAACTTCTCGCCCACGAGGCCGCGCGAAGTTCGCGCCTCAAACACTGCTTTATCACCAATTCGGGTTGCATGGCCAACGAGGCTGCCCTCAAAGTTTGCCAGCAAAAGACGGGGGCGGCACCGCGGATCATTGCGTTCGCCGACTGCTTCATGGGCCGCTCGACGACGATGTCACAAATCGGCGATACCGCCGCGTATCGGCAGGGAATCGCGCAAAATATCCTCGTGGACTATCTGCCGTTTTACGACGCAGAAATGGGACAGCGCTCGATCGATATGACGGTGTGGCATCTTGAGCAACTCATTCATCGCTATCCCGGACAACACTGCTGCCTTATCGCCGAACTCGTTCAAGGCGAGGGTGGCTTCAACACCGCGCCGCGCGAGTTTTTCGTCGCGCTCTTCGAGGCGGCAAAGAAGGCAGGAATCCCGATCTGGGATGATGAGGTCCAAACCTTCGGTCGTACCGAAACCATGTTTGCCTTTGAACGGTTGGATCTTGGGCAGTACATCGATGTCGTCACGATCGGAAAAATATCGCAGGCATGCGCATGTCTGTACACCGCCGCATTCAATCCGAAAGCTGGGCTCCTCTCGGGTACGTTCGCAGCGTCGACGAGCGCATTTGCGACGGGGCTCTCAATCCTCCGTCGATTGCAGAACGATGGTTACTACGGTCCGGACGGCCGAATTGCGCGGCTGTTTGCAGCGTACAAGTCGCACGCCGATGCATTCGTCGCAAGGCATCCAGAATGGTTCCCACCGGTGGTGAACTCTCTTGGTCGGGCGAATCGCTCGTTCGTCGGCGGAACCGGAGGCATGATGCGCCTTACGCCGTTTGGTGGAAACAAAGAGAAGATCGGCCGGCTCCTCAACAATCTCTTCGAGGACGGCGTGATCGCATTTTCCTGCGGCCATGGTCCATACCACGTCCGTCTTCTCCCGCCGATCGGGGTCATGAAGCCGGAGCAGTTCGTCCCTGTCTTTGAGATCATGGAGAAATCGTTCGCAAGAACGGCCTGAACGCATGTTCGTCATTCGCCCCGCAATTCTCGATGATCTTCCGACGCTACTCAAGCTCGCGAAGATGGTGCACTTCATCAATTTGCCAGCAGACAAAGATCTGCTCGCCGCGAAAGTTGGGCGAAGTCGTCGGAGCTTTGCTGGCGATGTGGATGACATCCGACATCGCGAATTCATGTTTGCGCTTGAAGACCGCGATTCGGGCGAGATCATCGGTACGTGCTCGATTCTTGGGTGTGTCTCTTGGGAGGGGCATCCTCATATCTATTTAAAGACGGGTCGACGCGAGTTCTACAGCGAAGATCTTGGTGGCGGACAGGTGCACACAACCCTTGAAATCGGCACCGATACCAGCGGTCCAAGCGAAGTTGGTGGACTCATTCTCGCGCCCGGTTTTCGTGGGCATCCCGAGCGACTGGGGTCGCTTCTTTCGTTGATTCGCTTTCACTTCATCGGACTCCATCGCGAGCTTTTCGCTGAGCGCATCCTCGCCGAGATGATGGGTCCGCTCACGCCCGACTCTGGCACGCTGCTCTGGGAGTACCTCGGGCGGCGTTTCATTAATCTCTCTTACAAAGAGGCCGATCTCTTTAGTTCGCGCTCGAAGGAGTTTTTGCTTTCGCTCTGGCCAAAGGGCGAGATGTTTGTCTCGTTGCTTCCGCCCGAGGCGCGCGCTTTGATCGGGCGTGTGGGTGACGAGACCGAGCCTGCGAAGCGCATGCTTGAGCAGCAGGGTTTCAAGTACCACGGTCATGTGGACCCGTTTGACGGCGGGCCGTACCTTGACGCGAAGGTCGCAGACATCCCGTTGGTCAAATCAACGGAGTCGATGCGGATTGCCGAGTCGCGTGCAGTCGAGGGAGCGAAGGAAGCGTTTGTGAGTCACAAGGGCCGCGGCGGATTCCGTGCAACGCGAAGCGTCTACGAGTTCGACGGCGAGCGGCTTGTCCTTCCAGCGGCGACGCTTGAGGCCATTGGTGCAGGCGCGGATGCGACGGTGGGCTTCACGCCACTGCCCGAGTCGAAGCCGAAGCCGCGGCGAACAAAAAAGTCCTGACCAAGACGAGGTGCCAATGCTCGCTTCTTCCGCGTACCTGACACACGCGCCTTCTGACTACATCGACGGAGTCTTTCGCCCGCTCACGGGTGATGGAGTTGTGACGCGCGATCCCGCGCGGCCCTCGAGTGTTGTCTGGTGTGGCACACCGGTCGTGGCACATGCTGAAGAGGCTGTGCACGCCGCGCGCCGCGCACTGCCGGGGTGGCGCGCGCTGGCGCTTGAGGAACGGCGCACGCAACTCGAGCGTTGGCGCGAGACATGTGTACGAAACGCGGGGCGACTTGCTGCGGCGATCTCGCGCGAGATCGGCAAGGTGTGTTGGGAAGCGGAACTTGAGGCGAAGATCGTGGCGGAAAAGGTGTCGATCACACTTGAGGATCGCGTCCTCGCGCGGGTCGCGGGCTTCGAAGTTGCAGCGGGCGCGGGTAAGACGGGGATTTGCACATTTCGCCCGCATGGAGTGATGGCCGTCCTGGGACCGTACAACTTTCCGGCGCATCTTCCGAATGGCCACATCGTGCCAGCGCTCCTTCTCGGCAACACGATTGTGTTCAAGCCAAGTGAGAAGGGCGCGTCTGTTGGACAACTTCTCGCGGAGCTTGCGCACGAGGCGGGATTTCCCGCAGGCGTCTTCAATGTCGTGCAGGGCGGCGCGGCGATTGCATCACGGCTCTCGACGCATGATGGCGTCGACGGAGTGCTCTTTACGGGCTCGTTCCCCGTCGGTCGGCGCATTCTTGAGGCAAATCTTGATACCCCAGGCCGACTGATCGCGCTTGAGATGGGCGGGTCGAATCCGACGGTCGTCACGGCGAATGCTGATCTGCGCCGCGCTGCGATCGAATGTGCTCGCGCGTCGTTTGCGACCACTGGTCAGCGCTGCACGTGCACGCGACGCATCATCGTCGAGGACTCTGTTGCGGATCGGTTTGTTCCAATGTTTTTGAAGGTCGCTTCAAACCTCGTTGTTGCGGCGGCGGACGATGGCGTGCCCGCGTTCATGGGGCCGCTGGTCACCGCAGAGGCGCGCGATGCGGTGCTCTCCGCGCAGCACACGCTCGCGTCGCGTGGACGTCTGCTCCTTGAGGCGAGCGTGCTCGATCGCGCTGGCTTTTTCCTCACGCCGGGTGTCGTCGAAATCGATCGCTTCTGTCGAGCCTCCGAAGAGGTCGAGATCTTCGGTCCATTCGTGCAGATTGCCCGCGCGTCCGATCTCTGCGATGCAATTGAGCAAGCAAACGCAACGCAGTTCGGTTTGGCTGCGAGTCTCTTCAGCAACGAGGAGTCTGAATGGCGTCAGTTTTTTGATGCGTCACGCGCGGGCTGCATCAACCTGAACACCGGCACAGCGGGGGCAAGCAGCAAACTTCCTTTCGGCGGCCTTGGTCGAAGCGGTAATCATCGACCTGCGGGCGCATTTGCCGTTGATTCAGTGGCGTACCCAGTGGCGACGATGGTGGACCGCGCCGATCTCGCGGTGCCGACAGGCATGTTCATCGACGAACGCTTCTTCGCGTAACGCGGTGCGCATCGCCACTTTCCCGCACTTTTGCCCACGTTTGTCGGCTTTTGCTGGCATTCATTCCACGCGTTGTGGTTAGGGGAACTTCCCCATGGCGCGCGTCGTATCGCTAGGCGATACTGGATTGGTTGGAAGTTGTGGAGTTGGAAGTACGCGCGGGTCCTATCCGGGGGGCCCCGCAGTGCGAAAGCGCCAGGGCTTCCAACGGGAGCAGTGACCCGCGACTCCTCACGTCGGGTCCCCCTCGAAAGAGGGCACGCTCCCGTTTAGGGACGAGTCCCATGCGGCCGCAAGGCCGCATGGGGCTTTTTAGAATCATACTTTTCAGAATTCGCGCTTCGCCGTACGCCGCATGCTTTACGGAGCGCGACAGATCCACCTTCCTCGTAGGAATCATCCCAATATCATGGCTGGGAGTGAAAAACTGATGAGATTTGGCGTGGACCGTCGATCTGAAACGGTCGGCGGCTCGTACTACTATCCGCGGGCGTACTCGGCCGATCGCATGACGTGCGAAGGCCGAAGACGAGACTGGGTAGAGACGAGACTCAATCGACCAAATGGTGCGGCGTCGCGTGCTGCGGAAAGGCACACGGCGCCGCGCCGCCTTTTTAGCCGATGACAACTCCAGTGCGGGTTCAGTCTAGTGTGCGTCGAAACTGTGTCGACTTGATTCCACGCGCGCATCAACCGATGCGCGTCATCCCGTACCAGCAACCCGCTCCGAAACCCATGCTGGAATCTGGTCAAGCGCCACGCGGTCTTGGGCCTGCGTGTCGCGGTGGCGGATCGTTGCCGTGCCGCTCGATGCACCGTCATGGTCAACGGTGATGCAGTAGGGAGTGCCAGCCTCGTCCATGCGCGCATAGCGCTTACCGATTGACTGCTTCTCATCGAACTCGACCGCATGTTGCTTACGGAGATCGCGGAAGAGGCGCTCTGCGATTTCGGGCAGCCCGTCCTTGTTGACAAGCGGGAACACTCCGGCCTTCACCGGTGCCATGCGCGGATCGAACTTCATGAAGACGCCGGATGCACGCGAGGGATCGGGCGTGTATGCCTCACACAAGAGCGCAAGCGTGCCGCGATCGGCACCCGCCGACGGCTCGATGACGTGAGGAAAGTAGCGCTCGTTTTTCTCCTGGTCGAAGTAGCGCATCTTCTCGCCCTTGCCGCAGGCATTCGCGTGGGCTTTAAGATCAAAGTCCGCGCGGTGCGCGATGCCTTCCAGTTCACCGTATCCCGGCGCAGTGAAGGGGAAGCGATACTCGATGTCGCTTGTACCCGCGCCCACCTTCGCGTAGTGCGCGAGCTCGTCACGGTCATGTTCGCGGAGGATGAGATTCTCGCCAGCGAGGCCAATCTTCTTCCACCAAGAGAATCGCCAGTCGCGCCACCACTGGTACCACTCGTTTGCGGTATCGGGGCGGATGAAAAACTCAATCTCCATCTGCTCAAACTCGCGGCTACGGAAGGTGAAGTTGCGCGGCGTGACTTCGTTGCGGAAGGCTTTGCCGATCTGCGCGATGCCGAACGGAACGCGCACGCGCGTCGAGTCGCAGACGTTCCAAAAGTTGGTGAAGATTCCCTGCGCAGTCTCGGGGCGGAGGTAGACGAGCGAACTTTCGTCGCGCACGGCGCCCGCGTTCGATTCGAACATGAGATTGAACTGGCGGGGCTCAGTCAGCGTGCCAACTTCCTTCGCATGTGGCCCCATCGTGCGCGCGCGTTCTTCCGCGGTGATTGACATGAACGGCTTGACGACATGGACCGCCGGGTCGAGCGTATCTCGCTTCTCGTACTTCGCGAGGTTCTTCGCGGCGGCGGCGCGCTGCTCGTCGTCGTTCTCGACGAAGGCGTGCAGACGCGCACCCGCAGCGGTCGAGCCAAGGACGACCAGATGATCAGCGCGGTAGCGCTGCTTGCTCTCTTTGCAATCGACCATTGGGTCGTTAAACCCACCTACATGGCCGGAGGCGACCCATGTTTTGGGGTTCATGATGATCGTGCAGTCGACGCCGACGAT
>CAMDMA010000029.1 GCA_945902075.1 Candidatus Kuenenia stuttgartensis | reverse complement strand
CACCAACCGTGCGGACAACTCCAGAGGAAGCGGCCGCAGCCGCGCCTGAGTCACACACCAACCGTGCGGACAACTCCAGAGGAAGCGGCCGCAGCCGCGCCTGAGTCACACACCAACCGTGCGGACAACTCCAGAGGAAGCGGCCGCAGCCGCGCCCGCCCCAAAATAGTCCTGCAACGCCATAACCGTCCAAGCCCCCGCACGTAATGCTGCGATGGCGTCCACGGTGGCTTTCGCAGCAGACATTGTGGTAATCATCGGAATCCCCGCGCGAACAGCGGTCGCACGAATGCGTCCCTCGTCGGTTTTCGCTCCCTTGCGGGTTGGCGTGTTGATGATGAGGTGAATCTCGCCGTTGGCAATCAAGTCGAGCACTGTCGGTCGCGCACCCTCACTGAGTTTGTTCACCGATCGAGTCTCAACGCCGTGGGATTTCAGGAACATCGCGGTGCCCTTCGATGTGTAAACCTCGAAATCCATCGCACGCAGATCGCGCGCGATCGCGATCGCCTCGTCCTTATCGCCATCCCGGACCGAGAGAAAGACATTGCCCTTCGTCGGCAGGTGCACACCTGCAGCCATCTGGGCCTTGGCGAATGCGATTGGGAGTGATCGATCGGCGCCCATGACTTCGCCCGTCGAGCGCATCTCCGGCCCAAGCACCACGTCGACGCCTGGAAATTTTGCAAACGGAAAGACGCTCTCCTTTACCGCGTAGAAGCCTGTCGCCGGTATCTCGATGGTTCCAAGCGACTCAAGCGAACGGCCCATCATCACTTGTGCCGCGATGAATGGCCACGCGACGCCCTTTGCCTTTCCGACAAAAGGAGACGTCCGCGATGCGCGCGGGTTCACCTCGAGGATGTAGACATTTTCGTCCTTGACCGCGAACTGCACGTTCATGAGTCCGCGCACGCGCAGACGCTCAGCGAGGCGAAGTGCTGTGGTTCGAATCTCATCGACAATCGCAGGCGCGAGCGAGAACGGCGGAACGATACACGTCGAGTCGCCAGAGTGAATGCCGGCCTCCTCAATGTGCTCCATGACACCGCAAACGATGCCCTTCGGCCGATCAGCGTCGTGGGCAATCATGCGCGCGCGCGTGCCATCGCTTGGCTCGTAGTCAGCGACGACGTCGACGTCGACCTCGGTCGCATCGCTGAGAAAGCAGTCGATGAGCACCGGGGCATTTGCGAGATCGCTCACATTCACCGCACTGGTCATGTAGGTTCGCAACGCACTTTCGTCGGAGCAAATCTCCATGCCGCGGCCGCCGAGCACGTAACTTGGCCGCACGAGTACGGGGTATCCAATGCGTGACGCACTGGTGACAGCCTCGTCGAGCGAACGAGCAATACCGCTTGGCGGCTGCTTGAGTCCCATCTCCTCGAGCAAGGCTTTGAATCGATCGCGATCCTCGGCGAGGTCGATCGAGTCGAGCCCGGTTCCCACAAGGGGAACGCCAGCTTTGGCAAGCCCGTGGGCGAGATTCAACGGCGTTTGCCCGCCAAACTGCACGATGGCGCCGGCAACCTTGCCAGTGCGCTCAGCGCGGTCGATGCCGCCGCCGTTGAGTCGCTCAATGACATTGAGTACATCCTCAAGTGTGAGAGGCTCGAAAAACAGCAGATCGCTGGTGTCGTAGTCCGTCGAAACCGTTTCAGGATTCGAGTTGATCATCACGCTCTCGAAGCCCATATCTTCGCAGGCGAACGCCGCTTGGCAGCAGCAATAATCAAACTCGATGCCCTGCCCGATGCGGTTGGGGCCGCCGCCGAGAATCACAATCTTTTCGCGCGCGGACACGCGAATCTCGTCGTCAAGCACGGACTTTCCGTCGATCGTGAACGGTGACTCATAGGTTGAGTAGTAGTACGGCGTCAACGCTTCAAACTCAGCGGCGCATGTATCAACCAACTTGTAGACCGGCTCGATACCAAATGACTTCCGCCGCGCGCGCACTTCAAGAATCGTTGAAGGCGAGATCGAGCCGAGATAGAGATTTGCTAACTGCGCATCGGAGTAGCCGAGCCGCTTGGCTTCGAAAAAGACCTCGCGTGGGAGCGATTCAAGAGTGGCGTATCCCGCGAGCACGTCTTCGAACGCGACCAACTGGCGGAATTCCTCGAGGAACCAAGGGTCAATCTTGCAAAGCGCGTGAATCTGTTCGCAGCTCCAGCCCATTTTCAGCGCATAGCGCACGTAGTAGAGCCGTCCCTGCGATGGAACCGCAAGCTTACGTGTGAGTTTGCCCTCAGGAATCGGCCACTCCACCACCGAGCGGTCCGCGACCTGCAGACCCTTGGCAAGTTCGACTTCACTCGCGCGCTGCGCCGCAAGCCACTTGTCGTTGCGATCAAGGCCAAAGCCGAAGCGCTTGACCTCCATCGAACGGATGGCCTTCTGAAACGCTTCTTTAAAGGTGCGGCCAATCGACATCGCCTCGCCAACAGATTTCATCTGTGTCGTCAACGTTTCGTCGGCCTCAGGGAACTTCTCAAATGTCCAACGTGGGATCTTCACCACGACGTAGTCGATCGACGGCTCGAAGCACGCACTCGTCGTGCCAGTGATGTCGTTCTTGAGTTCGTCGAGCGTGTAGCCGACCGCGAGTTTTGCTGCGATTTTCGCGATCGGAAATCCTGTCGCTTTCGACGCGAGTGCCGAACTCCGTGAGACGCGCGGATTCATCTCAATCACAACCATCTCGCCCGACTGCGGGTCGATTCCAAACTGCACATTGGATCCGCCGCAATTCACGCCGACCGCTCGCATGATTGCAAACGCCGCGTCGCGCATGCGCTGATATTCCTTGTCGGTCAGCGTCATGATTGGCGCAACGGTGACGGAATCGCCAGTGTGCACGCCCATCGGATCAATGTTTTCAATACCGCAGACGATGATGCAGTTGTCTCGATTGTCGCGAACGACCTCGAGTTCGTACTCCTTCCACCCGAGTACTGACTGGTCGATCAGCACCTGACCAATCATGCTCGCGGCGAGTCCACGACGGATGATGTCGTCAAACTCCTCGCGGTTGTAGGCGATGCCTCCACCAGTACCGCCAAGCGTGAATGCGGGACGAATGATGGCGGGAAGGCCAATTTCCTGCAGGAATTCGCGGGCATCTTCGATGTTGGTGACCGTCTTCGCTTTGGGCTGGCGCAGGCCGAGTGCTTCAACGATCCGGCGAAACTCTTCGCGATCTTCGGCGCGATGAATCACCCTGCGATCGGCTCCGATCATCTCAACGCCATGCTTGTCAAGAATTCCTTTGTCGAAAAGGTTGCACGCACAGTTGAGCGCAGTCTGCCCGCCAAGCGTCGGAAGGAGAGCATCGATCGGTGTACCGAGCGACTTTTCCTTCTCGATGATTTTCTCGACCGCTTCCGGCGTGATCGGCTCGATGTACGTCCGGTCGCTGAAGGCCGGGTCGGTCATGATCGTCGCAGGGTTCGAGTTGACAAGGACGATCCGGTAGCCCTCTTCGCGGAGGCTCTTGCAAGCCTGCGTGCCGGAGTAGTCGAACTCGCAGCCCTGACCAATGACGATGGGGCCGGAACCGATGATGAGGATCGTGTGGATGTCGTCGCGGCGAGGCATGAGCGTCGTCGGTCGGTGAGACCGTCCTGCGGGGCGGTGAAATGGGCTGTCGAACGGTCGCCGCCGATGAAGCGGGCGCGGGGCAAAATCCGTGGAAGCATAACCGAAAGCGTGGGTTGCGTGCGATGACGCATGAGTTGAAAGTCTGCGACGGACGCGTGAATTCCCCGGATTTTCTGAAGTTGACAGCGCGCTCCGTCCACGCGACTGTGCGCCACGTGACTGCCGTTGGACCCGAAATGAAACAAGTCTCCACCGTACTCACGGAATCAACGCTTCCGCCGTCACTCGCGGCGGCATTCCTCCTCGGAGGACTGATTGTTTTGCCGGTTGCGTTTGTGATTGCGGCGCGGGCCATTGGGCGCCGGTCGCAGCCGGAAGACGCCGTGTGCGGCTGGTGCCGTCTCTTGACGATTCCGTATGTGCGCTATTTCCAGCGACTCAAGGTCGAGGGTCGGCATTTCATTCCGAAGAAAATTGGTCCTGAGGGTTTCATTCTGGTTTCGACGCACGGCGCCGGACTTGATCCAGTCGTTCTGCAGTCACAGTTGCGGTTCACGATTCGTTGGATGATGAGTGCGGAAATGATGGTTCCCGTCATGGCATGGCTTTGGCGACGCATGCGAATCATTCCCGTTTGCTTCGACAGCCGCGACGTCTCCGCACTGAAGGCCGCGATCGACCACGTCAATTCGGGTGGTGCGCTCGCGATTTTTCCTGAAGGCGCGATTGAGGTCCCTGCACGACAATTGCGGCCTTTTTCGGGCGGATTGCGTCTCATTCTTGCACGCACAAAAGCTCCGGTGCTTGTCGCGACCATCGAGCAGGATCCTGTTGAGGGCGGCGCGTATGGCGCGCTCATGAAGCCGCTTCACCCCAAACTCCGCTTCATCGCTCTCGTCGAGGCTGGTCCAAATGGTCATGGCCGCGACACCGCCGAGCGCATCTTCGAAATGATGCGCGAAGCGACCGGTTGGCCGGTCAATACAGAACCGCCCGCGCCCCCGAACTTCGAGGTTGGAGACAGAAATCTGCGCGTGTTCCTCTCTGGTCGGTGAGCGCGCACTGCAACGCCGTAGGATGCGGCCCGCATGATCGCGCAAATCGAAGGAATCTTGGAGGACGTAGCTGACGGCGTCGCAGAACTGCGCGTACCGGGCGGCTTTGTCTATGAACTTCTCGTACCTGCGTGCGACGCTGGGGATTTACTCGCGAAGCAAGGGCGCGAAATCGGGTTCTTCACCCTGCACTACTTGGAGAGTCAAGGGCAGGGTTCGCATTTTGTGCCGCGCTTGATCGGATTCAGTTCGCGCGAGCAACGCGCATTCTTCGAGCTGTTAACGACTGTGAAGGGCATTGGAAACCGCAAGGGATTGCGCGCTATGCAGGTTTCGCACGCGCGCATGGCAGAAGCAATTGCCGCTGGCGATGCGAAATTTCTCGCGACATTGCCTGAGATCGGAAAGCGAACGGCTGAGAGCACGATCGTCGAATTGAAGGGGAAGCTCGATGCGTTTTTGAAAGACCCGACGGTCTCGCGGCGACAGGCGGTTGCTGCGAGTCCGATTGTCTCGGTACCAAGCGGTCCAGCCGGCGACGCAGAGGATGTGTTGGTTGCGCTCGGCGAGCCGCGTGCGTCGGCGCGATCGAAAGTCGAGCGGGTGCTGGCTGCTGCGGACGGCAGCACTCTTGGAGCGGATGAAATCGTGACGCGAGCGCTGCGAACGCGCGGCGTGGGATGAAGGATCACCGATGCTGACAGAGCAAATCCAATCCGAACGCCATTCTGAAAATCGCGCTGAAAAGCATCGCTATTCCTGCGTCATTGCCGGCGGATCGGGAACGCGGCTCTGGCCATTTTCACGGCGGATGCGGCCCAAGCAACTGCTGCCAGTCGCAGGGGGCATGTCGCTCCTTGAGCATGCGTGGCATCGCGTCGAAGGAGTCGTGCCGCGAGAGCGCCGCATGGTGTGCGCGGCAGAACCATTTCGCGCGCAGATTCGTGCGGCGCTTGCCGGACTTGACGACGACAACTTTCTTGGCGAACCGATAGGACGAGACACACTCAACGCGGTCGGACTCGTTGCCTTCGTGCTCGCTGAGCGCGATCCACGCGCTGTGTTTTGCGTACTCACCGCCGACCACATCATTGAACCTGCCGATGCATTTCGGGCGCGTCTCGCTGAGGGTTTTCGCGTCGTTGAAAGCGATCCCACTCGACTCGTCACCTTTGGGATTGCGCCAACCCACGCAGCGACGGGCTACGGCTATGTCGAACGCGGTGCCGCGATCGATGGTTTCGACCGCGTGTTTCGCGCGCAGCGCTTCGTCGAAAAACCGGAGCGCACAATGGCCGAGCGTTACCTCGCGGCCGGAACGTTTTCGTGGAATTCGGGCATGTTCGTCTTCGCAGCCGCCACAATGCGCGATGTGATCGCGCGTCATCAACCAGCATGTGCCGCAGGGCTTGCGGAAATCGCGCGCGCCTACGACACCGCCGCGCGACACGAGGTGCTCGCACGTGTGTATCCGCTGCTTCCCAAACTTTCCATTGATGTTGGCGTGATGGAGCCAGCATCGCGCGGTGGTGAAACCGGTGCGCCAGTCGCAAATGAAGTCTGCACACTGCCGATGGAACTTTCGTGGCTCGACATTGGAAGCTGGACAAGTTTCGCCGAAACAATTTTCCCAGACGACGCGGGCAATCGTTCAAACGCCCACTGGTGCGATATCGATTCGCGCGGAATGACCGTGATTTCGGACGACCCCGAACACCTGATTGCGACACTCGGTTGCGAAGAACTCATCGTCGTTCACACCCGTGATGCAACGCTTGTCTGTCCACGCGCCGAGGCCGAGCGTGTCAAGCAACTTGCCGAGCAGGTGCCGGAGGCGTGGCGCTAGCCTCACACATCATGCGTTACCTCGCGATCGACCTCGGTGACAAGCGCACTGGATTTGCTTCAGGCGATGATGTGCTCTTTCTCGTACAGCCGCTGTTTGTCGTGGAGGCGCACACGCGAGAGCTGCAATTGAAAGCGGCACTGAAGGCGATCGATGAGTACGGTCCTGACCGAATCGTCCTAGGTATGCCCTACAACATGGACGGATCAGAAGGACCGCGCGCGAAACTCGCGCGCGCATTCGGCGAGGAACTTCTCGCGCGACTCGGTACGGGAGTGCGTGTCCGCCTCGAGTACCAAGACGAGAGGCTCTCCAGTTTCGCAGCCGAAGAGAAGCTCAATCGCACCGGACGTACGCACGGAGAAAAAAAGGCGTTGCGCGATGCACTCGCGGCATGTGCCATTCTGGAGGATTTCCTCCGCGCGAAGCGCGATTCGGCGCGTAGCCATGCTGATGATCAGACTGATGATCCGACTGATGTTGAAGGCATCGTCTCCGAGGACGACGAATGAACGTCGACGCGGGAGCTGCGCGAACCGCGCTCACGACTGAGCAGCGTGCCGTGGTCGAAGCACCCGACGACGCACACATCACCGTGCTCGCTGTTGCGGGAAGTGGGAAAACGACAACGATGGTGCATCGACTTGCGGAACTCGTGAGTCGCGGCGTTGCTCCAACGCACATGCGCGCCGTGATGTTTAACAAGGCCGCCCAGCGCAGCTTTGAATCTCGTCTCACGACAATCGGTGTTTCCACCCATGCGCTTCGGGTTCAAACGTGGCACGCTCTCGCATTTGGCATCGTCCGTCACCTTGAGAATGTCGCTTTGCTTGCGCGCAGGCCCCTCGTCACCGACGGCGGTGAGATTCTCCGCATTCTTAGCGACTGCATTCGGGAAGAATTTGCGGAGCGCGCCGAACATCCCGAGGAGGAGGATGGACGCGACGGCGAAAGTTGCATCGAAGCAATTCGTGAATGGAAATCGATGCTTGTCCCCCCTGCGCGGGCTGGACACGCGGACGATGAGTTTCTTGTCGGCGTCTATGCGCGATTCGAGCGCCGACGCGCGCGCGATGGGTTCCGAACTTTCGACGATCTTGTGCCTGATGCCGTAGCCGCTCTCGATGCTGATCCTGCGCGCCACGGGCTCACCAATCGCTTTGAGCACCTCATTGCTGACGAATTTCAGGATGTCGACCATGCACAGTTTCGTTTGCTTGAACTTATCGCCGGATCGCGCGCGCGCGTGACGGTCGTCGGGGACGACGATCAGACAATCCACGAGTGGCGCGGCGCCCGCAGCGCATTTATCCGCGGCGGCTTCGCAGCGCGGATGACAACACATCAGCACCTCAATTTCACGCTATCGACTTCGTTCCGCTTCGGCCCCGCGCTTGCGGCGAGCGCCGAACGCGCGATTGCACCGGGACATGGGCGCGTACCAAAGCACATCGTCGCTGCAGATCCTTCGCAAGATTCACGGCTTGAGGTTGTGACCGCATCAGGCAAATCGCCGGCTGCGCTTGATCCACTCGTGGAAAAACTCCGCGGGCTGCTCGAACGCGGAACGCCCGCGTCAGACATCGTCGTACTCGGTCGATCCTGGGCGCAACTACTCGCGATGGAGTGGCGCATGCTCGCCGCGCGCATCCCATTCTTGATGGATGAACACGCAGTATTCGCCGAAGACCCGTCGCTCTCGCTCCTTCTCGCTTATACGCAGGCAGTGCGTACGCTCCGAACTCCGTTCAGTGGCGCGGATGGAGACGCACTCGCTCGGAACGCTTCGCGCATCCTGAATCGGCCGTTTCGTGGACTTTCTCGAAAGGGTATCGACGCACTTCTGCGCGATGCCCGCGGCGACGGGCTTACCCTTGCTGACATTTGCTTTGAGGACGACCTCCACAAGATTGTTGGTTTCCATGGAGGTGCCCGGATTGAACTGAAGTCGCTCGGGCAGACGCTCTCAAAGGCAATGCGTCGCGATACGGGTTCAACGGGCGCGGCTGATGCCATTCGTCTCCTTCGCAACGAAATCGATTTTCGAGAGGCCCTCAGTGCGCATCGCAGCGAGGCAAGTGTCGCCGAGTGCCTTCGCGCATACGAGGTCTTTGAAGATTTCGCGCGCGCGGCGCAGTGCACGCTTGCTGATCTCGATGCGAGGCTTGCCTCGATCGATACCACACAAGGCGAGCCAAAGGAGCGTTGCATTCGCGTCACGACCATTCACCGCGTCAAGGGACTTGAGTGGGATTACGTCTTCATTCCAGAATGTGACGAAGGATGGATGCCGCTTCCGGGCGACGAGGAGTCGGGCTGTTTCGATACGACATCGAAGATCACCACGCTTGGCCGAAGCCCCGCGATTGAGAGTGAACGCCGGCTGTTTTATGTCGGTATCACCCGCGCACGCACTACGTGTTTTCTAAGTTGTGGTGATGAAGACACGCGCTCGCGCTTTTTACGTGATGCACTTGGCGCACAGGCGCGTTCACCTTCTGTCGGCGCAGGTTCGAAGCACCAGTCACGCCGCGGCGCGATGGAGTGACGCTGAGCGCGCACCCATCCGCATCACACACGGCGTTCGAGAGACAGTTGATGCGCATGGTGTAAACAGGATAAGTGCAAGGCAAATTCAGCAGCAAATTGACATCGTTTGAGACAAACAGAGGCACAGCCTCTGTGAGCCACGTGGCAAATGAACTGATCGCGTGATGTGGCTCGGTTCCACGCCTAGCTGAGCGTGGTGCACGAATGAAGTCACACTAGTTCAAGAATGTGCGGATGCAAACATCAAGAGGCGCGTCGTCAGCAGAGTTGTAGTGCCCGCATGTTCACCAAGGGCGAGAGCACCAAGCCAAGCCCTGCCTCGGCGTTTTGTTCAGACGGGCCATCGCGCAGCATCTGCGTCGAGGTACCAGCGCAACTCGCCGCCGATCGGCGAAACTCCCTTGATTGGAATTTCGCTCGCTAGATCAGCGCCCGTTGCGATGCGGTTGATCATCGATGCTTTTTTCGCGCCAAGCACAAGTGCTCCCACGAGCCGCGCACCGTTGAGAAGCGTGTAAGTCATGGTCAGTCGATCGGGCGGCACCACGGTTGGCCCGCGATTGAAGCACACCAAGCGATCATGCACCGACTGAGCTGCTGAATGCGGGAAAATGCTTGCGGTATGACCCTCGTCACCCATGCCGATGAGCACGAAATCGAGGCGATCGTGGCCCTTCTCACGCCAACCGAGTATCTCCCGAAGCTCTGCTTCGTAGCGGACATCAGCGTCTGATTCGTACGCGAGCATTGGGTGCACTTGCGACGGCGGTATATCCGCGTGATCCACAATGATCTCGCGGATCTGTCGGTAGTTCGATTTTTCATGATCGAACGGAACGCAACGCTCATCGACAATCCAGAGATGGGTACGACGCCATGGGAAGTCGCGAAACCGCGGATCAATCATCAAGCGCTCGTAGAGCGGCATCGGCGTGCCGCCTCCGGAAAGCGCGAGATGGAAATCACCGAACTGCCGAACGCACGCCTTCGCCTGCATGAGCATATCGGTGCCAATCGCGTCGAGCGCCTCATCGGCCGTATCAACGAGGACCACGTGCCCGGGAAGTCGCGGCAGCTCGGGCAGGTCATTCGCAAGTTCGTAGGTTCCACCGTCCGTCATTTCGCGCAGCATATACGACCGCACGACGTGCTCCTCAGGCCGGCTCACCGCTGCTCGTACCACGACGAGATCGTCTGCGAGTTCCCGCGGAGTATCCGACAGAGCAACCCTTCAAACTTACGCCTCGTTGCGCCACGTGCGGCCGTCGCGCGCAAGCAGCTCGTCCGCCGACTTTGGGCCCCACGATCCGCACGCGTAGTTCGCGTGGATTCCGGCGCGCGCCGCGGCCGAGCGCTCGTCAAGGAACGGCATCACGGCGTTCCACGCGCCCTCGACCTCGATGCGGTGCTTGAAGAGCGTCTGATCGCCACGCATCGCGTCGATGATGAGCGGGCCGTAGGCTTCCACTGGCTCTGCCTTGAAGTGGTCTGCGTAATTGAGTTCCATGTCGACATTCGAGCCGCGAAGCCCAAAGCCCGGAACCTTGACCTCAAAGCGAAGGTTGACTCGCTCGTTAGGTGCAATCTCGATTACGAGACGGTTCGGAGTCTCGGTGCCGAAGCCGGGAACCTTTCGAAACAAATTTGCTGCCGGAGGTTTGAATTGCACAACGACTTCGGTGCGCTTCACCGCGAGTTTCTTACCTGTTCGAATGTAGAACGGCGTTCCCGCCCAGCGCCAGTTGTCGAAGTGGATCTTGATGGCTGCGTACGTTTCTGTGGTTGACCCAGCCGCGACTCCAGTGAGTGTGTCATAGGCAGCCTCCTTTCCGTCGGCGGCGAACTGTCCGAGCGCGCAATGCGCCGCAACTTCGTCTGCCTCCGGAATGGAGATGGCGTCAATGATCTTGATCTTCTCCGCGCGCACATTTTCCGGCGTGTAGAGGCTCGGCGGCTCCATCGCAACAAATGCGAGCACTTGAAAAAGATGCGACTGGATCATGTCGCGAATTGCGCCGGTTTGATCGTAGAACGCGGTGCGCTGACCAACCGTCACTGTCTCCGAGGCGGTGATTTGTACATGGTCGATGTACTGGAAATTCCAAAGTGGTTCAAAGATTGAGTTCGCAAAACGAAGGACCAACAGCGACTGCACGAGTTCCTTACCGAGATAGTGGTCGATGCGATAGATAGATTCTTCTTCGAACGCGCGGCCGAGCGTGCGATTCAGACTCGCGGCGCTCGTAGCGTCGCGGCCAAATGGCTTCTCAACGATGATCCGCTGCCAACTCTTTGCGCTTGGGTCAATCGAACACCAACGCTTGCCCTCGACGACAAGTCCAGCCGCGTCGATCTGTTCCACGATCGGTTCATAGAGCGTCTCTGCGACCGACAGGAAAAACAGCAAATTACCCTTGGTTCCGTGGGCGCTTGCGAGTTCATCAAGCCGCGCCGAGAGCGGTGGGTAACACTCTGCGGTGGTCGCATCGCCAGCGAAATAAAAGATTCGCTTGGCAAAATCAGCCCACTTTGTTTCGTCAAAGCCGTGCGCTTGTTCGGCGACCCAAGTCTTCAGTTCTGTGCGCCACTCGTCATCAGACTTTGGCGAACGCGCCGTTCCGAGGATGACCGACGATGCGTGCAACTGTCCCATGACGTGCATCTCGTACATCGCTGGCACGAGCTTGCGTTTGGTGAGGTCTCCGGAGGCACCGAAGATGACGAGGACGCACGGATCGGTCTGAAGCATGGCGTGAGACTACCTTCTCGAGAGGCGGGCGTGTTGTAGCGGATGCGCGGTCGAATCCGCGATCCGATCAGCGGTCGAAACGGGGATGAAACTTTGTCACGATCTCGCGCAATCGCGACTTGTCGACATGGGTGTAGATTTGCGTGGTAACGACACTGGCGTGCCCAAGAAACTCCTGCACAGTGCGCAAATCGCATCCACCACGCAAGAGATCTGTCGCAAAACTATGCCGAAGGACATGCGGATGGATGTCGTGAAGCCCAGCGACGGCAGCGTACTTTTTGACAAGCATCCATACTGCGACGCGCTCAAGCGGCTTCCCTCGATTCGAAACGAACAAGCGGTGATCCGCATGGATTTCATTTCCTTTCACAAGGTCGGGACGCTGATACTCAAGCCATCGCGTAAGTGCTTGCGCCGCATGCATGCCGACGGGAACGATGCGCTGCTTCGATCCCTTTCCGACAACAGACAGTGATGCGATCACGGGAAACCACTGATTGAGCCGCACACTTCCAACCTCGCTTGCGCGAAGGCCCGATGCGTACATGAGCTCAAGGATTGCTCGATCGCGAATCCAAAGTTCGCCCGTATCCGCAGTCGGCGATTCGACGAGTTTGCGCATCTGCGCGGGCGAAATGACGTTTGGAACCTTCCGCCACTTGGTGGGACGTTCAAGCAAGCGTGCGGGATTCTCGTCGATGAAGCGACTTGCGTGTAGGAATCGAAAGAAGACGCGCACCGTCGAAATATGACGAACAATCGTCGACGGATCAAGGCTGCGATCGCGCGAGAGAAAGCGTACGTGTTCAGAAAGATGTTCCGCGCGCACATCGCGCGGCGTAGAAACTCCGCGCACGAGGAGATCTCCGACAAGGTCGTCAAGATCACGCCCGTAGGTTTCGATCGTGGATGAAGCGAGCCCGCACTCAATGCGGATGTAGGCAAGGAAACTACGAAGCGACGCGGTGAATCCGGGCGTCTCCGCAGCAGTTCCCCGCGGAGCCATCTGCGTTGGTGAGTCCGACGCCGCCGATGGTAAGTTCGATGACCGACTGACCGATTTGCGCGTGCTTTTGCTGGTGGGCTTCACCTTCCCGGCTCGCGACGACGTCGTCCGGGAGGGGACCGTCGCAAAGGCGGAAGGCTCCGAGTTCTCGGTGTTCGGGCGCGTCGATGACAGCCCCGCCACCAAGCTCGTCGTGACTTGCGCCTCCGAAGACAGGGCAGGATTCGTATTCGCTGGTGCAGTATCGGAAGACTTCATCGAGGTGGCCGAGCGTTGTCCGTGATCCACAGCGAGGATCACGGGCTTCGAAGCGAGGGCAAATGGCGGGACGAGCAGACATCGCGAGCTCCGGAGAATCGGCATTCGGCGGGGGAAGTCGGGAAAGATGCCAACAGGATTGGGCGTATTCCCAAACCCGCTCAGAGACGCGGCGCGCGACACGGTGAACTTGGGCGTAGAGCGGAGAGCTGCGACCGCGAGAAGGTGGAACACCGCTTGCACCCTCTGAGCCGAGCGACCCGACAGGACGTCAGGTCCAAGGCGAAACAGGCAAGGAGTGCCGCATGTCACGAGATACCACAGCAGCTGAGCGCCTCGTTTTCTCAGCGATTTCAGCTGAAAACCGGCCGTCGTACCGCGATGCGCAGGAATTGCCCGCGCTCGACCTCATCGGCGCAGCGATTGCGCGCGCCTCCCGCATCGCAGCCGCGCAGGATCGTGCTCGGCGCCCCGGACTCGCCCTCGCAAACACCCAAGCCTCTGGACTGATAAAGGCCTCCAGCAATGAGTTGGACGCGCTCTTCGCGGACCTCAATGCTGAGGAAGGCCGCATTCTCGCGGTCGATGGACTTCAACAGGGCTTTCTTTGGCGCTTCCACGCCGCCCCTGCCAGCGCTGGCCCGTGCATTGCTCCCACCGCCGACGGAGCACGCGCTTGAACTACGGATTCCACCTTGCCACCACCGGCGCCATCACTGGTATGCGCCGACTCGACACGATCGCGAATAACCTCGCGAACGCGACAACTGTGGGCTTCAAGCCCGACATGCTTGCGATGGCACCGCGCGAGGCGGAGAACGTCTCCAATCCCGGTGGTTTCGCGGACACCAACGCCACCCTTGACGCGCTTGGTGGCGGAACGCTGTTTCATCCGAACACCATCGATCTTCGCCAAGGCACGTTGCGCCAAACCGGATCACCACTCGATATCGCGCTCGAGGGTGACGGATTTCTGCGCCTTGAAATGCCGAAATCTGAGCGCAACGGCTCGAAAGATGCGCTTCTCACCCGCGCCGGCGCGCTCACCCGTGATCCAGCTGGACGCCTGGTGTTGGCAACGTCTGGCGCCGCAATTCTGAGCACCACCGGACAGCCGATCAAGCTCGACCAGAATGATCCGGATGTCCGAATCGACGACGATGGACGCGTTTACCAATCGGGAGACGAGGTGGCGCAGATCGCCGTCGTCATGCCGCAGGATTTGACGAACCTCCGGAAAGAGGGCCGCGATGCGATGCGCGTCGCTGGTGGTCGCACCAAGCCCGCATCGGATAGCACGATCGTTCGTCAAAACCATCTCGAAGAAAGCACGGTTGACCCAGTCGCTGCACTCGCTGAGCTGGTCAAGGTGTCGCGCGGCATCGAATTCTCGACGCGCATCATGCAGTACCAGGATCAAACCACGGGTCGACTGATTGACACGATGGGCCGCTTCTCCTGAGCGTTGGAATAACCCGACTTCACTCGACACGACACGGAATTCACCATGAGCTACATCGCCCTCAATACCGCCGCCAGTGGCATGACTGCCTGCTCGACAAGCCTCGACGTGATCGCGAATAATCTCGCGAACGCAAGCACGACTGGCTTCAAGAGTTCACGTGCGAACTTCGAGGATCTCTACTACCAGGAGCTTGCGCAGCCCGGCCTTCCTGCAGGTGACGCGACGCAACGCCCGACTGGCCTGTACGTCGGCCTTGGCACGCAGATCTCTGGCACGCAGCTCGACTTCGCACAGGGTCCGGCCGAACCGACGGGTAAGCCGTACGACATCATGATTGAAGGCGACGGCTTCTTCCAGCTTCAAGTTCCGGAAAGTCTCGGCGATGGCATCGGCTACACGCGCGCTGGCAATTTCACGCTCAATGAAAACGGCCAAATGGTGCTCGCCAATTCTGCCGGCTATCTCCTCGAACCGCCCATCACGATCCCTGAAAATGCGCTGACTGTGTCGATCGCACAGAATGGTGTGGTCACCGCGTCGATCCCTGGACAAACTGATCCAGTCGACTGCGGCACGATTTTGCTCGCACGCTTTGTGAATCCCGCGGGACTCGCGAGTGTCGGCAACAACACCTATATCCAGACGGAAGCAAGCGGCGAGCCGCTCGAACTCCAGCCAAACGAGGATGGTGCGGGCGCGTTACTCCAAAGTTCGCTTGAAGCGTCAAACGTTGATCCGGTGACAGAGCTTGTCTCACTCATCAAGACGCAGCGCAACTTTGAGATGAACAGCCAGGTCATCCAAGCTGCGAATGAAACGCTGCAGAACATCACGAATCTCGCCATCCGCTAAAGAGGAGCCGCGATCATGAATATCATGCTCAACATCACGCTTCACGCTTTCGTCGCACTTTCGCCACTTGTGGCTGCTGTGAGCGCGCTCGCCGACACGGTCACGCTGCGTCCGTCCGTGCGCGTCGCACACGGAAGCGCAGTGACGCTCGCCGACCTTGCAAGTCTCGACGGGGATGCGCTGGTGAAATTTTCAACGCTCGAAATCGCACGCGCAGACAGTGGTGCCTTTGAGATTTCCGCTGAAAATCTGCGGCAAAAGCTTGCGGCTGCTGGCGCGGAGCTTCGTGCGATTCGCATTCGTGGCGACACAACAGTGGTGCGACCGATACGCGGGCGTGTCGCCGATTTGAACGCCGCACCAAAGCGACCGACAGTTGAAAATCCCGCAGTGATTGCTGTCGCCGCGCCAATCGCGCTACCCGCCAAAGTGATTGAAAATCTGGTTGATCCAAGTGCGTACGCAGATCAAGCGACTCCACTTGGTGTTGCCTGCAATCTGGTGTCGAATGCTTTTCCCGACGAGTCCAAGACGATGCGCCTGTTCATCCGCGAGCATGATCTCGCGAAACTCGCACCCAAGCCCGGTCTGCGCTACGAGATCGATGCAAAAACAGCGCTTGGCAGTGATTGTGTGCACATCGAGGTTGTTGCATTCGATGACACCCGCATCGTCTCTCGTGAGCGTATTCGTGTTGAACCCCGACTTTTACGCGAGGTTTGCGTCATCCGCTGTGACGGTCGTCGAGGTGCGTCTCTGGACGCGCAGTCCATCACGACTGAGCGTCGACTGCTGGCGCCGCGGGCTGCTGAGCGCGTGGCGGCACCTGGCGAGGCGATCGGCGAGGTGCTCGCGCGCACGGTTCCTGAGGGCGCGCTTCTCGAGCGCGATGATCTCGCGCATGAACTCGCAATTCACCGCAACGATCGTGTGATGGTGCGTCGTGAAGTCGGCATGGTCGCCATCGAAATTGAGGCGATCGCACTTGAAGATGGCTCAGCCGGCGATGTCATCGCACTTGAGCGCACTGACAAAGGGCGAAGTCGCGACGCGCAGCCACTGTCGGCCGAAGTTGTCGGGCGCGGACGCGCCGTCATCCGCTAAGTGATCGCGGCCCCGAATCAACACACTCATACACGACGGAAACCACGATGCCAGTCACCACTCCCACCGTCATCCTTCTCACGCTTTGCGTCGCAACGAACGATGTCCCCGTGCGTTCGCCACTTCCTGAGGCTAAGCCTGCGTCGCAAAATCGAGTGCTACGCGACGACGAAAAACCAGCGGCGCAACCGACACGTTCGCTCGCCGCACAAGCCATCTCGACACAGGAACCCGATGTGGTGAACAAGCGCGGACAACCAGTCAACGATCCCGGCAGTCTGTTCGCCGTGCAGGAGCCAGAGCCTCGCGCGTTCGCAATCCATGATCTGGTCACGATCGTCGTAAGCGAGTCGAGTAAGTCGAAGAGCGCCTCAGATGCGAAGGCAGACAAGACCTACGAAATGACGGCTGCAGTGGATGCTTGGATAAGCATGGACCCCACAAGTTTCGGTGATGGCTTCTTTAGCCCTGTCGATTCAAGTGAACTCCCAGAGGTCGGCGTCGCGGGGGAAAAGAGTTTCAAGGGCAAAGGTGCCTACGCGCGAAGCGATGACTTCACCGCGCGCGTCACCGCGGAAATCGTGGATGTTCGTCCGAATGGACTCCTCGTACTTGAAGCGCGGCGTGAAATCGTGAACGACGGTGAATCGCAAGTGATTACGCTCTCCGGCATCTGTCGACCCGAGGACATCGATGCAAGCAATCAGGTGCTTTCACAACGAGTCGCGGATGCCGTTGTGAAGAAGCTCACGACTGGCGAGCTGCGCAACACCGCGGAGAAGGGCGTCCTCGCAAAGATCATCGATACGATCTTCGCCTTCTAAGTCGCGACTGCAATGAAAATGGTGCAAAGAGCGACACGCGAAACTAGGCGAGAAGCGCGCGCAGGGCAAGCCCCGGGTCGGGCTGTCGCATGAGATGCTCACCAACAAGAACGATGTGAATACCGTGCGCGCGGAGTCGACGAAGATCTTCTGGAGTACGGATTCCCGACTCACTCACAAGTACGCTCGTATCGTCGAGCATTTCCGCGAGCCGCATCGAATGCTCGAGCGACGTCTTCATCGTGCGAAGATCACGGTTGTTGATCCCGAGTAATGAATAGCTCGCGTGAGGAAACCCGACGACATTGACCGCGCGCAGCAAATTGTCGACATCGTGAACCTCAAGCAGCGTGGTCATTCCGAGTTCGGTGGCGAGAATCTGAAAGTCGATGATGTCACGCTCGGGGAGTACTTCACCAATCAGAAGAATCGCGTCGGCACCAGCCGCGCGCGACTCCCACACTTGATACATGTCCACGATGAAGTCCTTGCGCAGCACGGGCAACTTCACCGCATCGCGAATCATGTGGATGTACTCGAGGCTGCCGCCAAAGTCGAACTCATCCGTGAGACAGGAAATCGCGCTTGCACCGTTTGCCGCGTAGGCCTTCGCGATGGCGACCGGATCGAAGTCCTCACGGATCACACCAGCAGATGGGCTCTTCCGTTTTACCTCGGCAATGACGTGTGTGACGTCTGGGTGTCGGCGATCGACGACCGCTCCGAAGAAATTCCGCGGTCGGCCGAGTTCAGCGATGCGTTCCTTGAGCACCTCAAGCGGTACCACCTCACGGGCGCGCTCGACCTCACGGATTTTTCTCGCGACGATGTCCTTCAAGACCGACTGCATAGGCGAATGCGCTTGTGTACTGTGCCGGACTCCCGTTGGGCGACGATGCCATTTATATCCGCTCCATCCATCGACATCCCCGGCATCCTGCTGCAGTCAGGATCGCCGACTTCTCCCAATCCGCTAGCAACAGCAGCGGTGATGGCTGCTGCGTTGGCGGCAGTCACAGTGATTGGGCGCCGCCGACTGCTTCAGTGCCCCGCTGCCGCGTCCGGGCGAATCCCCGCCGATACGGCGATTGGCGTGCTTGCGTGGATTGGCTTCTATCTCGTGGGTGCGCTTGGAATTGTTGTTGCTGACGCAATCATCGCCGGGAGTCCGTCGATGGACATCGACTATGCGCGGCTTCTCCGCGGAGCCGCTGGCAATCTCACCCAGGCCATTGCTGCACTTCTGATGATGCGATCGCAGCTCTTTGTTTCTGGAAATCGATTGCCTATGTCGGCCGATCGCGCGATTCTCTCAGGGGTCGTTGGCTTTTTACTCGTTGCACCCATCGTCGCTGGAGTTGCAATCGTGATCAGCCTTGCCATGACTGCGCTCGGAAACCCACCGGTTCCGGAAGTTACGCACGAAACACTGGCCATTCTCCGCGATCGACGCGAACTGCTCTTCACCACCCTGACGCTTGCACACGTCGTGGTGCTCGTGCCCGTGGCTGAAGAGATTGGATACCGCGCACTTCTCCAAGGCGCCATTCGCCGAGCCGGATTGGGCGGCGTTGCGGCTGCCGCGGGCACTTCTGCGATCTTCACGCTCATGCACTGGTCGGTACTCGCGCCGGAAGGCCGCGTCGCTGGACTCGCGATGCTCTTTCTCCTCGGCATGGCACTCGGCATTCTGCGTGATCGAACCGGCGGCCTCCTCGCACCAATCCTGCTCCACGCGCTCTTCAATGCTGCGAATGTCGCAATCGCCCTCGGCTGAATTGCCTGTTTTTGCCGATATCCTCTGCTCCCCGCGATCGGCGCTTCCCGCGCCGCACGCATGAGGAAACACTATGAGTACTGCCGAAGCCATCGCCCACAAGCCCCGCATTCTTACCGGCGACACGCCAACCGGAAGCCTGCATCTCGGCCACTGGGTTGGCAGCGTCAAGCGCCGCGTCGAACTGCAACGCACCCACGACTGCTACTTCATCATCGCGAACATGCACGCGTACACCACGCGGCTTGCGAAGTCTGATGAGATCAAGCGCGATTCCATCGGGATTGTTCGCGACTATCTGGCGATGGGAATCGACCCAGAGCACGCGACCATCTTTCTCCAAAGCGAGATTCCGGCGATCGCGGAGCTCACGTTTCTTTTCGCAATGCTTTTGCCATTCAACCGAGTGATGCGAAACCCCACACTGAAAACCGAAATTGAACTCAAAGGACTGGGCGAAACCTACTCATTCGGCTTCCCCCTCTATGCGGTTGGACAGACGGCCGACATCCTCGCGTTCCGCCCTGTCGGCGTGCCAGTCGGTGAAGACCAAGTGCCGCACCTCGAACTCACGCGCGAGGTTGCGCGGCGGTTCAATCAACTTTTCTGCAGCATCGATGAGCACACTGAGGACAACGACCACGTGAGTGCTGGTGGTGTGTTTCCGATTCCGCGTGCAGATGTTGGTGAAGTCGGCAGACTTGCTGGGATCGACGGCGTCAACAAGATGTCGAAGTCGCTCAACAACGCGATTTTCATTGCGGATCCGGCAAAGGAAGTCGAGAAGAAGGTTAAGAAGATCTTCACGGGTCGCCAGAGCGCGACGGAGCCGGGTGATGTGAACAATGTGCTGTTTCAGTATGTGCGCACATTCCTCAAAGACCCCGCACGCATCGCCGAACTTGAGGACAAGTATGCGAAAGGCGCGGATATTGGTGATGGGCACGTGAAGCTTGAAGTCGCAGCTGCGATCAACGAACTACTTGAGCCCATGCGCGACCGCCGAGCAAAGTATGAAGGTCGCGATGACCTGGTGCTTGAGATCTTGAAGGCAGGGTGCGAGCGCGCGAACAAGGTTGCCGAAGCAACGCTTGAGCGGGTCAAACACCACGCGAATCTCGTCTCATGGCCGCGCACGCTGCGATACACCTGAGGATTACGCGTTACTGCACGTCGCGGTTTGAGTCACGCATCAGGCTGAAGCAACCAGATAGAACCGACCGACCGCCACTTGGAATGGCTTCCCTTCGCGCTCGAAGGTGAAATGTCCTTCCATCGTGCCCCACGGAGTCGACATCGGACAGAAGCTTGAATACTCGAAACTATCGCCGGGCCCGAGTTCGGGGTGCTCGCCCACGACGCCCGGACCTTCAATGATTCGCTCTTCACCGTCTCCATCGATGATGCGCCAGTGCCGCGCTGCAAGTCGGATACGCGCGAGTCCATCATTCCGGATGGTGACGCTGTAACTGAATAAGAAGCGCTTGGCCTCGAGCGACGATTCTGACGGCATAAACGACGGTCGCACGATCACGCGAACACCATCAGTGACGGCTTCTGAACCATGCTTGGGAACGGAGGGCGTGGCGGCGGTAGCAGACATAGGGACAGCATAGTCGCACCGCCGACGCGGGCGACGCGATACGATCGACCGCTCATGATGCGAATGCCAAACCTCCCAACCGTCGCGATCGTCGGTGCCACCGGTGCCGTTGGGCGCGAGATGATCACCATCCTGGAAAGTCGAGGATTTCCGCTGAGATCGCTGCGGCTCTTTGCTTCGCCCCGGTCAGTGGGTTCGCGCATCGCCTTCGCGGGCGGCGACATCGCTTGCGAGACGCTTGATCATGGGATGCCGGAGAAAGTCGACCTCGCGTTCTTCTCTGCGGGCAAGAGTATTTCGAAGGAGTGGGCGCCGAAGTTCCGCGACGCTGGCGCGCTCGTCGTTGATAACTCAAGCGCATTTCGGGCTGATTCCTCTTGCCCACTTGTGGTGCCTGAAGTCAATGCACACGCGCTCGACGCGATCGACCGACCGACGATCATCGCGAATCCAAATTGTTCAACGATCATTGCACTCGTCGCCGTCACCCCACTCCACCGCGCGATCGGAGTCGAGCGCATGGTTGCTGCGACCTATCAGGCGGCGTCCGGGGCCGGTGCTGCCGCGATGGCCGAACTTGAATCACAAGCCCGCGCCTTCGCGGCGGGCACGACCATGGACACCACCATCTTCGGGCGACAATATCTGTTTAATGTGTTCAGTCACAACTCCGCGATCGGTGCCGATGGCTCGAATGAAGAGGAGCGTAAGTTGCTCACCGAAACCCAGCGCATCTGGGGCTCGACCGCGGTCCGCGTTTCTGCGACGTGTGTCCGCGTTCCCACGCTTCGAGCACACGCGGAGGCAATTCACCTCGAGTTTGCGCGCGCGACTACTGAGGAGGAGATTCGTGCGCTCCTCGCGCACGCGCCGGGCGTCACTGTCATAGACGACCGCGTACAGAATCGGTTTCCGGAGCCGTTGATGGCGGCTGGTGGTGATGACATTCTGGTCGGTCGGATACGCATGGACCGCAGCGTGGTCGGCGACCGGGGCGCAGCCCTCTTCGTCTGCGGCGACCAGATTCGGAAGGGTGCAGCACTCAACGCCATTCAGATCGCGGAGCACTTTCTTCCGCAAACCGTCGCTGATAATCCTGCATGAAACATCGACCCTTGCGAGTCGAAGGGGCCGTCTCGTTGGCTTGAAGATTCGTCGTCCGCGGCTATCATGCCGACTCAACGATTGGGGATTGGTGTAACGGTAGCACAAGTGATTCTGGTTCACTTTGTCCTAGTTCGAATCTAGGATCCCCAGCTCCAACGCTCACGAACTTGAGAGCGTGAAAACAAAAGCAACGCGAGCTACAGGAGTATGCCTCGGCTCGCGTTGTTCGTTTTGTTGCCTGTGCGATCAGCGCTCCGGTTTTGGAAACTGGACCCCGCGGACTCCACGCAGCCACACCTTCGCGGAGCCGTCGCTTGGCTCAAACCAGGCGATCAAGTCGACACTCTCGACCGGCAACGAGTCGATTCCACGATTCGCGAGTAGCGACAGAACAAACTCGTGACACGGTCCGGCGAGTGCCATCGACCGCGCGAGCGCTACGGATTCGGCGGAGAACTCCCAAGTTCTCAGCGGTTCGCCACCGTCCGATTCAGCACTCGCTGCCTGCCCCAATCGATAGATTGAAAAGTGAAATGATCCATCGGCAAAGAGCGGCGCAGGATGTGGGCGCGCAAAGAGATAAGCCGTAACTTGCAGTGAGTCGGGCAACAGATTGCCGTCGGTATCCGCAGGCTTGGGCGCAAAGGTAATCGCGATTGCATTCGGCATGGTGCCCACGGGCGCTACCGGCGATTCGCGAGGCTTCGGCGCAGCGCGCGTACCGTCCGATGTTGTGACGGTGGTCTGACACGAAGCAAGTCCAAGCACCGCAACTATCAACAATCGAACCCTGCGCAGGCGCCTCACTTCGGTACCTCAGATGCATCGGTGTCTTCAGGAACGGCAACAGGTTTTGCGCTTCCTCCGACGTTCATCGATGCGCCCTCCAACTCGCCCTTCCGGATCTGCTCGAGAAGTTCTGGCGGGAGCGTGAGTTTGCGCAGCGCCGCTTCGGAGAGTGCAGCAGCCGTGTCGCCACCGCCCTGAGATGGCGAGCGAACGACATGCGGGGTAAGCACAATGAGAAGTTCAGTCTTCGACGCGTTCTCGCGGAACTGCCGAAACAGCGCGCCCAAAATTGGGATGTCGCCAAGCAGCGGAATCTTCTGATCAATGCGCTCGAAACGGTCGCTGATCAAGCCGCCGATCACCACTGTCTGTCCGTCCTTCACTGTCACCGTCGTGGTGGCACGACGACGGGTCACAACCGGAGAGTTGAAGTTCTCTGAAATCTGCGTGGTTTGAAGCGACAAGCGCGAAATCTCTGGCTCAATAGCCATGCGCACAAAGCCATCAGGATTGATCGAGGGTGTCACTCGCAACAGAATGCCGATGTCTTCCGGCGTCACGCTCGATTGTTGCCCCGCGCTTGAGAAACTCACCGCGTCCGGAAGCCGCACGGTTTCACCAACTTGGATGAAGCCCTCAGAGTTGTTCTCGACCATCACTGACGGATTGGACAACACCTGCACACGACTCTGTGAAGCGAGCGCATTGATAAGGAGTTCGAAATCTTCTGAACCAATCGCGACGTTCGGCGTTCCCGAATTTGAGAACAGAGATCCAAGCAGCTGATTTCCTGTACGCCCACCGATGCCCTTGATGTTGCCCATGCCTGCAGCGGCGGTGAAATCGCCAAAGCGTGCGCGACCAAACTCTGGGCCAATTGATTCACTTGAGTCAAGCGAGACCTCTGCAAGCAAAACCTGAATCAACACCTGCGGTGGATCGATGTCGAGTTCACCGATGATCGTGCGAACTTTCTCAAGATACTTGGGGCTCGCGTTTACCAACACAGTGTTCGACTTCAAATCGCCGACGACCGTCACCTCGCGCTCGAGCAGTTTGGTCGCGCTCGGGAGTTCGTCTGCGGAAAGTGTCTGCAGGATCTTTCGCTGATCCTCGCTCACAAACTCATTCACGACGCGCGCAACATCCGCGGCTGTGGCGTTCTTCAGTTTGTACACAAAGGTATCACGCTCGTTCGCTGGCTGAAGATCAAGTTCCTTCACCACCTTCTCAACGAGCTCAAGATAATTTGGCGTGCCCGAGACAAGTAGCGAGTTCGTGCGATCGTCGACGGTGATCGAGAGTTGCTGACGATCGTCGGGGACAAGCGTGAGATCAGAACCCAGCGTGCCCTCGCTCGCGAGCACAGGCTCCGCGTTGCGCGTTGATGCGGCGGTGGTAGTTGCATCCGACGCCTCTTCGCGCGGCTTCAGCACATAGAGATTGCCGGATTGGCGAAGATTGAAGAGTTCCTTGAGAAGCCGGCCCATGGAGTCAGCGTCGGCATTGACCAACTTGAAAATTCGAATGTCTTGCGCGCCACTTGTCGAGGTGTCGAGATCGCGAATCATGCGCTCAATGAGCGCCATCGAATCCCTAGGCGCACGTACGATCACGGTGTTTGTTCGAACATCGGGTACGAGCGAGATGGACTGACGAGTCGCGGTCGAAATCTCCATTTCAACCTCGCCATCGGAGGATCCGCCCTCAATCTCCTTCAGGTACTTGAGAATCGTCGCCTGTTGGCCATTGCGACCGGCAAGCGAATTCCCAGACAGCACACTCTGAATGAGTCCGACCGTTTCCTGCACGTTCGCGCCCTGCAAAGGGATGTACTTAATCTCGACGACTGCTTGTGGCTTCGCTCCGTCGAGCTGAGCGACAAGCCGACGGATCGCCGCGATGTCAGCCTCGGGGCCACTTGCAATGATTGCATTGAGTCGAGAGTCAGACGAAACCTGAACCGTATTGTCGCCGCGACGACGATTTTCCTCAGCGACATACATCTCATCAAGCATGCGCGCCATGTCGGGTGCCGTGGTCTTCGCGAGAACAATGATCTCGAATGGCTTATCCGCAAGCTGGTCCTGCGCGGCCTTTGCGAGGAGATCGACGAGCCCTTTCACCACTTCAAGATTCTCTTCACTTGCGGCCACGATGAGCGAGTTCGACGCGACGTCGGGAGCGATGGACACGGCATCCGACGGCGTCTGCGAAACACCAAGCGAGGTGGCTCGATCGCGCATCAACTGCTGGAGCCTGGGCGAGATAGCCTCAGCCCGCGCAGCGGCAAGCGGAAGCACATGAACGCCAATCGCTGGATTCGAAGGGATCTCGTCGAGCTTCGCTACGATCTGCCGCACGAGCGCCGCATCCTCCGGTCCACCAGCGACAAGCAAACTCGAAGTTCGTGGATCAGCAATGACCAGCGGCTTGACGCGCTTCGCGACTTCGGGCGTCAGTTCTGCGAAGCGCCGATTGAGGATCTGCGCGATTGCCCCAGAGAGCCGATCAAGATTTGCTTTCTTCACCGGAACAACTTCAACACCGGACTCCTCGAGGAGCTCCGCGGTATCGAGATCGTTGATGAGCGACTGAAGCACATCAAATGCGTCAGCACCCGCTGCAACAAGTAGTTGATTGGTGCGCTCATCTGAAGCGATGGTCGCGCGCTCGAGATCCGCTGTCTCCGGACTTGCTTTCTTAAGACGATCCACACGCGCATCCATCATCCGCTGAAGGATGACCGCGAGCCTTGGTGCGCTTGCATGCTTCAGATCAATCGTGCGAATCTCGCGAATGTCGGGTGTCACCTTCTGATCAAGACTCTTGAGCAATTCATCGAGTACCGCAAAGCTCCGAACACTTGTCGACACCACAAGAGAATTGAGCCGCTCATCCGGAACGACACGCACACGGTCCTCGGCGCGAATGGTCTTCGCCGCGAACTGCTGCTCAAAGAGCTGCACAACCAGTGGGCCAATGCGCGACGCACTTGCATTCTCAAGGGGATAAATGCGTACAAGAGCGCCAGGCGCAGCCGCCTCCGTGTCGAGCTGCTGAATCAACGCGCCAACAATTTCGAGGTTCTGCGTACTCCCAACGAGTACGAGCGAATTCGTCGTCATATCCGGGCGGATCACCAACTGGGTGAGTGGTGCAAAGATGTCGCTCTCAAGGACGGTTGGCGGCACCGTTCCATCGCCCGCCCGCGCCATACGAATCCGACCAACCTGCTTCTGCAACGGACCACTCTCGGGAAGTTTCGTTGAGCCCTCAACCAGTACCGTGCGAAGCATCTCCGCGATCTCACGAGCATCCGCGTATTGAAGTTTGACGATACGCGGTTCGATCCATCCGACGGACACCTGCGAGTCAAGACGATCGCGCAGTACTTCTACGAGTGCAACCGCCTCCTCCTTTCCAGCCACCACGACGGTGTTGGTTCGATCATCAACTGACATCGCGACATCCTGCGCGAGTGCTTCGCCCGTTGCGCCACCGGCTTGAGCCTTCACCTGCGTCCCTTGCAGCACGCCGAGTTGCTTCCCCTGCGTGAAGAGCTCGCGCACGATGCGCGCGAACTGCGTTGCCTGAATGTTCTCAAGCGGAAAAACGCGCACAGTTGCTGCGTCTGTGACTGGCAGCGTGTCAAAGAGCTTCGCGGCCTCTTCAAGGGCGCGCACGTTGTCGGAAGTCGACGAAAGGACGAGTGCATTGCTCGTTGCGTCTGCAAGAATTTTGATCGGCTTCTGAAGATCGAGTGCGATCGGCGCCGCCGCGCCGTCTGGTTGAATCTGTAGGCGACGAACTTGCTCTTGAAGCGCGCGTGCGAGTTCGCCCTGTTTCGCCGTTCCCCCTTGCACCGCAGCAACCGACTGGGCGACCATTGCATTCAGCGTCGCCGCAATGCTCGTTGCCGCTGCATTTTTCATTCGCACGATGCGCACATCAGCATCGGCCATCGGCGGATCGGTATCGATGGACTTAAGGAGCGACACGATCGTGTCGCGATCAGCGGGGTTCGCAACGATGACGAGCGCGCTTCGGCCGCTCGCGACCGAAACCTTCAATGGTTCAGAAATCACCTTCGAGACACTGTCAAGCGGCTGCGGACGATCAAGCCCGATCTCTTCGATGATCTTCTTTGCTGCCTCCGGCGACGTGTTCACCAGATCGATGATGAAGATGCCCTTGGTTGAGTCCGGAGCGAGCGCATCCATCTGTTCGACGATCGACTTAATCTCATCAAAGATCGGTCCGGTGGACGCGATGACGAGTCCATTGGCGACCGTGTCAACTTGAATCGAAAGCGAGAGCCCAGCTTGACGCGCGCGCTGGGCGAATGCCTCACGGATCGCGCCCGCTACACGGGCGGCTGGTGCGCTCTTGAGCCGAATGAGGTGGACTTGAAGCCCCTGCTCCGTAGCCTGTTGTTGCAGCGCCTCAGCAATCGCGGCAATCTTTGCGAAGTCTTCTTCGCTTGCGCGGACGATGAGTGCGTTACTCGTCGAGTCACCAACGATGCGCAACCCGCGATCGCGACCAGCATCACGGCCAGGGCCGAACACCCGCTCAATCGCACGCGCAAGTTGCTCGGGATTTCCGTAACGAACCTCGATCAGCCGAGGCGGCGGGAGTTGCGCAAAGTCAGGCTGATCAAGTTGCTCAATGATCGCCTCGATTTTCTTCATGTTCGCCGGACTGGCAGCGATCACGATGTTGTTCGAGAATTCGTCTGCACTTGCGCTCACGATCTCTTCGGGCTTCGCTTGCGTCACAACAGCAGGTTGGGCTGCTGGCTCGCCCTGCTTCGCCGGAGCTGGCTGCGCGGTTTGGTTCGCCGTGAGACGGAACGCTTCATTGATTGCAGTTGCCACACTCTTCGCGTCGGCGTGCTTCATCGCGATAACCCGCAACTGTCGCGAGCCGTCGTACTGCTCACTATCGAGTTTCGCGACGAGCTCACGAATCGCTGGCCACTCTGACTCATCGGCAGAAATGACGAGCGAGTTGGTTGCTTCGTCACCGACGATCCGCACCGATTGCTTTGCTGGCGAATCCGCGTCGATGGCGAATCGTCCGTAGAAATAACCGAGCGCCTCTTCGACGCCGCGCGCTTTCGCATGGGCGAGTGGAACAAAATCGGTCACGCGCTTGCGCTCACTCGGCACATCGACAGCTTTTACAACTTCAAGAATTGTCGCGAACTGTTCCGGACCAGCCGCAACGATGAGACGATTCTGCGCGGTATCGGCCTCGATCCGCGGAGCCTCCGCACCTTCAACCTTCGACGCGTCTCCAGAAACGAGTCGCTCGAGCGTCGATGCAACATCACTCGCGATCGCATGCTTCAGATCGATGATGCGAAACTCAACCGGACTCTTCGCTGGAGCGTCATCGAGTTGCGCCAGGAGACTCTCGATCACGGGAAGACTTTCCGCGGTCGCCGTCACAACCAATGCGTTTGACCGACGATCTGCGACGATGCGTGCATTCACCTGCACCGCAGCAGCATTCGGGTCGATTTTGACAGCAATACCCTGCGTGCGCCCCTTCGGATCAAGCTGCAATGATTGTGTGAGTACGCGTACGGCTTCATCCGCCTTCGCTGATTTGAGTGCGAATGTGCGGATGATCGTTTCCTCTGCACTCGCTGGCGCATCAAGCCGCTCGATCAGCGCGCGAACCTGTACGAATTGCGATGCGGGCGCGCTAACGAGGATGCTGTTTGTTCGCACATCAGGCGTCACCGTCACACCCTGCGCTCCACCACGGCCACGAAACTGATCAGCGACCATACGTGCGATTTCAGCAGCGGTGCCCTTTCGAAGAACCACGATGTCGCTCTGACGATCGCCTCCAGACTGTGGCTGGTCGATGCGGGAAACAAGGTCGCGCACAGTCGCCACTTCCTCCGCAGTTCCAGCGACGAGTAGTGCGCCACCCGATGCAGAGGGGACAATAGTGGCCGACGTCGAACCGGCGCCTGCACCGGCAGCGCGATCGTCAAGGAACGTTCTCAAGGTCTGCGCGAGTTCAGCAGGTGATGCGAACTCAACAGGAATGACCGACGTTTCGCGACCCTCTTGAACCAGGGTTTTCGCAAGAGAATCAAGAAGCGTTTTGACCTCAGCATGCTGTGCGTCAGTCGCGCGTACAACGATTTGACCCGCGCGCAGAACAGGAATCACGCGCGAACCGGCAACTGCAATCTGCGTTTCCCATGGCCGCTGCGGCCGCTCGCCAAGAGTATCGCGCACCAACGCCGCGACCTGCTCGAGATCACCGAAGCGCGTGTCATACGTCTTCACACTGCGCGAGTCGCCCGCGGTCGGCTCAACATCAAGTGTCGAAACAATCTCACCAACGAGCGCAAAACGATCACCTCTACCAACAACGATGAGAGCATTACGCTTCTCATCGCCGCGAACCGTCGCAGCATCCTCAGCGCTTGCTTCGCCCATTTCGCTGAGCATCTGCTCCACTGTGCGCGCGAGTTCGCCTGCACGGGCAAACTTCAATGAATACACCTTGAATTCGTACGACGGCGCAACTTCGGGCGCGTCAAAGCCCTGAACGAGTTCAGAGATTTCTTTGAAATCGTCGTCACTCGCCGCGACAAAAACCGTTGCACTTCGCGAGTCACCGACGATGGAGACAACTCGCTGCCCGCGCTGCCGAGATGCGCCCGTGATCTGCGCGCGATCATCAAAGAGTTTCTGCAACGCAACCGAAACGCGCTGCGCATCAGCGCGCTCAAGTTTGATCGGGCGAATTGCGAATTGGCGTGCGCCAACACGATCGACCTCTTTCGCGATTGCGCGAATCTCTTCAAGCACGAGCGGCTCTGCCCGCACAATCATGACCCCAGCTGCATCATCGGCGACGATCTGCGTGCGCTCTTTGCGCGCTGGGTCTGCGGAGACCACGAGTTTTTCTACAGTCGCAGCGACCTCTGTTGGACGAGCATGCGTGAGGGGAATTGTCTCTAGGGGAGCTTTCCCGCTCGCTGATGGCTCATCGAGCTTGCTTGCGATCCGCTCGATCTCGGGTGCGACCTCCGCGCCGCCCGAAACCACGAGCGTATTGGTTCGCTCATCGGAGGAGAATTCCGGCATCGACACCACAATCCCCTGCTGGGAAAGTGCTCGTCCACGTGCCGCAAAAATCAGCTGTAGCGTGCGCGCAAGTTCGGAGGCGCGCGCGTAGCGAAGCGGAAGCAACCGCATTTCTGGCGCGATCGAGCGCTCTTCACGGTCGGTGAAAGCGATGAATCGGTCGGCGAACGCGATTGCTTCAGGTGAACCAACCACAGTGACTGCGTTCGCACCCTTCTCCGCAATGACTCGGAGTTTCGTCGGATCAAACGTGATCTCGCCGTTCGTGCCGGGCGCATCACCTGCGAGCGTAACCGCAAGTGCGCGCAACTTCGTGCCGCCACCTTGTGTGACCACTGACCGCAACGCCTCAGCGATACGTTCGGCACCTGCATTGCGGAGCACATAGCTCTTGACAACAACAGTCTCCGTTTGTTGGCCACGCGCGAGCGTCGCGACGAGCTGTCCAACCGCATCGAAGTCGCGATCACTCGCGACAACAAGTAACGATCTTGTATCCGGATCCGCAACGATGGCCACACGCTTGGCGAGATCGCCGATCGCGCCGCCAGCGGGAGTCATACGCGCAAGTGCACCGACGACCACGGATGCGAGCGCAGTTGGATCGCTCGATGCGGGAAGCTTAATCGCGCGAATACGCGAGCCCTCACCCGGTAATGATTTCGATGCCTGCTCAATGAGTCGCATTGCCCGTTCAATCTCACGAGGCGATCCGAGCAGGAGGAGCGAGTTGGATTCCTTGTCGACTGCAACCGTTACGCCTTGTGTATCTGCGCCGAGTTCTCCGTCTTTCGGAATGAGCGACTCTGGAATCGGTGGTGACGAGACGTTTGGCGTTGATTGCGACTCAGCGGCCGAGGGCGACTGCGCAAAAATCTGCGCAACAAAAGCAAGGCGCGCCGGGAGTCGTGGTGGCCATGTCGGCTCGACCATCGACGATGTGAGCGTCGGTAATCCATCAAGGTCGAACCGCCGACCTTGTGTTCCTGAGGCGGGCTTTTTCTCTGGCTCGTAGCGCTTGAGTAACTCTTCGACCGAGATCACCTCGACATCACCATCGGAATTTTCCATCAAACGCCGGAGAAGTCGCGCCATCTCTTCGGCGTCGCCCTTTGTCGGATCAAGCGGGACCGACCGCAGAGTCCGTGACGTTGCAATCGACGCTCCGTCGAGCTTCGACACAATGCCTTCTATCGTCGAAAATTGCTTCTCTGTTGCACGGACCAGCAGGCTGTTACTTGCGACATTGACCCGTACGACAGGTGGCGTTTCGGTCCCATCGTCTGTTTCAAACAAATCAACGAGACTCTTGGCGATTTCCGCAGCATCTGCATTGCGCAGCGATAGCACGCGAACGGTTCGATCCGTCTCCTTACCCGGCGCAACATCAAGTTGTTCGAGCATTTCTTCCGCTGCATCAAGCGCGCTTGGTGTTGCAGAAATGACGACTGCGTTGATGCGCTCGTCTGCGATCACGCGCAGCGGCGGCTCATTCGCTGGCACGCCAGCCGCTGTCGGTCGAGCGCGGTCGGCGCGCCGCTCTTCTCCAGCGAGCAGTTGCTCAACGAGCGGAGCCATTTGGCCCGCGCGCGCATTCTTAAGAAACACCGTGCGCACGCGGGCTGCATCGCGAGGCCCACGCACATCAATCGCGCGAATCACAGCGTCAACCTCGTCGAGCTGCGCTGGATCCGCAGCAACAACGAGCGAGTTACTCGTAGGCTCTGCACTCACAGACGCCCGCCGACGATTCGGCTGCGTGGCCGCTCGGGCGGAAAGTGCTTGCTCTACAGCCTTCGCAACATCCGCGGCTCCTGCCTGCGTGAGCGGATACACCCGAATCTCAGTCGGCGCATCCCCATCGCGGGGCTTGTCCAGTTGCGCGATTACCTCCGAAGCGACCGACATAAGTTCAGTTGGCGCCGTCACGACAACACGCGCGTTCAGTACATCGCCCACGACCTTCGGTTCAACCACAGGCGCACCAGCCTTCGCCGCTGCGAGAAGTTGTGAAGGCCAACGCGAGCGATCGAGGAGCACTGCGTTGAGTGCGCTCACGACAACATCAGGCGCCACATGACGAAGTTGCACCACACGGAAATCCGCGGCAGGTGCAGCAAATGCTTTCTCGTCGAGTTCAGCAAGCAGCGCGCGCGCCTGGGCCGAGCCCTCAGATGTTCCGACAATCACAATCGTGCCAGATTGCGGCAAAGCCGAGAGTTCAACACGCGCGAGCGCCGACGCATTGGTCGCGTCGAGAATTCTCCGAGCCTCGTCCACAAGATTCGCGACCACCGCCTTCGTTGGGGTGAAGACCGCCCACGTCCGCGCTGAGACATCGCCCTCGCGGTCGAGTTGTTTGATGAGTCCTTCAGCAACCGTCATGATGCGCGCTGCACCTGAGACAATGAGTGCATTCGTACGCGTGTCGGCTTCAACGCGTACAGGCGGCGTCGAGTCGGCTTGGCCGCGATTCCGGCGCATCCGCTCCAACACGATGCGCGGGTCAGTTTCCTGTTGATCGGCGAGCAAACGCTGTACAAGCGGTGCGATACGCGCGCAGTCTGCATTCACGAGCGGAAACGTTTTCGCATCTACGGAGTCGAGCGCCGGCCGCTCATCGAGCGGCGCAACAAGTTTCTCAGCCTCGTCAAGATCGGAGACCGGACCCACGAGAAGCAGCGCATTTGCGCCAGTAGCAGGAATAACTTTGACTGAAAGCGGTTCGCGCGTCGTCGGATTTGTGGCAGCTGCGAGTGCTTGCGTGAGGCTCGTCGACACCTGCGTTGCATCTGCGTAAGAGAGCGGTCGCACGCGCACGACTGGATCGCCCGCGCTCGCGCTCCCGTCATCAAGCTGCCGCACAAGTTCTTCCACGACGGGCATGAGGGCGTCTGGTGCGCTCACGATCAGCGCGTTGGAACGTTTGTCTGCTGCGACGTCAAGCACCCGTTCCGACTTTCCTGCGAGCGTCGGCTCAATCTGCGCGAGCCGACCCTCGAGCGCACTCCGAACGAGCGGCGCGAGCGTTTCTGCGCGGGCGACTTTGAGTTTGAACACCCGAAGCGTCGTCGCAGGCTGCGCCGCGCCTTCAACGCCACGCACGATTTGCTCGACCTTTGCAAACACGCTGGGTGCACCGCTGACAACGAGCGTTTTTGACACCGGCTCAAAACTCACCACCGTCGACGAACCCTCGCTGCCGAGTTGCCCAGCTGTCGCGAGCTCACGAATGGTCTTTGCCAATGTTTCAATGTTTGCATCGGAGACGCGCCAGGTGCGGATCTCTGCTTCGGGCGTCGCCTGCGCGCGATCGAGCTGCTCGACGAGTTTGTCGAAACCTGCCATGCGCGCAACTGGTGCGTCCACGATGAGCGAGTTGGTCTGCGCATCGGCGCGCACGACCACATCCCGCGGCGGCTGCAGTTCCGGTCGCGCACGACCGCGTGGATCGACAGGAATCGGCTGGGCCGGATACATCTCATCGATGGTCTTCGCGAGTTCCGCGGCTCGCGCGACTTTCAGAGAGAAGATTCGAATCTCACGATCCGTCGCTGATTGCCGTGTCGAGCCGTTGAGATCCTCGATGACTTGCTGAATTTCGGGCAGCAAATCAGGATGCGCTGCAACGATAAGCGCATTTGTTTGCGGCTCAGCGGTGATCTGCACTGGCTTCGCACCCTTTTCGTCGGGCGAGCGTTGCGCGAACTGCGCATTCAGGGCTGCCGCGAGCGTGGACGCGTCGGCCGTTCGAAGCTGAAGAATGCGCATCGGCGGCGTCGCGCCCGACGGCACATCAAGATTTTTGACGAGCACGGCTAAAAGTTCGTGTTGGCGCCCATCGGCAGCAACAAGCAGAGAGTTCGTTTTCTCGAGCACCTCAATCGCGGGTTCGCGCGCAAAGCCTGCCGCTTGCCCGAGTCGACTCGCGGCGAGGCCTTCAATAGAAGCCTTCGCATCAACGGCCTTCGCGTGTGCGAGAGGAATCACACGGACATCGGCGCCAGGAGCGGTCGCTGCGAGCAGTTGCCGACAGGCGTCTGCAAAACGCGCGAGCGGTTCTTCCTCGCCGCTTGCGACGATCATGCCGTTTGGAATGTCGATCTCCAACTCGACTGGCGGCGCCGCGCCCTCCACAGGCTCGAGCGCAGCGAGCTTCATCGCCTTTGCAACGAGTTGTGTTGGATCACTTGCACCAACATCGACGACACGAACCCCACGCTTTGCGGGAATCGCCTGTAGTTGCTTCAGGAGTTGCTCGGTCTTCTCAAATGTTGTCGCGTCACCCGCAACAATGAGCGTTCGGCTCGCGGGTTCAGGTTGAATGAGCACATCAACAGGTTTCGCGCCGTCAAGGCCCGGCTTGGCGAGCATGCCACGCGCGGCGAGATCCCGCAAACTCTGGGCAATGCGCTCAATATCTCCCTTTTCAACGCGATAGGTGCGCAGTTCCGCAAGCGGCGGAAGTGGTGTGCGATCAAGAGTGGACACGAGCTCTTCAAAACTCGCGCGGCGCTCCGCCGGCGCCTCAACTATGAGCGAGTTCGTCGTTGGATCGGCTGCGACAAACACCTCTTTTTGCTTCTGAAGATGCGGGAGCGGGCGCCCGCGCGCATCCAGTGGAACAGGCGGGGCTGGGTAAAGGCGGTCAAGCGCGATCGCAAGCTCTGCTGCCTTTGCGGTTTTCAGCGCGACGACAAAAGTCTCGCGCGTCGGGCCGGTTCCAGCATCGCCCGCACGATTCATATCGTCGACGAGTGTGCGAATTTCCTCGAACACTGCGGGATGCGCTGTGACAACGAGCGTGTTGGTCGTCGCGTCACTTTCGACTCGAACTGGCTGCGATCGACGCAACTCTGGCGCGCGCGTGTCGTACCGTTGCGCGAGCATTGCGGCGACTTGCACGGCATCACCGCCGCGAAGTTGAAGCAGTCGCAGTGGTGGAAGCGCATCGGGCGCAGCCACGTCAAGGTCGCGAATGAAACTTTCAACCAACGCGATCTGCGCTGATTCGCCGACGATGTAGAGCGCATTGGTCGGCTCAATCACCTTGATTTCCGCTGGCGCGATCGTGCGCGATGGATCAACCGGCACAGCAGACGCGAGGAGTGGCGCGAGCTTCGTGGCAACGTCGCCAGCGAGTGCCGCGCGCATTGGCACGATCTTCCCGGTTCGCGTAGGTGGCATCAACTGACGTGCCTGCGCGATAGCACTTTCATACATCGCAACAGCCTCGCGCCGACCGCTCACCAAGAGCGCACCGCTTGAGGCGTCAATCTCAACCGCTGGCGATTCGAGTTCAGCGTCCCCGCCCTTCGCAAGCTGCGCGTAGACAAGGTTTGTGCGATCAACGAGCTTCTGCGCCTCGAGGCCCGGTACGGGAATGACACGGAAACTGAAAGCATCCCGTGCGGGACGATCAAGTCCGGAGGCGAGAGATTGAAGTTCCGAAACTTCCGCAGGCGAACCGCTCACGAGAATCGATCGCGTCGCATCGAGCGGCTCGACGATTGGAGCGACGAATGCCGTTCCATCACGTGGATCAAGCACCTGCTTCGCAAGTTCGCGCAGCTGAGGCGCAATCGCTGATGGCAACGCATTATTGAGGGCGATGCGTCGGGTCTCTCGCTCAACGACTCGAACTCCATCGACTTGATTCAGCAGTTCAGTGAAGCGTTGGATTGACTGCGCACTGCCTACAAGTACAAGCTCACGGCTCGATGCATCGAGCTCAATGCGAAGGCTTCGGGCAGGGTCTGCAGCAGGCGTTTGCTGTTCGTAGAGTTCGCGCGCTCGGACGACGGATTTTTCAGGATCGGGACTCGCAACACGCATCAAGCGCACCTGGCGATCCACGTTGGTCGGACGATCAAGCGTTTCGATCACCGCGCGAATTCCTGCAATATCTGCGGAATCACCCGCGACGAGTATCGTGCGGCCGTCGGGTCCGGCCACGAGTGAAATTTCGTCCTGCTGACGCTTCGAGAGCAGCGACTTCGCAGCAACAAGAATTGCTTCGGGCGACGCGCTCTGAAGTTCAAGTGCAGCGATCGCGCGATCGCCGCGAAGACGCTCGCGCACTGTGGCCGACGGCTTCAGCCGCGACGGCTCGAACCCCTCCATTTCACCGATAAACCGTTCCGCGTCATCGATCGACCCGAGGTCACCGACAATCGTCACGCGCTCCGCTTCAGGCAACGCAACAATCGTGGGTTTCTTATCTGCGGGATATGCGGCAAAAAGCTGCTCCAACCGCTCCTTTGCAATCGGCGCTTTGACTTTCGCAACCTGGAAAGTCTTCATCCCGCGCCCACCAGAAGCCGTTGGCTCCGCGCCCCCGGCGATCGGCACGTCGAGCAACTCAATCGACTGCTTCAGTTGATCAATCTTTGCACGCGAGCCGCGCGCAACAATCGCATTCGTTCGCTCATCGGCAGCGACGACGAGTCCCGCGACACGGTTCTCTTCGATCTTCGTTTTCTTACCGTCGGCGGGATTTACGACATATTCAACAACCCGTTCACCCATGAGCGCCTGCAGGCTCTTCATCAGCTCGACAGACTTCGCATAGCGAATGGGGATGAACTCAATGACGTTTTCCACGTCCTGTCGATCGAGCTCGTCAATGATGAGTTGAAGTCGACGAACTTGCGCCGCGGTTTCAACAACGAGCACGGCGTTTTGCTGCTCAAGCGCCGTCACCGAGCCGTAGGTTGCGACGAGGTTTTTGAGTTGTTCCGCGACACCCTTTGCCTGCGCATTGAGAAGCGGCAGTACGACGGTCACGATCGTGTCGTCGGTCACCTGCGCGGGGAGCGTGCCAACGAACGTCGGCACATTTTCGCGCTTCATGTCATCGAGCTTCTGAAGAAACATCCGACCGCTTTCAACGCGAAGCATGCAGTTCTGTGTCTGAAGCAAGACATTCAGAGTCTGCAGCGCTTCATCGAGCGTGTATTCCTTCGGATAGATGTAGTCGACCGTGCCCTTCGGCACGTCAACCTCGCGCACGATCGGGTAGCCGGAGACCCGGCTGAAATAGTCGAGGATCTGGTCGTAGGTCTGACCCTTGAAGTTGAAGCGAATACGAGGGCTTGTCGATTGGGGGGCAGCTGTCGGTGTCGGCAATGACTGCGACGATGCGCTGTCCTGGCCAACATCGGGTTGCGTTCCGCCGACCTGCGCTCCACCCACAGGACCCGCGAGTGCTGCTGCAAGAATCGGCCCAACAATCGTTGGGACCACAAGTGCTGCACTGCGCGCGGTTCGCTTCTTCATGGTTCGCTCCTCGACGTGTCAGTCACACTGACGCCACATGACCCGTGACCCGCAGAGATGCGAATACGAGCCTGCAAAGACAAGATCACCCGGCGGCAGAGGCCCGCTGGGTGAGGTTGCTTCCAATCTGAACGCGGCAGGTTCCGCCGGGTCCGTCGAATACTCCAGAATCGTACTCGACCGAGCGGAAGATGAGCTCGCCAATTGAGGATCCTGGCTTCAATGTAAGTAGTGCACCGGACGGGAGATGACGGAGCCAGGCCTCGGGTCCGCTTGGGCCCTCAACTACGCCGGTCAACTGCCACTCTCCATAAGGGAATGGACTCGCGGGATTCGTAACTGGAAGTGGTGCACCTACCGCGGTCGGGGACTGCGGCTTGAGGCCGACATCTGATGCCGAATTGGCCACTGCGGCAACCGGCGCGATCGGGGGAGGCGGGATTCGGAACGGGTTTGACCCAAACAATTCCGCAAACCGTTGGGCGGAAGCGAGCGCCAGAGGGTCGACCACCAGCGGAGCCGCAGCGACGCGCCCGGGCAAGAAGATGGTTGTCAGCTTGATGTTGGTCTTGATTGAGGCGCCATCCGCAGTCGGATCGAGCCGAACCGACTCAATTCGCTTCGTCCACGGCTCGACGTCGATGCGAAAAAGAAGTTGGTAAACCATTGCGGCGGAACCACTTGCGCTAACGGTCGCTTGGACCTCAACAAAGTCTGGCTCGTCGCGTAAGGGCCGCTCTTCGGGTCGCCTGAACTCTTTCTTGGCGGGGGTTCCTCGAATCGTCGTTGTCCCAGTCGTGACTGAGAACTCCGACATCCCCAATTCTTCGCACGCGCGGTTGAGTCTGCGTCGAACCTCACTATCCACAATCTCCAGCGAAGGTCCGAGCGTTTTGTTTACCACGCGTTGGGTTCGGGCGTCGAGCGCCGATCGCTCGTCACGGTTTTTGCGGGCGGCGGTCAGCACGGCGATTGAGGTATCGATATCGCGAAGTGCAACGATGCGCTCTTCCGCGAGTCGCCGCTCGCCAACGACGAAGCCCATCGAACCCGCGATCAGCGCCGCGCTACCGACGGCGGCGGCAAGCCAGTGGCGACGAAACTTTCGCAGAGTGGACGCGCCAATCATGGTGCTTTCCCTTCCGTCTTCTCTGCGGATGGCTTACCGGATGAGGCCGGGCTTGTGGAATCAATCCCACGTGGCGAGAGATCGCCCGTCCGCAGCGTGTAGGCAAACGGCGAGGGAAGCCTTCGTCCACCGCGCGCATCCGCGCCTGTCGAGCCCAGGGTGTACCCCTTCTCCTTCACAAGCGTGTCACGTAGCGCGTCGGCCGTCGCACGGTCCTTGGCTTCGCCATCAATCACAAACCGCAATTCCGGGCGGGTCGAAAACGCACCATCGCTTCCGTACTCGACCTCAGCTGAGAGCAGTTGCGCAGTCATCCCATCGAGAACCACCGAATTGGGATCTGGCGCAAAGCGGCGCAAGGTCTCGAAATGTCCAAGCCAGGCGGGCGCGAGTGATGCGTATGCGTCGATATGCCTTAAACGAAACTCATCGCGCTTTGCACGGCGAAGATCTGGAAGTGCGTTGCGCGCCTTGTCTTTGAGCTCGTCGCGACGATCCTCTAGGGCACTCCAGCTTTGTGAGCCGACCGTCCAACCCGCCAACGAAGCGATTACGACAACACCCGCGATAACCAAAGCACGTTGGCGACTGCGCGCACCGACATCGATCAAGGGCGTTGGATGCAGAAGATCGATCGCGGAACCGTCACCACGTAGTGCGGCTTCATCTTCAAGAAGGAGCCCCGCAAGTGGCCATCCAAACGAGAGAAACGATTCGCAACGCGCTGAATTCAGCTCTTTTTCAAGACTGCCGCGCACAGCCTCGCTCGCGGAAACTCCTGGCAAATCAACCATCGCATGGGACACAAACCGCGAGGCCGCGCACGACGCGATGCGTGAGAGCTCAACCGAGAGCAGAATCGAAACCTTCTCCTCAGCAAACACGGCGATGCGATCAAGTGTGAAGCCCTCACTCATGCCGCGTAACGCCACGAGGAGCCGACGAAACTCCGCGATAACTGAAGCCGCGACAACTTCGCTGCTGTCAGCCGCGATTGAAACACCGCGAGAATTCAGCAACACGCCATCGCGTGCCGTAGTGAATTCAACAGTCTCACCTGCGATATCAACAACCAATGTCGTACCACGACGCAGTGGGTCGGAGGTTCGGATCAACACCAGCGTGCCGAGCGTTCGAACCGAAACACGCGCAATGTTGATGTCGCCACGATTGCGCGCCTGATCAATCTGGGTGCGCGCAGCCGCAGCAACGACGACCGTCGCGCTACCACCTTCTCGGCGGGCAAACTGGAAGTCGCCGAGACTCTCCACGCCGTCCGGGGTGTAGTCGCGAGCAAGAGCGATGCGAGCCATTCCGCGCAATTCCGCCTCGTCTTCGGCGGGCAACTCGGTGGTTCCGACAAGCGCGGTATCGCGCGCGAGCGCGAGGATCGCGGGCGTTTGCTTGATTCGAGCAGTTTCGAGCACATCCGCGAGATTCACGCCCTCACCAATCGCTGATTCCGTTGCTGCCGTAATCGCGATGCGCGAACCAGATCGCGTGCAACCAACCGCCCGGAACGCAGCGGAACCAATCTCTAAAGCGAGCATCCGCGGTTCGACCCGACGGCGGAGTCGGAACAAGACACTTGGCCCACGCGGTAAGTCCGTCGACGAAATTGTTGCGGAGCGATGGGTCTGCATAAAAATCCAGAAAACTTAACGCCCCCCGCCGACATCGCGACCCACAGCTCTCAAACGTGCGCGCGATGGAAGATCAGGGTTCGGTAGTGTCGCAGGTTCAACAGAGGAAGAAAATAGTTCTGGCGGAGATTCGGCAGATGCGGCGAGCGGAAAGCGCTCAGACGATGCGACCTCGCGCTCGACGCTCGCGATCGACTCCTCTCGACCGGAAGCGCGTGCGAGTGACCGTGCCGTATCCGCGAGTGAAACGTCGCGGAGATACACGAGCCGGGGTGTCGGTTGCCCAATATCCACGATCGCGTCGTACACCGCGAGCGGACCGCGAGATTCGGTGTCCGGTACCGCAGCCATTCGACTCTGTGCGTCACCATCGTTCGTGTCGCGCACAGCGACCACGCTTGCGACAATTCTGAACCGCCATGTCAACGACCGACTGGCAATACGACCCGCGATGATGGCGTACTCTTCGCCAGAGAGGACGCGCCGCGTCACGAGCCATGAGGTGTCTGCACGCTCAGCATCGTCGAGCGTGTCGCGGACGTCGACAATGCGGCTCGCGATTTCCGCACCAAGTCCGTCGGCTGCAGAAAGCACCGCTTCTTCCGCACGAAGGACGTCAAGCCGAGCGGGAGCAAGGACTCCCGCGTGAAGTGTCGCTCGATCAAGAATCTCTGCGACACGATTGATGGCAACGCCGCGCGCGAGCAGTTCCTTTGCGATCGCGCCATCGTCTGGCTCGACGCCATTTGTGCGCGCTGCCTGCTCAAGCGCCTCAGTCTCCGTGTCGTCGAAAGCACGAAGCGCCGCCGCCGCACGCTCGGCATCAACGCCGTCACCGCCAAGTGCTGAAGGTACATCAAGCCGTACATTCCCATCACGATCGACAAGCGACTCGCGCGCATGCACCGTGAAGATCGAGACGAGTGGCGGAGTGCTTCCAGCCGATACTTGCTGGGTATCGCGCCTCCCCGAAGAGAGGTTCGTTGCATCGAGTTCCCGCAATGGCCCGAGCAAATCACGCAGCACACGAACACGCTCAGAAACCGGAAGCAACACTGCACTTCCATCGATCGAGGTTCGCGGGCGCGAGGCCAACATTGCGTCCACAAGCATGCGGCATTCTTCGTTGGAATCGCGAAGGAGTAGATCAATCGATGCCTCAGAAGCCACGTTGAAGTCGAGCTTGGCAGATTCGCTCTCAAACAATGCCCCGCCCGACATCGGCGAAAGGGTGACTTCGATCCGCTCGCTGCCCTCACCACGAACGAGTAACGATGGATCGAGCAACGGATTTGCGCCTCGGAGAATCGCGCGACGTTGTTGTCCAAGGGCGTCCATTGCCAGCGCGACGCCATCAAGAGCAGCATCGCGCATGCGTTGCTCGGATTGAGCTGCACGCGCATTTGCGGTGACAGAGCGCGCAGCGAAAATGCCGCCGGTTGCCACAAGAATGGCTGCTGCCACCACGACGAGAACCGCCAACAACACGAAGCCTCGACGATTCATTGTGGTGCCTCGCTTGTATTGGTGTCATCACGAATGGCACGTCTTGCCAGTGCGTCGATACGAGGTGCACCCATCACTCGAAAGAGGCGCGTGCGGTCGGCGACACCCAACGGCGGAACTCCTGCGGACGGGTCATCGTCGGGAGTCGCGAGGTCGAACCAAATGGAAACCTCAATTCCAACGGGAAACGCCCCCCTTTCAGCACTATCAAACGAGTCGACCCAGCCGTCTGACGCGAGGTAACGAATCCGCAGCGCACGTGCTGGCATGGGAAGTGCGTCCTCGCGTTCGCCTCGGCGAAGAAAAATCGTTCGTGATGCTTCATCAAAGCGGAGCTCGTGGATCTCTCGATCACTGAGAAGCTCTGCGCCGTCACCGCCAAGTCCGACCGTCGTTCGCACGATACGGATCGACATTTGCTCGCCTGTGATCCCGCTACCAAGATCAGGATCCTCAACGACGGCAGTGGCGATCGCACGATCACACGCTGTGAACACCGCATCAACGCATTCGATGCGATCGACGAGCTTTCCAAGTCGTGCGCGCGCATCACCTAGATTCGTCGTGAAAACGGCAAGTGCTGAGAGAAAAGCAGTCGCAATCGCAACTGCCACAATCGCCTCGAGTAGTGAAAATCCGCGCAATTTCGTATTCATGGCGAGGGCTCCTCCCCACGACGCGCGTCCGCTGCCACAAGACGCTCCGCGGTCGCGATGACCGGCCCCGGAACACCGCCGACCACCTCGCGCACGGTCGCCCGCGCGAGCGCAAGGCTGGACGCTGTCGACGATGCAATCAACTCGACGGTCACCGAGAGTTCGCTTGATGATGCGTTGGAAAGCGGATCGCCAAGTTCGCCTGCACTCACAAGTCCTGCATCAAGTTCGACAAGGCGCGACTCAGCGAGATCAGTCGCACGGGCCCGCAGTTCAGCACGCCGCGTTCCATCAAGTGCGTTCCGAAGTGCGGCGAGCGTGAAGATCGCTGCCGCAACAAAAAGTGCGATCGCGAGGAGTAGTTCGAGCATCACACCACCGATGGCTCCTACGCGGCCCTGCCTTGCTGCGGTCGGCGACATACGGTGCATTTTTTCTCATGTTTCGCGCGATTAGCGCGTCGTGGCTGAGCGCCCGCTCTTGTCGGATTTTGGGCGCGTGTCGACGTCATCAAACTCGGGGCGCGAAGCCCCATCGTCGTCCTTCGAGACAGAGGCCTCGATTATCCGCGGACGGCCAGTTGTGCGATCAACGCGCATCTTGCGTGCTAATCCGGCGTCCGTTCGAAGCATGAAGATCGGGGCAACAACGACGCTTCCATCGGGCAAGAAAATTGCCAGTGTCTGGCCAGATCCTTCCTGATGAGGCTCCTCGTCGACGGCCCCGTTGGATGAAACTCCTGTGTCTGCGAGTCGTGAGCTTGCGAGTCGTGAGCTTGCGATTCTTGAACTTGCAGTACTTAAATCTGCAGTGCCCAAATCCTCAAGTGCTTCAACCGCGTCACGTGCAGCGTCACCTTTGTTGCGCTGGGTACTCTCGGTGGCCTCTCCAGTTCCGAAAGCAATGTGAATACCACGTGGAAGTTCGAGCCGCGCCCAATCGGCCTTGATGGACGAATCAGCCTCCGCCTCGTCAAAGGAAAAGATGCTTCCTCCGGATGGATCACCGCCAACGTCGTCGGCGTCGCGGCCAGCATCGACTTGCATCCACCTTGCCTCAATGTTGCCCGATCCGTCTTCTTGGTCGGCCACGATCTCGATTGCCCTGCCACCCTCGCGCGCAGCAGCTCGGGCCATCATCATCTGCATCGCAAGCCGATCCTCGGCGTTGTCGAGTTCGCGCCCGCCGAGCCATCCAAATGTCCATGGAATAGCCACAGCCGCGAGCGCCATCACAATGCCGAGTGCGACAAGCAGCTCAAGAAGCGTCACGCCGCGATGGCGTGGGAATTGACGGTGGTGAGATTGACCAGGCATCATCGTCTTCAACTTGCGACTTTCACAGCGGCATCATCCGCCCGCCGGAGCGGTTCCACCTGATGACGAGCCGGAGAAGTCACTGAACTCACTGTCACCAGACTCCTTGCGTGCATCGTGATTCGTAATGTCGTCTTCGGTGCCTTCTTGCTTGTCTGGCCCGATCGAAATGATGTCGAAGTTTGCGCCCTCGATAATCGTGCTTGGTGCGCGGAAAATCCATGCGCTACCCCACGTATCGTTTGGCTTCGGCTCCTTCAAGTACGGCCCTCCGTACTTGGACTTCTCCTCATCAGAAGAAACCGCTTCCTTCGACCAAAGCACGGCGAGGCCCTCGTCGTCCGTCGGCCAACGCTTCATCTCGACCCGAAAGGTCTCAAGGGCGTTCTCGAATGCCTGCAACTGCGCACGCGCCAACTTGAGATCGGCTTTCTCGCTCGCTCCGAGGACGTTGACGAGCACAAGGCTCCCAATCGCAAGCAGGATGCCGATGACAATGAGGAGCTCTAGGATGGTGAAACCGCGACGACGGATTTGGCGCATGGATGACTCCGAAACAGAAAGGGGATTCGAAGTGTAACCGGGTATCGACTTCGGTCCCCTCTGGGTGAGAGAAGCGCCATCGAAATCATGCTGGGGATATCGAGACTTATCAGTCGCTCAAAGTTGCGATGACAGCTGCATCATTGGCACGACCAGCGCGAGGAAAATGAACATTACGACACCTGCGATGACAAGAAGCATCGCTGGCTCCATGAGCCGCAAGAGCATCGCGAGCATGCGATCGATGCGCGACTCAAGCGTATCCGCGAGCCGAACGAGCACCGATGGCAGATTGTTTGCGCTTTCGCCAACAGCGATCATCTCAATCACGTCATCTGCAAAGAGACCACTGGCGGAAAGCGGCGCAGAGAGCGGCTCTCCATGCTTGACCGCTTCCGCGGCACGAGTGATAGCGGCAGCAAGAATTGGATTTCCTGCGGAATCACGGGCAATCTCCAGAGCCTGCAGCATCGGAATTCCGTTCTCAAGAAGTGTCCCGAGCATGCGCGCAAACCGGGCGACTGCGATCGCCGCAAAGAGCGAGCCGAGGTACGGAAGCCGCATCGCGCGCTTGAGGAGGCTCATGCGTACGCGTGCATTTCGGAGCGTGAGGAATGCAGCGATGCCGACACCGATGATCATCGCAGTCGATATTGCGGCATTGGCGGTCAACACTGAACTTGCGCCGAGAAGCAGCCGTGTCGCAAAGGGCAGATCAGGCATCTTCGAGAAAAACTCCTCGAATTTCGGCACAAAGAAGATGAGTGACGCGATGACCACACCGACGCCGACAAGAAGGAGTACCGCGGGGTAGAGGAGATTTCCAACGACACGCGCGCGCAAATCGGCTTGCTGCTCGAGCAGCGTTGCGAGACGAGCGAGTACCGGCTCAAGAAATGCTCCGCGCTCGCCCGCGCGCACCATCGCCACATGTACTGGTGCGAAGGTCCGCTCTTCCTTTGCCATCGCATCGCCAAGGCGCTCGCCCGCGGCGAGCCCGTCGGCAACCGTGCCCCAAGCTCGCGCAAGCGGAGGACTCGATTTCCCGCGTGCAAGTAGGCGAAGCGCGCGAAGGAGTGGCACGCCAGAGCGCAGGAGTTCAGACAGTTGGCGGTAGCTTCCAGAGAGCGCGCGCACGCTCACGCGACCACCTGGTCGCTGAGAGGCCGCGACTGCAATGCTAATGGGCGACAGCCCACGCACCGCAAGATCACCAAGCACCGCCGACTCGTTGGCCGCATCCGCGCGACCTGCGACGCGGCGTCCGTCAGCACTTCTGGCGATGTAGGCGAAGGTCGGCATCGGCACATAGTAAAGCCGCGCGCTCCGTTTCC
>CAMDMA010000028.1 GCA_945902075.1 Candidatus Kuenenia stuttgartensis | reverse complement strand
GAAGCCGCGACCGCCGCCACCGCCGCCGCCGCCGCCGCCGAAGCCGCCACGGCTTCCGCCGCCGCCGCCACCGCCGCCGCCGCCGCCGAAGCCACCACCTGGACGAGGAGCACGAGGCTGAGCCTCATTCACCACGAGGGCGCGGCCTTCGAAGTCTTTACCATTGAGGCCTTCGATGGCAGCCGCTCCGGCTTCCTTCGAACCCATGGTCACGAAGCCGAACCCGCGCGAGCGGCCCGTTTCGCGATCTGTCCCGATGAACACATCCAGCACCTCTCCATGCGCCGAGAAGATTTCACGAAGCCCTTCAGGAGTCGTACGATAATTGAGATTGCCTACAAAGATCTTGAACATTTCTGGCCTCCTGGGCCAGGTCACGCCATGTACGGAAACAAAGAGTACATGGCCTAAGTGAATTCTCGACGCGCGGTGGACTGACGTTCAGTCGTGCGGTCAATGGTTAAGCATACAGGATCTGCAACGCTGTCAAGCCGTTGTTCCTCCGGTTCCGTTGAGTTCGAAAGATTTTTTTGTTTGGCCGACCAATTTTTGGTGTAGCCCGACAAAGTTGTACTGATAACAAAAGGAGTTTCTGGTCGGCAACGGTCGGGGCGTGGGTTCTCGAGGGCGCAATGTGCGAGGCGTCCTTCCATGTCACAATTGCGAAGCGACCTATGCCGGATCCGTACCAACCGTTTTCTCAGCATTTCTCCGAGCGTGCGGCCCTTACACCGTTTGAAGTCTTGGGCCTGCCCCGTCGCTTTGACGTTTCCGCGAGCGTACTGCGAACAGCGTGGATGCGCCTTCTTGCAGCACAACACCCTGATGCCGATGGTTCAGTGGAGGCCGCTTCCGACGCCAATCGAGCGTATCACCTACTTCGTGATCCGCTCTCACGAGCCGATGTACTCCTCTCGGTTGGAGGTTGCTCGGGGACGGGGGACCTGCGACTTCCTGACGGGTTTCTTCTGGAGATGATGGAGTTGCGGGAACGCGCCGATGAGGCGCAAGGGGATCGAAATGCACTTTCGAGCCTTCGAGCCGAAGCAGAACAGCGGCGGGGAATCGCTCTCACAACTATCGCGGCAGGATTCGAGGACTTGGCGAGCGATATGCGGTTGATGACTTCGTCGAGGGCTTCGGAGATCCGAACCCAGATGAATGTGGTTCGATCGTTTGATCGCATGCTCGAGCAACTGGATCGCGAGTCTGAGGCTGGCGGTTGCTAATGTTCGAGGCGTTCTTTTCCACGCTTGAAGTCGACTTTCCTTCATTTTCGTCGGCAGACATCGCGTTGCTGTGCGCACTTCCACCACTGCTCGCATCGATGGCATTTTTCTCCTTTGTCGAGACGACGTATTTCGCGCTGACTCCCGCGGAGCGGCTTGTACTGCGGAGGGCGCATCCCAAATCGTCGGCGATGGTTGATGGACTGCTTTCGCGTCCGCGCGTTTTACTCGTGGGAACGATGCTCGGCTCTCTCGTCGTGAGCACCGCGTATCTCGTCGTGAGCTCGGTTCTGGTGACAAGCTTCGAACATTCACTTTTGTACTCGCTGCTCGTCGCCGGATTGTCGCTGTTTGGAATGGTGCTCTCGGCAGAGGTTCTTCCCAAACTCGTGGGAAATGCAGATCGAACACGATCTGCTCGATTCGCTGTGGTTCCGACGACCCTGTTCTGCACTGTCGTCGGTCCAGTAGCTGAGGCTATTGACTCTTATGTTCTCTCGCCACTTGGGAGATTGGCGGCCAGTACGCAGCCACAGGGCGTCGTCAATGCGGCCGAATTGGCAGCCTTGCTCGCGCAGTCGGCGAGCGAGGGTTCGATCGATGTCGGTGAGCGCGATGCAATCGAAGGTGTCATGCGGCTGCGGAAGTTGAGAGTGCGTGATGTCATGACACCGCGTGTTGATATGTCCTCGATTCAAATGGATGCGACAGATACGGATATTGTGGATGCAGCGACGATTGCGCGTCTCACCCATCTTCCAGTCGTCGGACGTGATGTCGATGACATCGTTGGAATCCTTGACCTCAAACGGTACTTCTTGGCAGCGGTGCGGCCATCGAGGACGGAGTGCATAGACATTCCACGATTTGTCCCAGAGCTTGCGTCGCTCGAACAACTGTTGGAGCACTTTCGTCGCACGGGCAGCAAACTTGCGATTGCCGTCGATGAGTACGGCGGAACAGCAGGGATCGTCGCACTTGAGGATTGCGTAGAAGAGATTGTCGGTGATATCGCCGGTACCGATGAACGCGTCGTTGACGCACCGACCGAGGTTGTCGAGGGAATTTGGCGAGTGAGTGGCGAGATGGCAATTTCACGTTGGAGCGATCTCTTTGGTGCTCGCGTGATTTCACCGAGGGCGAGTACGGTCGCGGGTCTCGTGATGCAGCGTCTCTCCAGAATTGCCAAAGTCGGCGATGCAATCGAGTTTGCAAATCTTCGGATCGAAGTGGAAGTCGTCGAGGGCGCTCGTATTCGAAGCGTTTTGGTCTCGTTGCGAAGGTCAGAGGCGAAACCATGATCGGCGGCTGTAATTTGATTGCGCCGGTACTCGCATCAACTGAGGTCATTGGTACCGCAGCAATCGTCGCATTCGGTGTCTTGTCCGTCGGCGGAATCCTTGCGGCGGGCCTACTTGCTGGACTTGAGACGGGGATGTACCGATTGTCTCGCGTGCGGCTCTCCATTCGTGCAGCGCGCGGTGATGCTGGCGCTAGCCGATTGGCTGTCGAGTATGCGCGTCCAAAACGTATGTTGGCAACATTGCTCGTCGCGAACGCGATCGCTGGCTGGATAGCGAGTTTCGGAGTGTCACAGATCTTCGATGGACTCGGATTTGGCCAGTTTCAGGCGGTTTTGCTCGATCTGTTGGTCCTCGTTCCGGTTGTCTTCATCTTTGGGGAAGTGCTTCCAAAGGATTTGTTTCGGGTGTATGCCGATCGGTGGATGCCGCGGTACGCGATTTTGCTGACGGGTTTACGAATCCTTTTGACGGTCACGGGCATCGTGCCGATCGTGGTCGGTCTTGGAACGCTGGCGACCCGACTGTTTGGTGGTCGCCCGACAGACGAGTTTCTTGAATCACGTGCGCGCGTCGCGGCGCTGCTGGCCGAGGGCGCGGGGAGCGAAGGACTGAGCGAGACACAGCTCGGCTTTGCCGACCGAGTCTTCAGTATGCGTGGGATTACAGTTAGGCAGGAGATGAAGCCTTGGAAGTCAGTCGCGAAGGTTCATAGCAGTGCGACGCCCGCTGAACGTGCGAAGATTTTTCTCCAAAGCGGCGCAAGTCGGCTGCCTGTGATTGACGGTGGAGGGAAGGTGATTGGTGTCGTTGCAGCAATCGACCACATCAGTCAACCCTCCGCGCTCACCGGTGCATTGATGCGGGCGGTCGTCACGCTCCACCCGGACATTGTCGCGCTTGAGGCGATTCAGAGCATGCGTCGCGATCGTGTTCAACTCGCAATCGTTGCAGAGCGCCCCGATCGACCGCTTGGAATCGTGTCCATGAAGGACTTGGTCGAGCCACTCATCGGCGATATTGCGGTGTGGTAACTGATGACCTGACGTAACCGCACCAAATCTGTGCGCGGTTTTTGGCGATTTCGATGTGGCCTTGAGGCGTTGCGACCATTCGCATGCTTCGCTATACTCCTCCTCCGACGTCGCTGTCGAGACGCGCTAGTAGCTCAGCTGGCTAGAGCACACCCCTGATAAGGGTGAGGTCGAAGGTTCGAGTCCTTTCTGGCGCACTGCACACGGCCGCCCAATACATGGGCGGCCGTGTTGTTTTTGGCGGCCGTGTTGTTTTTGGCGGCTGTTTTGCTTTAGGGCCGTCGCGCGCAGGATCACACCATGATTCAAAGGGTCCGATCGTGCAGAGTTCTCTGTTCATTCGCGCTATGTTGTGCCAGGGTTAGGTTGCTTGACGCCTTCATTCAATCTTCGGTGAGGAGTTGGTCATGGCGGATGAAACGCAGTCACAGACAGATTTGTCCGGTGCGAGTGAAGTAGATGTTCCACGGGCGGGTGCAGCAGAGCGGGCTCTGGAAGGCGCACTTTTCTCGAGCCGCTGGCTCCTCCTCCCGTTCTACTTCGGGCTTGTTTTGGCTTTGGTCGCGTTGCTCGTTCAATTTGGTCGGGAGTTGTCGCATCTGCTTCTTCATATGACGACGCTCACGGAGGCTGAAACGACGATTCTTGTCTTGTCGCTGATTGACGTGGTGCTCACGGCCAATCTTGTACTCATGGTTGTCTTGAGTGGCTACGAAAACTCGATCTCAAAGCTTGATTTGCAAGGGGCAGATCGTCCGAGTTGGCTCGGGAAGCTTGATGCATCAGGTCTGAAACAGAAGGTTTTTGGCTCGATTGTTGCGATCAGCGCAATTCAACTTCTGCGGGTATTCATGCAGGTTGAGAAAGCCGATGAGCGCACTTTGTGGTGGTCGAGCGGGATCCACATGGTCTTTGTCATCTCGGCGATTTTGCTTTCGCTCTCTGACCGAATCTCTTCAGGAACAAAGAAGTAGCTCCCCGGGCCGTAGGCATTCAAACTCTGGCTTGCTCAGTCCCCACGGTGTTGTTTCGAACCTTCCCGCGCGAACCGCGTCGGCCGCTATCATCTTCCCCCTTCCGCGCAATCTGGCGCTGGATTTGGAAGATGTCCTTCTGACAAACGAACGCACACCACAGTCACGGAGTCGAATGCACATGCGTCGCGCGAAGATCTCGATCATCGGAGCAGGCAACACCGGAGCAGCCTGCGCAGTCTGGGCCGCCTCGAGGGAACTTGGGGACATCGTCCTCATCGATATCAATGACGGCGTTGCCAAGGGGAAGGCGCTCGACCTCTATGAGAGCGCGCCGATCGAGGGCTTCGATTGCAATATCTCAGGTGGCAGCGACTACACGCTTATTGAAGGAAGCGACATCGTTGTGATCACCGCCGGCATCCCACGCAAGCCGGGCATGAGCCGCGATGATTTGATCGTGACGAATATGGGCATCGTGTCGAGCGTCGCAGAAAAGGTCGCGCAACACGCCCCGAATTCCATCATCATCGTGCTCTCGAACCCGCTGGATGCAATGGTGTACACAGCGTGGAAGGCTTCCGGCTTCCCGGCGCACCGCGTGCTTGGGCAGGCTGGCTGCCTCGACGTGGCGCGCTTCCGCGCGTTCCTCTCGATGGAACTTGGCTGCTCTATCGAGGACATCCAGGCGCTGCTCCTCGGCGGCCACGGCGACGATATGGTTCCACTGCCGCGCTTCACCAGCGTGCACGGCATCCCGATCGATCAGTTGTTGTCGAAGGAGACGATCGATAAGTGCGTCCAGCGCGCGAAGGTTGGCGGTGGCGAGATCGTCCAGCTCATGGGCACCTCGGCGTACTACGCGCCTGCGTCGGGCGTGATTCAGATGGCCGAGGCGATCATCAAGGATAAGAAGCGCATCCTCCCGTGCGCCGCCTATTGCGAGGACGCATTCGGCGTCGCGCCGGGCGCGAAAGGCGCGGGGTATTTCGTCGGCGTGCCATGCGTGCTCGGCAAGGGCGGCATGGAAAAGATCGTTGAGATCAAGATGAATGCGGACGAACTGGCCCTCTTCAAGGAGAGCGCGCAGCATGTCAAGGATCTTGTGAAGGTCGTCAAGGACCTTGCAGCGAAACCGAATGAGCAGGGACAGCCGAGCTTCCCGAAGCTCGCGTGAATGCAATCGAGCGTTGAAGCGCAGCGGCAGGCCGGAAGCCTGCCGCTGTGCACTTTTGTGGATGAGTCTTGGATCGATACGGAGAGGCCGCGACGAACAGCGTTGAGTCGTGAGGTGATGCAATGCACGCGGAGAGTTCAGCATTCATCCACTGCTCGCGGATGCACCATCACTGCGACCTGAGACACTTCATGCAGCCTGCGCGGTGAGCGCCCCGTTTGTGAAGTCAGCGATGTGCTTTGCGATCCGGTCGAGAGGTGAGACGAGTTGTAGCGCGCCGCAGAGTGCTGCTTCGCGAGGCATGCCGTAGACGATGCAACTTTGCTCGTCTTGTCCGACCGTGACAGCACCAGCCTTTCGCATTGAGAGCAGGGCCGCGGCACCATCATTTCCCATGCCGGTCATGATGATTCCCATCGCGCGATTTCCTGCATATTGCGCACAACTCTCAAAGAGCACCTCGACCGACGGCTTATGGCGAAGGACACGAGGCCCGTCGGCGACGCGAACGATCCACTTGCCGCAAGCTGGCCCACCATCGCGCACGAGGCGCATGTGACGACTTCCCGGCGCGAGCAGCGCGCAGCCAGCGAGGACAGGATCTCCATCTTCGGCCTCCTTCACGCGGATGCGGCAGAGGCTGTTGAGTCGGTCGGCAAAAGCTTTCGTGAAGCCTTCGGGCATGTGTTGCACCATAAGAATTGGTGGCGTTTCTGCGGGCAGCGCAGAGAGTACGGTTCGAAGTGCTTCGGTGCCGCCTGTCGAAGTACCGATTGCGATAAGCCGATCAGAGAGCCCCGGTCGGAAGACTGGATTCGGAAGGCCTGCAGCGATTGAAGCGCGAAGGGCACTCGTGAGTGCAGGTTTTTCGCCGTGAGTTGTACTCAGCCGTTCGCTTGGTTTCTCGGGGATGTCGATCACGGATGTAGGGCGTGAAATGCTTGACGCGCGTGGCATCGGCGCATGCAGCGCTGCACGAACGAGCTCGCCGAGTCGTGCGGCGACATCGCCGACGGAGAAGTTTCCGCCGGGCTTTGACACCACTTCAAGCGCGCCCGCCTCAAGGCATTCGAGAGCGAGTGCGCATCCGCGCGGAGTGATCGAACTGCAGATGATCGTCGGAACTGGATGAAACTTCATCAACTTGCGGAGGAAAGTAAGTCCATCCATGCGCGGCATCTCGATATCAAGCACCACGCAATCAGGGCTGAGCGCAAGGATTTTCTCACGCGCCGCGATCGGATCTGCGGCGGTTCCAACCACCTCAATACCAGGCTGACGCGCGAGCTGTGCTTGCAGCACCTGACGCACAATGGCGCTGTCATCCACGATTAAGACGCGCGAGTTACGCGTCGTTTTTTCAGGTGAGGTACGAGCGTCGGAATTTTTCATGTCGGCCATGGCGCGGGACTCCAGAGTTCACGCAGCGGGTGCGTGGTGACAGATCACTTCAAGTCGCTCGCCTTCAGCGTCGAGCACGCATGCAGTCGGATTCGCGCCTGGATCACGGGCCCCAAGAGTGGGAAGCCCGAGCGAGAAGCGGCAATCGTCGCCGCCAAGCGCAGTGATCACAGAGCCACCGACGATATTCGCAAGTTCGCGAAGGGCCTCTTCAGCTTGGTTGTCAGCAATCTCCGACGCATCAACGCCCAAGAGGCTCGCAGCAAGATTTCGTGCAAAGCATCGGCTTGCGCGGAGGTCGATACCGCCATCCTCTGGACCGCGGAAATCGATCGCAGCGAACGTGTCTGCGGGCGGGAGCGCTTCAGGAGTTTCGCATGGATCAGCAAGAACGAACGCTGTACGCTCAAGCGCATCGATCACGAGTCGCGAGAGCGATGTGGAATCGAGGTTGGAAGTCGTTGGTTTGTTTGGCATCACATTTCTCCAAGCGAGGAAGAAGGCTTGACTCCAAGGACGTCCGCGATGAGCCGACAGAGATCCTCTGGTTCGAATGGTTTGCGAAGTGTGTGGGCGACGCCAAGGTTTCTCATGCGATCGAGGCGCTCGCGATTTGCCTCAGTGGAGACCACCACCACGGCAACATCGCTGAGATCTTCGCGCTTGCGAAGTTCGCGGGCGAACTCTTCTCCATCCATCACTGGCATGTTGAGATCAAGCAGCACAAGATCGATCCAAACTGTTTCCAGCACCTCGAGTGCCTCGACACCATTTCCGGCTTCAAAGATCCGATCCTCGCTGATACCAGCGAGTTTGACGACCTTTTTGATCGCGGCACGCAGAATCGGCGAGTCGTCGACGATGAGAACATGGCATTGCAGTTGGTGGTTCATGCGGTGCTCCGAAGCGAGTGAAGGTCGCGAGTTGCTTGAGGTGTCGAGGCGGAGAGCACGTCAGCGACGAGGGCCTCGAGTTCATCGCGTGTAGTGTGCAGCCGCTCACGCGCTGCCGAATCGAAGACATAGAGAAGCCCGTCGCATCCAAGGCCGAGTCCGGCCCAGCGGGCGACACAATCTGCCGCGTGCACGATGTCGGTGACGGCACTTGCCGGGTGGGACGGTGGCTCGTGATGGCCGCGGACGGCGCCGCAGATTTCAGAGGGCAACCCCCAGCGTTCACAAAGAATGCCGCCGAGTTCTGCATGATCTGCGCCGAATGCTTCGCGCTCATACGCAAGAAACGGGCGAGCGTCCGCCTGTGCGGCGATCTGTTCCAACGCTTCAGGGCCAGCGAGAGCGTCAATTGCGAGTTTGCCGATATCACGTAGAAGCGCTGCGACAAAGCAGAGTTCAGGGTCGATCCGGTGACGACGGGCGAGTGTATCCGCGGCAAGAGCACCACCCGCGGCGCATTGCGAGAGCGATCCACGCCGAAGTCCGTACGACCGTCCAGCATTGGCAAGCGTGCCGGAAACTTGTGTCTCGAGCGCGATGCGGCAAAGCGTACGTGAGCCAAGTCTGCGAACCGACTCGCCGAGTGAGAACGTACGACCGGGGCTGGAAAATGCTGCGGAGTTCGCAAGTTTCAGCACCGTCGCTGCGATGGACTCGTCGTGACGAATGATGGCTTCGATTTCGCGAAGATCCGCCTCACGGCCACCGCTCGCGAGCATGCCGACGAGTTGGATGCTTGTGGTTGGCAGTGCCGGTAGCGTGTCGAGCGTCGCGAGTGCGTCGTTTAATGTGGCCACAGTTGCGTCTCCTTTCCTTGCGCGCGAATGTTGATGACACCATCGGCAAGTCGCAGCGTCAGCGTGCGGCTGTGTTGGCCACCGGTATCGTCGGCTGCGAGCAAGAGATTTTGCTTCCAGAAGATCTTGCGGAGAATCGTGCGATTTCGGCTGCCGATGCGGAAGTGTCCATCGTCGGCGAGGACTTCAGCACCACCAGCCGCACACACGATGAGGCGCTCGCGCCGGGCTCCAGCTTCAATCACTTTTTGGAAAAGGAGCGGCACGCCGATGTCCGCAAACATCGCTGGGTTTGCCAGTGCCTTCTCCGCGTTGACCGTCGATTCCGGGAGCATGAAATGCAGCATGCCGCCAACTTTGGCAACTGGATCGTAGACCGTCACGCCAATACAGGAGCCGAGCGCGTAGGTCACGATCGACTTCGTAGCATCGCGCACAACGGCAAGATCCGCGACTCCGACGACGACCTTATCCCGAGCTGCGCCGCGATCGATCTCGCCCGCGCGCGGGGGGTCGTTCTTGAATGGAAGGGATGGGCTTCGCGACATCATGCGCCTCGATCCGATGGTTGCTGGTGTGAATTGTTCAACGGAGGTACATCCCTGGCGCAGCGCCGCGGAGAGGTACATCAAGTCCGGAGAGGGTCTCGGCGCTACCAACCGCGAGAATGCTGCCCGGTCGCATAACGCCGTGCATGTGCATGACCACCTCTCGGCGTGTGTCGCGGTCGAAGTAGATCATGACATTTCGAAGAAAGATCACATCGAACGGGCCGAGTCCGGTGTAGGGTTCGACGAGATTTTGCCTACGAACCTCGACAATTCTGCGCACCTCATCGGTGACCCGCCACATCGGAGTGTGCGTGGCGGTTCCAGTCGCACCCTTCGGTGGATCAACCTTTTTGAGGAAGCGCGCTCGGCGTTCGGGCGAGAGACCGGTGAGTTGTGTCTCGGTGTAGACGCCTTCACGACAGCCCGTCAGAGCCTTGTTCGAGAGGTCGGTCGCGAGAATCTTCACGTCATAACCAAGCGATGAAGGGAGCAGTTCAAGCACCTGCATTGCAAGCGAGTAGGGCTCAGCACCGATGGAACATGCTGCGGACCAGATGCGGAGTCGCTTGCCTGGTAACGCAAGAGTGCCCTTTGCAAGTCCAGCGTAGAGTTCGCGCTCAAGGAAGGCGAAGTGCGCTGGGTCGCGGAAGAAACTCGTGACATTCGTCGAGAGAATGTCGAAGAGAACGAGCATGTCCTCTTCGGTGGGATTTCGTTCGAGGCGAAGCACGTAGTCCTCAATCTCGCCACCGCCAGCTTTGCGAAGGTGGGAGGTGAGACGATTGGCGACAAGTTGCATCTTGCGCTCGCCGAGTGAGAGTCCCCATCGGCGACGGGCGATGTCTGCGATGCGCTTAAATGTCGTTTCGGTGAGTGTGGACATGGTGCCCTCTAGGCTCGTTTCGAGTCGCGGTCTGTACTGCGGTAACGGCGTTGGCGGGCGCTCAGGCTGCGCGGCGCTCAACATCTTTGATGGCGCCCGCGATCTGAGCGCGTTCGCGTATCGCGATGACCTCGGCAATCTCAAGAAGAATCACAACGCGGTCCTTCTCCTTCTCTTTCACCTTGCCCATTCCGAGGATGTATCGCAGTGGAATCTCGCATCCAAACTCCGGCGGGGGTTCGATTGCCGAACGCGGGATGTCCTGAACTTCGCGCACGCTGTCAACGATCGCACCCATGACGGTTTGGGGTCCATCTTGCTCGGAAGCTTCGAGTACGACGATGCATGTTTCTTTCGTTGCTTCCGTGGAAGGCAAGCCGAAACGCAGTCGCAAATCGATGACCGGAATGATGCGGCCGCGGAGATTCATCACACCTCGGACATACGCGGGAGTCTGCGGAAGCGGAGTGATCGCGAGTAGACCGATGATCTCTCGGACACGAAGAATTTCCACGCCGAAGTGCTCGCTTCCGAGGCAGAAGGAAAGGAACTTGTTTTCGTTTGCGCCGCGTGATTCACGGGCGTTGGTTTCGTTTCGGTCAATGATCGCCATGGCTTTGGTTCCTTGCGTGGTGGTGTTGCTGGTTCAGGCTGCGGAGTTGGCGGGGGTCGTGGCACTCTCGAGGAGTCCACCGACGTCAACGATCAGCGCGACGCGACCGTCGCCGAGAATCGCGCCGCCAGACACTCCGCGGATTTGTGGTCGAGATTCACCGAGGTTTTTGATGACGACTTGCTGTTGCCCGAGGATTTCGTCGACAAATACGCACGCTCGGCGCTTTCCATTTTCGAGAATGAGCAAGAGACCTTGCTCAAGCTCGCGCGTGCCCTCATCGAGGTTGAACATGCGTTGGAGGCGATAAATGGGGAGCAGGCCATTACGGACCTGTACGACTTCGCCCTTTCCGAGCACGACGGTGAGTTGCGCTGCCGTCGGTCGGAATGATCTTTCAATGTTGAGTGTTGGAACGATGTAGCGTTGTGTGCCTACACGCACAACCATGCCATCGATGATCGCCATGGTCAGTGGCAGGCGCATCGAAAACACGGAACCCTTTCCAGTCGTGGAGTGGATCTCGACTGAACCTCGGAGTGCTTCGATGTTGCGGCGCACGACATCCATCCCGACCCCCCGACCAGAGATATCGGTGACCTTTTCCGCGGTGGAGAATCCAGGAAGGAAGATGTAGTTAAACACTTCACTTTCTGGGATCTCATCAAGGTTTCGCGATGGGTCGATGAGGCCTTTTTCAAGGCATTTCCTGATGATGCGTTCCCGACTCAATCCGCGGCCGTCGTCCTCAACTTCGATCACGATCGATCCGCCAGAGTGCGACGCACGAAGTCGAAGAGTTCCGTGATCAGGCTTTCCAGCGGCGCGTCGCTCGTCAGTCGGCTCGATGCCGTGGTCACATGCATTGCGGATCATGTGCACCAACGGATCGCCAATTTCCTCGACCACGTTGCGGTCGAGTTCGACGTCCTCGCCTTCGACCTCAAGCTGAATGCGCTTGCCGGCCTTGGCAGCAACATCGCGCACGAGTCGAGCCATTTTCTGAAAGGTCGACTTCAGCGTGACCATGCGGAGGCTCATAGAAGTCTCTTGCAAGTCACGGACAATCTTGCCAAGGTGCGACAGGTTTCGCTGGACGCGTTGGTCGTGCAGATTGCCGACAATTGGATCTTGGATCACCATTAATTGTGCGATGACGAGCTCGCCGACCAGGTTCACGAGGCTATCCATGCGCTGGGTCGAGACCTTGACGGTTTGATCGGCCTTCGCAGTTGCGTGCGTTTTGCTGAGCGAATTCGAGGCTTCGGCGACTGCGGCGGACTCGCCGATCGTGCTGATGGTGTCGGATTTCGGCTCGGAGGTTGTTGCTGCGCCGGCGGGGGAAGTCGTGCGTGCCGCCGTCACTGTTGAGGCAATCGGTGCGGTGCTTCCCTTGGTGTCGATTGTCCCAAGGATGCGGCCTTCGCATGCGGCTTCGAGGCGCCGGACAAGAATCTTTAACTCGCGTTCGCGCGCAGCGTCACCGCCAGAAAGCATGCCGATGAGTTGCCCAAGCATGTCACTGGACGCGAGCACCAATTCGAGCACATGCGCAGTAAGTGGGATTTTGTTTGATCGGACTTTGTCGAGGAGAAATTCAGCAGCGTGCGCTACTTCAACAATGCGTGGCAAATTCAGAAATCCGGCGACGCCCTTGATGGTGTGGAACGCACGGAAGACGACATTCACTTGCTCGGGGTCGCCCGGATTGGCTTCGATGGAGAGGACGGCGGCCTCAGCGTTTGCGAGGTGTTCGCGCGCCTCAAGCGCGAAGTCCCCGACATTTTCGTCCGCGTGTTCAAGGTTGATCGTCACACGCTCGTCGACGGGGATTGCTGCGAGATCGGCGAATGGATCGCTGGTCGAGTCAGCCGTTGGCTCAGCGAGTCCTGCGGGCTCACTGATAGTCGTCGCGATCTGTTCGGGCGATGGGTGCGCGAGCGACGCGCGAACCGCAGCGGTGTCGGGCTCTTGCGCGGATGGATCGTTGCCAAGGGCACCAATCAGGGATTTCATCCAGTCGCAGACCGCGAGGACAGCCTCAATCGGAAATCGATCCGCGGAGGCGTCCATGAGCGTCTCCAGGTCGTGGCAGAGCGTTTGGGCCTCGCAGAGCGAGAGGACGCCACACTCGCCCTTCAGGGTGTGGATTCGGCGACGGATGTCGGCTGCAGTTTCGCCAACGAATCCCGTCGTTTCCGCCATCACTGCGAGGTGCTCGATTTCAGGGAGCATTGATTCGCAGCTCGCAACCCAAGCCAGGAGCAACTCCGGATCGGCTGGCTCGCGAGGTGGGGCGCTGGCTCGTTCGCAGGCGCTGTCACAAGTGCGGATCGCCTCCATGACTTTTCGGAAAGCGGCATCGACATCGTCGACTTGACGCATCACGATCCGCTCACTGAGATCCGCGGCTTCGGCCGACCGATCGGCGACTTCGGCGATGCCCTCGCTCGCCGCATCGGTGGAAAGTTGCCGGAGCAGATCGCCGAGGACGACGAGGCTCTGAAGATCGCCGGCGTCGGTGAGGACGGCGGCTTTGGCGGCTGCGTTGATCGAGGCTTTCAACCCCATCGGTGAGACCTTCCGTTGGACGACTCGCGAACCGCAGATGCGGGCACACCAGGATGGAGTGCAGGACAGCAATCGGCGGCAGGTTGGCGTGAATGAAGGCGAGGACGCGGATCGGCGAGCGATGCACTTCGATTGGGGAAGTTGCCCAATGAGGCGGAGTTGTCGCGCGGCAGGTCTGGCGTGTCCGCGCAGGCCACACGAAACTGCAGGAACTGCGTACATTGCGTCGATAACGACGCCGCATGGAGAGCTCTGAAACCACGATCGAAACAGCGGGGAACCTCGCAAGCAAGCAGAGCCCGCAGCATCCGCGGCGTTCGCTGTTTCAGTTCGATCCGGGCTGGCCCTTCGTCGTCACTGGCATCGGTCTCATCGTTGCTGGCGTGCTCATTCCCGCGCAGCGTGATCTGCATGAACTCCGCGGTTCGCTCGAGGTTCATCGCGCTTTACTTGAACATTCAGAGCGAAGGCTTGCCGCGTACGAGGGATTCGTGGAGGCGATCGACGAAGGCGAGACGCAACTTGTTCGCCGCCTCGCGGCGAGCCAGCTCAACCGCATGGCGGTCGACGAGCGTCCGTACCTCATGCTGCCGTCCATGAACGAGACAGTGTCGAGTTGGATTGATGCATCGGAACCGCTTGAGGTTCCGGTCGTGTCCCCGTATCCCGACACGCTCCTCTCGCGGCTTGCGACGGGCCCCCGGCGGCTGTGGGTATTGGCGAGTGGCGTCTTTTTGATTTTCCTCGGGCTTGTGTTCGGTCCGACGACCGAGGGTGACCGTGTGCGAAGTCGCCCGGAACGCAAGTTTGATCTTGCGCGAACAGCTCGCGGAGCGATCGCCGGAGCTCATCCATCGGACGCGTCGCCTGAGGTGATTCGCAGCAATGCTGTTCTGCCAATTGCGCTTATTGATTCAATCGATTTTGACGCATCGAGCGCTGAGCACTTGGCAAGTGGCGTCGCGGTTACTGAGGCAGTCGAGGCGGATTTCGTGTTTGAGAACGACGTGCTGGAAGACGTCGTAGTCGAAGACGTCGTGGTTGAAGACGTCGTGGTGGAAGACGTCGTAGTTGAAGACGTCGTGGTGGAAGACGTCGTGGTGGAAGACGTCGTAGTCGAAGACATCGTGGTCGAACAGGAAGTGACCGAGGACGATGTGACCGAGGACGATGTGACCGAAGACGATGTGGACGAGGATGAGGCCACTTCCGTCGCTGCCCGGACGGAGTCGTGTGTTGGGGAGCAGGAGGTCGAGATATCCGCGGCACGGCCCGATGCCTATGACCGCGCACTTGACACGCTTAGTCTCTTTCATGGCCTCGACGACGCGCAATGGATCGATACCCGCGATCCTCGCGCCTTCTGAATCTCCCTCGCGGTGGCGGAAATCGAAACTTTTCAGAAAATGTCGGGGAACAGGTGTGGTCATCAGATCACGGTTTTTTGCGCGCTAGTTTGCGACGCGTGAACCATTTCCCATCCGCTTCCTTCGAGCCAACGGCACGCGCGCATCCTTCAGAGCACACGATTTGTGCGGACTGTTGCGCCACAACCAGTGAGACCGACGCGGTGCTCCGGTTTCTCGCAGTGGGCGGCGTGGGGCCGGCGCGGGTCGCGAAGTTGCGTGATGCGTTTGGTGGTGTGGCGGCGGCGCTTGAGGCCGATGCGGCTGTATTCGCGGAGGCCTTGCGGGTCGCCCCCGGTGAAGCAGCCCGGATTTTGGCCGATGCGCGCCGTGCGACGCCAGAGCGCGACCGCGACGCTGCAGCCCGCGCGGGTGCGCGCATCCTCGGTGTCCACGACGAGGAGTACCCACATCTCCTCCGCGCCGCACCGGATCCGCCAGCCATTTTGTTTGTGCGCGGTGCATTGGCGGCGGCGCCTGAGCCAGCCGTCGCGATCGTTGGATCGCGTCGTGCCACTTCCTATGGTCGGCTGCAGGCTGGGCGGATTGCTGCCGACCTTGCGTCGCGCGGAGTGACCGTTGTTTCCGGCGGCGCGCGCGGGATCGACTCCGAGGCGCACCGGGCTGCGCTTCGGTCTCGTGGTCGTACGATCGCAGTGCTCGCTGCCGGGCTCCATCACCCCTATCCGCCAGAACACGCATCATTGTTCGATGCGATCGTCGAGGGCGGAGGTGCGGTGATTACGGAGCAGTCCGCTGATGTGCTTCCCCGCGCGGAACTCTTTCCTCGGCGCAACCGCATCGTTGCCGGAATCTCGCTTGTCGTACTCGTTGTCGAGGCAGCGCAGCGCTCCGGCGCGTTGCTGACGGCCCGCATTGCGGTCGACGATCTTTCGCGCGATGTGGGGTGTGTTCCCGGGCCGATTGATAGCGCTCTCAGTGAAGGTTGCCATCGTGCGATTCGCGAGGGATGGGCACGATTGATTACGACGACCGACGATGTTTGCGAGATGCTCGACGAGGCACGCACGATCGCCGTCGGCGCGAGCGAGAATGTGCGTCGGATGTCGCGTGCATCCGATGGTGGAGGGCGCGAACTGCGCAAGGCACATCCAAACAAACGGGGCGCACGCAGTGGCAACGGTAGCTCTGAGATTCGAGCCTCCGCGGCGCCGGCAGGAGGCGTGGTGCGGCCACGGTCACCGGATGCGGAACGGGTCTTTGCCGAGATCGGCCTCGCGACGCGCGCCGGGCTTGATGAGCTTGAGCAGACATTGGAGTGGCCGATTCAGCGCATCGCCGTTGCAACGCTTGAACTGGAGGTCGGCGGCATGATTGAGCGAACGGTCGATGGTGCGTTCCAAGTGGTGTGCTGAGTTGGTGCTTGAGCGGCTCGGTTGTCTACGCGGAGCCGAGGGGGGATTTGGGGCGGCCTAGCAGGGTTGTGTGGACAGAAGCAATTACGCAGGACGGGTTTGATTTCGATGCGCGCGGAAATGGTTCTTCAGGTGGATCGAGAGGTCGCTGAAATGGATGGTGGGTGTCCGTCCTTTCAACAACGTAAAGCCCCGATCACAGCACGGATGACCAAATGAGTCAATAAGCAACTCGTGTTCCGTAGTAACTGTCGCGTGGCGGCGAGGCATTGAGGCCGGAGTTGAAGGCAATCCAGAAGGCCAGTGTCTTTCTGGACCGGTAGGCATTGTTCGAATTTCGAGGAGGCAAGAGTTCCATGGCACGATTGGCGATCATTTCGGACATTCACGGGAATCGGGTGGCATTTGAGGAAGTGCTGCGTGATATCGATCGACGCGATATCGACGCGGTGCTGTGCCTTGGCGATATTGTGGGGTACGGCCCAGAGCCTTCCGAGTGTGTCCAAATGGTTCGAAGTTCGTGTCGGCTTGCCATTCGCGGGAATCATGAGGACGGTGTGCTTGCGGGCGAACTTTCGAAAGGTTGGAATCCAGCCGCTCGCGCGGGGATCGCCTATGCACGGCGAGTTCTCAGTGCTGCAGACAAGCAGTTTCTGACCGATCTCCCTGCGAGCTTTTCTGTGGCGGGGCTCCTCTTGGCAGTCCACGACTCACCGATCCCAAGCGAGCACGGCATGAATTATCTCCGGACCGTGAAAGATGCTGCTGATGCGTTTTTCTGGCTTGGTGAGTCGATCTGCCTCGTTGGACATACGCATGTTCCCGCGTGTTTCACGACGACGGCGCGAGGTGCGACGCGGCCTCATCTTGAGGACATCTCCGTCGTTACGCCAGCACCCGGGATGGACGACGGAAGTCTGCAGACCTCTGCCGTAGAGTCCGTCATTTTGCCTCGTGATGGCCGCGCGATCATCAATCCTGGATCGGTCGGACAGCCGCGCGATAGAGATCCGCGCGCGAGTTACGCGATTCTCGATCTTGATCGTTCTGTGGCAGAGTTTCAGCGGGTTGCGTACGACGTTGAGGAGGCCATGCGTCGCACGATCGCCGCCGGCCTTCCGGGGATTCTCGGCGAACGCCTCGCGATCGGTGCGTGATGCGATCACGGCGCGATCGAACCGGCATTCCGGCGGCTCTTGCGCGGTAGAGTTGGCGCAGATCGCATAATCCTCATACGCAGCGATTGCAGCGGGGGAATCCAATCGTGCCGTTCGAAGTTCGAAACATCGTTCCCAATCGCGTCGACCGAATCTCCATGTCTCCACTTGATGGACTCGCTCGAGGCCTCACGCGCGGAATCGTCTGCGCCGGTGTCATCTGGTGTGCTGCGCCGCTCGCGCGCGCCATCGAAGTGTCGTGCGCGCTTGCAAGTGGCGAGGTGACGCCACCGACGACCGGCGCAACGGAAGCGGGAGTGCCATTGATCGCGCGCATCGGCGAGATGTCGGGAGTCCTTGCGGACGGATTGGTGTCAGTCTCGCTGCTCGCCGGTTCGGCGCTCGCTGCACTTGCCCTCGGCTCCTTTTTCGTCATCGTCCGTGGTTGCTCGCCGCGTGCGGGCGCAGCTACGGCATCACTTGCCATCTTTGGATCGATCGCGTTTGCGCGTGAAGATATGGGTGCGGTGCTTGCGACGAACAGCGCGTCGATCCTCCACATCCTCGTCCCCGTACTCATCGTGATCGCAAGCGCGTTGATCTGTTGGCGATGGATCGAAGATGTCGCCCTCGCCGCCGCGCTTGCTCCCGCCGTGGACCCGCTGTCCATCGATGCGGCGACCGACCGCGAGGCTTCCGACAGCGCTCGAAAGGGCCCAATCGCGCGCGACGCTGCGTCGAGGCAGTTGCGCGGGGCGCTCGGTTTCAGCGGAAGTTCCGAAGTCATCGACGAACCTGGACTCCACGGACGAGGTTCGCCCATCCCGCGGGTGATGCCAGATGACGGGCCGATTTCACGGGTCGCATGACCGCCAGATTGGGAAAAGCGGCGGCAATTGCGCGTACCGCTGCCCTGCGTTGCCTCCATCGCGACCAGGACAGCCTCAGCGGCCGCCGCGGGTGTTACATTTCGCCCCCTCCCCATGATTGAGATTCCACCGCCCGGTACCGAAACGGTCCTCATCCTCGACTTTGGCAGCCAGACGGCGCAACTGATCGCGCGTCGCGTTCGCGAGTCGGGCGTCTTTAGCCTGCTCGTCTCGCCGAATATCGGCGTGGAGGAGGTCCGGCGCATCGCGCCCAAAGGCATCATCCTTTCAGGTGGTCCGGCGAGTGTGTTCGAGCCGGGTGCGCCGACCTGTGATCCAGCCCTCTTTGCGCTGGGCATTCCGGTCTTCGGTATTTGCTACGGAATGCAACTGATGAGCCATTTGCTCGGCGGAACCGTGCAGTCGGCGGCGCATCGCGAATACGGACGAGCGAAGATCGATGTCCGAGAGGGAAGCGAACTTTTCGCCGGCGTCGATGCGCACGCCACCGTGTGGATGAGCCACGGCGACCAGGTGACGAAGACGCCCGCTGGTTTCGAGGTGATCGCAAGCACCGCGACCTGTCCATGCGCAGCGGTTCGCGACAGCGCGCGCCGCTTCTACGGTGTGCAGTTTCATCCGGAGGTCACGCACACCCCCCAAGGTGGCGACATGTTGGCCAACTTTCTCTTCAAGGCTTGCGGCTGCGCAGGTTCCTGGAAGATGGCGGATTTCGTCGATGCGGAATGCGCTCGAATTCGCGCGCGCGTCGGGACGGCGAAGGTGATCTGCGGCCTGTCAGGCGGAGTCGATAGCTCAGTCGTCGCGGCGTTGCTTGCGAAGGCGATCGGTCGGCAACTTGTCTGCATCTTTGTCGACAACGGTCTACTCCGGAAGAATGAGCGCGACCTTGTCGACTCGACGTTTCGCGACCACTTCGATATTGACCTTCGTGTCGTCGATGCAAGTCGCGAGTTTCTCGGTGATCTCGAAGGCATCGTCGAGCCGCAGGAAAAGCGCCGTCGGATCGGACATCGCTTCATCGAAGTGTTTAAGGAGTCTGCGAAGTCGATTCCCGGCGAGGTCAAGTTCTTGGCGCAGGGGACGCTCTATCCCGACGTCATCGAGTCCGGGCATGGACACGCGGGTACGAGTGCGAACATCAAACTGCATCACAATGTTGGCGGGCTTCCCGAGCAACTCGGGTTTGAGTTGATTGAGCCGATGAGGCTCCTCTTCAAAGACGAGGTCCGCGCGCTTGGTGAAGTGCTTGGCTTGCCGCAACAAATGGTGTGGCGTCATCCGTTTCCAGGCCCCGGCCTTGCCGTTCGGCTGATCGGCGACATCACGGTTGAGAAACTTGATGTGCTACGCGAGTGTGATCGAATTCTGCTCGAAGAGATTGTTTCTGCAAATCTCTATCGATCGACGAGCCAAGTTTTTGCCGTTCTGCTTCCGGTGAAGTCGGTCGGTGTCATGGGTGACGGCCGAACCTACGACTCTGTGGTTGCGATTCGATCAGTCGATACACAGGATTTCATGTCCGCAGATTGGTCGCGCATTCCGTATGACGTCCTTGCCACAATCTCGAACCGCATCATCAATGAGGTGAAGGGCGTCAATCGCGTGGTCTACGACATTTCGTCGAAGCCACCGGCCACGATCGAGTGGGAGTGATCGCACGCTCAGCGGAGAATCGATTGCCGCTCAATCATGACCTGAAGCGTTTGGCAGATGAGGTCGATTTCGCGATCGCCGATGTCTGTTGAGAATGGCAGTGCGATCAGGCGATCCGATGCGCGCTCAGCGACTGGAAAATCACCGAGTTTGTGACCACAGGCAAAGGCGGGCTCGTGCGGAAGAACGTGGGCAACGCTCGTCGCGGCGATGTCATGTCGGAGCATGCCTTGGATGATCGAGTCGCGGTCGTCGCGAGAGTAACGCTCCGAAAGCCGCACGGCAAAGTGTGACCAACGAACTGTTCCATCAGCGCAAGGGGCGGGTAGGACGAGCTCCGGATGCAACGCGAGGCGTCGAAGGTACCCGTGGAAAATCTCCTCGAGTTCGTTGCAAGTTTGCTCAAAGCGAGAGAGTCGCACCGTTGCGAGCGCGGCTTGCATGGCGTTCATTCGGCCATCGAGGCCGATGCGGTCGATGCGTCGAATTCCGCCGAGCTTCTCCCAGTCACTGCGTGGGTCGAGCGCGCCGCCGTTTCGGAGAAGTCGAAGTGTGCTCGCAAGACTGTCGTCGTTGGTGACACAGACAGCACCACCCGAACCGATGGTGGAGTCGCGTTCGCCAAGTGAGATCACCGCCACGCGACCAAAGCGGCCAACGGGATCGCGCCCGATGCGTCCGCCCATTCCGCCGGCAATGATCTCAAGCAGCGGGATCTCGTTGCGGGATGCGACGGCGGCCAGTTCATCGAGGCCAGCCGGCTGGCCGTGGAGGGCCACTCCGACGATGGCGCGGGTCGCGGTCGTCACGCGTGCGGAAGCGTGGTGCGCGCGGAGGGTCATCGACTTTGGATCGACATCGGCGTAGAGCGCGCGCGTGCCGACCCGTGACGCAGCGGACGCAAGCACTGCGGGGGCGAGTGCTGGCACCACAATCTCCGTCCCACTTGTCGCGCCGAGTGCTTCGAGCGTCGCCTCGATGGCTGCGCCGGTTGAGGAAAACGCGACACCAAATGGCCGAGCAACGATGTCTGCAACGAGTTGCTCGACGCGCTCCTCAATCTTGTGAAGCTCACCATGCGACGCACGCAGCGTCTGCTGAATCTCGCTCCATTCGCCACGATTCGGATCGTGCATCCCAAGTCGAATTGGTTCGCTCACTGTGCGGCCTCCTTAGGCGCGGTCGTTGCATTGGATGCTGGGGTGGCCGGACTGTTTCCGGCGAGGAGTGCGTCAATCGCAGGCTCCGTTCGCTTTGCGTGCCTGAGCCAAAGCCAGGCGGCCTGCGTACGCACGGCAGGTGGAACTCCCGCGCCGCCACCTGCGACGGTCGCCAGTTGATCGAGTTCCGATTGCGCAAGCTTTTCAGCAAAGCGCGCATTGAGTACCGCAATCATCGCTTCGCCAATGCGCGACGACTTGCCGGTTGCAGATTTCGCTACCGACGAAGCCTCAAGACTTCCCGCAGACGCAAGCGCGAGTAGCACGGCCTCTTGAATCGCGCGGTCATCAGTCACCGCCTCGAGGATCGGTCGCAATTCTTCGGGCGCAACGACGGCGAGTCGAGCCATCGCTCGCGTTAATCCTTCGGCGAGTGCGCCCGCTGATCGGCGTTCGGCGACGAGATACTTCGCACACGCGATACCAAGCGCGCGATCGGAACTTGACCCGAGTCGCCGCGCGCCTTCGAGCGCTGCACGAAGTGCAACACGGTGCTTCAGCGCAAGGATGCGAGCGTAGGCATCGTCGTCACGGCTCTCACCAATCGCGGTTCCAGCGTCTGCGAGTGCCTCGATGAGTGCATCGCCATTGCGAAGGCGATCCCACTCAGACTTCGGCGCGCGTACACCGCTTGCGAGCAAAATCGAAGCGTGTCGCATGAGTCCGGTTTGCGAGCGGTCCGCGTCGATTGCTGCAGCAAGGACGGGAAACGCTGCTTCGGGCGAAAGGACAAGGAGCGCTCCGAGGGCACGCATGCGTGCGTCGGAACCGATGTCGGGGAGCGCGAGAAGTGAAACGACAAACGGGGCCGCGCCCTTCAGACGACTGATCGAACATGCATCGGCAACCTGCGCGACGATCGCCGAGCGGCTCCGCGGCGGAAGTGAAGCGATGGTCGTGCGCGTGCGCTCGGCGAGGGCGGCCGCTTCAGGCGCGCCGAACGCGGGAGGGCCAATCTCGATGAGCAGTGCCGCCGCAAGTGCCGCGATTTCGGGGGTCTTTGAATCCGCGAGTCGAAGCACTCCGGCAATGTCCGGCGTGCCACCAAGTCGGCGCTGTTCGCAAGCGAGCAGGATGCGCTGGGCCGCAGGAACATCGTCCCACGCAAGCATCGCTGCCACGCGATCGGAGTCAAGGAGTTCAAGTGCGACCACTGCGTTGATCGAGGTCTCGCGATCGCCTTCACCGGGCAGGCTCTCGACGAGTGCGACGTCAACCTTTCCTGCGGGGTCAAGTTCAGCAAGGCCAAGCACGCTGTCGACACGAAGCGACCAGTCGTCACTCTTCAAAAGTCGCTCAAGCAGCGGGCGCAGCGCGGGGTCGCGGAGTTCGCGAAGCGCGACCATCGCAGCATGTTGTTCTCCGTCCGCTCTGGCTGCGATGCCTTCTTTGAGCGCGCGCACCGAGGATTCAAATGGATCGACAGGGCCGTACTGCGCGGAAAGCGTCGAGACGCAGCACAATGCTCCTGCGAGGATGGCGAGCGGCGCAAGGCGCGGAACACGAACGCGAAATGCGCAGGGCATGGATCGAGTGTAACCCATGCAGGATGGACGGAAGTGCGGAATGACGAGGGGTTCGCTCCGCATTCGTCGGTACGAACGCTCGGAGCCGTCGGGCTTGTCAGGTCGGCGAGGGAGCCGCCTCGGACACGCAGAACTGTCCGGTTACACCGAGCGACCCCGACCACCGCGTGCGAGGTCGTGGCGGAGTTGGTCGACGACTTCACGGACGGCTTCGCCCCCAACTGCGATCCGAGCGTCCGCGTCAAGCAGCCCCTTCAGGCGTTTCGCGGCGGTGTGCACGGTGGAATGGGTGTCTCGGCCCAGTGCGCGGGCAATCTCTGGGTAACTGTGCGTGGTCAACTCTCGCGCGAGGTGCGCGACCACGCCGCGGGCGACGACGGTTCGAGCATGGCGCCCGCTCCCAAGCAGGTCCTCGCGGTTCACCCGCATACGGTCACAGACGGCTTCGACAATCGCGGCAAGCCGAATCGGGGCGGCACCGGTGTTGGTTTGACCGTCGTGTCCGAGGAGCCGCTCCACGGTGCCCGGACCGATCTGTCCGCGGACGCCATCAAGTTCAACCAACGCGCCGAGTCGGGTGATCGCACCTTCGATTTCTCGAATCGAGCCAGCACATCGACCCGCGACCGCATCTTCGGCAGCGGTTGTCAAATCGAGTCCGCGCTCTGAGGCAAGCCGACGGACGAGTTCGGAACGGGTTCCCCGATCAGGGCGCTCGACCTTGACCACCATCCCCGATAGGAAGCGACTCACAAGTGACTGGCTGAAGCGTCGGATGTGACGTGGATGCTCGTCAGAGACCAGCGCGACACGGGCGCCGGAGAGATCGATGGCGTCGATCGTGTGGAGGAACTCCGCCTGCGTAGCGGTTTTGTTCGCGAGGAAGTGGACGTCGTCGATCGCGAGCAGATCGAGTCGCCGAAGGCGCTTTCGAAATTGATCAAGCGATCCATCACGCACAGCGGCGATGTACTCGTTGGTGAACTGTTCGGCCGTGACGTACCGAATAATCTGCTTCGGCGCACGCTCCGATCGGCGGCGGCACAGGCCTTGGATCAGGTGGGTCTTACCAACTCCGCACTCGCCGTGAAGAAACAGAATCGGTGGCGCGTCGGCAGAGCCCTCGCCAACCTGCTGGCTGGCGGCAAAGGCAAGGCGGTTCGAATCACCGACGATGAAGTCCTCGAGGCGACGGAGGGCTGCCGACCGAGGCGTGCGCTGCCCGCTCGCAAATCGTCGTCGCGATTCATTCGCGCCATCGGTCGCTCCATCCACCGCACCGTCTATCACGCCACGCCCGTTGTTGGTGCCGTCCCGGAGGGGAGCCCCGCGCGGATTGGTGAAGGAGGTGTGAAGCTGCGCTTTTTCGGTGCTATTCGAGTGTGTTTCCGTGCTGTTCGCCGCAGTTGTAATGGAGATTGTGGCCTCTGCCCCAAGCGCGATGATTGCGGCGCGCTGCATCGCATCGCGAAAGTTGCGTCCGATCCAGTCTGCGACATAGGCATTCGGCGCCGAGATCGCGATGGTCCCGTCGGTCGCTTCAGCCTTCGTTCCATGTTCGAACCAAAGTCCGAAGCGGTGGGCACCGAGTTCGGCGGCGAGGGCTTCGCGAAAGGTGGCTGTCGCGGCGGCGGACGCGGCGGCACGTGCGGTCCGCGAAAGCGGGGTGGCCGCGGGCTGTGCCATGGGCTGTGCCACGGATTGGGCTTCGGAGAGCGCGGGAGGGTGGGCGAGGTCTGGATTCATCGCGGGATCGGGACGCGAGTTTGGATTGAAACTTGCCTGCGCGAATCGTGCGTGGTCGACTTGGCGTTGATGGAGAGACGCGCGGTCGAGTGTTGCGAGTTCGATTCGTGGCGGGCAGGTCTGGCAAGGAGACAGCGGGCCAAGGCGTGGCACGAGAGGCGGAGTCGAGCCGAGGTTCGTTTCGGCGAGGCTCGCGCAGCGTGATCACGCGTTGGCGGTCGCAGTCGACTTCGTCGACCTGATCGCACGCATTCAAGAGCGGAGAGGTGGGAGGAGTGAAATGACAACCCGAGTGAAGGGAGGCGCTGCAGCGAAGAACTCGGCAAGCACTTTCCCGACTCGACTCCGCGCGAGAAGAAACATCGCGGAGGCTCACGTCCCTGCGAGCGGGGCGCACTGTAACGCGGCCATCGTCGATCGCAACCGCTTCATGCCAGACAAGCGGGTGTATTCAAACGGAAATGTAGGCAGAAGCGCGGGTTGCACGTTTCAAAGCAGTCTGATTGCCTTGTGACGATGTTCCTGTGGATAAATCGCGAACGAGTGTGTTGAGCGTTGTCGACTTGCAAAATGTTTTACTTCCGCTCACGCCGAATACCTGTTGACAGCCTCGATGTTTTTAGTCCGCGATGGAGTGTGATGAGATTCACGCAGTGAGGCCGTGCATTTCGAGGCAGCTTCAAGGCGCGCGACGATGCGTGGGGCAGACAAACGCGATACGCGACGAGGTCTTGCGAAAACCGCTTTTTTCATAGAGTTTTCGTGCATCACTATTTCGCTCATCGACAGCAAGTGACACTGCGCGACAACCCGCGAGCGAACATGCGCGCAGTCCCGTTGCGAGGAGTGCGCGTGCGATGCCTCTGCCGCGCGCTTCAGGCGCAAGCCCGAGGTACACAAGTTCCGCGCCTGTGTGATCAGGGTTGATGTTCATGAGGCACACGCCGTGCGCGACGCCCGACTGTCGCGCAACAAACCAGTGACGAGGTCGCGCTCCGAGACCAAAGTGCCCATCAAGTACGTCGCTCGTACGACGCATGCCAGCGAGCCCAGGGCAGTCGCGGGTGTCTTCGTAGCTGCGGTCGAGTACGCCAACGAGTTCCGCGCGAGTCTGCGGGTCGATCGCAAGCGGATCGGATCCGCCCAAGATCGCCTCGCTCGCGGCGAGCGCAATCGTCCAGCCTTCTTGCGGTGCAGGCGTTTCAAGCGCTCCGAGACGGGGGAGCGCGCGCTCGAGGTAGTCGAGGGTTGCCATGCGCTGCATGCCGCCCGCTTCGAAGGTCATGATGTCAAACGGCCGGGAAGGCTCGACCAACGCTTGAACCAGATCCGCAAAGCCCTTGGAGCCATCAATCGCGGCGCGAATCGCGACTCCGAGGGCTGCAGCCTCCATGGGGTCGCGCGCATGAGAGGCAAGCAGCATGGCCGCGCGGCCAGGGCTTGGGATCGACACCACCGCCATTCGAAAGCGACCGAATCCGTCTGCAAGGCACCAGATGTGGTCGAGCGCGATTCTCGCACTTTCTGCTTGTCGCACGAAGCGCGTTGCAGCGGCGGGGCCCGAACCAAGGAGCGCCCCCATCGCCTCTTCCATGCGCTCGGAGCTTGCACGCACGACATGAGGCGATTCGTTTATCGGGGGCATCGTGGTGCGGTGCATGCGGGGCGTGACGAATGAGACTTGACGAGAAGGCTACATCGACCGGCGAGGGCGTTCGGCTCAATCGGCGAAGTTCGCTACACTCTGCGACCCTGTCCCGCCCCTCAGGCGCGATTTTACGGAGTCTTCCGATGAGCATGCCGACCGTCCGCGTGAGTGTCCTCTCTTCAGTTGCCGCGATTGCAGTTTCCGTAACGGCTTTCGCCATCACTGCCCCGGCGAGCGTCTGCGCGGCAGCGCTCGCGCCGCTTGCTTCGCGCGACCTTGATTTCACTCCGAGCGCGCTTCGGCTCTTCAAAGATCCTGAGTCCGGCAAGCACTACTGGTACATGACCTATGACGTTGTGAACAACACTGGACAAGACCAGCGTTTCGCTCCGCGTATCGAGATGCTCACCGATGAGGGGCATGTCGTCCGTCAGGGTGATGGCGTTCCGGGCAGCGTGTCGAAGCAGATTATGAAGTACCTCGGAAATGAACTTCTTGAGGATCAGTTTGAAATCCTCGGGGAAGTGCTGCAGGGGAAAGAGCACGCGAAGAGCGGCCTTGTCGTTTTCGCGGTCGTTGATCTTGACGCGATTGATAAGAAAGTCGCGCCGCGGGTTCATGACGATCAGAATCTCGATCACACGGAGCTCTCGATCTTTGTCCAAGGGCTTTCGCGCGAGACCAAGAAAGTCGAGCATCCAAAGTCTGGCGAGCCGGTCACCCAGCGCAAGGCTTGGCGCATTGATTATCTGGTCCCTGGCAATCCGCAAACGGCGGGCACCGTGTCGTATCCGGTCGAATCGCAGGGTTGGACCTTCCGCTAACACAACATCAAGTTTGCGATCGCTCGCGTGCCGTTTCAGATTTGCACCGGCGACCGTTGGACTTTCCGGCGAGACTTCTGTATCTTCTCCCGGCTCAGCACCTCTTTGGAGATTTCGTCGTGGCACACAAGAAGGGTCAAGGCTCAACCAAGAACGGACGCGATTCCAACCCGCAGTTCCGTGGCATCAAGCTTTACGGCGGTCAAACCGCGAAGGCCGGTGCGATCATCGTCCGTCAATGCGGTACGCATTGGAAGGCCGGATACCTCGTCCTCATGGGCAAGGATCACACCCTCATGGCCGACGCAGCTGGCACGGTGGTCTTCAAGGGCTCGCGCGTGCACATTGTGCCGTCCGATCCGGCGACTCCGCGCTACGCGTATGTCTGAATCTGGCTGATTGCTGTCACATCCGACTGTTTGCGAGCGCCTCCCGTACGCTTGTGGAGGTCTGCTAAGACAGTAGCGAACGTATTCTTTGCAATCTTCGGCGCCTCGGCTTTCCGAGGCGCCGTTCTTGTTCTCACCTGACGCTGTTTGTGGAAGTGCCTGCACGATGCTTGTCGACGAAGCGATCATTCATGTTCGAAGCGGATGCGGCGGAAACGGTGTCGTTGCGTTTCGTCGCGAGAAGTCGATTCAAAAGGGCGGCCCCGACGGCGGTGACGGCGGCCGGGGAGGCCACGTGATTCTGGTCGGCGATGGTCACCTCGACACGCTCGTCGAGTTTCAGCATCGTCCGCATCATTTCGCGAAGGATGGCGAGAAGGGCTCCAAGAAGAAGTGTCACGGCTCTGACGCGCCAGACTTGCTCGTCAAGGTTCCGCTCGGTTCGATTGTGCATGACCTTGAGAGCGGCGAGTTCGTCGCGGACATCATCGAAGATGGCCAGCAGGTCATCGTCGCCGAGGGTGGAAAGGGCGGTTGGGGCAACGATCGCTTCAAGACCGCCACCCACCAAGCGCCGACAGAATGCACTCCGGGCGGTGACGCGGTGGTGCGCAGTCTGCGCATCGAGCTGAAACTCATCGCTGACATCGGCTTCGTCGGGCTTCCCAACGCGGGTAAGTCCACGCTGCTTGGCGCAACGAGCAGGGCGAATGCGAAGGTTGGTGACTACCCGTTTACGACGCGGAAGCCGCAACTCGGAATCGCGGAGTTGCCCGGCGACCGCCGCATTGTGCTCGCGGATATCCCCGGGCTCATCGAGGGCGCGAGCGATGGTGCTGGACTTGGTCACGATTTCCTTCGGCACATCGAGCGTACGAAGGGCATCGTGCACGTCGTCGACATCGCTCCGCTCGATGGTTCGAAGCCCGCGGACAACTATCGAACGATTCGCGGCGAATTGCACGCGTTTTCGCCTGCGCTCGCAGAGAAGCCAGAACTGGTCGTGTTTTCGAAGATTGATCTTGTTGAGGAGAGCGAGCGTGCCAAGCGCGTCCGTCGTCTCGCGACAGAGATCGGTCTTGGGAAAGACGAGGCGCCGCTCGTGATTTCCGCGGCGACTGGTGAAGGCATGCGCGAGTTACTCGAGCGAGCGTACGCGATGGTGAAGGGCGAAGTGATGCCCACCGAATGGCGTCGCTGAGCGTGTCTTTATCCAGGCGGCCCCTGCAAGTTGCATCTGGCGCTAGCGGCAGAGCAGTCGATATGCCGCGAAGAAATCGGCAAACTCATCGCGATACCGATCTCCGATCGTGAGCTCGGCGATTTCTGCCACGAGCGAATCTTGTTCCTTCAGAATTTCTGCGCGACCTCCGCCAGCTTCTGCGATCTCGGGAAACCAGGTGTAACTCGTCTGTCGGCGCATGGTCGCGGGAGGCAACTTTGGCGGCGGGATGGGTTTCCCGCGTTTGGAACGCCCATCGAGATTTTTCTCATCGTCTTTCGGCTCTGACGATGCATCTGGTTTCGCCTCGCGAGCCTCGTCTTCGGTCGCTTTCTCAGGTTCCGCCTCAACCTTGGCATCAGTCTCGCGCACGAGATTCTTCTCCGAGTCGCGTGCGATGAGCCCGTAAAAGCGGACTCCCGCAGCGAGACCGCGTTTGGCGAGATTGACGCAGAGCGTGCCTTCGCCGGGATGCGGTGGCGCGTCGCCGATGATGACGCAGGCACGGATTGGTTGAGGGTTTGGCGGGGTGGAATCGCGGAGCCAGGAAAACTTCGTGAGCGCGAGCTTCATCGCCGCGTGCACGCTTTCAGGCGTATCGCCGCCGCCCTCTGCTGAAAGTGACCAGAGTCGTGTGCGCGCCTCAGCGAGACTCGGCGTGAAGTCCCACGCCTTTGTTTCCCAGGTATCGGTGCGATCGCGATAGCCGACGAGGCCGATACGAATTCCGGCGGTCACACTGCCGAGAAACTCAACGAGGTCATCGATGCTGCCTTGGGCGTCGGAGATTTCACGCCACATACTCGCGGTACAGTCGATGAGGATCGCAAGGTCCATCGGCCGTTCTGAGACTGCCGCGAGATACTGCTCAAATGAGATGAAACGCGCGGAATCGAGCGAGGCAACGCGGTTGCGCTCAACGAGTCGAACGCCAGCTGGGCGCGCGGGAACGAGCGTCATTTGTTGGTAGCCGGGCTTTGCGCGGTTTTTGCGAAGCCACTCGCGCCAACGATAGTCGCGTCCCGAGTCCTCGCCGCTTGTGATGGAAGCGAGGCGGTTCGACAGTGCGCCGCCCTCAGCGCGGTTCATGCGGAGAATGATGCGCGAGAGAAGTTCATCTTTGCGTTCGCGAAGCGCCGCAGCGTCCTCCGCGGCCGGTGCGTCGAGCGCCGCGAGTGCTTCAAGCGCAACCATGGCCTCGAACACATTGCCTGACTTCTCGATGGTCGCGATGCACGCGTCAAGCGTCGCGGAAGCGACGGGATGTCGCCCACGGAGAATTGCGCGAAGTACGCGCGGGTCGCGCTCAGCCTCGATGGAAGCGGTCGCGACCACAATGCCGCGACGCGCGAGACACGCGTAGGTGTACGCGCGCACGCGCCACGAAGGATCGTTGGTGAAAGACACGAGGCGTCCGGCACTCGCATCACAGTCGTAGCGCTCAAGCCGCATCACAGCGAGCGCGCGCGAAGGCCAGTTTCGTGCACTCGCGAGACGGTTGAGTGCTTCCGCTTCTTCTGGTGGCGCGTCGGAGAGCGGAAGCGACGGCTCGGTAATCGCAGCAGCGTCGTCTTGTGCGAGGCTCGGGGCCGCGAAACTGCGTGGAGAAAGCAGGAGGAGAGCGGAGGCAAGCAGCGCAAGTCGCATCAACGAGCCGATTCGCGCAGCTGTTTGCGAGAAGGTCGGTGAAAACAGGGTAGCGGTGAGGCGACGCATCACGAGCCGGAGTGTACGCTCGACATCCCGTGCCGCCGACGCGAACTTTCGCCATCGAAGTGGCCGCTCAAACTGAAGGAAGCATGATGATCGATCGCAGCTCATTGGAAGCAATCTTTGCCCGCGCCGTTTCGTATGAACGCTATCTCGAGAGCGATTCCTCCCGTGCCGGAGGTTGGAACACGGTCCACGCCCGTACGTCCCTCACTACAGTGCAGCGTGAGGAAATCGCAGGTTTTACCCGGCAAATGCGCGTACTCGTGGTGAGCGGGATTTGGTGCGGTGACTGCGTGCAGCAGGGGCCGCTTCTTGCGCGCATCGCTGAGGCGAATCCACGCATTGATCTTCGCTGGGTCGATCGTGATGCGGAGGCAGAGTTCACGCGGAGCCTCACGATCTGCGGCGGTGGGCGTGTGCCGGTCGTGGTATTCGCGGCGGAAGATTTTGAAACCTGTGCGATTCTCGGCGACCGCACGCTCTCGCGATATCGCGGACTTGCGCGGAGGCAACTCGGTGCTTCGTGTGAACTTCCTTGGGCGGAGATTCCTCACGATGAGAGTGCGGCGGTGTTGCAGGAATGGCTCGACGAATTCGAGCGAGTGCAGTGGATGCTCCGACTTTCGCCGCGCCTCCGGCAGCAGCACGGAGACTAATGGTTTCGAGCGCTTTCCGCCGCGATTACGCCTTCTGCGCGCGCTCGGTCAAAGCTCGCAGCAGGTCGAATGCCGCGAGCGGCGTCAGTGCATGGAGATCGACCTGACGCAGTTCGGCAACCACCGGATGCTCAACAAACTCGGTGAACAGCGAGAGTTGTTTCTCTGATGACGCGCGCGCCGGCGTGGTTGCGATGATCTCCTCAACCCGACCGGCGAGTGCATTGGCAACTTCGACTTTTCCGAGCAGTTCGAGCACTTCCTTCGCGCGCGCGATGGTGGTGGGTGGCAGCCCTGCGAGTCGTGCCACGTGAATGCCGTAACTGCGATCGGTCCGGCCCGGCACGATGCGGTGGAGAAAGACGACCTCGTCATTCCATTCACGCACGGACACGTGGAGATTGGTCACCTCGGGAAGTGTCTCAGCGAGTTGCGTGAGTTCGTGATAGTGCGTTGCAAAGAGCGTGCACGCGCGGCGTGACGCGAGTGTTTCAGCGATTGCCCACGCCAGGCTTAGGCCGTCAAGGGTGCTTGTTCCGCGGCCGATTTCATCAAGAACAACGAGGCTCCGCTCCGTTGCGTGATGGAGAATGTTCGCCGTCTCGGTCATCTCGACCATGAAGGTTGATTGCCCGGTGTGGATTTCGTCCGCGCTGCCAATGCGGGTGAGGATCGCGTCGAGGATGCCGATTTGCGCGCGCGCCGCCGGAACGAACGAACCAACATGAGCAAGTAGTGCGATCAGTGCGACCTGACGAATGTAGGTACTTTTTCCGGCCATGTTTGGGCCAGTGATGAGCGCGAGCGTTGCATTGCTGCCGAGCGCGGTGTCGTTTGGAACGAAAGTCGATGCAAGCGTGCGATCAAGTACTGGGTGCCGCCCGCCTTCGATAAAGATCCCAGCGTTTGTCGTGATTTCTGGCCGTTCCCAATGCTGGCGTCGGGCGACGGCGGCGAGGCAGGAGAGCGCGTCGAGTTCTGCGGCACGTTCGCCAAAGGCAACGATCGCAGCGATGTTGGCTGCAACTTCCACGCAGAGTCGCGACCAAAGTTCTTTCTCACGCTCGATCGCGCGCGCGTCGGCGCGGAGGACTTTCTCTTCAAACTCTTTCAGTTCTGGAGTGATGTAGCGTTCGGCATTTCGGAGCGTCTGCTTGCGCGTGAACGCAGCAGGTGCTTTCGCGGCGTTTACAGCTGAAAGTTCAATGTAGTACCCGAAGACACTGTTGAAGCCGACTTTGAGCGAAGCGATACCGCTGGAGGCGATGAGCTCGTCCTGATATCGCGCGAGCCACGCACTGGAGTCGCGCTGGAGCAGCTTGGTTTCATCGAGTTCGAGGTCAAAGCCTTCGGCAAAAACTCCACCCTCGCGAAGATGCGTGGGTGCGTCGGAGCGGATGGCATTGGTGAGGCGGATCGCGAGTGGTTCGAGCAGCGGTGCGATGCGCGCGAGTTCCGCACAATCAAAGGCGAAGGGTGCGTGCGGCGCGAGTGTGGTCGCGAGTGGACCGATGGCGTTGAGCGAACGAGCAAGTGCAAGAAAGTCGCGTGGAGTGGCGCGGCCAAGCGCGGCACGGCCAGCGATGCGGGCGACATCCTGCATCGAAGCAAGGTGGCCGATTGCGGCACTTGCGAGGCGCTCATCACTGACGAATGCAGCGACGCGGGAAAGTCGGGCGTCAATCGCAGTTTTCTGCGCGAGGGGGTAGCAGAGCCAGTCGCGCACGAGACGGCGGCCCATCGGCGTTGCCGTCGCGTCGAAAATCGAGAGCAGGCTTCCTTCGCTCGCGCCTGTCCGCAGCGTGCGTTCGAGTTCGAGTGCGCGAAGCGTTGTCGCGTCGACGGCGAGAAACGAACCACGCGCGATACGTCGCGGCGGCGCGAGGTGCGGAATGCGCCCATCCGCTCGGTCGGTTGCCTGTGTCTCAAGTGCGTAGCGCAGAATGGCACCCGCCGCGCCGATCGCAGGATCGTCGCGAACGAATCCGTAGCCCTCGAGCGATTGAACGGCGAATTGCGCAGTCAGTGCGTCGAAAGCATCCTGCGCGCGGAAATACCAGCCCGCGCGTGCGGTCAGCACGAGTCCGCGCGCCGCAAGTTTCGCAAATTCTGGATGCACGCTGCCGTCGCGCTCCTCTGCGTGGACGAGTTCGCTCGGCGCGATCCGCGCGAGTTCGTCGGCAAGTAATGCGACGGGGCATTCGAGCACGGTAAACGCGCCAGTCGACACCTCGATCGCAGCGATCGCCGCGCGGACTCCGTCGATCGTGACCGCGGCGACCCGATTCGCGCTGCCAGCTTCGAGCAGCGTTTCGTCGACAAGCGTCCCCGGTGTCAGGACGCGAGTCACCGCGCGTTCGACCACGCCCTTGGCATCCTTTGGATCTTGCGTTTGTTCGCACACCGCAACGCGATGACCCATGGCGACTAGCCGCCGGATGTAGTTTTCCGCCGCATGAAATGGCACTCCTGCCATCGGCAGGCCTTTCGTGCGTTCGGTCAGCGTGATCGAAAGCAACTTGTGCGCGAGCACTGCGTCGCGGTCGAACATCTCGTAGAAGTCGCCCATCCGGAAAAACAGGATGCAGTCCGGATGCGCCTGCTTGAAGCGCGCGTACTGGCGCATCGCGGGCGTTGCGAAGTGCGGGTTCTTCGTCGGGTCAACCCAACTCAGGTCGCGGGCATCGGAGGTGGGAACGGCGGAGGCCACACGGTGAGCGTACGGGAAAGCGGGGGTGCACTGCGGGAATCCGCGCGTCGGCATCGGTGGCGGTTGTGGGTGCCCCACGCAAAAACCACAAGACCCGCGGGACTTGGCCGAGTGGCCGGGCCCGGCGGGCCTTGTGTTTCAGAGTGGAGTGGATGAGGATCGAACTCACAACCTCCTCGATGCGACCGAGGCGCTCTCCCAATTGAGCTACCACCCCATGGGAGGGACGAAAGTGTACCAAGGTCTCGCCTCGGTGCCAACACGTTTGCTGAGCGGAAGTCCGTGGGGGCGGGTCGTCCTGTATCCTTCACCTCCCTATGGAAATTCTGGCTCTGATTGCGGTCGATGCGGCCGCGGACGGGCGGCTCTCGCCGACCCTTCAACTTACGGTCTACTGCGCTGCTGTCGGTGTCGCCTCACTCGTAGGCGGTGGCTTCGCGGCGTCCTTCAAACTCGGGCATCGGCGGCTCCAACTCGCGCTGAGTTTCGTCGCCGGAACGATGCTCGGCGTTGGTGTTCTGCATCTTCTACCGCACGCGATTATTCTCGCGCTCGAGTCGGGTGGCGATTCGGAAGCCGGGCTCTCACACGGAATGCTGCACGGTTCGCTCGACGGCATCATGCTTGCGACGGTGCTCGGTTTCGTCGTGATGTTTTTGCTTGAGCGCTTCTTCCACTTTCACCAGCATGAGACGCCTGAACAGGCGGGGCACCATGACTGCTGTGATGACGGCTGCGACGCACACGCGAAGGATGCCACACCGAAGGCGAACCAAAAGCATGCGAAGCACGGTGCGAGTTCGAAGCGGCGTGACGGGCGCAGCGTGACGGAACTTGGTTGGATTGGCGCGACGATTGGACTCACGCTGCACAGCGTGTTAGAGGGCGTTGCGCTTGCCGCTGCAGTGCTTGCAGGCGAATCGCACGGCGCCGGCGGTGCGATTGCTGGACTCTCGACCTTCGTTGTGATCATGCTGCACAAGCCGTTCGATGGATTGACCGTTACAACGCTCGTGCGCGCGGCGGGTCGTCCGCAGGCGTTTGCCCATGCGGTAAACCTTCTCTTTGCGCTTGTTGTACCTGTGGGTGCGGCCGCGCTTTGGTTTGGTGTTTCTAAGGATGGGGCGCAGGTACTTCCGCTCGCACTGGCGTTTAGCGCAGGCACTTTCCTTTGCATTGCAACCAGTGACCTCCTGCCGGAACTCCAGTTTCATCGGCACGATCGCGTCGCGCTTTCTGCGTCGCTCTTACTTGGGCTTGGCGTCGCCGGCGGTATCGCGCGTATTGAGTCAAGCGTGGCTCAGTCTCATGATCACGCTCATGATCACGCTCATGATCACGCTCACGATCACGCGCACGATCACGCGGAAACCTCGGAGCCCATGCCGACAGACGCGCATGATCATTCGGATCCGAACCACAAACACTAAGCGAGCAACTTCCCATGAAGATCAAAGCCGAAGTCGTCATCGCTGAACTGAATCGCCAACGCGCCGACATGGACAAAGACATGACCGACCCCGAGTACTTCGCGGTCCATCATGCACTGTGCTTTCTGTCGTACAAGATGGGTGAGTTTCAGAAGTACCTCGACGAAGTCGTCAAGCCTGGCGAGCATCCGTAACGGGCGTACGGCGTGCAAGCACAACCAAGTCGTCATAGACGCCTTTGATGCGCGCGCTATGAGTCACATGAAAGCCACACGCGCGCAGTTGTCGCGAAAGTTCGTCTTCTCGATATTCATCGAGGTGGTAGATCGGATCGTTGCGATGGCCGTATCTCCACGAGGGCGTCGCGACAAGGAGCACGCCATCCGGCGCGAGAACGCGGCGTATTTCCGCCAGCGCACGGCACGGATTTCGGAGGTGCTCGATCACATCAAGTAAGAGGGCCGCGCGGCAGGAATCGCTTGGAACCGGTAGATTTTCCGCAGTTCCCTGAAGACAAGTGACAGTATCGGAAAGCGACTCGCGCGCGATTGCGGCGTCGGCGATCGCGATGGCTTCGGCTTCGGCATCGACCGCAAGGACATGGAGGCCGTGTCGCGCGAGAAGTCCAGCGAAGAGCGCGTCACCAGCACCGATATCAAGGATCGGCAGTTCGCCACTCGCCTGAGGTGTCTGACCCGAAGTCACTGCGTGAATCGATGGCAAATTCGCGCGAAGAAACGAGATGAGCGTGTCGGCGCGGCGTCGATACGCGTCGTGTGTGCGATAAAGCTCCCAGTGATATGCACCACGGTCGACGTATTTTTCGAATCCGACCGCCGCGCCCCAGATCGGTGCGTTCCAACGGAGCGCGCTTCGTGTTGCGTTGTTCGAAATCTCGTCAAGATCGCAGCATTCTGCATTGAAGCCGAGGTGTGCGCGGAGGTGTGCTGCGGCGACGGCGGAGCCAAAGCCCTCGCGCTCAAACCGCTCCGCCGTGTCGGGCGCTTCCTCAACGACCGCAGCCGCGCAGGCCACCACCCGCCCGAGACCACGCCGACGGCTTTCGAGGGAAATCGCGAGAAGTGCGAGCGTGCCGAAACCGACGAATGGGTCGAGCAACGCTTCGCCGCGCACCGCTGCGAATACCGCGCCGTCGATGACGGCCACGCCGTGGTCGACAGCGTCCACCTCGACGTCGAACCGCTCCGCATCTTTCGGTGCACCGCGACCGTGACGCACGAATCCCTTTGGATGGAGGACAAAAACCCCATGTGCCGCGATCTGCGCACCTGTGACGCGCTTCGCGCACGCAACAGCAAGATGTGCATGTCTCGCGAACGCATCCTCAAGGATTCCTCCGGTCGCACGCGCATCGGCAGCAGAAACCGCTTGATCGCGCACCAAAACCCGACCCGACGCCAGCATTTCAAACTCAAAGAATCTGCTCGGCGTGGTGAGATCGTGCGCTGCGTGCATGGCTGCGAAATCGGCGGAATCGAAGCAATCGCTCCACTTCTCGTCGGATTGTGTGGCGTTGTATCCTTTCGCCTCACCTTCAACGCGGCCCGAGCGGCCAGCAGGAATCAGCCATGTCCGAACCGAAGTCCGACTCCACCAATCCCAGCGCCAAGCCGACCTACAAGGATTCGCTTCATTTGCCGAAGACCGCGTTCGCGATGAAGGCGAACTTGATTCAGGCCGAGCCTCAGTCGATGAAGCGCTGGGAGGATTCGCACCTCTTCGGTCGGCTGCAGGTTGCCCGCGAAGCCGCCGAACCATTCGTCTTTCACGATGGCCCGCCCTATGCAAATGGTCCGATCCACATGGGCCACATGCTCAACAAAGTCCTCAAGGATTTCGTTGTACGCGGCGCGCTCATGGAAGGCCGTCGTGTGCGCTTTGTGCCGGGTTGGGATACCCACGGGCTTCCCATCGAACACAAGGTCATGACCGAACTGCACGAGAAGGGGAAGACAGCAAAGCTCGACACGCTCGCGCCCGAGCAGCGTCACATGGCGATTCGGCGCGAGTGCGCTGCTGCGGCCACGAAGTTCATCGGACTTCAGGCAGAGCAGATGAAGCGACTCCTGACCATCGCTGATTACGCGGATCCGTATTACACGCTGATGCCAGGCTACGAGTCGAAGACGCTTGAGGTTTTTGCGGACCTCGTTGACCAAGGTGTTGTCGTGCGCGCGTTGAAGCCTGTGCACTGGTCGATTGCGAACAAGACTGCGCTCGCGGAGGCGGAGCTTGAATACGAGGATCGCGAAGATCTCTCGGTCTATGTCGATTTTGAAGCCGCCGATCGCGCGAAAGTCGCCGCTGCGTTCGGCTTGATCACGGAGTCGCCCGCGGAAGTCGCTGCGGCTGACACCGACGCGGAAGTCGACGAGTCGCGATTTCTTGATGTGACGCCAAGCTTCATGATTTGGACGACGACTCCGTGGACGCTCCCGGCAAACCTTGCCATCGCGGTGCATGAACGCTTTCGTTACGCGCTCGTCGAGATCGACGGCAACACCACGATCATGGCAAGCGAGCTTGTCGAAAAAGTCGCAAAAAAGGCGGGGGCGGAGAAGGTTCTCGTGCGTGCAGAGACTGATGGCGCCAAGTTGGTTGGTCTCGCGTATCGCCATCCGTTTTGTGCGCGAGAGGGTCGGATTGTCGCCGCCGACTATGTGACACTTGAAGACGGAACCGGTCTTGTGCACACCGCACCTGGCCATGGCGCCGACGACTATCGCACTGGGCTTCGCGAGGGTCTTCCCGCGTATTGCCCAGTGCGCGAGGATGGAACCTACGACGACAGCGTGCCGGAGTGGCTGCGTGGGAAGTCGATTTGGACCGCCAATGCCGAGGTCGCCGAGCACTTGCGTGCGAGCGGACATCTCTTTTACGACCACAAGTTCATGCACTCGTACCCACACGACTGGCGGTCGAAGACGCCAGTCATTTTCCGAGCGACCGAGCAGTGGTTCATCGGTGTCGATGTTCCGGTGAAGCGTGATGGCAAGACGCTCCGCGCACGCGCGCTCGAGGCGGTTGAGAAGGAAGTCGCATTCACGCCTGAGTGGGGGCGCAACCGCATGCGCGGAATGCTTGAGTCGCGGCCCGACTGGTGTATCTCGCGACAGCGTTCGTGGGGCCTTCCAATTCCGGCGTTTCGTGGAGCCGATGGCAAGACCTTTCTCACCTCTGCGTCGGTGCGCGCCATTGCGAAGCGCTTTGCAGAGAAGGGCAGCGACGCGTGGTTCACGGAGTCGCCGGCCGAGCTGCTCGCGCACTACGACGTCGCTGGCGATCCGCACGCGCCGGCAGGGTTCGACATCACGGCACTGGTGAAGTTGCACGACATCTTTGATGTCTGGTTTGAGGCGGGAAGTTCATGGAACTCCGTTCTCCGCGCCCGAAACATCGGCTATCCGAGCGAGCTTTACTTGGAGGGAAGCGATCAGCATCGCGGTTGGTTCCAGTTGTCGCTTCTTCCTGCACTAGGTGCAACGGGCATCGCGCCGTACAAGCGACTTGTGACCCACGGCTTCATCGTGGACAAAGAAGGCCGCAAGATGTCGAAGTCGATCGGGAACACCATCGATGTCGAGGCGCTGCTCAAGGAGTTTGGCGCCGATGTCTGCCGTTGGTGGGTTGCCGGAACGGACTACGAAAACGACATTCGCGCTGATCTTGAGTTCTTTAAGGTCGCCGGCGAGAGTTACCGCAAGGTTCGCAACACCATTCGGTATTTGCTTTCGAACCTTGACGGTTTCGACGCATCGGAGACGGATTCGATTCTCGAGGGAATTGCTGACACAAGTCTTGAGGCGTGGGTGCTTGCGCAGGTTGCTGGTGTTGAAGAGGTGGTGCGACGCGCGATTGTCGCGTGCTCGTTCCGCGAAGCGCAGCAAGCGATTTACACGCTCTGTAACGAGACGCTGTCGAGCGTGTATTGCGCCGCGACCAAGGACAGGTTGTATTGCGATCCGGCGCGGTCTGTGCGCCGTCGCCGGGCGCAAGCGGCGATGTATCGCACCGCCGATGCGCTCTGTCGCATGTTGGCTCCGTTCTTGCCACACACAGCGGACGAGGCATTCCGCGCGCTCACCCGCGACGAGACGGCGTGCGTGCATTTGGAGCGTCATCGCACGCTCGTGCAGCCGTGCCACCCGCGGTGGACGGAGGTGCTTGCCTTGCGCGAGGTGGTGCACGCGGCGCTTGAGCGCGCGAAGGCTTCCGGTATTGAGAATCCACTCGATGCCGGCGTCATGCTTCCGGAGGCGCACCATCACTTGCAGCCGTTCGTTGAGGATCTGCCCGACATCTTTGGCGTGTCGCGTGTTGTCATGGCAGCCGACCAAAGCGCGATTGAGATTGTGGATCTTCGTGGCGAACCACGCTGTGAGCGAAGTTGGAAGCGTGATGGCAGCGTTCGACAGCGTTCGGATGGAGGGTTGCTCTCCGACCGCGATGCAGAAGCCGTCGGCGTCGCCTGAGGGATTGTTTCGTGAGCTGACCGTTGTCAGCGGGGCAATGCGTGGCCCGGATAATGCGCGATTGTTGGAGTCTCCCCCAATTTCGCTCGTTGCGAACACGGCGACCTTGACATGTCCGGTGGATGTGCCACCTTACATCCGTCTGGGTCTTCGGACTCAGACGGATGCGGGAGAGAGAGCGGGCTGCGGAAGCGGCCCGTCCCGCAAGTCGGATGAGTCGAACGCGAGCTTGCTCACGATCGACCATCACGACACACGAGAAGGGGCGCACGACCGCAAGGTTTGGCGCCCCGTTTCTTTTTTTCAGCGGCTGCTGCGACTGCGACGTCCGCACCGCAAGTCGAACACGCGTCGCGTCGGGCAAAGGCGGAATCTTCCCGGCGCGACGCTTTTCGAGCGCCCGCGTCGTTGCATGTGCAAGACGCTTCCCGCCGCACGCGGCGTCAAGTACAGTTGACTCCGATGGTTCCGAACGCCGCCTTCCTCGATTTGGCCACCTCGCTCCTGTCGACGTGGACTCCCGTCCTTGCCGATGCCGCTCCTGCCGCAAGTTCCGGGGCAGCACAGCAAGTGCTTCCCGACTTTGGTCGAGCTGCGGGTCGGCTCCATCCGCTTCTTGTTCACTTTCCAATCGCGCTTGGCCTTGTTGCCGTCGCGAGTGAATGGTGGCGGAGCATGAGTCGCCGGCAGGGACTTTCGCCGCTCACGCTTCCGCTTCTTCTGATCGCTGCGGTTTCGATCATCGGCGCTTCGGCGTCTGGCTGGATCAATGCAAGCTACGAGCACGACGGAAGTGACTCCACCACGCTGCAACTGCATCGTTGGATCGGCACCGGCACAGCGGTGGTGTTTGCAGCACTTGCGTGGTGGTGTTGGATTCTCGCAGCAGAACTTTCGCGCGGTGCCGCCGCGGCAATGGCGTCGCTCTCCGCATTTCGCTGGGCAGCACTCGTTGGTGGAATTGCCGTCGCCGTCACCGGCCATCTCGGCGGCGACCTCGTGCACGGTGAGGGCTATCTCACCAAGGTGTTGTTCCCGCCGACGAAGGAAACGATGGACCCGGTTGAATCTTCACCCGCGACGACCATTTCGCTCACGAGCGACGAGGAGTATTTCCTTTCGGACGTTCGGCCAATTCTCGAGGCGCGTTGCTTCGAGTGTCACGGCGGACGAAAGCAGAAGGGCGGGCTTCGGCTTGATTCAAAGTCGTGGCTCTTCAACGGTGAAGAAGCGGATTGGACGGTCGTTCCTGGGAAGAGCGCGGAGAGTCTCCTTGTCCACCGTGTCGAACTCGACCGAACAGATCCGGACGCGATGCCGCCGGAAGGTGATGGGCTGACCAAGGATGAGATCGCAAAGCTCACGAAGTGGATCGATGCAGGCGCGCCTTATCCGAATGTTCAACCGGGTGCGATTGGTGCGCCGGGCGTGTCGTCGGCCGCGGCGACCGCAGCGCTGTCCGCGACCGGAACCCTCTCGATTGCAAGCAGCACGGTTGTCAACATCGCGCCCGCCGTCCGCGCGAAGGCAGAAGCCGCGTCGAAGGCGCTGATCGCTCGCGGCGTACTCGTTCAACCGTTGGCAGCGGAGAGTCCGCTCCTTGATGTCAACGGAAGCCGGGCCGAGCCGCCGATCGGTGACGCCGACGCGGGACTTCTCGCTGATATTGCGCCAGTTGTGGCCACGCTCAACCTTTCGAAGACAGCGCTCACCGACGCCGGACTCGCAAAGATCGGTGCGATGCCGCATCTTGAACGACTGCGTCTCGATGGAACCGGGGTTGGCGATGCGGGGCTTTCGGGCCTTGGCTCCCTCGCGCGACTTGAGTCGATCAACCTTGTCGGCGCGAAAGTCACTTCGGGAAGCACCGCGTGGCTCCGGAGCCAACCGCTTTTGAAGCGCGTGTATGTGTGGCAGACCGCGCTCGACACGCCCGAGGCGATGAAGGCGCTGACGGACGGTCGCACGCTGGAGGTGGTGGGTGCGGACCTTCCGCTTGCCCAACCAAAGACGCCGCCGATGCCAGAGGATGCGACTCCGGCTGAAGCCGCTGCCACCGAACCGAAGCCCGCAGGGTGATCTTGTGTGGCGCGGGACACGCACGCTTTGCGCGTCTTCGTCCTTTCGCATCGGGCTCCGGGGCAGTACTCTTCGCGCATGACCCACAGCGAATCTCGCCGCGCCTTTATCCGCACAACCGCTGGCATTGCAGCCGTCGCGCCATTTTCAAACGCATTCGCTGCCGCGCTTCTCGCTGGTGACGTGACGACTGGTTCGGGCGACTTCACCTACCGCGTGGAGCACGATTGGATCATGCCGCCCGAAGGCCTCGCGTGGGGCGACACCCACGGAGTCACCCAGGATCTTGCTGGCAACATCTACATTTCGCACACGGTTGGTGCAGAGGCGAAGAAGGACGACGCTGTCTACGTGTTCACCAAGGACGGCAAGTTTGTCCGCTCGATGATGCCCGAGATGAAGGGCGGCGGACACGGCCTCGACATCCGCACTGAGGATGGCACGGAGTACCTCTATCACTGTGATGTCGCCCATCGCCGCGTCATCAAGACCAAACTCGACGGAACGGTTGTGTGGTCGCGTGGCGCACCGGTCGAGGCGGAGTTCAACGGCGCGAAGTGCTATGCCAACGAAGGTGATTGGAACGCGACCAATGTGGCGTTTCATCCGAACGGTGACCTCTTCGTCGGCGACGGCTACGGCAAGAGCTTCGTGCACATCTACTCGAAGGACGGCGCGTACAAGCAGACGATCATCGGCGCAGGAAGCGCGGCTGGCGAGGTGTCGAGTCCGCACGGGCTGTGGTGGGACAATCGTTTCGGCACACTCGCGATCGCCGATCGCTCGAACAATCGCATTCAGTATTTCTCGGAAAGCAGCGCGGGTAAGCCGTGGAAGCATGTGTCATTCGTCACCGAGTCGATGCGCCAGCCGTGCCATTTCAAGACGCGCGGCGACCTGCTCCTCGTGCCCGACCTCTCAAGCGCGGTCGAGATTCTTGGGAAGGACAACAAGGCGGTCGCAATTCTCGGCGACGGTCATCCAACGAATCTTCGCGGCGCGGCGCGGAAGGACTTCATTCCGGGCAAGTTTGTCCATCCGCACTCGGCGACCTTCCTCGCGGATGGCTCGATTCTGGTGGTCGAATGGGTGCCGATCGGCCGAGTGACGCGGCTGGTGAAGGCGTAACGCGCCGCGTGAAAGCGCAACGCGCCGCGTGAAAGCGATCATCGCTTCCGCCACTCGAAGCGTTCCACAACGATCACGCACTGAGAAAAACACCCGCGACCGCGCCTGTCATCCAACACGCGAGGGCGCCTGCGGTCATCGCGCGGAGGCCGAGTTTCGCGAGGTCGCTGCGCCGTTCGGGTGCCATCGCGCCGAGGCCGCCGATCTGAATCGCGATCGAGGGTAGGTTTGCGAAGCCGCATAGCGCGTAGATCCCGATCGTCGACGCGCGTCGTGAGATTTCGCCTGCTTCCATCATCTTCGCGAGATCGAGGTAAGCGACGAATTCGGTTGCAACCACAGCCTCGCCCATGAGGCTACCGACTTTGTGCGCGTCGCTACCAGCACCCATGAGCCAGGCGAGCGGCTGCAGGATGAAGCCGAGAATGTTCTGAAAGCTGAGCACCGGAAGGCCGAGTTGCGCGCGCCACGAGGCGATGGGAAGCCAGTCGGCGTTGACCTCGCTCAGCGCAGTGAGTGGCCAATTCAAGAGCGCAAGGAGCGACACAAACGCGATCAGCATCGCCGCCACATTGAGCGCAAGTTTGAGTCCGTCGCCTGCGCCCTCTGCAGCAGCATCCATCACATTCGATGTCGTTCGCGGGAGCTTCTCCAACGCGTCGATCGACTCGTCCGGCGGCTGCTCGGTTTCTGGGAGCATCATCTTCGCCATCACAATTCCCGCAGGGGCCGACATCACGCTCGCGGTCATGAAATGTTTGGCCACTTCGATGCGCGCGCCGTCGTCGTCGCCGCCAAGGAGCACGATGTAGGCGGCCATGACGCTGCCGGCGATCGTCGAAAATCCGCCAACCATCACAGTCATCAGTTGTGAGCGGGTCATGCGAGAGATGAATGGGCGCACCGTGAGTGGTGCCTCGGTCTGACCAACGAAAATGTTGGCCGCCGCAGACATCGCTTCAACGCCGGTGATTCCAAGCGCACGCCGGAGACCTCCCGCGAGTACGGCGATCAACCGCTGCATCACGCCGAGGTGGTAGAGCACCGCCATGAACGCTGCGAAGAAGATGATGATCGGGAGCACTTTGACTGCGAAGATGAATCCCCATGCTCCCGATGCGTCGGCGGCGTTGCCGAAGAGAAAGCGTGTGCCCTCGTCGGCAAAGGAGATGACCTTGGTCACGCCCGCGGCGAACGCGTCAAAGAGCGCGACGACCGGCGGGAAGCGGAGGAAGAGAAACGCGAGCACGAACTGGATGGCGAGTCCGACTGTGATCGTGCGCCAACGAATCGACCGACGGGCGGAAGAAAGTGTGTACGCGATCGCAAGGATCGCAGCGACGCCGAGAAGTCCAAACAGGTGCATGGGCCGGAGGATACTTGTCGCGCGTATGCTGCGCGCTCCGATGGAGCACGCGCGACCGATCGAACTCCCTATGCACGCCGCTGCTGCGGCCATCCGGACCGCTGCCGAAGCGGTGGGTCCGCGGGCTGTGATTGGGGTCACTGGCGCGGTTGCTGCGGGAAAATCGACACTTGCGCGCGCGCTCGGGTCGCTCGTCGTTTCAACCGACCACTATTTGCCAAACTACGAAACGACCGCCGAGCATCTGCGCGATCTGCCCGAGTCCTCAGATCTTGCGCGACTTGCGCTTGACCTTGCAGAACTTCGTGCGGGGCGCGCGACGCGAATCCCGCAGTGGAGCTTCGAGGTGCATGCGCGCGTGGGGGAGTTGCAGATCGAGCCTGCCACCCTGATTGTGGTGGAGGGTTTGCACGCGTTGCACGACTTGGTACGCGAGCAAGTCGATATCGCGGTGTTCGTGGAGGCGCCGCGCGACGCGCGTTGGGCGCGTGCCGTTTCGCGTGAGCAAGCCGGTGAGCGCCCGTGGCCGGTTGCGTATCTCGAGCATTTCTTTTGCACGGTCGCCGAGCCGACATTTGCGTTGCACGCGGAACGCTATCGAACGAACGCGCACTTTGTGGTGCGAAACGCATAGGTCGCGCGGTGGATCGTGGGCACTATCGAGCGCTCGGCTTGAAACACTGTGCGCACGTCGCGACAAACTCCTTTGCGCCGCCGACGATGATGCGTTCGGTTGTTTGGACGATGCGTTCGCTGTGGGTACTCGGAGCGTTGCAGCGGTGACACGTGCCGGTGATGCGAACGACTTCGGTCGCGAGCGGAATAAGCGCGTCAAATGGTGCGAAGATTTCGCCGAAGTGATCGATGTCGCAACCGGCGACCGCTACGCGCACGCCGCGCGCGCGCAGAGACGCGATTGGGGCAACCGCTTCAGAAGCGAAGAAGTGGATCTCGTCGATGGCGAGGAGGTCCGCGCGTTCGCCCGCGATCTCATCAAGCGTTCCGACCGACCGCGCAGCCACGCGCACCCCCGTGTGGGTGACGATCTCGTGGTCGCCGTAGCGGGTGTCTCGCGCGGGCTTGACCACGAGGACGCGCTCGCCCGCGGCCTGCGCGAGCGCGATCCGCCGCTGCAGTTCGGTGGTCTTGCCCGCGAACATGGGTCCGCAAATAACGGCGAGTGGGGCAGGGCGCTGGGCGTACATACAGCGCTCAGAGCATAACCATCGCCTTGCGTCGGCGAGGCGGGCATTATGATCTTGATCCCGCGACGTACGGTGGTAGTCTTCTGCGCCTGATCTGCGAAGCCGCTTCTACCGCGGCCGGATCCGTTCGGTACTCCCGGGAACTCGCCGATGTCTTCGCACTTCCGCCTGCTCGTCGCGCTCGTCCTTCTCACTGGCCTGCTTGCGCCTCTGCACACCGCGCGCGCGCAGTCGGGGATCTGCTTCGGCGACCTCAACGCCGACGGATCCGTCGGCAGCGCGGATCTCTCGATCGTGCTCTC
>CAMDMA010000027.1 GCA_945902075.1 Candidatus Kuenenia stuttgartensis | reverse complement strand
GCTCGAGCGCACAATGGTGCTTGTTCCTGGCGGACGGATCGCGCGGGCGATGGAGCGCGTGCTGATCCAGCGAGCGCGACATGCACGAACGCCGCTTCGAGCGCCGACGATTGTGACGCCAGTCATGCTCGCGAGCCGATTCGCTGTCCCAGTTTTACCCACGCTCAGCCCGCTCGGCGCGCGCATCTCCTGGCGCGCGACCATCGAGGCCGCGCTCGCCGATCCGGCACTGGCTGCCCGAATGTGTGCGTTGTCGGGCATCGAGCAAGCAAGCGAGAGTTTGAGCGAGAGTTTGAGCAAGTTCTCTCCGCGCGCCCGCGAATCGATGGCGGGGCGACTCGCAAAACTTGCGCGCGAAGTCGCCTCGGCGATGCAGTCCTTCGCAAGTGTGCGCGATTCCCTTCTCGACTCGTCGGTTGGTGGCAGAGATGGAGACGAGTTCAACCGCGACGAGTTCAACCGCTACGAGTTCAAGCGCGACGAGATCGAACCCGCGCTCCGTGCGTCATGGGAAACGCTCGCCGATCTAGAGTCGCTGCGCGCTGCCTCACTCGCGACCGCGGGAGTCGAGGATCGCGACGCTGCGTTCCGCGAGGCGTTGCACTGCGACCGAATCGAGCACGAGGCCTTCGATCGTATCGTGGTGCTTCTCGCCGATCCCGAGCAGGTCCATCGGGTATTGCTCGCGCGGCTTGAGGCACGGGGTGTCCGGGTCGAGGTCTGCGTCCACACGCAAGAGTCGATCGATGGCGAAGGATTTCCTCTGGCCGACGTTTGGAGCGAGCGCGGCTTCGCAACGAGGCGCATCCCGTCATCGGCGATTCGTGTCGTCGAAAGTCACGAGGATGCAGGGCACGCGGTGGTTGCTTCGATTCGTGCGATGCCATCCCCACGCAGGAGCGATGAGCTCGCCGTGATGGCACCCGACGACGAGATGCGTCAGGCGATTGAGCGCGCACTCAACCTCGAAGGAACGCACGCTGCGCAGTCGGCCGGTCGAGCGTTTGGCGCAACGCGTCTTGGCACGCTTCTCGAGCGACTTCGCGACCTTCTCGGTGAGGGCTCGGCGCAGTCCTTGGCAGCATTTCTTCGCCATGCGGATGTGTCGCGCATGATGGACGATTCATGCGCCGGATCATGCGCCGGATCATGCGCCGGATCATGTGCCGAGCTTGAGCAAGCGCTGACCGCCTATCGCGCGGGGACCCGCGTTGGGCGATGGATGGACGCGGTTGCGCCACACGCAGAGAAGGCAGGGCAATACGCGAGGCTTCGCGAGCGTGTCCATGAGTGTGTTCAAGAACTCGAAGGCATTCGTCCGGCACATGAATGGGCGCGACCGATCCGAGCGGTGTTGCGGCGAATTCTCGGCGAAATCAGTGCGGAGACAGTTTCGCCGGAACTCTTCGCCGATCATCGCCGTGCGCTTCGTGTACTCGATCGTGCGCTCGGTGAACTTGCCGATGTTCCCCCCGGCGTCGCGACGCCAATCGCGGCCCACGAGGCAATCGTGCTCCTTCTCGGCGAGACATCGCGGGTCGAGGTTCCGTGTGATCGCAATCGCGCACGTCGGCTGACGCATGATGGCGATGGTGGCGAGGAGTTCGGCAGCCTCGAGGAAGAATCGGGCATCACGCTGTTCGGTTGGCTTGACGCGGGGATCGCGGACGAGCGCCACTTGGTCCTCGCAGGATTTTGTGATGGAATCGTTCCGGAAGGACCCGTTCATGATCCTCTGCTGCCGGATGCATTGCGTCGGCCGCTTGGGTTGATGTCGGGTCTGCGCCGCGCAGCACGGGACGCTTGGATCCTCGATGGATTGCTATTCCGGTCCGAAAATCGACCTGGAGCGAGCATCACCTTTGTGGTCCCGCGCCGCACGGCGACGGGTGATCCACTTCGGCCGTCGCGCTATCTTCTTCGTGTCGCGCGCGCGGAGCTTCCCGAGCGTGTGGCGCACCTGTTTCCCGCAGAGGGGAAGCCGGGCCGCGCAACGACGAAAAACGCGGCACCAACACCGCCCGTGCAGGCCTCAGGAATCTTGGGTGGAGCGGTTTTTCCCGTGCTTCCCGCGATTCCTGCCGCCGCGCCGGATACGGTCGGCTCAATCGATTCGATCTCCGTCACGGCATTGAAAGCGTATCTCACGTGCCCATACCTCTTCCAACTCCGGCATGATCCGCGGCTTCGGCTTCGCGTGACCGATGAGGATGGAACCGAACTCAACGCGCTCGTTTTCGGCAACCTGCTGCACTGGGTGCTCGAGCGTTGGGGCCGCGCGGAGGTTGCGCGCGGCGTGCCCACGACCGATGCAGACGCGATCGCAGCCGAACTCGATGCCGCGCTCGACACGATCGCAGCGGAGCACTTTCCCTCCAGCGCCTCTGCCGCGGTGCGACTCCAGCTCGAACTTGCGCGGCGTCGGCTGAAGCGGTTCGCGCAGTTACAGGCGGCAGAAGCGCAAGCCGGTTGGAGGATCCATGCGGTTGAGATGTCGTTCGCGAAGGACGTAAAGGACGGGTCCAACACCGCGCTCCAGTTTCCTGACGCGAACGGCCTGCGTCTGGTTGGACGCATCGATCGCGTCGACGTGCACCGTTCTGGCGCGTATCGCGCCCTCGATTACAAGACGGGAGTCGACGCCGCATCGCCGCGAGCGGTACACCTGCGAACGAAGAAGGCAACGGGCTTAGAGGCGGAAGACTGGATCGACCTGCAACTTCCGTTGTATCGCGTGCTCCTGCGGAGTTTGCCGTGCCCGATCCACGTCGATGGTTGGAGTCTCGGCTATGTAAATCTCGCTCCCAGCGCGGAGAAAACTGGCTTTTTATACCTCGAGTGCGACGACGCAGCGTTCGATGTCGCTGAAGCACGCGCACGAGATGTTGTCGCGAGTATCCGCGCAGGCGATTTTTCTCCTGCCCTACGTTCGCCGGTGCAATCGAATGATCCACTCGCCCCGATCTGGGGTATCGGGTTGCGTGTCGACGCGCACAAAAACATGGACATGCACGCGCAAACCGGTGCGTTGAGTGTTGGGGGTGACGCATGAGCGATGCAGCCATGATGCAGTCCGGTCTCGATGCCGCAGCTCAGCGATCGCTTGTCATCGCAAACGCTGGCTCAGGGAAGACGTGGACGCTCGCCAATCGCTTCCTTTCGTGGTGCATGGACGAACTCCGCAGAGGGCGCAAGCCGGATCCAGCGCGCATCCTTGCGCTGACCTTCACACGGAAGGCGGCGGGTGAGATTCTCGCGCGTGTCCTCACGCATGCGGCAATGGGCGCGTCAGATGCACGCGCGCGCGAACGATTTCAGGCGGTGGTCGGTCCGGCGACAGAAGAGGAGTATCTCACGGTACTCGAGGCGCTTTGTCGCGACTTACACCGGATGCAGGTGGGCACGATCGATGGGTTTTTCCACCGCATCGCGACCGCGCTTCCGCAGGAAGCTGGGTTACCACCAGAGTGGACGATCGGCGACGATCGCGAGGTTGCTGAGGTACGCGCCTCGGTGGCCGCAAATATTCTCGCGCTCGATGTCGCGGGTGAACTCCTCGACCTTCTTGAGGACGGCGCGCCCAAGCCGTCGGTCACCTCGGCGATCGCGGGTCTACTCGGAGCTTCGTCCGGGCCGGCGCGCATCGGTTCGTCCAATGTTCTCGCCCTGTATCGCGCGTCGATCGGAGCGGCGCCAGACGTTGCGACGCGCGCAGAGCGGCTTGACAAGTCGTGGAACTGGGTCGCGCGTCTGCGTGCGTCCGAGCCAGTGCCGTCGCAGTCCCTTGACGCACTGCTTCTTGATTTACAAGAAGCAGAACTCCCGCTCACGAGTGCGAAGGTTGTGCACAAAACTTGGGCGAAGGCTCATTCGGAACTCTGCAAACTTCTCGAAGCGAGAGACTTTCGTGAAGTCGCGAAATCCAAGTTTCTCCGCGCGATTGCAGGTGATGGAACATTCTCCAAAGTCGTCGCCAACGACAAACTTCTTGATATCGGCAAAGCAATCGGTTCGCATGTCCGACGCGAGCTCCTCGCGGATCTCGCGAGGCGCATCGATGGAGCACTCCGCGTCCTTCCACACGCGGACTCCATGCTCGATGCCGAGCAGGCCGAACGCGGCATCTACGGATTCGCCGACATTGGACGTGGCGTTGCGCGTGCGGCGATGCGAGCAGGGTCGCGCACTGGAAATCCCGACGCGCTTCGGCGCGCACTCGGTAGTGACATCCGTGATCTTGCCATCGATGAGGCACAGGACACCTCGGTGGAGCAGTTCCTCACGCTAAGACCATTGATGCGCGAGGTCCTTGGTGCCACCGATCCCACGCGCGCGGGTCGCTTCCTGTTGGTTGGCGATCCGAAGCAGTCGATCTACGGCTGGCGCGGCGGTACACCTGGCCTGATTGAGAAGATCGAATCCGACTTTGGGCCGTATCTCGGAGCAGGGGAAGCGCTCACACAGAGCTTCCGCTCTGCGCCGATCCTCATGGATTTCGTCAATCGTGTCTTCGGTGATCTCGAGTCTGATGTGCTTCGATCGGTTGAGCCGGAAGATTGCGAGAGTCTCGTCGGTCTGCAGGATTTTCTCGAGCGCGAGCGCCTGCCCGGCGAACTCTGTGGCAGTGCGTTCAAACGCGCGGTCGCGCAATGGAGGTTTGCGATCCATGAGGCATCCAACGCAGGACTCTCCGGGCACATCGAGGTCTATGCATGCGGCGAATCTGAGCCGCTCGGCGAATCCGAGCTAAGCAAACGGGCAGAGCAGGGGAGCGATGCAGGGCCGATCGTCGTCGATCGGCTCGCGTGTGCGGCGGCCGTGGCGGCGCGCTTGCACACAGCGCATCCCGGCCGATCGGTGGGGGTGTTGGTGCGTCGCAACAGCGATGCCGCTGCGATCGTTGCGCTCCTTCGCCGTGATGGCGTCGCGGTCAGCGACGAGGGGCAGTCGTCGCTACTCGATTCGCCCGCGGTGTCAGGTCTCGTCGCGATGCTGCAACTCATTGATGATCCGAGCAATCGCATTGCGCACTTTCTCGTTTCGAGGGGCGCGATGTCGGCGGTCACGAAGTTGCCTCCTCTCGAATCGCATACGAGCCTCAATGACGCGTATCGGTGCGCATGGGACTACGCCGCAGTCATGCGCGCGCGTATTGCTGACCAGGGACTGCCGTTGGTCATCGCCGAGGCTGCGGAGGCGTTGGTTGAGCAAGGGCTCGGCGTGCGCGATCGCGCGCGAGTCGCGAGATTTGTTGCCGTTGCGGATCGCTTCCAGGATCGCCAACCCGCGCGAATGTCCGAGTTTCTCGAGGAAGTCGCCGCAGACAAGGCAGACGCGAGCTCCGGCGACATGATCCGCGTGATGACGATCCACAAGTCGAAGGGGCTTGAGTTCGACGAGGTCATACTTCCGTCACTCGATGACGCGTGGGGCGAGACACCAACGGGTTGGGGTGTCCTCGCGACCGACCCGAGCGAGCCGCCGCAGCTCGTCGCGCCAATGTCGAGTACGGATATTCGCGGATGGATTCCCGAACTCGCACTGTTTGAGCGTGATGAACGCCGCCGGGGACTGCTCGACGATCTCTCGTCGTTCTACGTCGCGGTCACGCGGGCGCGCACAGGGCTCCATCTGATGATCGACCGAAAGCAGGGCGGCAAGTACCCGACGGCTGCAAAGGTGATCCTCGCGGCGATGGCGCGCGCCGACCCGAAGCCAACATCGCTTCAATCTGCACCAGATTTGACGCGCGAACTTGCCAACGCCCAGCCATCGTTGGAGGCTTCGTGCTGGTCCGTCGCGACCGATGGAGGTCGCGTTCCTTCGATCGGCGCGCCGTCTCCCGCGACTGCGACGCCGCGTGAAGCCGTTGCGACGCCGCGTGAAGCCGTTGCGCCGCCGCTTGTTCCCGTTGCGACGCCGCTTGTCAACTTCATCGGGCGTCCGCGGGCGCGTGTGGCGGCGCCGTCGACGCATGCAGCGCCTTCGTTGTGGGCGTTTGATCCATTCGGTGACGATGACACGGCACTTCGTGGTGTGCTGGTGCATGAGTGCTTTCGCGAAGTGCGCGATATCGACGATCTTGTCGCGGCTCATGTTGCGGCTCATGTCGCGGCTCATGGCGCGGCTCATGGCGCGGCTCATGGCGCGGCTCATGGCGACGGGCACACGATCGACCGCTTGCTCTCACGCGCGGCGCGGCGCAGCGCGATCGAAAAGGGATGCCCACTTCCACCGGCGATGGTCGAAGAAGTACGCGCACTACTCTGCCGAATCGTCGCGGGAGTCGGTGTGTCGGGCTCCATCGCGGAGGCGCTTCGGGTGTCTGGGTCAGATGTTGTGCATACGGAACTTCCCTACGTGCGCGAACTCCCGGATGGCGGACTTGGCAACGGGCGAATCGACCGCCTCGTTTTGCATACGCAAGTTGGAAATTCGGGTGTCTCGCAGCCGGAAGGCCTTGATGAGGGGGCTCCACATCGCGAGCACGGCAGTGCGGCATCGATACCGGCACGGTTCGTTGGCGCGACCATTATCGATTTTAAGACGGGTGCGAAGGCTGCGACACCGGACGCGCTCCGAGACACGATCGTCAACTACACCGAGCAAATGCACGCGTATTGCGCAGCGATTGAGGATCTTTGGGATCTCGCACCCGGGACTGTTGGCGCGCGGCTCTTGTTCGTCGATCGGGGCGAGGTGGTCGATATCGCAGGCGACGCCCGAGTGTGATGCGCCGCGGTGTCCGCGTGCACGGAAGGCAGTTGAGCTTGCATGAGCCGAAGTTGCGCGGTCCGGTGCCCAAAGGCACGGTCAGGCGATCGCGCGGCTCCAAAAACGGAACTCGGCCTCTGAGGAGAGAGAGCTCCTCAGAGACCGAATCGCTCGGACTTGCTCATTTCGTAGTCTGGCTTCACGCAGCGGTTCCGCCTCCGCGCTCACCAGCCTAGGCGATGCCTAGAGATTCCCTTTTCCAGCCTCCGCCCGAGCTGGTCCGAGCCAGGCCGAGCAGCACTTGGCTGCAAAGGGAAGAGACACTCGACGATTGGTTTCTGCGCAAGAATCCAAGAAAGTGTGGTGGTTTATCTGCGCGGCGGTTCGGGTGTTCTGCGTTCGTTGAAGGACAACTGTGTGTCTCGATGACCTCTCCATCGCCGCGGAGAACTTGTACAAACGTTTACTGAGGCGACGCTTGGTGCTTGGAGCCGCGGAGCCTCGGGTTACACTTTGTGGGTGCTTCCCACCCGGACCCCGTTCGTTCTCGCGCTGACCGTGGCTGCTGGCATTGCCAGCACCGTCGCCTTGCCCCGGAAGGGCACCGATGGTCGCGAGGAGGCCTCCTCGGTTCGGCAGGGTGCACCATTACGCGTCATCGATCCCGCGCGGACGATTTCGCTGCTGAGTGCGGCCGCGCCCATCAGTTACGGTCGCGACATTCGGCCCATTCTCTCCGACCGTTGTTTTCTCTGCCACGGTCCGGACCGCGCGAATCAGCAGGCGGGGCTTCGGCTCGACGGTTTTGCTGACGCAACTGCCGCACGCAAAGACGGTGCGGCGCTCGTTCCCGGTGACCCCGAGGCAAGCGAACTCTGGAAGCGCATCACCGAGCACGATCCGTCGCGTGTCATGCCGACGCCTGAGAGTGGGAAGCGTCCGATCTCGGACGACGAGCGCAGGCTTCTCCGTCGTTGGATCGAGGAGGGCGCGAATTACGAGTCACACTGGGCATTTGCTGCACCTGCCGTGTCGACGGTTCCGCCAGTCGCGCAGCCCGATTGGGCGCGCGGCGATATCGATCGCTTCGTCCTCGCGCGCATGGAACCGTCCGGCGTTGGGCCGAGCACGGAGGCGGATCCCGAGGATCTCGTCCGTCGCCTCTACCTCGATCTCACGGGCCTTCCGCCGACGCCCGCGGAAACCGATGCTTATCTCGCCGATACGCGGGTCGACCGTTACGAACATCTCGTCGATCGCTTGATGTCTGAGGAGCCCTATGCCACCCGCCACGCGGAGCGCATGAGCGTGCCGTGGCTCGACATCGCCCGCTACGCAGATACCAGCGGTATTCACATGGATGCCGGTCGGCAGATGTGGCTGTGGCGCGACTGGGTCATCAAGGCGTTTCGCGACAATAAGCCGTACGACCAATTCGTGGTCGAGCAACTCGCGGGCGACTTGCTCCCAAACGCCACCATCGATCAAATCGTTGCGAGCGGTTTCAATCGCGCGCATGTGACGAGCGACGAGGGTGGCGCGATCGAAGCGGAATACTTGCTCGAGTACGCGGTCGATCGGGTGAACACCACTGGAGCTGCGTTTCTCGGGCTTTCGGTCGGCTGTGCGCGCTGCCACGACCACAAATTCGATCCCATCACGACCGAGGACTTCTACTCGCTGATCGCGTTCTTCAACTCCAATGAGGAACCCGGCATCTATACGCAGGAATCCAACGCGAACCGTGCGTTTGAGCCGGCGCTTGAGGTGCCGCGGCCAGAAGATGCGCCGCGGCTCTCGATGCTTGCGGAGGCCGAGCAGCGCGCGCGTGCGGAACAAGCGAGTGCAGGTGAGGCGGAACGCGCCGAACTGGCATCGTTTGTCGCGACCGTGCGCGCGGGCTTTACGCCAGTCGCCACCACCGTTGTGTCGGCAGCAAGTCGAGATGGCGCGACACTGACCGTGCAGCCTGACGGTTCGGTCCTCGCGTCCGGCGCAAATCCAGACGTCGACGAGCACACGATCGTGCTTCACAGCGACGCGCGTGACATCCGCCTTCTTATGCTCGAGGCGATGACCGACCCCTCGCACGCGGGGAACCGCGTGGGCCGCGCGCCAAATGGCAACGCCGTGCTGGATGCGATGACGGTCGAGGCGATCTCAGTTGTCGATCCGTCGAAGCGCGAGACGATTCCGCTCGTGTGGGCGTGGGGCGACTACGAACAGGGGAATGGCGACTATCGCGCGGTCAACGCGCTTACAAAGGGCGAGGGACGCGAGTGGGCCGTGCGGAGCCATGAGGTCGACGGTCAGCGCACAGCGATGTTCGCGGCGGCTCGTCCGTTTGGTTTCGAGGGCGGCACCGAACTCCGCGTGACGCTCCACTACGACTCACCGTACGCACAACATATCTTCGGCCGTGTTCGGCTCACGCCGATGCAGGCAACCGACGCCGCCCTCGCGGCGCTCCCCGAAGCTTCAAGCGCGTGGTACATCGCCGGGCCATTCTTCGGCGAGCCGGGCGCGGCATACGGCATTGACTACGGCCCCGAAAAAGAGTTGCGCTTCGTCCGCGGAAAGTCGTTCGGAACGGCGGAAAATCCTGGCGAATGGCGCCATGCGCCCGGAGTCATCGAAGCGCGTCCCGTCGGACTCGCCGCAAGTGTCGGTGCGGAGTTCATCGCGCGCCAGATCTATTCGCCCGACGCGCGCACGATCGATCTCTCCTTCGGCTCCGACGACGGCCTCGTTCTCTTCCTCAACGGAGCAAAGGTCTACGAGAACCAAGCCCAGCGCGCCGTTGCCGCCGACCAAGATCGCGTCTCGCTCGCACTTGTGCCCGGCGAGAATTTCCTCGTGTGTAAGGTGGTCAACACCAGCGGCAATGCCGGTTTCTACCACCGCGTGATTCCACGCGACGGCGTGTTTGATCGCGGGATGGTCGCCCTCATCGCGCCAGAGGATCGCATTCGCGCTTCGGCCACCGAGGACGCGAAGAACGCGTGGCGAATCCGCTTCTCGCCGACCTACATCGCCTCTGCACGCAAAATCGACGAGATCACTGCCGAACGAGCGCAAATCCTTGCGTCGGTACCGAAGACAATGGTGATGCGCGAGCGCGCGATGCCGCGTGAAACCTACGTCCACATGCGCGGTGCGTACGACCATCCAGACATGGCTCGACCGGTTGGGCGCGCGGTGCCCAAGGTGCTTGGTGCACTCCCTGCCGATGCGCCGAAGTCAAGGCTCGGACTCGCGCAGTGGCTCGTTTCTGCGGAAAATCCACTCACCGCGCGTGTGACGGTCAATCGCGTCTGGGAGATGCTCTTCGGTTCCGGCATCGTCCGCACGAGCGACGATTTCGGTTTGCAGGGCGAGTGGCCGACGCATCCTGAGCTTCTCGATCATCTCGCCGCCGAGTTCAGCGCCAATGGCTGGGATCTCCGCGCGCTTATCCGCGAGATCGTCACCAGTTCGACCTATCGCCAGTCCTCACGCGTACGCACCGAAATCGCAAGCGCCGATCCGGGCAACCGCCTGCTCTCGTACTTCCCGCGCCAGCGCCTCACGGCAGAACAGATTCGTGATCAGGCTCTTTATGTTGGTGGACTGCTGAAGGAACGCGCTGGTGGTCCCAGCGTCAAGCCGTATCAGCCCGAAGGACTTTGGCAGGAAGTGGCGATGCTTCAGTCGAACACGCGCGTCTACGAGCAGGGGATGAACGACGACCTCTGGAGGCGCAGCCTTTACACCTACTGGAAGCGTGCAGCGCCTCCGCCGACGATGCTGACCTTCGACGCGCCGACCCGCGAGTTCTGCGCAACGCGGCGCCTCGTCACGAACACGCCGCTCCAAGCGCTTGCGTTGTGGAATGATCCGCAGTTTGTCGAGGCCGCACGCGCCGCTGCAGAGCGCACGCTGCGCGACTCGACCGATGACCGCGTGCGCATCGAGATGCTCTTCCGTCGCGCCACCGGCGCACACCCTTCGTCGGCAGCGATCGAACGCATGGCTGCAGCGCTTGCCGCAAATCGCGCGCGCTATGTCGCGACCCCGGATGCCGCTGCACAACTTCTTGCCGTGGGTGCGGCGCCAAAGCCGTCCGACCTCGACCCGACCGAACTCGCAGCATGGACGATGTTGGCGAACGCAGTGCTCTCAAGCGACGCAACGATCGTGAAGGACTGAACCATGTCGACGCCAAATCCCATCACCGATCGACCCGCCGACGGACTTGAGGAGTACCTCCTCAACTTGACACGTCGGCGTTTCTTTGGCTCCGTCGCCTCGACGCTCGGTGCCGGTATTGGCGGAGTGGCGCTCGCGTCGCTCCTTGGTCAGCGTGGTGCCGCTGCCACGCCCATTCTCGGTGCTGATGGGACGCCGGCGGGTGCACCAGCGTTCGTACCCGGACCGCACTTCAGCCCAAAGGCGAAGCGCGTGATTTACCTCCACATGGAGGGCGCGCCGAGCCAGCTTGACCTCTACGACCACAAACCAGAACTTGTGAAGCGATTCAACGAGGATCTCCCCGACTCCATCCGGAATGGCCAACGCATCACGACGATGACAAGCGGACAGTCGCGCTTCCCGGTTGCACCGACTAAGTTTCGCTTTGACCGCTACGAGAACAACGAAGATGGGGTCTATCTCTCCGAGCTGCTGCCTCATACCGGCGGCGTGGCGAAGGAGATGTGCCTGATTCGTTCGATGCATACGCAGGCGATTAACCACGAACCCGGCATCACCTTCTTCCAAACCGGTACCGAGCAGCCCGGCCGTCCGAGTTTCGGCTCATGGATGAGCTACGGCCTCGGAAGCATGAACGCAAACCTGCCGAGCTTTGTCGTGATGATCACGCAGGGCATCGGAAACATGCAGGCGCTCAGCGCGCGCTTCTGGGGGAGTGGATTCCTTCCAAGCGAGCATCAAGGTTGTCGCCTGCGCTCCGGCCGCGATCCGGTGCTCTACCTGCGCGACCCGGACGGCGTAACTCGCGAAGATCGTCGGCGCATGCTTGATCTCGTCGGTCAACTCAACGCGGAGGAGTTCGAGGAGAGCCTCGACCCTGAGGTGCGCGCACGCATCGCGCAGCACGAGATGGCCTACCGCATGCAGATGTCGGTGCCTGAACTCACGGACTTTTCCACCGAAGACGCAGCCACGCTTGAGATGTACGGCCCCGATGTGCACAAGCCGGGATCCTTCGCGGCGAACTGCCTCCTCGCACGGCGGTTGGCCGAACGCGATGTGCGATTCATCCAACTTTATATGCGCGGATGGGACCAACACGGGAATCTCCCCGGCGAACTCGGTGCGCAGACGAAGGCCGTTGATCAAGCGCAGGCTGCACTCATCACCGATCTCAAGCGCCGCGGCCTGCTCGACGAGACGCTCGTACTTTGGGCTGGCGAGTTCGGCCGCACGGTGTACTCGCAGGGCCAACTGTCGCGCGACAATTACGGTCGCGATCACCACCCACGCTGCTTCAGTGTTTGGGCTGCTGGCGGCGGCATCAAGCCGGGCATCAGCTGGGGCAAGACAGACGAGTACGGTTACAACGTTGTCGAGAACCCGGTGGAGGTTCACGACCTTCACGCGACGATGTTGCATCTCCTCGGCCTCGATCACAAGAAGCTCGTCTATCGTGCGCAGGGCCGCGATTACCGTCTGACCGATGTGAAGGGTGAGTTGGTGCGCGGCATCATGGCGTGAACCGCGTCGTCGACAGGGCGCACATGACGCGCATGCGATGTGAGATTCAAAAATGCGAACGCCCCGGCGTGATGTCGGGGCGTTCGTCGATGTGAAGGAGATTGGCGCGCGTTGCAGAAGTTTCGCAACCCACAAACTTACTTAGGCGCGGCGGCGGCGGGAGATACCTACGCCAGCAAGACCCAAGAGCGCGATCGCGCTCGGTGCCGGGACGGTACCAATGAGTGACGAGTCAATCGCGAGGAAGCGAGCGCTGGCATCAAAGCCGGTGCTGCCGATTGTCACGGAGTTGGTGCCGTTGTAGAGATCCGGACCGCTTGGCCAGGTGGTGAAGCCAGTTACTGCGCCGCCGACGACATTCGAGCCGTAGTACGTGCCGTTGTACGCCCAGAACTGATTCGCACCGTCGACCGGGCCAGCGGTGAAACCAGCAGCGTAGAAGCTTGAGTTGGCCAACAGGTTGGCGAGGTCGCCGAAGGCATACATGCCGATATTGGAGGCGCCGCCGAACGACGCGGTGCGGAAGACCCAGCCGTTCGTTCCGCCAGCGATCACATCTTCGTTGTAGTACATGCCCTGCGTCATGTTGAACACCGTGCCACCGGCGTCCGCATTCAGATCCGCAAGCGAGTTGTAACGAACATAGAGATTGTTGTAGGTGCCCGCGACACCCGTCGCATCAGCGGTGGTCTTGTAGACATGCACCCCGTCGGTCCAGATGCCATCGGTCGAAAGGAGCGATGCGCCAGCCGAGCCTGCCGAACTTCCGCCGGTGTTGCTTGCCAGATCCGCGAGGCTCGCGTATTGGGTCCAGTTGGTTGTGGATCCTGAGGTGGTCGCCGCGAGGAAAACCAGGTCGGCAGATGCGGAGCTCAGGAGACATCCAGCAACCAGTGCTGCCGATGTCAAAACGAGTTGGGAACGGTTCATGGACAGAGGGACCTTTCAAAGGGACTGAATTCAGCGTTGGGACGACGCCGGGGAAGGCCAGAGAGGGGGCCACTGGGCTAAGCCGGTGCACTCTGGCGGACTGCGAAGGATGCCACAGAAAAGAGCAATTCCCGAAGGCGAAAATCTATTTTTTCATAACATTCCGCGCCGGACTCGCTGAAAAAGCGCGCAGGAGGCCATTGAGGCCTCCTGCGCGAAGAGTTAGAAATCAACGGTCACCTGATCACTTCGGACACACGCCCCAGACCGACAAGAGGAGGGCGAGGTCGGATGCACCAACCTGTCCGTCGCCATCAATGTCGCCGGGGCACGGCGTCCGCGGAATAAGCGAGGAATCGACCGCGAGATATCGCATCGAGCCCGGCGCTCCAACCTTGCTTGGGATCGTCTCTGCAACCACGCCGTTGTAGAGATCTTCAGAACTGTTGTAAACGTTGACCCCGGTCACCGTCGTATTGCCCGTCTTTCCCGCAACATTTGTTCGGTAGTACTTCCCATCGGCGGCCCAGAATTTGCAGTCGAAAGCAACCGTCTGATTCGTAAATCCACCTGCGTAAAAGGCATTGTTGTTCACCAGATCCGCAAAGCTGTTGTACGCGTACATGCCGACCGTCACAGGGCTATCCGGGAAGTACCGGGTTGTGCGGAGGAACCGTCCGGTCAGATTGTCTGCGATGATTTCATCGTCGTAGTACATGCCATAGCCAACCATGTTGAACGCTTCACCGCCGGTGTTGCTGTTCAGGTCGGCGAGGCTTTGGTAGCGGACGATCAGGTTGTTGAACTGGCCCGCCTTGCCCTCACCATTCGCGGTGACCTTGTAGAAGAACACTCCATCCGTGAACATGCTGTCCTTCGCTGGAATCGCAGGAGAGATGTTGCCAGCAAACGAGCCGGCGACATCCGCGGCCATTTCCGCGAGCGAGGCGTACTTTGTCCACGAGATGAACGGTGTTTCGTTTGTGCGGACGAATTCAAGACCTGCCATGGCAGTCGAGGTGGTGCTGCCGATGAGGAGCGCTACGGACGTGAGAGCTGCTTTGATTGGATTCATGGGAAAGGTTGCTCGCGGGAGGAGGCGCGTTCGCAAAACGGGGTGCATTGTCGTTCGGAACGCTCCGCGCGACCCCACCCAAAACGAACGATGAGTTCCGTCGCAGTATGTGCCGTGACGACAGCGATGCAAGCTGTGGACCCGCCGTGCGCGAAAATTGGCGCGTGAAGCGTTGCGTCGCTTCGCTTCGCCGTGGGTGCGTGCTCGAACCCGAGTTGACGCTCCAGTGCTCTCTCGCAGCGGCCCCCGCGGCGCGAACTAGGCACTTCTTGAAATCACGGGGTTTTCTTCGTGAAGCTCGGAATTGTCTGTATTGTCAGGGCATGCGCATCGTCCGTGACCTGTTTACTCTCCTTGTCGCATGTGCCATCGCGGTTTCCGCCCGCGCGCAGGGGGGCGCAACCTGTACCGCGGGATTCAACGAGTACTTCGTTGCGCCGGCCTCAGGAACTTTTTACAGCCTCGCGCAGGCCGTAAACATCAATGGTTTCACGCGCTTACGACTCGTACAGGATGGCAGTCCGAGTAGCTGGGGAACGTGGCGCTCCCCGCCGATCGCCGGAACGGTCAAAGAGTTCACGGCTTCGTTTCGCTTTAGCTTTCGCAACAGCAACGGCGGTGCTGGCGATGGCTTTTCGTTTTTGTGGGGCGACCTCTCAAATGCCTCAGGAACACGGCTTCGGGGCGGCGAGTGGGGCCTCGAGGGTTTCAACAACGATCAAGCAGGGCTCAGCGTCGGCTTCGTTTCCTACACGGGTGCCGGGGCGAACGGCGTGAACGGCAAGTGGGGCGGAAATCAGTTTGCCTTTGTGCCGTATTCCTTCGCGCCAGTGACGTGGGTGACTGTCACGCAGGCGGTAGACCGCATTCGTATGGCTACTGCAACCGTGACTTGGTCGCGCAGCACTGGAACACGCGTCACGCTCGCGTTTCCGGGAAGCGTGGCTTCGACCATCTACATTGATAAGGGTGCTCAGGCGATGGCCAACATCGATCCGACGGGTTGGTCCTTCGGATTTGCAGGCCGCAATGGTGGCATCGATCAGGATGTGTACATCGGTGAAGTCGTCATCTCGACAGTCGTCGAGTGCCCCGATCCGCGCAGCCCCGCGGACATCAATCGCGACTGCTTGGTGAACGCTGAAGATCTCTCCACGGTGCTCAGCGCCTGGGGTCCATGTGCGGGTGCACCCTGTCCAAGCGACCTAGACGGAGATGGAACGATTGGCGGAAGTGATCTCGCGACGGTTTTGGGAGCGTGGGGAAATGCTGGCTGCATCCCGCCTGTGTCTTCCGATCGGTTGACGATGCGTCCGCTCGGAACCACGTCCGCACAGCAGGGATTCTGGGAGTATCTCCCTGACAACTACGCCACGCGAAACGACTGGCCGCTTCTCGTGTGCCTGCACGGTATCGGCGAGAACGGAAATGGAACCTCCGCAGAGCTGACGCGGCTCACGACGAATGGTGTGCCTTCCATCATCAAAACCAACGCGTGGCCGGTGTCGGCGTCAACCGCGGGTGATGCATTCATCGTCCTTGCGCCACAAAACGCCCGCGGCGGGTGCCACGTCCCAACCGATATCGATGCCTTCCTGCAATGGGCCGCTGCGAACTACGAGATTGATCCGGCACGAATCTACCTCACCGGGCTGAGTTGCGGCGCGATTGGATCGTGGGAGTACCTTCGCACGGTCGGGTCAAACGCGCTGCCAGCAGCGGTCGTGCCAATTTGCGGTGACGGAATCGCAGCGTGGAATCAGCGGGGATGTCTCCTCGGGTTGATGCCGATTTGGGCCTTTCACGGAGATGCCGACGGTGTGATTCCTGTTCAAGGTTCGATCGTTCCGCTCACGGGCATGCAGGGATGCGCGTCGCCTGCCGCGGTTGATGCGCGACTCACGATCTATCCAGGTGTGGGTCACGATTCCTGGACGCGGACCTACAGCTTGTCGGCTGGACACGACATTTACGCGTGGTTCCTCACGCACACGCGCCCACCCGCGGGCAATACCGCGGGGAAGCCCTCCGGCAAGCGTTGACGCAAGTCTTGCAGCGTGCATCATCATCACAACGCGCCGCGTGGCGCTCACGGCTGCAATGGTCGACCCGCGCGCGGATCGTTCGCCAGCGGATGAACTCGGGCTGTACCGCCGTCTGGCATTCGGGCGAAGTACGCGATGCCGAGTTTCGGCGATGGTGACGGGAAGTCCGTCGAGATCACGACTGCGCCGCTCGCAAGCGCCTGATCGCGTCGAGCCGTGCTGCCGCTGCGCGGTTCCACGAGGTTCTCGTCAGTGCGTGTACGGACGATGACGCCGCGCGCAGACAGCGCAGCGATGCGCGGCGCGTCTTCGATCGGATTGTTGAGCAGTCGAAATGCGCCGTCGTCCGCATCGTCGCCCGCATCGACAAACAACGCGGTGTTGCGTAAGCGAGGTCGCCGAGCCAGTTGTTTGGCAACCACATGGCCGTCGACGGTGATCACGAACATGAATCGTCCTCGCACGTCATCGACCAGCGGCCATCCCGGCGCGGCGATCGCTTCGCGCAGTGTGGGTGCTTGACCGCGCACCAGATCTGGCGTGATCAATTGGTGTGCGCCAAAGGTGTCCTGCACCAACTGCTCGAGTTCGTCGAGGTGCCGAGCCTCCCAACGCGCGGGGTGGGCGACGCCGGGGAGCTTTGCGAACGGGTCCTCCGCGACGCACTCCAACTGCACAAAAACCGGCAAGTGCGCTGGATGGGTAACGCTCCATGCAGCCAAATCGCGCAGGCAGCCAGCCAGTGTGGGACAGACTGAGTCTTGGTCTACATTCGGAATGTGGAGCACCTTGAACCCGGGAGGCTCGAATCGCGGGTCGTGCGATCCGCCCAAGATCGCGGGCGGATTCGCAAAGCGTCCGCCTTCGTCATCCACGAAGATGTCGAGTTCGAATCCGCGGATTCCAGCATCGAGTTGCGCTGGAAGCGGCGGGTGCTCGTAACTGACCATCGCAAAACGCGGATCGGGCCAACGTGCAGCGGTTGTATCCGGTGCCACGTGGTACGAATTATGCGTGGCGAGCACCTGCAGCTGGTTCATGCGCAGTCCTGAGGTCGTGGCGTATTTTTCGTCGGCCGGCGGGCGATGCGTGCAGCCGACCTCGGTGAGAGTGGCGGCAAAGAAGAGGGCCGAAGTCGAGAGCCAACGGCAACAGGTGGCGGCGTGGGGAATCAGAGAAATGGGGGAGGTTTCCATCGGTCTTGACGTTAACCGACTCCAGCCGACGCAGGTTCGTGTGTCGCGGGTTGCCCTTCCAGAGGAAGCCTTGTCATTCCCTGCTCCCTGCTGAACTTTGGATTGGTACCTTCGGTCCGATGGCTACCGCCCCCGAGACCACCCTCATCTTCGACTTCGACTCCACCATCGTCGCCGCGGAGGGCCTCGATGAAATCGCGAGGATCGCGCTCGTCGATGACCCCGACCGCGAAGCCAAGGTGCTCGTGATCGAGGGCATCACGCGCGACGGTATGGAGGGCCGCATCGGCATTGATGAGTCGCTTCGGCGACGGCTCGCGATGCTCACGATCACGCGCGCGCACGTCGCTGAGGTTGTGAAACTTCTCAAGAAGCAGATCGCCCCGAGTTTTCGACGCAGCAAAGCTGCGGTTCGGCGAAATGCTGCGAACATTCGCGTCGTGAGCAGCGGCTTTCGCGAGTACGTCGTTCCGGTCTGCGCAGAGCTTGGCATCGCAGCAGAGCACGTGATAGCCAATGAGTTCCGCTGGTCGAAGGACGGCGTTGCCATCGGCTACGACGTAGATTCGCCGCTTGCGAAGCCACGAGGGAAACCCGCCGCCGTGCGCGCGCTCAAACTCACTGGCACCGTCGTCGCGGTCGGCGACGGTGCGACCGACTGCGAAATCCGCGACCACGGCGCAGCGCAGGAGTTCGTCGCGTATTGCGAGAACATCGAGCGCGAGAGCGTTGTCGCGCGCGCAGATCGCGTTGTGCGGAGTGTCGATGAACTTCTTTGGATCTACGGTCTCCCCGGCGCACCGAGTTATCCGAAGTCGCGCATGGTGGCGCTTCTTCTTGAAAACATCCATCCCGACGCAGCCGACCATCTGCGCAATGAGGGCTACAAAGTCGAAGCGCTCTCTGATGCGCTTCCCGAGGCAGAACTCACGCGCGCGCTGAAGGGCGTCTCCATTCTCGGTATTCGATCGAAGACCCGCGTGACCGCCGCCGCGCTGGCGTCCGCCGATCGGCTCTTGTCGATCGGTTGTTTCTGCATCGGCACGGAGCAGGTGGATCGAGCGGCAGCGGGCGCGCGCGGTGTCGCCGTCTTCAATGCGCCGTACTCGAACACCCGAAGCGTTGTCGAACTCGCGATCGGTGAAATCGTCATGCTGTTCCGTCGCGCGATCGAGAGCGACCGAATTCTCCACGCGGGAGGCTGGCGGAAAAGTGCGCAAGGCTGCCGCGAAGTGCGCGGCAAGACGCTCGGCATCGTCGGCTACGGACACATCGGTTCGCAGCTTTCGGTCTTGGCTGAGGCGATGGGGATGCAAGTTCTTTACCACGACATCGCCGAGGTCATGCCACTTGGAAACGCGCGCAAGGCGAAGTCGTTTGCCGAGCTGCTCGCGAAGTCCGACGTCGTCAGTCTGCACGTTGACGGTCGCCGGGAAAACACGCATCTCATCGGCGAACGCGAGCTCAAGCGGATGCGCTCGGGTGCGGTGCTTGTCAATCTTTCGCGCGGTCATATCGTCGACCTCGACGCCCTGGCCGCGAGTCTCAAAGCGGGGCATCTCGGCGGAGCTGCGGTCGATGTCTTTCCCGCGGAGCCGAACTCGAATAAAGAATCCTTCGATACGCCGTTGCGCGGCATACCCAATGTGCTGCTCACCGCGCACATCGGTGGCTCGACGGCGGAGGCGCAGCAGGGGATTGGAGTCTTTGTCGCAAACCGACTCGTCGACCACGTGAACACCGGCGCAACGGCGGGCTGCGTCAACCTCCCAGAGATCGCGTTGCCACCGACTCCGCGCGCGCACCGTTTCCTCCACCTGCACCGGAACCAACCGGGCGTACTCGCCGAGATCAACGGCATTCTCGCGCGCCGACGGATCAATATTCTCGGGCAGTCGCTCCGCACCGACGAGGCAACGGGGTATGTCGTGACCGATGTCAACAAGACCTACGACGATGCAGTGGTTGACGAGTTGCGCGCAGTCGCGGGGACGATTCGTTTCCGCGTGCTCTACTGAATTCGCAGTGATCGCGGACGGACCAACGGGGCGCGCGCATCAGAAGCACCTCATGGACACTTTTCGCGTCGGCCTCTTTGTTGCGGTCTGCGCACTGTCCTCTGTCACTCGCACAGCGGCGCAAATCGTGGTCAAGGGAGCGCCACTCGGTTCTGACGGCTCGAAGTCCGGATCGGCAGGGCGCCCTCATCGTCGGTGCGAGCACTCGGGTTCAGAACCCCGAGACCGCCGAGGGCTACGTCACCACAAAAAAGTTCACCTATGGCTGCCCCCTTTCTGGCGACGACCGCGCCACGACCGCGCCACGGCCTCGCCACGGCCTACGGCGTGACTGGGATCGCCACGCCGGTCGTCGTCGGCGAGGAAGGCACGGACGAGGAAGGCACGGGCGAGGAGGGCAAGGTTCTCAAGATCGAGCGTGGGTTGGCGGACCCGACCGGCACCGCGCTTGGAAAGGTGCTCGACGCTGCGCTATCGAGGGGTGCCGCTGACTGATCGGTCGATCGCGTGTGATGCGGTCGGAACGAGATTTCTTGCGCGGTTCGAGGTTCTGCGCGACCGCTTTGGAGTGCTCCGGTATTCTCCCGCCATGAGCTGGAAGACCTGCGCCCCGTTCTGCACCCCGTTCTGCACTCAACACATCGTCGCTTTGATCGCGACCGCAGCGATCCTCACGGGACCAACGGTTGCTTCAGCCGCGCGTCAGCCGCTGACCCCACCCGCGACGACTCCGGCGGCGCCGAAAGCGCCCCCGGTTGCAACTCCGTCCTTGCCCGAGTCGGAACCGGTCCCGCAACGTGCCGCGCCGAACGAGGCCGATACCGGTCGCCGCGTGAGCGACGTGATTGAACCCGCTGCGAAGAAGATCCTCGACCGCGCCGAGTCGGTGGCCATGGATCTCCGGACGATTGACCTTGTGACCGAGAACCGCGTGAAGACGTGGGATGACGCGAAGCCCTCCGCCGGTGCCCTCACCGAGCCGTGCCGCGTGGTGCTTGGGTTCTCATTCCGCGACACCATGAGCATGCCGAAGCTCCGTATGGAACCTACGCAGGGCGGTCAGCCGTATGCGCTTGTCGTCTTTGACGGCCGGCAGGGGCTTTTGCTGGAGTTGCCTACAAAGCGCTATTGGACTTCGACGACCGACTGGTCTGCTCTGGGCTCGGCCTTCCTTGGCTCACTTCCTCGGTGGATCGTGGAGAACCGCATCCGTGGTCTGTCGCGCGAGGCTGCGGCGAGTGGCGCATCCGCACGCATGGGTGACGTGGTCGCGGCGCGCGTCCTCGGAACGGAGGTTGTGGATGGAGTCGAATGTGACATCGTGGTGTCGGCGATTGTCACCGACAAGATCAACGACGATCCAAGCAACAAGCAGTCCTTGGTTGACGGCACCGAATCGGTGCGCCTCCTCGAAACAACGGCGTTCGCGCGAACGGACGGCCTTCCTCGCCGAATCAATCTCGTCGCCGAACTTCCCGGCCAGGGGCATCTCGGTGACGAAGATCGCACGACGTACTACAGATCAGTCAAGGTAAATGCGCCGTTGGTGCCGGACACCTTTGCGATCAAAGTGCCCGAAGGATTTACAAGCGGCGCTGCTGCCGCCAAGGCCACACCTGCGGCCAAGGCCACGCCTGCCGTAAGCACGCCTCCCGCAGCCACGACGCCTTCAAGCAAGTAATCGCGCAATTGCGTGCAGCGATCTCCTGTGTGGGCTCCCACGACACGCGAGTACACTCAGAAAATGAGGTCTTTTACCGCAACGTTTGCGTTTGGTCTTTCTGCGGGCTGCTTCGCGCCAGCGTTTGCACCGAATTTTGCGCCTCCACTCAAACTTGCCACTTCGACGCTTGATCGCGAGTCTGCTGCCGCCGCGAGAGTCGGTCAACTGGATGCGTATCTCGCAGCGCTCTCGTCATCGCTCCACGACGCTCTCGACGGCAAAGCGCCGAAGGTCACGGCCAAATTCGCCGCGACAGATGCTGGGGCATTCGCGCTCCTGCAATGGCGACTGCTCAACCAACTTTCGCCCGAAGCGCGCGCAGCACTCGGCACGCAGCACGCAGACACCATGGCGTGGCTCCTTTCGAATCGCGAGCCACTCGAACTCTTCCTCACGTCTGGCGACATCATGGCCGATCGCTGGAGTGACGCGACCCGCATCCTCTGCGAAATCGTTGGTAAGGACGCTGCTGCCACAACCGGTTTACCGCTGCGCCTCGCAGTCGCAACCGCGCTCGTGTTCTCGACACCCGTGACGTGGATGGCAGACGGCAGCGCGATCGATCCGATCAAGCGCTACGAGTCGTATCGCAAGTGGGACGCGGAAGGTGTTCTTTTTACTAGTTTTCGCGACCTCTCCGCATGGGAGCTTCGCTATGTCGTCGGTAGTTGGTCAAGTGACGAGGATCTTGTATGGGCGCGTGCGCACATCAAAGACGAGCTGCGCGCGCGCGATCGCGTCGGTGACGCAGCGCACATGCTGGCATACATCGACACCAACAAGAATGGCGTGAGTGTGCAAGCAGGTGGAAAGTTTTACGACAACAAGCCGATGACACTCGCGATCATGCTTGAGTACGGCGGTGTATGCGGAGCGATCTCACGATTCGGGACATCGATGGCGCAGGCTTTCGGTGTTCCGGCAATGCCGATCGGTCAACCCGGCCACTGCGCATTTCTCTGGCAGAAGTCGCCTCACACATGGAGCATCAACAACGACGTCTCTGGTTGGGCCGAGAGCGGTTGCCACGGCGGAATTCACATCACATGGGGTCATCCAGCATGGCTCGTGCCGCTGATGCAGGAGGCACAGTCGGATCGCGCGGATTTTGTCGCGAGTGAGGTGTTGCGCGCGGCAGCTGCGTTTGCCGTCGGCTCGACGCGGGACGCACTGCTCGCGCAGGCTTGCACGCGATGTCCGAAAAATTATGGCGCGTGGACCGAGCGCGTTCGGGCACTTACTGCAGGCGGCCGCGGGTACGGGAGCGATGGCCGATGGCGCTACTGGAACGATGCGGCAAACGAGGCTGCCGCGGCATTTCGCACGCAGCCGATGGCGTACAGCACGCTCCTCGCGACAATTCAACCGGGCTTGATGCCGCCTCGTCCTCGGCCAGCCGTCTTCGAAGAGCGTGCACTCGATGCGGCGAAGGCACTTGCGGCCATGGCGCAGGGCGGTGCAGACTCTGGACTCGTTGCCTTCGCGCTGCGCGATGTTCTCGCCCGCCACGCGGAGGGTATCGCTCCCGACTCCGCTGTAGCCGCACGCGCGATCGCGCTGGGGGTTGCGTCGAACGAGGCGTCGGAGAACGCGCGCCTCACCGCGCCCTTCGCGGCGAGCGTTGTCGACCTCTGTCTCGCGGCCACCAACGCGCTTGATGTCGCGCAGCAGGGTCCTGCCCATGACGCATGGACCAAGGGGCTGCACAGGCTCATCGACGGAATCGTGTCGCAACCAGCCGCACGCGCCTATGGCATCAGCCGCCTCGAGGCGATGGCGACAGCACTCATGAAATCGAACCGAGCAGGGGATGCCCGGTGGATCGCCGATCGGGTGGTCGACGCGGCGAAGTCCGCAAAAGATCCGGCGTTTGAGGCGAAGGCTGCAGCATTTCGCGCGACGCTTGGTTGATATGCGCCAGCGTGGGCTGGAGCGTGAGTCCGACGCCACCTCGCGCGCATTTACCCACGAGTCTTTCCGCGATTGCAGCCTCTGAATCGTTGACATCACCCGAACGCGGAGTCATCCTAGAGGAATGATTCTGAAGTTGATCGAATCCGCCCGTTCACAGCGCTCCGCCACGCGAACTGCGGTAAGGGCGTTTACTTTGGTCGAGGTCCTAGTGGTCATCTCGATCATTGCGCTCGTCGTCGCCCTCCTCATGGTGACGATCCCGCAGATTCAGAGGCAGTCGCGCAGCGCGCAGTGCCTCTCAAACCAGCGACAACTCAACTTCGGCTTCGTCCAGTACTACGGCGACAACTCTGGTCGCTTCATGGGTGTGGACACCGGACTCACTGCGTGGGACTGGGTCCAGGGACAGTCGAACCTCAACGGCAACGGCTACGAGGTTGAAGCAGCCGTCACGAAGGGCCGCATGTGGCCGTACATCGACAACTTCGCGGTGTACAAGAGCCCCTTCGATCCGTTCTCGAAGTTCCAGCGACTGCGGACCTATTCGTTCAACGCGTTCATCTCGACCGGCGAAGGCCCGGCGTGGGGTGGGCCTCCGAACTGGCAGGTCAACACGATGGGCAAGATCCCTTTGCCATCGGAGACGATCGTCACGAGCCTCGAGTACGACCATCGCGGCTACAACATCAATGGCTTCGGCATTGATGTCTCTGGCAATGCGGTGTGGATCGACAAGATCGCCGCGTGGCACCCTGGGCACTTCAACTTCACCTTCGCCGACGGTTCGGTGCTCTCCTATCGCCACATGGCGAAGCAGGAGACGGTCGATTATTACATGACACTGCCGCAGAACGGCGTTTACTGGCCCGGCTCCGACTATGAGTGGCTGCGTCGGCACATGGTTCCTGGCATGTTTCAGTGAGGGATGTTTCAATGATGAAGAACTCTGTGACGCGCGCGCTTGGGATCATCGGCTCCGTTGTCGTCGGTTTGACAGCGTTGGGTTGTGGCGACGATCGCAACTATCCTGAGGGATTTCTGGCGGAAGCTGCGAAGGAAGGTCCGGCAGAGGGTTCTTCTGCCGCCGCCGAGGGATCGAATGCCCAACCATCAGGCGGGTCGCAAGCGGGCTCCGTCGCAGCGCTCGGTGCGCGCAGGTCAAACACCGCTGGCGCGCCTGCGCGAGAGACGCCGATCGCATCGATTCCGGAGGAAGCTCCGATCGAAGTCGTTCTTGAAGCGGAGCAACTGCCAACCGCCGAGACGCTCGCCGCCGAACTCAAGCTTCCGCCGCCACCTGAAGTCAAGGTGATCGATGGTGAGGAGCCCTACAAGAAGCTCGCGCAAAGCCGCAAGTTCGACGACTTCCGTCGGATGAGCGCGCGGTACATCCAACTTCGCGCCGAACTCCTTCCTTACGGCGTGAAGCTCGCTTCCGGAACCGCGACACCAGCCGAGCGTGCCGCACACAATCGCATCGAGGACATCGCCGACCGCGAGTTCAAGCGCCTCAACGCGTACATGTGGGATAGCCAGTACTCCGAGGAGGATCGTGCGGCCATGGGTTGGATCATTTACGGCGCGCAGCAGCAGCCGCAAATCTGATCCGCTTACCCGAGCCAGCGGTCACGGATCGCCATGCGCTGTGCGTCGCTGTAGAAAGTACGCATCGAAGGAAGCGCAAGCATGCGTTCCACATACGCGGGTTCGTCGCGGATTGCCTCTTTGAGTCGGTTGTAGACGCCGGGCGCTGCCTGCGTGTCATTCGCGTTTTCGCGTTCGACCGCTGCGACATCAAAGCCCGTCCATCCGCGAAGTGCATCCTGCTTGGCACTATCCGTGATGTCAGCGCGGATAACGAGGCAATCGAAGCGACCATGTTGGTACCGCTGCCATCCGCGCTCGGCGTCAAAGGCTTCGCGGCCCACATCGATGCCCGTCGTGCGCGCGAACTCGTGTTCCCACCACAGGCTGGATGAGGCATGAGGAAAGGTGTCGAGAAAGTGGCGCAGGATGCGATCGGTGGGGAGAAACGGTGCAGAGCGCCAGAAGGTACGCATCCAGTAGGCGCGGCCGAAATAGGTGTAATTCGAGAGGTTGAATCCGATGGGTTCGCGGATGACCGAGACCATGCGCAACGGTTCATTCGAGTTGACCAGGATGCGTCGCGCGGGGCGCTGTGCGATCGCGCGGTGGCGGAGCAGGCCGTTTGGTGCGACTTTTTGTTGGAGCGGTCCCGCCCAGAAGTGCGCAGGCTGCAAGAAGTGCACCTTGATGGTGGCGATTCCTGGCGTACGGTCGAGTGCTGCCGCGACGCTCGTTGACGCAGTTTTTGGCGCCGAGTAGACGACGATTGGTGTTCCACGACCCGCGACCGACTCCATGTGCAGCGCTGCACGCGCTTCGCTGCGCGTAAAGCGAAGCGCGTCCTGAAGATGTCGAAACGGTGTGTTGAGGATTTCGAACCCGTCGCGAACTCTCGCACCAATCGGTGCGCGCAGGTCGCGAGCGCCATGCGGTTGCGGCCCATTGTGTGTGGCGGACGGATGTGGTTGTCGAGGCAACACATTCCAAGTGTACGATCGCTTTCAAACGTCATCTTTCCATTGTTCGATTCGGGCCAATTAAACTGCACGGATGATGTGTCCCCACTTCGTCGCCTTGCTTGTGTGTGTGTTCATCGGCCGCGCATTTGCTGGAATGGATCATTCGGAAGCAACTTCGCTCGTTGAGATGCGGCAGCGTATGGACGAGGCGCGCGGGCGCATCGAGGCGTCGACGCGCTGCTTTCATGATCCGATTGGTACACGCACCTGGATCGACGGATCGCGACTCTGGTTTGCCGAGACGTCGCGTGAGGGCGTGCGGCGATGGTGGCTCGTCGACGCAACAAAGGTGGGCGATTCGGCAAAGAAACCGCTCTTCGATCAAAGCAGTTTGCGGGGCACCGTGCGCGAAGTGGTCGTCGCGGATGGGCGGGTGGTGGTCGTGTGCGATATCGACGGTCGTGAGGAGCACTTTGCCTTCGAACTTGCTGGCGGAGCGCCGCTGGCAGCGGATGCTGCGGTACGCCGTGCAGTCGAGCTCCGGCTGACGGCCGCGCCCGTGCGAAGCGGTCGGCAGGGTGCGTCGAGCGGAATCGACTTCGTCAACCGTCTCGATACGGAAGTCGAGGTGTTCTGGATCGATTCGCGCGGCGAATCACGCAGTTACGGCCGGATCGCGGCCGGTGCAACGCGTCGCCAACACACGTTCGGCGGCCACGCATGGCTTGTCCGTACCTCAGATGGCACGGAGCTCGGCTCGGTGGTCGCAGCAGATGTCGTGAAGTCGGTCGTCATTGAGCGCGCCGTGCGCGAACCCGAACCGATCGACATGCTCGATGGACAAGGCGATACCCAAGAGGTAGACCGAGCTCCGGCGCCGGTCGACGCTCGTGCAGCGATAGAGGTCCGTGTCACCGGCGGAAATCTCACGATCGTGGCGGGCGGCCATGAGGCGCTGCAAACGACCGACGGGAACGATGCAAACGGCTTCTCCGGCCCGTACTGGATCGCGCCAACAGGTGACGCGGTGGTGGCAATGCACGTGCGCCGCGGGCAGCGTCATCCGGTGCATATCGTCGATGCAGTTCCGTCTGATCGACTTGAGCCCAAGTTGCGCACGCTCGACTACACAAAGCCTGGTGATGAAATCGATGTTCCGACGCTCCGACTTTTTCGGCTTGAGCGTGAAAAAAATGCAGGCAGCACGCCCTCTGATTTTGTGAAGCCAGTCGTGCGTGAAATCGCGATCGATGAGAAGCGTCTTGCGAATCCGTGGTCAATCGATCGAGCGTGCTTGATCTCCGGTGGGCGTGAACTCGCGTTTCTGTTCAACCAGCGTGGTCATCAGAAGGTTCAACTCGTCGCGCTTGACCTCACGAGCGGAGCGTTGCGCACCATCGCCGAGGAGTCGTCTCCAACCTTCGTCGACTACACGAACAAGGTTTGGATGCATTGGCTCGATGCAACGGGCGAACTGCTTTGGATGACGGAGAAAAGCGGCTGGAATCACATCGAACTGATTGATGTCGCGACGGGTTCCGTCAAGCGTCGCGTGACGGAGGGTGCCTGGAATGTGCGTCGCGTTACGAGCGTTGATGAGAGCGCGCGGACGATCGATATCGCGCTGATGGGGCGAGATTCCGGGCAAGATCCGTATCACCTACACCACGCGCGGGTTTCAATTGACTCCGGCGCAATTGTGATGCTGACGGATGGTGACGGAACATGCCGTATTGAGTATTCACCCGATCGAAGTGCGCTTCTCAGTGTGCGTGCGCGCGCCGATCAGCCGCCGACGTACGAATTGCGTCGTACAAACGACGGCGCACTCGTGACAGAACTCGGTACCGCCGACTCGCGAGCCGCTGTTGCGGCGGGTTGGCGGGCACCGGAGCGGTTCGTCGCAAAGGGTCGCGATGGCACGACCGACATCTGGGGTCTTGTTTTCCGGCCGAGTGATTTCGATCCGGCACGAAAGTATCCGGTGATCGAAAATATCTACGCCGGTCCACACGGACAGCATGTGCCAAAATGGTTTGAACTCAGCAGTCGCTCGCGCGAGTACGCCGAACTCGGCGCCATCGTGGTGCAGATCGACGGAATGGGCACGAACTGGCGCGGCAAAGCCTTTCATGATGTCTGCTGGAAAAACCTGAAAGACGCGGGATTTCCTGATCGAATCGCGTGGCTACGCGCACTTGCAGTTCACGATCGGTCGGTCGACCTCTCGCGCGTTGGCATCTTTGGCGGGAGTGCTGGCGGGCAGAACGCGATGCGCGCCGTGCTCGATCATGCCGACTTCTACAAAGTTGCCGTTGCGGATTGCGGATGCCATGACAACCGCATGGACAAGATTTGGTGGAACGAGCAGTGGATGGGTTGGCCCGTCGACGAGAGCTACGTCCGCAGCTCAAACCTCGAGGATGCTGCGAAACTCGGTGGAGCGCTGATGCTGGTGGTCGGCGGACTCGACTCGAATGTTGATCCTGCGACGACGATGCAGGTCGCGCAACGCTTGATTGATGCTGGAAAGGACTTCGAACTGCTGGTGATCCCCGGCGCAGGTCATGGATGCGCCGAGAGTGAGTACGGCAACCTCCGCCGGGCGCAGTTTCTGTTCGAACATCTTGGTGGTCCGCGGTAGGCTACGCGGATGATTCGTGTGACTTCCGCCGTTGCCATCTTTGCGTGTTGCATCGTGAACGCACGAACCGTCGCGCAGGTCGCGGACGCGTCCACCGCACGACCGAACATCGTGTTCATCATGTCTGATGATCATGGAAAGCAAGCGATTTCATGCTACGGCGCGACCGCAGCACCAGGCACTATCACAACGCCAGGTATCGACCGGCTTGCGCGCGAGGGCATCCGATTTGACCGCGCGAGTGTGACCAACGCAATCTGCGGGCCATCGCGAGCGGTGATGTTGACGGGCAAGCACAGCCACGCAAACGGCTTTGCCACCAATGACCAAAAGTTTGACAGTGCGCAGCAGACATTCCCAAAGTTGCTGCGCGCGGCCGGATATCGCACGGAGGTCATCGGCAAGTGGCATCTCGAAAGCGATCCCACTGGCTTTGACCACTTCGATGTACTGGTCGGTCAGGGAGACTATTGGAACCCGACCTTCATCGTCGACGGCACGCGTACGAAGCGCGAGGGTCATGCGACGGACATCATTCACGCGAACGCCATCGAACGACTCCGCACGCTCGCACCTGCTGCGATGGGCGGAGCACCGTTTGCACTACTTGTGCATCACAAGGCGCCACACCGAAATTGGATGCCGCAGCCGAAGTTTTACACGCTCTTCGCGGACGTCAAGATCCCCGAGCCAGCCACGCTCTTTGATCGCTGGGAGGGTCGAACGATCGCGAGCTCCATGCAGACGATGCAGATTGACCGTGATCTCACCTGGGAGTACGACCTGAAGGTTGCAGCGGGCCGACTCTTCCGCGCGGCCGACGGCACGAGGAAGCCCAAGCTCGATTCTGTGGCGCCCTGGATGGTTCGCGAGTTACAACAGATGCCGGGATCGGCACAGGCTGCGTTTGAAGCGGCGTACGGCGAGGAGAACGCAGCGCTTGCAAAGCGGATTGAATCGCTGACTCCTCGCAAGGAGGCCTCGTGGAAGTTTCAGCGGTACGCCAAGGACTATCTCCGTACCGCGCAGGGCGTTGACGACTCCGTGGGCGCGATACTCGACGAACTTGATCGACTTGGGCTCGCCGCCAACACGATCGTCGTATACACAAGCGATCAGGGCTGGTTTCTTGGTGAGCACGGTTGGTTCGACAAGCGCTGGATGTACGAGGAGAGCTTCCGCATGCCGCTTCTCGTGCGGTGGCCGGGTGTGGTTCAACCAGGTGTGACCTCGCGGGCGCTCGTGCAAAATCTCGACTTTGCGCCGACATTTCTTGAGGCGGCACGCGTGGCCGTCCCCGTCGACATGCAAGGGAAGAGTCTTGTGCCACTCTTGAGCGAGGCGAGGCCCGCGAACGACGCGACTTTTCGTGACGCGGTGTACTACCGCTTCGAAGAGGCGAAGGGGCCTCACACGGTGCCGCGGCATGAGGGCGTCGCCACTGAGCGCTTTAAGTTGATTCGCTTCCTCGACCTCGTCGATCGGGAGTCGGGTGGGGCGCTAATCGAAGTGTACGACCTTGAGCGCGATCCTGATGAACTGCGGAGCATCGGCAATGATCCCGCATCGGCGGAGGTTCGCGCGGCACTTCTCGCCCGCCTTGAGGAGCTGCGTGTTGCGTACGGCGTTGAATCCGCTCCCATCGCCCCTTGACGCATGGTCGAGGTGATCTATCCTCCGTAGGTCGACCGACGGAACATCGTGAACGCAGAAATGGTCACGCGCATGGTTGCGCGTGGTTCGTTACACGCCGCGATCGACACGCGCAGGGAGGCGTCATGTCAACACATCAGGACAGCGGAAACGCGGGTGACAAATCACGGACCACGCGAACTGGCGATGGGGTGAGCGAGTCGGGTCTGCCTGAAACGCGTGGCGTGCTCTCGCGAGTCGCTCGCTGGATCTCAACACCAGGCGCTGGGATTTTCTTACTCGGCGCGACACTCGCCTTCGCAGTACTCGGCGCAAGCGATCAGGTCGGACGCGCAGTACGCACGATGAAGCAAGACAACGTGATTCGCGTGAAGGGTGTTGCCGAGATCGACGTCACAAGCGACACCGCGATCTGGTGGGGCAAGGTGCGCGCGCGCGCGGCCACGCTTCCTGATGCGTATGTGGAACTTGAAAAGTCGGTCGACGCCCTGCGTGCATTCGTCGTGTCGAAGGGCATCGCTGGCGACACGATCACCGTCGCGAGTGTGGACATCGCGAGAGAATTTAAGCGGGATGAGAAGGGCAATCTCACGAACACGGTTGAGCGCTACGTCCTCACGCAAAGTCTCGGGTTTACATCATCAAACGTGCAGGTCGTGCGCACGATTTCGAACGAATCGACGGCGCTCATTAAGAACGGCGTTGAGGTCGAGAGCGGTTCGCCCGTCTACAAGGTGAGTTCCATCGAGAAGACCAAACTTGAACTCTTGGAGCAGGCCACCGCAAATGCGTACGAGCGTGCTCAGGTTCTCGCGCGAGGCTCGGGGAGTGGCGTTGGCTCACTCGTGAGCGCGTCGCAGGGCGTCTACCAAATCGTCGCGCGCGGTTCGACTGGTTCGAGTGACTACGGTGAATACGACACGAGTTCGATCGACAAGACTGCGCGTGTCGTGGTAACGCTCGAGTACGCGGTGCGCTGACGCAACTCCCTCAAGTTCCCCATGTGGCGAGGAGTCGCGAGAGATCGGCTGCTCCGATCAAACCGTCGCCATCAAAGTCTGCGGGGCACGTGCCCGTCGCGGGGTCAGGGTCGGCGCACAGACCCCAGACTGCAAGCAATTGGGCAAGATCTGACGCACCCACCGCGCCGTTGAGGTCGAGATCCTCGGCGGCGCGGTTCGTTCGCGCGGCGTCAAGGAGTGAGATCACGCCGTAGCCGCGCACAAAGAGAAGATCGGGAAAGCCGTTTGACTGCATCTCGCTCGCTGTCGAAAACAGCGCATGACGCACACCCGACACGTTCAGATCTGGCCGCGCCTGCATCAGCAGCGCCGTCGCGCCAGCGACAAGCGGTGTAGAGAGACTCGTTCCGCTCACACCTTGCAGGCCTGTCGCATTGGTTGAGTGCACCGTCACGGTTCCAACGCCGCGCGCAAGCACCTCTGGTTTGATACGGCCGTCGGCGGTCGGTCCATCCGAGCTGAATGAAGCCGTCGCTGCAGGGTCTGAGCCAACGGCTCCACAGGTAATGACCTCGAAGGCATCCGCGGGCGCAATGAGATGCTGCGTCGTGATGTCAGCGTCGTGACCAGCGTTTCCTGCAGCGGTTAGGCAGACGAGACCATTTGCAGTCGCGATGTTGACCGCTTGCGTCGTGATAGCAGTCGCGCCATCGAGATCAGCGGGCAGATACCAATCGATGTACCCGAGCGAACTCGTTGCGAGATCTGCACCCTGGGCCTCGATGAACTCAAGCCCGGCGACGTAGTAGTCTTCCTCGATCACGGTCTCTGTCTCGTATACCTCTGTCTTCGCGAGGACAAACTTGGCGTCGTACGCTGCACCAATCACACTGCCCGGAAGGTATGCCGCCATCGTGCCGAGAATCCACGTGCCATGCTTGTGTTGCTCTGGATGGTCGCCGATGTCGATGCCGGTGTTGCCATCATTTGAAACGAAATCCCATTCAGCGATCACGTCAAGCGGATGATCGACGGACTGGAATGCTGCGTGCACGCGATGGAATCCGGTGTCGAGCACGCCGATGACCATGCCTGCGCCAGTAAACCCGCGCAGGTGCATGGAGGGAACTCCGATCTGCGCGAGTTGTGTTGTACTAAAGCCGTAGTCGAGCGCAGCCACGCCGCCCTCGGTCGTAACGTCGGCTGTTTCAACCGCAGTGATAGGCCAGGAACGGCGCAGCGGCGTCATGGCGCGGACGAAAGGGAGCCGCGCAATTGCATCGAGTTCACGGCGAGTGGCCGTAACAGAAATTGCATTGAGCCACCGGCTCGAGGCGCGGATCTTCGCGCCGGTTGCGAGAATGGAGTCGGAGCGTTCGCGGGCGATCGGGAGGTCACGGGCATCAACGAGACCATCGAGCGTTCGGCGTGTCGCACGGCGTGCGAGTGCGCGTGGTGTGAGTGGTGTCAACGCTGCACGCACGCCGCCCTTTGGGAGTGGCTTCGCATCGAGTGTGATCCACATGCGGTGCACTTCGACGGACGCGGCATCCTTGGCAACATGCGTCGCCTCAGTCTCCACGCGCGGGTCGAGTGCGAGCAGGGAAGCGAGCAGCAGCGCGTCAAAGGACATGGGGTGAAGATACTCCCGATTCTCAACGTTCAAAGGGAGGAATCTGGGAACTCGGTCGCTCTTCCGAATCATCCGAGACAAGCGATTGGGTCTAGGCGCAGAGCGATGCGTGGGTCATTGCAGCGCAAGCGTGGGGCGATCGCGATACGCTCTGAACGTGGACCTTTCGCACCTCCTGCTCGAAGTTCTCGGCGGCGTATTCGTCGGCCTCAGCCTGGGTCTCATTGGCGCGGGTGGCGCAATTCTCTCGGTTCCGATTTTTGCGCTGGTGCTTGGGCATTCGACGCAGGTGGCAATTCTTGAGGCACTTGCGGTCACGGGCTCGATCGCTGCATTCGCAGCGGTTCGCGCCGGACTCGCGCGGCGCATTGAGTACACGTGGGCTTCGGCATTTGTGCTGCCAGGAATCGTGGGCGCTTGGGTTGGTGGACCAATCGGCGCGATGCTCTCTGACGACGTGCAGGCTGGGCTGTTCTCGTCGCTCGCGGTCGTCGCAGCGTGGAGGATGGTGGCCACTGCGCCGAAGGACTCGGCGGAAGGCACCGGAAGTGAGCGGTCGCGCGGACGTACCATCACTCTTGCGGTGGCCGTTGGATTCGTGATTGGCATACTGACTGCGGTCATTGGCGTCGGCGGCGGATTTTTGTTGATCCCCGCGCTCGTCCTCGTCGCACGCGTGCCGATGCATCTCGCGGTTGGCACAAGTCTTCTTATCATCGCACTCAACTCGGTCGTCGCGTTTACATCGAACGCACGACACTCGTCGGCCTCATTTGATGCTGTCGCGTGGACCGCTGTCGCGATTGTTGTGGCGTGCGGCATCTTGGGGAGTGTGGCCGGGAGTGCGCTTGCCGCGAAGATTCCAGCACGCGCGTTGCGGAGAATTTTCGCAGTGATGCTCGTTCTCGTTGCGATCAGCGTACTACTCCACGCCCTTGGTCTACTTGGAGTGCAGGCATGAGCTGCGGAGCGCGTGAACGTGGGCGAGTCAATACGCGCGAGAGCGGCGCACGTATTCATTTCGGCGCGCGCTGCGCGGTGTGGAGTGCGGTATTCTTTTTTCTGGTGCAACCCAAAGCGCTTGGTGCGGAGCATGCTGCGACCAGCGAGTTGTGTTCCTCGCGGCCACCAAACATCGTTCTCTTTCTCGTCGATGATCTCGGCCAGCAAGATGTTTCGGTGTCGATGCTCAAGACGCCAAGCGCATTGAACGCGCGGTTTCGCACGCCAAACCTCGAAAAACTCGCCGCGCGCGGCGTACGTTTCTCGGATGCCTATGCAGCTGCGCCGGTCTGCACGCCGTCGCGTACGGCGATTCTCACAGGGCAATCGCCCGCCCGTACCCACATCACCTACTGGACACTTGAGAAGGACACCGATCAGTCATCGCGTCATCCGCGGCTCGATCCGCCGAAATGGGCTGTGAACGGACTCGCGCCAGCGGCGACTCATCTTGCGGAGCTTCTGCGCAGCGCGGGATATCGCACGATCCACGCAGGAAAAGCACACTTTGGTGCGCGTGGAACGCCCGGAGCTGATCCATGCAATCTTGGCTTTGATGTCAATATCGCTGGTCACGCAGCCGGTGCGCCTGGCAGTTTTCTCGGCACGCATTGGTTTCGCGACGCTGCCCGAAAGCGCGCCGAACGAGGTTTGCCTGTCGATCCGGCGAGCGCTCCTGCGAGTGTGTGGGATGTCCCTGGACTCTCGGCGTGGCATGGGCAGACGGTATGGCTTGACGATGTAATCGCTCGCGAGGCGTGCGATGCGATAACCGCCAGTGTGCGCGATGCCCGACCGTTCTACCTTTCTTTCGCACCGTACGGAGTACACACGCCGATCATGGCGGATGACCGTTTCGCGCGCGCGTATCCAGATCTTGATCCGATCGAGCGTGCGTATGCGTCGATGGTCGCAGCCGTCGATGATGCGCTTGGTGCGATCGTTGCGCGTTGTACGCAACTTGGCGTGGCCGAAAACACAATCATTGTCTTCACATCAGATAACGGTGGACTCAGTGCCCATGCGCGCGGTACCGCTCCGGACGGCACGCAGGCACATCGACACAACGCGCCGCTTCGAAGTGGCAAAGGCTCCGCGTACGAAGGCGGCACGCGGGTACCACTTGTGATCGCTGGCCCTCGGATTCCGCACCGTGCTGAGCCACTCTCGATGCCTGTTGTTGGAACGGACCTCTATCCGACAATTCTCGCATGGGCTGGCGTTGCGCCGCCTTCGGGGCACGTGCTTGATGGAATCGATCTGGCGCCGTGTTGGAGCGCGGACGGGTCAATCGCGGAGCGCACGATTCTTTTCCACCAACCCCACGCCTGGGGTCCGCAAGGGCCTGGAATCGAGCCCTTTACAGCCATTCGACGCGGGAATTGGAAGTTGGTCTGGTTTCACGATCGAATCGATCGTGCTCTGCGGATCGAGCTCTTTCATCTCGCCACCGATCTCGGCGAGACTTGCAATCTTGCACGGACGGAGCCCGCGCGCGTGGCGGAACTGGTGCAGATTCTTCGGACCGAACTCGCAGCGCGAGGCGGTCAACTTTCTCTTGAGCGCTCATCGGGGAAACTGGTCGTGATTCCACCATCGCGGCCAACCGATTGATGACTCTCCATCACCGCTGCGCGGGCACCTCTTGTCAATAAAAAGATTTCACAATTTATTTTGAATCATGAAATGAAGCCCGTGGTGTTACCCTCTGCAAAGTGGAAGATGTCCCCAAACAAGACTTAACCGCCTTGCTCCGCCGCGCCGGAGGTGGAGACTCCAACGCCCAATCGCAGGTCTGGCAAAGCGCGTACGGCGAACTCCACATCATGGCCAGAGGAGTCCGTTCCGGGTACCGCCACCATGGAAGCGGGATTCCGAGTCCGACAACGATCATCCACGAGGCATTCATCAAGGCTTTCGGCGGCGAGCGGGTCAACGACTGGGACAACCGTGCCCATTTTTACGGTTCGCTTGCGCGCGCGATGGGGCAGTTTCTCGTGGACTGGCGGCGGGCACAGACGCGGGTGAAGCGTGGCGGGGGGATCTCGCCAACGATTCTCGGCGATGCAGCGGAGTCGATTCCCGATATCGAGCCGCTGAGCGATTTCGAGCGCGCGATCCGTGAGGTGACTCCCGAACTGGTCGAGTCGTTGCGCGAGATGCAAAATGGTGCAAGTCATATTGCAGATGTCGTATGGCTCCGATATATGGCCGGTTTGTCGCTGAGTGATACTGCGGCCATTCTCGGAATCGCGCCACGCACGGTGAGTAAGCGGTGGAACATTGGCCGCGCGATGTTGAAGTGTTCGCTCAGCGCAAAACTCGCGAACGGTGCCCATTCGCCGTTGGAATTCCATGAACCAGTCTGATGGCGTGCCAACTTCTGAAACGCCGGACACAAATGTCCCGGTGAGCGCATGGAATCTCGAGGATCTCGACGAACTCACCGAACTTCTCGATGAGGCAGTGGGCAAGTCACCCGATGCGCGTGAGCACTTCATGCAAGCGGTCGAAGAGCACGACGCTGAACGCGGCCGCGCGTTGCGTAAACTGGTCGCAGCACTTCCAAATCCCGAACTTTCGGACGCCGCGGAGCGAGCTCTGCAGTCAGAGTTTGACGCATTTCTCGGCGAGCCCACGATCGGCGAGATCATTGGCGGCTGTCGACTGAAGGCTATCCTCGGTCGGGGTGGAGCTGGAACCGTGTTTGCCGCCGATCAATTGCAACCGCCGCGCTCGGTTGCGCTCAAGGTGTTGCGAACGGGCAATCTAAGGATGAGTTCCGTGCGTCGGTTTCAAACCGAGGCTGTCGCGCTCGCAAGGCTTGAACATCCGGCAATTGTGCGCATGTACGCCTCCGGCCTCGCACGTCACGACGGTGTCGATCTTCCATACATCGTGATGGAACACATTGAAGATAGTGTCTCATTTGTGGACTGGGCACACAGTACGAAAATCGTGGGCACGAAAAGCGTGGGCGCGAAACCCACGCCTGAGCGCATCGCATCGTGCCTTGCTTCTGTGTGCGACGGCATGGAACTTGGCCACCGTCGCGGACTGATCCATCGCGATCTCAAGCCGACGAACATCCTTGTCTCAAGCGACGAACGCCCTCACATTATTGACTTCGGTGTAGCGCGCATTCTTGATGACGAAACGGTTGGCCGCGAGGAAACCGTTGCTGGAGCACTGATCGGAACGCCAGCGTACATGGCTCCCGAGCAATTCGAACTTCCCTCGTCCGAACTCGACACGCGCGTTGATGTTCATGCGCTCGGCATCATTTTGTACGAGGCACTCTCAGGAACCCGGCCATACGAGATCCCGCGGCACCTCTATTTCGACGCTGCGAACATCATTCGTTCAACGGAGCCAGTTTCGCTCGATCGTATCGATGCAACCATTTCTCGGGACCTGGTTGCCATCGTCGCAAAGGCAATGTCGAAGGAGCGCGAATGGCGTTACGCAACCATGACGGAGTTTGCCGAAGACCTTCGCGCATTCGCCGATGGTCGTGCGGTGCGCGCGCGAAGCGAGACGCGCGTAGAGCGATCGCTGCGTTGGGTACGACGGAATCCGGCGTGGGCAGTTGCCGCGGTGGTCGTCACCACCATGCTCATCGCTTCGAGCATCTTTACAACGGTGCAGTGGCGTCGCGCATCGGGTCACTTGCTTCGGACGCAGATCATGCGACTCGCATTGGCTGCGGAGAAGAAGAATCTCGGCGAATGGGAGTTGATCAACAAAGAACTCGGCAGCACTGAAACTGCTGGGATTCCCGCCCTTCTGCGCGGGTTCCTCGCCGTACCGCTTGACGGAAACATTGCAAAATCATTCTCAGGAACGACCGCTGGTCATCTATTGTCGGGCAGTCTTTCCCCAGACCGTACGCGATGGCTCGCGTCAGGAGATGGTGGTGGCATCCAACTTTTCGAACTTGGTCGGCTCAGTGATTCTGGCGAGCTTGCATCTGAGCGAATGACGAAAATCATGGTTCCCGCTGTGGCATGCACTTGGGCCACAGGCTTCACAGCGGATGGCCAGCGGATGTTTGCAGGGAGCGATACCGGTATCTACGAACTCTTTGCAGACGGCACGGTGGTTGAACGGCTCAGAGGATCCCTCCCCCAAGTCCGCGGATTCGTCTCGTCAACCGACTCGCGTGCGATTTTTCTCTTCTACTCCGGCACCCAACTCGCGCGATTCGATCTCGAGACTTTCGCGCTCACGGAACTTCACACATTTCCTATCGGCCCAGGCATCGGCATGTTGGTCGGAAATGAGTCACGGCTTTATGTGTGTGGAAGCGACAGTGTGCTTCGCGCTGTCGATCTAGGGCCTGACGGCTCACCGATCGTTGATCCCACATTTCGCGCATCGGATGGGCTTGGCTGTGCGGTCGCACTTTCTCCAGATGGGTCACGGCTGATCTTTGGCACCGGAGATGGCTGGTTACTTGATCTCGACCCTTCGACTGGGGCGGTGCGCGCCAAGATCAATGTGCGTCATTCGCTCCGAGCGCTCACTTTCTCACCGAGTGGACGATTCATCTTTGTTGGTGATCGAGGTGGTCGGCTCCATCGCTTCACGACCGATGGATTAAAGGAGTCTGGGCTTGAGATCGCTCGTTCGCCTGATCCTATTTGGGTGGTGGCTGCGATCGATGATGATCGTGTGATTGCGAATGCGGGCCTCAAAATTGCATGTTTCGATTTCTCGACGAGTTGGGCGCAAACTCCCGCTGCGTTTCCAGATGGGCGGCCTTACTCGATTTCTAACTTTGATGGCACGCAGGTTCGCGCAGTCGGCTCGAGCGGCGTTGTCCACGAACTCAGCATGAGTACTGGTCAATGGAGCGTCGCGCCGAACGGAGAGAATGCTCGTGGTCAAGGCTCGCAGTTTGGTCTTTCACCCGACGGCTTGTACCTCGCCGTTCGGAGTCCTTTGGGGTTGCGCATTTATGACCTTTCGCGCGGTGTATCGACCGAACTTGATGTTTCGAACTTTGGCCCGACACGCGCCCAAATCGCGTGGAGTGACGATGGAAGTTTCCTTGCATGCGCGACAGATCGCGCATGCTCAGTTTGGAGACGCGATGGCACGCTTGCCTATACGGCTGAAGGATGCTCTTACGGGGTTCAGCACATTGCGTGGGAGTCCGAGCACCGTGTCGTGCTCAACACCTATCCCGATGCCCAGAGCGTAACGATCGTGGATCTTTTCAAATCCGAAGTCGTTATGACGAAGGTGAAGGCAAATTGGATGATGATGCGACGCAGCATCGGACGCTGGTTGAGTCCGTCGATGAATGGAGGTGTCGATGTCTATCCTCCGGGTCGCGTTGAGCAAGTTGTGCGTGCCGACGCCAGTATCCAATTCCGACTCGAAGGACATCAAGATATCGCGTCAGCGGCAGCAATTTCGCCAGACGGTGCTTGGATTGCGACCGGCGGATTCGATGGATACGTCCGACTTTGGAGCCTCGTCGACGGTGAGTGTTACATGCCGATGCACGCGTCTCCCATGAGACTTCTGGAATTGCGTTGGTCGCCCGACGGGACGAGCCTTCTTGGTCTCGATGTCGGAGGCGGTGTCTTCTACTACGACAGCGTGTTACGTGCAGAGCGAATCTTCGCTGGCGGGTAGCAACGCACTCACGCCTCGACTGCGTACCCGCGACCTGCGTAGGGCCAGTACCCACCGCGCATGTTTAGCGCACTCACGCCAAACCGTGCAAGAAACGCAGCTGCACGCGCGCTGCGATGACCGCTTCGGCAATAGCAAATCGCCGGGCGAGAGCGATCGATCTCCCCCACACGCGCGCGAAGGTGCGTGAATGGAATGTGGAGCGCGCCGGGAAGGTGTCCGGCAGCAAACTCGCGGCAGGTTCGTACGTCAATCACAGTGGCAGCACCGCGCTGCACCATCTCGTGCACGCGGACTGGCGAGATGTCATCGACACCTGCTGTCGCAAATGATCCAGTCGCGAGTGTCGACACTTGGCGCGGCTCAATGAATCCTTCGATAGCTTCTGGCGCGACGCCGACACGCAGCAGTACGCGTACGAGGTCATTGATTTGCGTTCTTGGCGCAAGAAGCAGAATGCGGTCATCGTCTTCAAGGTAGTTCGCAACCGTCGGTCCAAATGAACGCTCGAATGGCGCACTGATGGAGTAAGGCAACCGCGCATCGAGGTAATCGTTCCACGGTCGCGTATCGATGACGGTGTATTCCGGACGCTGACAGTGCGACGCGAAGTCATCACAGGTGAGTTCCCGCACCTCAGGAATTCCGCTCAGCGCGCGCGCGCCGACTTCATTGATGCGCTTGACGCGAGCAAAGTATGGCGGCGGGGCACTGGTTCCAGTCATAACCGCACTGACAAAGTCGCCACCTTCAACTTGCGCGCGCAGCGCGCGATTGATCACGCGCTCAATCCCGAGCGTGGTTGCTGGCATGTTGCAGATCGACTTCCCGCACTCGCTTCCTGCTCCATGTCCAGGAAGAACCTGCGTGTCGGACGGCATGTCCTCAAGTGCTTGAAGCGACATTCGCAAGGACTCGATCGCTTCCTTGACCGGCATTCCTTCCGTCGCGAATGCGCCGAGGTCTGGTCGGCCAACATCACCAGCAAACAGGAAGTCACCCGAAAAGAGCAATCGCGTGCCGTGACGTGAGCCTGGCAGCTCGAACGAAAGGCTCTCGCTTGTGTGGCCTGGAGTATGTCGCGCCGTAAAGATGAGGTTTCCGACAGAGAACTGCTCGCCTGCGCGCAGACGGACGACGGCCGATCCCCCAGCGCGCTCAGATTGTGTGACCCACGCGGGCTCATGTCCCTCGGCAGAGATGTAGGCAGTCACAGGGTGGTGCGAGACGAAGCCGCAGATTCCGCTGACGAAATCGGCGTGCACATGTGTTTCAGCAACAGCGGTGATCCGCAGGCTCAACTCGGTCGCGAGGGTGAGATATCGATCGATATCGCATGCGGGATCGATGATGATCGCGTCACCCGTCGCCCGACAACCGACGAGGTAGGAAGCCTGCGCGAGCGCGGGGTCAAAGATCCGCCGAAGAATCATCGGAGGAGTCTACCGGACGCGGGCCGCTGATTGGCACCAACGGGGTGTGCCGTGGAGGCTACATTTCCCGCTTGCGAAGAATGCGACATCATCCTGAGGTCCGCGAGCCTGACCCCGCTGCTGAGGCACGGGGACTTTCGGGCGATCGATTTCTCGCACTCCTTGCCCGGATGCTCCACGAGGCAGGTACTCCGGCGCATCGGCTCGAAGCGCTCGTGGCGGATTGCGCCGAACGACTCGGACTTTCGGTGTCAATTTTCTCGCTCCCGACGTGGATCAGCATCAGTGTTGAAGAACAGGGTCGCCAGCGGACGACGAGCTTCCGCGTCGATCCGGGATCACCCAAACTTGCGTTGCTCGAGGAAACCTATCGCGTTGCCGATCGCGTTGCGCGTGGCGATCTCGACGCGCCTGGCGGATACGCCGCACTGCGCCGCGTCCACGAGCAGCTGTGGCGGCCGCCGTCGTTTGCGATGACGATCGGGTATGCGCTCTTCAGCGCTGGTGCCGCGCGGCTTCTTGGCGGTGGGGTGGAGGACATGCTGGTCGCGCTTCCCGTTGGTTTTGCGGTTGGAGTTGCATTGCGGACTGCGGCGGGGCGGCGCGAGCGCGAACTTCTCGCCGAGTTTGGCGGTGCGTGTGTCGCAACCCTGCTTGCAGCGGGGATGGTGTTTGCGGGCAACCGAGTCGGGCTTCAGGCGAACGCGGCCACCGTCGCGCTCGCAGGTATTGTCACGCTCCTCCCTGGGTTGTCACTCACCACAGCGATGAGCGAACTCTCGGCGAAAAACCTTGCATCGGGGAGCGCGCGGCTGATGGGCGCGGTCACATCGCTTGTGGTCATTGCGATGGGGGTTGCTGTGGGCGAGGCAATGCTGCATGCGATCGGCTTTGGCACGATGGTGCCAGCGCCGCGCGCGTCGGTTCTCGCGGCGACCTTTGATCTCTCGGTGTTTGCAGCACTTGTCTTTGGTTCGGTCGGTATTGCCATTGCGTTCCACACGAGGCCGCGTCGATTCTGGCTGATGCTTTGTTCCTGCTTCCTCGGATACACCGCCGCTCGAATGTCTCGAGAATTTTTCGACACGGCACTCGCGCCCGTTGCGGCAGCGGCCTTCATCGGAATCTGTGGCAATCTCTATTCGTGGTGGCGACGGCGGCCTGCAGGAACACTCGTCTTGCCAGCGATCGCGTTGCTACTTCCCGGAAGTATTGGCTTGCGTGGGATGCAGGGTTTGATCTCACGCGAATCCGGTGAGACTCTTGCGAGTCTCGATACCTTCGCACACGCGCTGATCATTGCTGCATCGATTGCGGCAGGGCTCCTGATCGCAAACGCACTTGTTCCACGACGCATCCATATCTAAGTGATGTCGGTACGCCTTACGCGAAGATTTCGCGCACGATACGACCGTGGACATCGGTCAGCCGATGGTCGCGGCCGCCGTGGCGGAAGGTAAGTCCTTCATGATCAACCCCGAGTAGCGCGAGAATGGTTGCATGCAGGTCATGTACGTCGACCTTATCGATTGCCGCGTAGTAGCCGTAATCGTCGGTCTCGCCAAACGAGAAGCCCGGCTTCACGCCACCGCCAGCCATAAACATCGTGAAACCATGCGGATTGTGGTCGCGGCCATCGCCACCTTGCGCGGTCGGTGTACGACCAAACTCGCCGCCCCAGAGGACAAGCGTGTCCTCAAGCATGCCGTGACTCTTGAGATCACGGATGAGCCCGGCGATAGGCTTGTCGACTTCAGCAGCATTTGTCGTGTGACCGCTGCGGAGATCGCCGTGCTGATCCCACTTGTAACTGTGGGTGCACTGAATAAATCGCACTCCTGCTTGGGCGAATCGCCGCGCAAGAAGGCACTGTCGGCCGAAGTTCTCCGTCTTCGCTTCGTCGAGCCCGTAGAGCTTCTTAGTCGCATCACTTTCGCCCGCGAGATCCATCACCGCAGGTGCGGTCGCTTGCATGCGGTATGCGAGTTCAAAGCTTTCGATGCGTCCCTCAAGCGCTGCGTCGGTTCCGTTGCGCAGCGCGTGTTGGTCATTCAGTTCCTGCAGAAAGTCGAGTTCCTTGCGTTGGAGCTCGCGCGGAAGTCCCGCCTGCATGTGTTCGAATTGCGCTCGCGACGCCGGAATGCCGGCATGTCCGATCGGCGTCCCGTGCGTCCACGCCGGCAGGAACGAACTGCTGAAGTTGTTTACGCCGCCGTGACCAAGTGTCGGGCAGATGGTGATGAACGCAGGAAGGTTGTCGTTTTCCGTGCCCAGTCCGTAGGAGACCCATGAGCCCATCGAGGGGCGGATGAAGGTATCGGTACCCGTGTGGATCTTGAGGAGTGCGCCACCATGCGCAGGGTTGGAACCGTGGAGGCTCTTCACGAAGCAGAGGTCATCCGCGGTACCCGCGACGTGTGGAAAGAGGTCGCTAACCCACGCGCCCGATTGACCGTACTGGCGAAACTTCCATGGGCTCGCGAGCAGATTGCCGGTTTCGGCGAATTGCACACGCGGCTTTGCGAAGGGAAGCGGCTTTCCGCTGTCGCGCGTGAGTAACGGCTTGTAATCAAAGGTATCAACTTGCGACGGTCCGCCGTGCATGAAGAGAAAGATGACCCGCTTGGCCCGAGGCCTGAAGTGAGGTGCCGCGAGGATGCCGCCACCTGCCTGCGTTTCGCGTGCGAGGAGCCCTGCGAGTGCTATTGAGCCGAATCCTGCGCACAGCCCTGCGAGGGCGTCGCGTCGTGACATCGGGTGGTGGCGGTGGTCGCAAAGCATGGTGGACTCAAACGAGGACTGTAGTTCGAGATGCGCAGTGTCCAACGAAGGATCACTCCATCATGACGAATTCGTTGGTGGAGAGAAGTGCGTGGCAGAGTCGGACCAGTGCCGCGCTTGGGTCGAGGCCGTCGCGCTCAAGTTCGGCAAGGAATGCGCGCGATTCGTCGCGTTCTTTCGGAAGTGGCTCGCGTGCGAGAGCACGGCGAAATGCTTCACGAACGCGCGTGTCGGAGTCAGCGTTCGCTGCTGCGAGCTCGTCAGCGATCCGCTTTGCGGCAGATTCGACAAAGGGCGCGTTGAGAAAGAAGAGGGCCTGCGGCGCGACAACTGTGCGCGGACGGCAGTCGACGGGGGCGCTCGCATCGGGATAGTCGAACGCGGTGAACAAGCCAAACATCGCATTACGAATCACGGGCAGATACACGCTGCGTCGGTTTGAGTCGTATTGCGCGGCGTTACCCGATTGATCATTGGTGACGTAATCGTGGTCGCCCGCTCCAAGCAGTGTGCCACCGATGGTTGCATCGAGTTCGCCTGAAGTGGCGAGCACCGCATCGCGAATCGCCTCTGCCTCCACTCTCCGGCGCGGGAAGCGCGAAAGCAGCCGATTGTCCGGATCAAACGAAGGGAGCGGCAGGTGGGTCGTACTCGCTTGTCTATAGGTCGCGCTGGTCATGAGCAATCGATGCATCGATTTCATGCTCCAACCTTCGCGCGCGAAGCGACGGGCGAGAAAATCAAGGAGTTCAGGATGCGACGGCTTGCTACCGATTGTCCCAAAGTTACTCGGCGTATCGACGAGGCCTGTTCCAAAGTGCCATGTCCAAAGGCGATTCACAGCAACGCGCGTTGTGAGCGGATTGTCAGGACTCGCGATCCAGCGCGCGAGTTCGAGTCGCCCACTTGCGCTCGTGGGGAAAGAGGGCCCTTCGAGGCTTCGTTCGAGAACCGCAGGCACCGCGCGCAGAATCTTTTCGCCCACTGGCTGCATGTGATCGCCGCGATCATGGAGCGGCGACTCGTCAACGGTTGCTTCTTTCACGCCGAGCGCGCGCGGAAAGTCGGTTGGCTTTGTTTGTTCGTGTGCGTCACGCGCTTGGCGTGCAGCGATCAACGCGTCGCGCGCAGGTCGTGTCGCTCGCGACTCACGCGAAGCGCGGAGCAGGAACGACCGCCAAGGATCCGCAGACACATCTTCAAGTAGATCAACAAATCGCGCATGATTCGCGCGTTGCTCGTCAAGTCTTTCCGCAACCAGTGTCGCATCGCGCGCTTGGTCGAGAGTTGCTGCTGTCGCTTTCCAAGCCGCGAATTCGCTTTCATACTTCGCGCGTTCTGCAGCGGTCGCAAGAGGCCGCTGCGCCACGCGACCAACGGTTGCGATGTTGTCGAAGGTTGAAACACTGCGAAAAACGCCAGAAATCGCGAAGTAGTCTGCCTGTGAGATCGGATCAAACTTGTGGTCGTGACAACGCGCACAGGCGATCGTTTGCCCAAGAAACGCCTTCGTCACCACATCGATCTGTTCGTCGATGACATCGACGCGTTCCTTTTCCTTGTCAGGCTCGGCGAGCATCTTCGGACCGAGTGCGAGGAAGCCGAGCGCAGCGATGCGACCGCGCGTTCGAACATCATCCTCAGCGGTAGGGTTCGCGGGCTCGGGAATGAGGTCGCCCGCGATCTGTTCGATGAGAAACTCGTCGAAGGGAATATCTCGGTTGAACGCGCCAATCACATAGTCGCGGTAGCGAAAGGCATTGGCGTATGCGATGTTTTCGTCGACCCCGTTTGAGTCGGCGTAGCGTGCAACATCGAGCCAATGTCGGCCCCAGCGCTCGCCATACATTGGGGAAGCGAGAAGTTCATTGACTCGCCTTTCGTACGCGTCGGCGGTGGTGTCGGCGAGAAACGCATCGACCTGCGCGGCGGTTGGCGGGATACCAAGGAGATCGAGGTAGACGCGTCGGAGAAGGGTGCGGCGGTCGGCTTCGCGCGCCGGAACGAGACCTTCCGCCTCGAGCCGAGCAAGGATAAATCGATCGACTTCGTTGCGCGGCCATTCTTCGAGAAGTATGGCTGGAAGCGGGGGATCCGTAATCGGCTGGTACGCCCAGTGCGCAGCGCCGCGCGCAGTCTTGTCGGGTAGCGGCCGCGCTGCAAAGGGAAGTCGAACGGACGAGGCTGTGAGGTTCGAAACGGGAGCGGCTGTGGCGACTGGAACGCTCTGCGAGTCGTCGCGAGATTCGTCCCGAAAGACGCGCGCGCTCGGCGAAAGCAGTGTCGCTCCAATGGCGAAACCACCAAGCACCAAGAACCACGTCAGCGTGGTCTTGCGTCGGCGGAGATCGGCGAAAGGGGACGTCGGATGTTGCTCCACCCTCGCAGTATCGACGACAGACCATCCAGGGCAAGCCGGGTTCTCGATATCGTCTGAGAAATGCACGCAATTCTCGGAACGATCTTCTCGGCCGTAGTTCTGACAACGGTGTGCCCACATCGTTGTGCGTCCGCCGCCGACACGCCCAACCTCGTTGTCATCTTTTGTGACGACATGGGGTGGGGTGATGTGCCTGGCTTTGTGCTTCCCGGGGCAACGCCGCCCACCTACACCGCGTCCATGCCAAATTTGGACCGCCTCAGTCGCGAGGGTGCGCGATTCACAAATTTCTATACCGCGCAGCCGGTGTGTAGTGCCTCGCGCGCGGCGTTACTCAC
>CAMDMA010000026.1 GCA_945902075.1 Candidatus Kuenenia stuttgartensis | reverse complement strand
CATTCGATGAGCGATGGATTCGCGAACGAGCCCTGGTCATCCCATGAACCGATCGGAGAAACGATCCCAGGACGGAAACAAATCTCGAGAAAGTCCTCATCGCCCGGTGCACTTGACGGCCAGTCATTCGGTGACGGTGGCGCACCTGTTCCAGCACTTACTGCTCCCCATGCATCGAAAGCGAGTGGGTCACCGTCAATCCACTTCCACCCACCGGCGGGCTCTTCAGAACCTCGTTGCTGTGATGCTCCAATCCAGTAGTCACCAAACACCTGCGTCGTGTTTGCCAAAGTGACAATGAAGTTTTGTAGTGACGCGGTCTTCACTTGCGCGAGTGTTGCCCCTCGCGCTTCAGCTGCTGTGCGGCACTCCGTCCATAAACCATACACAGATGTTGTGAACGCATACCAATGCCCATTTCCGCCGTCTTCGACGCGCCATTGCACGGCATCTTGCGCGACTGCGGAGCCCGCAATGCCACCCGCGATTCCACCGGCCATCATCGAACCAACCCCAACCGTAGAAGCCACAAGGGCACGAAGACTGCGCATGCCATTCTCCTCTTGATGTGAGTGCGACCGGACACGGTCGCCTGTAAGAGAGAGGGAGGGGTGAGGCGCGGCGTTGTGGGACAAAATATTGAATTCGCGAGGTAATGGGTCTGATCGCGCGTCCGAAAAGTGGATGCTTGAGATTGTCATCGCGAAAAAAGTGGCGAGCGCGAGACGCGAGAAAACGATTGAACGTGCAGAATCTGATGCGCAGAGTGTTGATCGCGTGACGGCTTGTGATGAATGACGTGCACTGCGCAACATTGCTGCGAGTGCGCGGGCATCGAGCCTCGGAGACGTGCTCATGCGGCTTTCTGCAGGAGGCCACCGATGCGCGCAGATCGACGCGCCATCACGAAGAAGAATGCGCCGGCCAAAATCATGGTGATGGAAAGCAACATCGGAAGTGTCATCCCTCCAAGCATCGCAACGCCTTCGTCGGGTTCACGGAACTGCTCTGTAACAAACCGTAGCGCGCCGTAGCCTGCGAGGAATGTCCCACCAATCACACCTGCACGACGAGGCATGAGCCACACCACCGACATCAGGATGATCAGTGCTGGTCCTTCAGCGAAGGCCTGAAAAAATTGGCTCGGGTAATACGCAGTGAGCACTGGTTCGATCGTGCGCACGACTTCTGTATGAGCAGTGCTGGCGTGGTCATAGGCTGTCGCTTCGATCCACGCGAGAAAGCGTGCGTCATCGCCGCGATCGGTCGCCGGCGCAAGGGCGCGCAACGGTTCAAGTGCGGTCGGAACCTTTGTGAAAAGGCGAAGTTCAACAGGATATTTCACACTCCACCACGGCGCATCGGCCTGCATGGAAGTTGGAAGTGCGCGACCCCACAATTCTCCGTTCACCCAATTCGCAAGTCGGCCAAACATCAAACCCCACGGGACGACAAACGCAATCGCATCGCTCACTGCGAGAGTGGGAACTTTTTCGCGTCGCGCGAAAATCACGACTGCGATCACAACACCAACGACGCCTCCGTGACTCGACATTCCGCCTTTTTGCAGCGCAAGAACGCCCCAGAATGGAAAAGTCGAAGTCCATTCGAGGAGCGTCGCTGGTTCGTAAAAAACGATGTGACCGAGCCGACCCCCGACGATGACTCCGATCACACATGACGTCACAAGATCGCCGACTTGACGCGCTGAGAGTGGGATCCGACCTGTCCGCGCAAGCACGCGCAGGATGATCCATCCTGCGAGAAATCCGCAGAGATACGCCGTGCCGTACCAACGAAGTCCGATGCCGGGCGAGAACTCAAAAACAAACGGATCGAGTGTGTGCACGATCGCGTCAGCGAGGATTGTCGACATGGCGAGCCCTGTTGGCATAGCCGAATGCTACGACAAACCTCGCGTTCATTCAGGCTTGGCGCGTGTCTCGGCTACGCTAGAGCCATGGCACATGAAGGACCAGCCGAATTCGAGAAGTCCGCACGACCGGGCGAGCTCACGCCGTTTCTCCGCACCCTTCTCCGTGGCGGCACGCTGACGGAGTCCGAGTCGCGCGCGGCCTTCGAGGAAATCGCATCCGGCGAATCGCATCATGCGGAGATTGGCGCGTTTCTCGCGCTCCTTGCGACGCGTCTGCCGACAGTTGACGAGATTGTTGGCGCGGCAACGGTCATGCGCGCGCATGTCGAGCGCGTTCCCTGCACGACCGCACCGCAGTTGATTGTCGACACAGCGGGAACTGGCGGCGCGCCAAAGACTTTCAATGTCTCAACGATCGCGGCGGTGGTTGCGGCGGCAGCGGGCGCGAAGGTGGCGAAGCACGGAAATCGCTCGCGAACCGGGCGTGGTTCTGCGGAAGTCATGGAGAAGCTCGGAATCGATGTCAATGCGTCGCCAGCGGTGCAAGCGAAATGTCTTGATGAAGCAAACATTTGTTTCTGTTTCGCCATTCACCACCACCCCGCGGCGCGACATGTCATGCCTGTGCGAAAGGCACTCGGAGTCCCGACACTCTTCAACCTACTCGGTCCGCTGACGAATCCCGCGGGAGCAGGGCGACAAGTCATGGGTGTCTATGCCGGTCATTTCGTCCGACCGGTCGCTGACTCGCTTGTACGGCTTGGTTCGACACATGCGCTTGTGCTCCACTCGGACGATGGACTCGATGAAATTTCAATTGCGGTGCCAACGCGCGTCGCGGAAGTTCGTAATGGACGCGTGCGTGAGTGGACGATCGATCCACGCGCACTCGGGCTTGAGCGGGCAGATCTAACGACCCTTGCTCCAAAATCGCTCGACGAAGCAGCACTTCTCTTCACGAACATTTTGACTGGTGAGGAGCGTGGTGCCCGCCGGGCAATGGTTCTTGTGAATGCAGCGGCGGCGCTTTTGGTCGCAGGTGTCACCGACTCCATCGAAGCTGGAATTGGTGTTGCTGCAGAAGCAATCGACTTTGGTCGGGCACTCGCGACGCTTGACGCACTGCGTGAGAAGTCGCACGGACGCGGGTAGCCGCGAACGACCACGCAGCTTGCTGCGCCAACATGTGTGTGCCAAAAATCTTTGCGTAAAAGTGTCGCCGATTACGAGTCGGTCGTTTTTCGTTTGTAGTTTGTGGCTCGAAGTGTGATCGAGGCGTGACTGAGTTGCGATCGACATGCGATCAGGACGGTTTTGGGGTGCGAAAATAATGAAGCGAAACCAGACATCTTCTGGTCCGCCGGGCGATGTCACGCCTTGTGCGGATGACAGAGTTTGCGAAGCGCGAACGGATGCCGTGACATCGGTATTCGAGGTCGCGCCTCTTGCGCTCTGCACCGTCGCTCTTGCAATTTGGATTGGTGCTGCGGTCGCGGGTGCTGGGAAGTGGTCGACGATTTCGTTTGCCGAGACTGCGCGAGAGCTTGTCCGTCCCCTCGCTGTTGGTGCTCTCTGTCTAAGTGGAATCACTGTGGTGGCAATGTTTCGCTTCGGGACGGCTGTGGGGGTTGTCCTGCGCGGAAGCGAGCGAAGGCTCCATTCAGACTGCGCGCACGACGGCCAGACGAGCCGGACACGCGTGCACCACACGCGACGTGAAATTGGAGGTTTGCCAGTTGCAATCGTGCCCGTTGTGCTTGCGGCGATGCTCGCTGGAGGTGCGATGCGATACGCACAGACAGTGCGAGAAGCTTCGCTCCCGACTCTTGAACTACGGGGGGAACACGCAGAGCTCAAGCGAGAGCATGTTTCGAGGGCAACGGCGCAGGATTCGTCGATCGAATCGCAACACGATCCGCGTCAGGAAACTGAGGTTCAATCGGTTGCGCAAAGTGAGGACATGCTCGTCACAGTTGAGGCAACCGTGAGAACCGCGTTTCAACAACGCCCATTCGCTGTCGACATCCTGGCCAAGCACCTTGAGAAGCCTGCGCGATTCCAGTGTCTCGTCGACGATGTGGTGTTTATCGCAGATGACGGAACGCGGATGGCTCTCAACGATTTCGGCGGTGGCGTGCTCTCGATCTCGATCCTTGATCGGCCACCTTGCTTTGGCGTCACCGATCGAGTTCGTATTGTTGGACGGTTGCGCAGCGTGATGGCAGCAGTCAATCCGAGTAACCTCGACCCGCGGGAGTACGCCGCGCGCAAAGGAATCGTGGGATCACTCTCGGTTGACTCGCCAGAGCTTTGTCTCGCAGTTGAAGACTATCGAACAGCGAATCCTCTCGCGGACGCGCTGTGCCGAGTGCGAGAGAATGTTCGATCAAGGCTTCGAGAGTCGTTACTTATAGGGGTACCGGAAGATCGCGCAGGGGCTGTGCGACCGATGCTTGTGGCACTCGTCCTCGGCGATGTCGAGGATGGTTACGCGCCGATTGAAAATGCCTTTCGCTCCGTTGGACTCGCGCACATCCTCGCGATCTCTGGCTTCAACCTTGCCGTGCTTGGTTGGGTGGTGGCTCTGATCACCTCATTCTTTGTCACCAGTCCTCGACTGCGGGCAATTCCAGTTGCGCTCGCGGCACTGTGCGCGCTCTTCATCATGGCCCCCGCAGCGAGCGCGACTCGCTCGGCACTTATGGCCATCGTCGGCGCAACTGGTGCAGCATCTGGTCGAGATTGGCACGGCAATTCGATGATGGCGATTGCAGCGATTGTCATGCTCGTCGCGGAACCATCCGTCGCGACCAATGCGGGTTTCCAACTCAGCTTTGCCTGTGTCATTGCGCTCCGGCACCTCGCACCAACCGTGCGCTTCCGGTGGTTCGCCTGGATGCCAACAGACGAGGTGTGGCGCGGGTTCAAGCCGCTCACCGGAATCCTTGGTGAATTCGCCTCGCGCGCATTTGCGGCGGCCATCGCAACATTCCTCGTGAGTACCCCAATTGCTCTTAGCCATTTTGGCACGATGCAGCCGCTCGGCGTACTGCTCACTCTGGCTTGTGCGCCACTCTCGACAGCCACACTCGTGATCGCGTACCCGAAGGCAATCATTGGTGCTGTCTGGCCAATGCTCGTCGCGCCAATTGGACCAGTTCTTTGGGTGCCAACGTGGCTTCAAATCGCGCTTGTCGAGTGTTCACTCACGATCTTTGGTGGCGCGTGGGCGATCGGCGAAACACCGGTTTGGACTGCGATTGCTCTTCTCGTCGTAACGACAGTCATATTTTTCGCACCGCAGTGGAAGGTGCGGTGGGCTGGTTGGATTTTCCTTGCGGGCATCGTGATTCAGTCATGCGTCTTGGTACGAGATACAGGAGATCGACCTCACTTCGCCGCCCTGATGTTTTCAGTCGGCGACGGATCGCTGCACGCAATCGAAAGTGGCCCATCAACAGTAATTTTCGATGCAGGATCAAGTTCTTCTGGAAGCGTCGGCTCTCGTATTGCAATTCCATGGGTGATGTCTCGAGGCGGATCAATCGACACCATTTTCATGAGCCATCCTGACCTCGACCACTTCAGCGCGGTCGCTGACCTTGTGCGATATGCATACGTAGGTCGGATCGTTGTTCATCCTTCGTTTGTCGCCGCGAAACACACCACGCCCGCAGTGCGAGAATTGCTCGACATCGCCTCCGAACATGGTGTTGAAATTCATACCACTGTTGCCGGGGATACATTTCGGATTGGAAATGCAACATGGAATGTCCTATGGCCACCCGGTGATTTTCACTCGCGCCGCGACAATGACCTTTCGCTTGTCATTCGAATTGACGTCGATCCTGCACCGAATTCGGATATCGGAGCGCGGGTTCTCTTCACTGGCGATATTGAGACAATTCCTGCGGCCCGACTTATCGCTGCAGTCGAGCAGCGCAAGATCGATGTAAATGTTGATGTCTTCGAACTCCCTCACCATGGAAGTTGGCGCGAAGCCGTCGTACCCCTACTTGTTTTTGCAAGTCCTCAAGTAGTACTCCAGTCAACGGCACGCCGCCGCTTTGAGATGGACCGTTTCAAAGCACACATTTCTCCGCTTTCCACACGCCTTGTCACTTGTCGCGATGGCGCGACAAAATTTGAGGTGGCTGGTGAAGAGCTTCTAAGTTGGATCTATGACCGTGATTTTGCCGGCGGTTGGAGGCCAGCAGGTCGCCGAAAGCTGTGGGCAAACAATTCACCGAGGAGACGACGGTGCGAATGGGTCATCACGCTACTTTCGCGCGTTGCCCGAGATCAAAATCAGCCCACGCTCAATCGAAACGCGATCGCCAATCGAGCCATTTCCAGCATCATCAACCCAGATGCGAATGGCGCGCGACTTCATCGATGTGATCGCAATTGCGAACGAAACACGCTTGACCGATGCATCAAGCGTAAACGACTTTTCCGGCTCCCCCGCAACCTCCATGAGCACAACGACTTTTGTATCGAGAGGGGTCGGCTCGACCAACGAGATCTCGCCGCAGAATGCGGCGGTGATTGCTTGTCCTGCGTACTCGATTGGGATTTCGAACTCCGCCACAGCAGGGCCGTCAATCGAAACATCTGCGCTACCGAGAAGAAATCGCTCTGGAACACCTACTCGGACAATGTTTGCAACGTCATATCGAAAGGAACCTTCGGGAACCGAAACTCTTTGAAGCGTACAACTCGCAAGCGGCAGAACGCGCGCTCTATCGAGCACGCCAGCTGTTGGATCCGCAGCAAGGTTGTCGGCAGTCGGCGCAGGGCGGACACTCGCGAGCCAGTCGCTCGCAAGCGCAAAGCTCCACCCAGCGCTTCCATTGAACTGCAACTTGGATGCGCCGACGATCGAGCCATCGATAGTCCAAACATCTGCGCCCTCCCGCTCCGCAACTGGAAGCTCCGCAAAACCAATCGATGCCACTCGCTCGATTGGGATTCGACGCAGCTTTCCTGCAACGCCAGCAAGTTGAGACGCTTCCGACCTATCCTTTTCGATCTCTGCGCCAGATGGAGGAGTGTTTGGCTGTTCGCTGTTTGCGTTGCCCGACACATTGGTGTCCAGCGTGTCAACATCCTCTGTGGTCGAAAGTACAACGTCGTCCGTGAGCGAATCAACGAAACCGCGCACAACATCACCATTCAAGAGACTGACGGTGTCCTCGTCACCACGACGGACGACTGCCCGATCCGCCAGCATCCGGAGCGAAGCGATCCTGTCGACTTTTACAGGAATTGCGCCGATCCAACGGTGATCCCAAACTGCTTGTCCGTTGAGTACACGAAATGTGCCAGGCAGCCGCTGACCATCAAGCGAATCAAGCACTCCAAGCGACAGTGGTGTGGAGCGAGAGAGACTACCGATCGGCGCAGGACTCGTCGTTGCACTCTTGCGCCCGACATCTTCGGTCTTCGATGCAGCGCGCGAGACCACGAACGCGGCGACGGAGTCCGTCGCGATGACAACATCATCCTTCAGATCAATGCCGCCTTGCCCCAACGTCCACTGCTTCGCATCGAGCGAACGGAGCGATCCTGTGACCCAACGTCCGGTGTAGTCAAGAAGCTCGACCGTAGGCACAACAACCGACACAGCTGGTTCTGCGGAGCCTGGGCTTGTGCTTGTTTGCGCTGCTGTGGCAGACACAATCACACCGACACCAAGCCCCATCATCCCAATACCCAATGCACCAAGGGAGCGAACAATCTTCCGACCTACAAGAACCGAAAAATCTTGTCGTCGCTGATTGCGAAAATGACCATGGCTCATATTGCGCATTGGATCTCCGGCAACTCGTTGCTATCGCTGAAAGATTGGGAGGTAACGCTTCGGCATCTGAAGCACGATGAGCGCCATGGCTGTTCCGTATGCATCGCCGATCTGTTGGTCAGACCACGAGCCATCCGCATTCTGCTTGTTCAACAAATCCTCACGAATCGCTGGCCACCACGCCTTCCATCTCTCGCCGCCCGCGAGATACATGGCTTGCACCGCGTAGTAGTGGCCATAAAAATAGTGAGCCTGCGAAAATCCGCCGCCGAGAGCGCCACCCTTTGGGAATGCGTTCTGCGTGATGTAGTCAAGCCCACGATCAATCGATTTGTCTTCATACACGCCGGCATAAAAAAGACTCGCGACGCCGGCCGCTGTGCGTGGCCACGCCGACCCGCCGACGTCCTTCATGTAGCGAAAGCCACCATCATCGTTCTGACACCCACGTACGTAACGCACCGCGTCATCAATGGTGGTCTTCGGGACCTTAATGCCCGCATTCCGAGCGCTTCGCAGCGCCATAATCTCGCAGATCGTGACCGACACATCCGCGTCGCTTGGAACCGGGTTGTAACGCCATCCACCTTGATCGTTTTGACTGCTCACGATCAACTGCACCGCACGCACAAGCGCGTCGCGCACCCGATCGTCCTCAGGATTCATCCCGTAGATCTCGCCGAGAAAAAGTGTTGCAAACCCGTGTCCATACATCGGCCCGTGGGTTTCGTCGGATACGAGCAAGCCAGTTTCTGTCGCGTGTGCGAGCACAAACTCAAGCGCCTTCTGCACGCTGTCGCCAAACTCACCTCGCCCGGGGAGGTTTCCATCCGCCATCATGGAGATCGCGCCGAGACTTGTGACGCCAATGTGCTCGCCAAACCGTCCCTGACCATACGAGCCATCCGCCTTTTGTTGGCGCCGGAGATACTCAAACCCGCGCTGAACGGCCTCTTCGAGCTTGGGTGTAATTTCTTCAAGTGCGGGTTGGTTCTCCGCACCCACTGCCACCTGCTCAACCGGAACGGTTGGCACCGGCGGAGTATCAGTTGTGGTTTTCAACGGACTCGACGGACCGGGTTGAGTTGTCGTGGCGCCTGGACGCGTCACCGGCGTCGTGGGCTGATTGGTTTGTGCCGATTCTTGCTGCCAGCCGAAGCCGACGAACACATCAGGCGGGAGGCTCACTTGTCCTGACCGTAGGCTCACACTGGTGGAGTTCTTTTCTTTGAGATTGTGAACCCGCCGCCCCACATCGAGCATCGTCCCCACGGTCCGTCCTGTGTTTTGTGGAGCCCACATGCTGTGTGCAGCGATCGTCTCGCGACAATCATGAGTTGCCACGCTCTGATGTAGGGTGCATGCAAGTACCCATCCAACGAAAGTGCCTGTCGTCACTTGGATGCCTCCTCGGCAAGACGCTTGTAGTACTCACGCGTCAATCGCTCGTACAAGGTCGACACTTTGTCGCGTCGACCCTGCAGCACAAGTTCGCGCACACGCTCTGGAAGTTGTCCCCATTCGATTCGTGCTTCTGTCAGCTCCGCGCCGATGCCGGACGCCTCGTCTGCGGACCGTTCCTGTGAGGATTCTCCGTCAGAAGATGATTCTGACTGTGAGGAAGACGACGCGCTCGTCGCCTGCTGCGGACTCTTTTTGCCGCGCTGCTGTCCGTTCTGCTCTGAAGGATCACCAGACTTCTGATCCTTCTTCGACTTCGTTGATTTGGACGAACTGCCAGAACTCTTCTTCTGTTGTTTCTGCGCCTCCTCAAGCAATCGATCAAGCGTCTTCACAACCTCCTCTTGAACACGCTGGGTACCGAGCCCGGGATCCTTTTCATCCGTCAGTCGACCAGATGCGGTCTTCATGCCCTCAAGTGCTCGTTGCACCAAGTCTTCAAGCGATGCTTCGTCCAACGAGCGTTCAAGGCGCTTCTTCTGTTCTCGTTCGGCCGCATCGACCGCACTGCGATCGTCCGGGGCCTTTGGAACTCCGAGGAGTTCGTCAAGTGATCTCGGCGGTGTGGGCGACGGTACCGGGGAAGGGTTGGTCTCCGGTGGCGAACTTTGGGGAGCCGCTGCCGCCGCAACCGATAGCCACTGGAGCTGGCTCGGCATCGCGGCAGTGATGGTGATCAGGGAGCTGATCAAGATTCTCGTCATGGCTTCACCTCTTTTCGGTCGGATTCCTCGGTTGATCGAGGTTGTTCGCCTACATCTTCGTTCTTCGGAGTCTCTGGTGCCGGCTCGGCCGGAGCAGGCGTGCCGCTTGGCTGAGAGACGTCGGGACCGCTTCCAGCACTCAACTTCTCCGCGATTCGTGTACCGAGCTCCACAATCCGCTGCTGCTTTGCGGCAAGTTCAGCGACCTGCTGCGCTCGGGAAACACCGTCGAGTGACTCCATGCGCTCAGCGAGTTGACGTGTGCGCTTGGCGAGCGAGTCCTGCAACGAACGCAAAATCTTGATCTCCGCAACTGGTGGTACAGCGCCCCCTTGTGGCCCACCTCCACCACCACCACCCTCGCCCTGTGGACTTTCTTGCTCGCCGAACGCATCGTCATCCTTTGGTGCGGACGAATCGTCAAGCGCAGAAACGATCGCGGACAACGCATCAACTGCTTCATCTTCTGGCGGTATCGCATCCGCGGGCTTTCCTTCACTGAGACGCGCCTTCGCATCGATCAGTGCGACATTGATGATGTCATGCATCTCGACAAGCGCGTCTGAAGCTTGCACATCGGTCTCAGAGGTGCGAATCGCTTCGATTGCTGCACGCAACTCTTCTTGAACAGTGCCGAGTCGACGACTCTCGACAATTTCACGTCGGCCTAACAACTTATTCGCCTCAGGAATAATCTTCGAGACGGCTCCACGAACCGCGGCTTGCCGTTCAAGGAGGTCCCGGTACTTCACAAGAAGTTCCTCACGCTTTTCCTCTTCCGCACGCTCCTCGGCACGATCAGCTGCCTCTTCTGCGGAAACGAGTGCGTCGCTAAGAAATTTGATCGCCGCGTCCATCGCGGATGAAGCGTCGTCGCGCTCAAACTGTTCCGTACGCAAAAAGCCCGCGACGGATGCAAGGCTTGCAGCCGCATCGTCAAGCGTCTTCGCAATTCGCGCCGCCTCGCGGCTTGCAGAGCGCGCATCACTCGCGAGTCCACGTGTGTTCTGTGAGAGCAGCCCAACCGGCCGCGCGAGGGTGTCACGAGCGACATCGGACGCGTCGTCAGAACCAGTCGCAACCACCGCAACCTCTCCACCCAACGCTTCGGCTTCATTCAGGAGCCGACGAATCGAATCGGCAAGCGACTCGAGGACACGGGCAAGTTCCTCCGCGCGAACCTTTCGATCCTGATTGAGCGCCTCGGCAGCCTTTGCAAGCGCCGCTGCGGCACGGTCCTGTGCGCTCTTTGACTGCTCAAGGCGATTGGACTCTGCGTCCTTTGCTGCACTCTCGAGCTCTTCGCGAACGCGTCCCTCCTCGACTGCCTGCGCAGCCTCTTCGAGCGCCTTTGCCTGTGGGGAGTCGGCTGCTGCAAGTTCCTTCGCGCGCTCTCGAAGTTCTGAGGAAACCTGCTCAGCGTCGTCCGCCGCCTGTGCTTGTTTGTCGGCGAGCGTGTCAAGTTCGGCGCGGGCCTCTGGAGAGAGTTCATCACGCGACTCACCGTTCGATCGTCGGGCTGCCTGATCGGTCTCGCGGGAGAGTTGGCGAACCCGATTCACCAGTGCGTCGATGCGGCGACGAGCAATCCATGCGTCCTCATCTCGATCGAGAAGTCCAACGAGATCTTCAAGTTCCTCGCGCACATCATCCTGGCGCGCGGCAGCAACTGTTGAAGCGCGGTCTTTCTCGAGTTTCAACTGCTCAGGATCACCAGCACTCGTCGCGGCTTCGCGTGCTTGCTCAATTGCAGTGCTCGCTTCAGAGCTCTTCGCCTGGGCCGCATCTGCCAGTTCCGCCGCCTGTCGTGCGAGTTCTCCAAGCACGCCGTCCTCTCGTTTGTTGCGGGAGAGGCGAGCAAGTGCCTGCTCAATAGAATCGCGCGCACGCGACAAGCCCTCGGTCACCGCACCTTGTGTTTCGGCAGCGGTGGGATTGGCCGCGTCGCGCTCAACCATATCGCGGGCTTTCGCTTGCCGCTCATCGATGCGCATGGCATCGCGCCGAACACCTGCCAACGTTGATCTGATCTGTCGCTCGAACTCTTCTTCTCCGACGATACGCAGTGTTCTCGACGCACTGCGAACGCGCCCATGCGTCGTTGGCTCCGACCCGCTCACGAAGAAATCTTCGGAATAGCCTCGAAGTACCACAGAGTCACCGGGCTCAAGCGCGAGCTTCGCGACATCGAGCGTCCGCTCAATCTCTATTGCAACACGAACTGCCGATCCTGTTGCAATGTCTGAAGGCTCTTCGAAGACGAGGCTCTCTGCAGCAGATTTCCCGAGACGAGTCGCGATTTCAATGCCTGCCGCACGCAATTCAAGATCGTCACGCGCATCCGCTCGCATCTCAACCTTTGCATCAGAAACGACTGATTCATCTTGAAGTGGCTCAACAATCGATGCGCTTGGTGCACGATCCTCAATCGTGTCGAACGAGAAAACGAGTGGCTCGTCCTGCGCAATTCCATCTGCGTCCACAAGTTCAACTGAGATTCGCGTCGGGCCGCGCGCGATGCAAGAAACTGTCGAACGAGTTGGATCATGAGGGTCGATGACTATCTGGGAATCAAGAAGCTCAGAATCTGAGCGCGCGTTTTCAACGCGAATCTTCGAGTGCGCTTCATCAAATGGAAGACTGCGCGTGAAACGCAATTCAAGCGACACAGAACTTCCCTCAAGCACCGGGTCGCGCAAGATTGACCTCGGGTCAGTTCCGTCACCCACGGCTTCAATGCGAGGAGTAATGACACGCGAGGCATACTCTGGCGCAATGATCCGCATCGTGCTGTCAGAAATCGCTGGCGGCTCGACGAGCCGAATAGTGGCAATTTCTGTCAGAGCATCGCTTGTACGAAACCGGAACTCGATGCGCTCCTCGAATGCACCGCCCTCGACGGAACCTCCGGTATCGACGAGCCGTTCAAAGTCACCTGAGGGTTGCCGAGCGAGAATCGCCTCGATCCAGTCAGGCGAATCGCTCGTCGCGGAAACGGAAGAGCTGTCGTTGCGAACCACGCGATACTCAACCCGTACCCGCTCTTTCTCTGGATCGCCAGAAGTCAAACGTGCGCGCAGCGCGAGAGGTCGACCCCGTGCAGCGACTAATCCATCCGCAACGAGACTCTCAACACCTGTTCGTGATGGCCACGCTGCACCGCCCCACGGCCACAACACGCGTTGCGCTGCGATGGATGCCGAATTGCTATCAAGCAGCGCGAAGAGTGCTGCACCAAGTATCACAATGAACATCGCACCCAACCGCAACAGCGCTGGTCGATAGCGCAATACGCGGCCGAGATCGGCCCCAACAGCGCGTTCCTCCGCGTCGGTGACGGCACGCGATGCAAGTTCACTCGCGATACGTTGTCCAGTAACGTCAAACTCGATTGCGGAGGCAAGACGTCCCGCGAGTTCGGGGCGCATGCGCTCAATACGTAACGCGAGTTCAACGGTCGTTGGGCGAAATCGAAGTGCTGGAAGCACGATCGCACGAACATCGAGAACGATGAACGCCACGATGCCTGCAAGCATCGCTGCGCGGACAAACCATGGAAATCGAATCGCCGCATCGAGAGTTGCCGCAACCGCGATCGCGAGCACCACAACGCCCGCAAGGGCGGACACTGCCGCGACGATGCGAAGCATGCGCGCTCGCCAGGCGATGCGTGATACTTCGCGTGAAAGTCGTGATGTCCCGTGCGGGATGACCTTGGAAGACTTCGATGCTGCAGCCATGATTCATGTAGCGAATCGCAAAAACGCGCTGTGAGACGCGTGAGAACTAAACGAGTCGCAACAACCTCCTTCCCGACCACTCGAGCGCTAGAAGTACAAGCAGCGCGATCAGCGCAGCAGGGGTGTCCCACAATGTCCGCTCCACACTGCGATCAATCTCTCGCGCGCGCAGCGGTAGGAGTGATGGAAGTTCGACAATCGTCTGTGCATCCAGCGTCTTTCCGCCCGTCCGCCGAGAAATCTCGACGAGTGCGGCATGATCAGTATCACCCCGACGAAGTTCGTCGTCACGACGAACGACCTCAAAGGAGGCCTCGACATGTCCAAATGCCGCATCGTCGGCAACCGCAATGAATTGCCCCAACTTCTCAGGTGTGAACATTGCGGTCGCCTCAGCACCGTCTCGTGCGAGGTCAACGCGTGCAACAGGCTCACCATCGATCGTTCGTACATCAACAGACACACTCGCTGGACCACGCGCAACCGACTCGTCATCCGAGAGTCGCAATGAGACAATCACTGAATCACCTGGCGAAATACGGGTCGGCGCTACTGTGAGTTCTGCGCGTCCTTCGCCTTGTACCAGCGACTCGCGCGCGAGGAGTCGAACGAGTGGAATCCAAAAGCGTTCGGGAAATCGCTCGCCCTGTCCGTAGCGCCAACGCCAAATCTCATCGGTCGCGACGAACACCACATCACCGGCACCGAAACGCATGCGTGTGACTGCGGCGCTCGACTCTTCACCAGCAACGCCCACCCCATCTGCACGCGCAAGCACTTCCGCCGTCGGCTTCAGTCGTGACCGCGGAATGGATTGCACATACCGAAGCTTCGGCCACTTCAAAGAAGGATCTGTGAACGTGTCCGGCCAACCATCCTCATCGTCAGAAAGTCTCATCACGCCGAGTCGTGCTGCAACTGGTGTGGAAACAATCGAACTGCTGCCGATACGCGCCTCAAGTGCAAGTGGTGGTTTGAATGGAAACAAATCCGCGAGTGCTGTTCCTTCCCATGAAGCTGGGGTTGAACGTTCGCCCGCGATCCACAAGAGGCCTGCGCCTCGTTCCGCGATTTCCGATCGCATGATGGTGAGTTGATCGGGAGAGAAAAATCCACTCGGTACATCGCCGATGACGAACAGGTCGTACTTCGAAAACTCTTCTTTCGTACGAGGAAGCCGCGCAATCGGCATATTGCCTTCTTGCGCGAAATCTCGGTCGGCCGAAAGCAGCATGATTGAGCTGTCGACATCCTTCTCGCGCAGCAAGAGGTTCTTGAAGTACCGATACTCCCAACGCGATGAGCCTTCAACATAGAGAACGCGAACGGGTCGATCGATAAACTCAATCGCAAGATCGCGCGCATCATTCTCGCGTACCAGGTCGCCACGTTCACCGACAATTTCAACGCGCCACGACTTCGCACCTGCAGCGTCGCTCGACGCATCAAGCACAATGCTTTCCTCGCCCGTGGATTCTGTGCCTGCAACGCCCGCTGGAATCTCACGACGCGTGATCTCGCGACCAGTTGTTCCATCAACAAGCCGCACGGAAAGTGGGCCGGCTATCCCTCCACGATCCACGCGAACCTCAACTGGCACACGATCGCGCACAAATGCACGCGCTGGAACCGCGGTCGAGACAATAGCTGCATCACCAATTCGCTCGTTCGACCCAAGTGCGACGGTAAACACTGGGATCGAATCACGCTCGAACACCCGGAGTGCCTCTCCAGAAACCGGGATAGCGGATCGACCGTCCGAAAGCACCAATACGCCGCTCACAGGCCGCCCTGCAGCACGACCAAGTGCCTGTCGAAGCGCGCTATCAAGATCCGTTCGTTCGCCATTCGGTGTTCCGACATCCGGAAGCACCGCATCACCTTTGCGTGTGAGTGAGAACGCTCCGCCAGCAAATCCAACGTAGTCAATGTCTTTTGATTTCGATATTTTTCCGAGCGTATCGCCCGCAGCGTCGAAGACCGAGGCGAGTTGCGCCTCACGCGTAACTCCTCCGGGTGCGTCTGCGATCAGTAGTGATTGACTGCGATCCACGAGCACAACAAGCCGATCGCGTTCAACCTCTTGGCGCTCAAACCGTACGCTCGGACCTGCAACCAGAATCGCAAGAAGGACAAGTGTTGCGGCGCGCGACAGCGCAAGCGCAGCTCGCAGCACGCGTGACGACGTCTTCACAGCACCAGAAAGTCGGCGATAGCTCCACCAACCAAGCGCAAAAGCGCCTACGACGATCACGAACCAGCCCCATGATGGCAGTGGTCGCGCGAACACGATTGACATCTCGCCTGCGTTCGATGGAACTGCATCGGCGACGATCAAGCGCACAAGTTGGCCAGCGAAACTTCCTTCGTTTGTAACGTTGGTCAGCGCAAGTAGGGCGAGCGATGCTGAAACGGGCATCATCATGCGCCGCCTCCGGTTCCGACCGCTTCCTCGCGAAGGCGCCCGAGTGGACGCGCGCGCACGCGACCGACCGTGGAGATCCCGATGTCACTCCGACCCGCACGTCGAACCGAGGCGTGCGAGAAGACTCTGCTCAAAACGCCCTCGATAAGAAGTGTTACGAGCGCGACAACCAGCAACACAAAGGACATCTCATCTGTCGCACTGCGTTGTGCGACCTGGAGATTCTCATCGTTGTCCGATGACGCGACACGCACGCCGCCAACCGGCGCGAACACGCTTCGAAGCGATTCAATCGACGTCGGCGACAGCGCAATCGTCGGTGCACGCACATTTGCCGCGACCGCATTTCCATCATCGGCGCGCCAGATTCCAGCTTTACTGATGATCTCGGTTGAGAGGCCGTCGATGCCCGTGATGACTGATTCGCCATCCGTGTTTCGAAAGACTGCAGAAACGGAACCACGCATACGTTCGCCGACCGCAACCTCGTCACGTCCAGCCGCAAACTGCAATCCTGCTCGAATGAGTTCCTGGAACAACGGAACCATCAGCGGCTTCACTGGGAGGTTTGTCCATGGAAGTTCAGGTGTGCTCGCAAAAATCACAGCGAGCCCGCGTTGATCAGTTCCATCGATGGATTTAGGAGCTTGCGCGGCAACGAATGGTGATCCATCAGCAAATGCGAGTACCACTTCGCCGGATGCAACTTCGTCGATGGAGAGAATGCGGGTCACTTCGATCGGTGCGACCAACGCAGCAAGTTCTGGACGGACCGCGTCGAGAAGCATCGATTGCGGTTGTTCCTCTGCAAGTCGCAATGGAGTCTCCACCACACTTGCCTCAGTTCCGATGCGCGCTGAGATTCCAAGACGCGGTAGTAGAGAACCGCCCCAAGCCTGTGCAAGCGACTCGCCAGCAGGGAGAAGAATGACAACACCGCCATTGCGGAGAAACAAACCGAGTGCGTCCCCTGCTGATTGTGAGAAGAGATCAGGCCGCGCAACAACGACTGCATCAAGCCCAAGGAGGGCTCGTGAATCACAGGTCGATGGATCGATGTCACGCACACGCAAGCCGCCACTCAAACCTGAACCCGGCGCAATCGCGCGGGAAATCCACAGTGAGGCCGGAACCTTCTCAAGGTCAGCTCCGTCAAGAGAACCACGACGTCCGATGATCCCCACCTCAATCTCGCGTCGCACATCAACGATCGCATACGCGCTATTTCCAACCGCAAGTGTGTCATCATCTAAGGCAACAACGACACCACGGCGACGCGATCTCGCATCATCGAGCACCTCTGTTGTCGCCAGTTGAAACTCGACAACCGCTTCTGATTGACCAGATTCCCAGCGAATGGTGCGAGGGGGTGGTGTTGAAAAACCATCACAGGTTGCACGCGCGCGTGTTTCGGCGGCGAAAAGGTTCGCTCCTTCTCGAAGCACAATTGCGCGCACGGAAATTGATCCTCCATTCGGCATCGGCCGCGCTTCGATGCGATCGATGCGCACATCGGTTGGTGCATCAGTTGCCGGCGCGACCGCGAGATATTCGACGCTTGTTGAATTCACATCGGGTGTCTCGCTGTCGTTCGTCGAGCGAACACCGAGTACCAATCCCTCTGTAAGACTCGCGCGGCGAAATCCACTCGCGATCAGAATTCGACGCGCTTCGTCACGACCATCATCCGAACCACCCTCCACACCAACGATGAATGCCGTGTTGGCCAGCTCAATTGCACCCTTAAGATCTGAAGGAGTTTGCCTACTCTCAATTCTGGCGATTGCTTGTTCGATCGCTTGGGCATCATTCGTCGGTGTGAGTACGAGTGTCGGTTGACCAGCTGCGGTCACAATTCCAATGCGATCGGACGGCCCACGCGCTGTGATCGCCTGCCGAACCTCGTCGCGCAATCTTCCAAGTTCGTCACTCGAGCCTGTCTTGAGCGCGCTCGTCGCACCATTGTCGATCACCACAATCCATGTACGCGATGCGATCGAATCGATGAGTGCGCGGTCGGCCAACGGCACGGCAATCGCAAGACCAGCAGCAAGAACCGCAAGGCACCGCAGTGCGAGCAGCAACCATTGCTCAAGTCGAAGTCTACGATTCGTGCGACGAACAGCTTCGCGAAGCAGTTCCATCGCAGCCCAATCAACTGGAACTCGCCGTCGACGAAAGAGAAAGTGGATAATGATCGGAAGCGACACTGCACCAAGTGCAGCCATCGCCAGTGTCGGGTGGAGGAACGTCATGCGCCGCGCCTCCCGGCGAAACTCATTCGGCGATCAAAAAGTGCTGCGAGCACTGGCCCGACTGATTCATGGGTGTCGCACAGAATCGCATCTGCTCCAAATCCGCGAGCGATTCGATCGACTGCCTCAACATGCTCCCGCATCAGGTCAAGATAGGCCGCCCGTACCGCGCGAGGATCCGTCTCAAGCGCATCGCCGCCCTCAAGGCCCTCGAATCGGGCAGGAGCGTCGATTGCAAACTCCAACTCTTGGCGATCGAGTAGTTGCGCGAGCACCACATCATTACCCCGGTGCACAAGCCTCGCGACAGCGCCGCGAATCTCTTCAAGCGGCATTAGAAAATCAGAGACCAAGACAAACAACGCTTTGTTCGAAACACGCGCAAGCATTTGGTCGACCGAACGGCCAATCTGGGCGCGATTGCGCACTGGTTCTGAACTTAGTGCACCCACAATCGAACGCCACTGATCGCGCTGGCTTGAACGTTTCACCTGTGTTCGAACCTCTTCATCAAACAACGCGAGTCCAACGCGATCGCCTTGCTGTAAGCACATGTAGGCAAGAGCAGCAGCGCTCGCAGTTGCGTGATCGAACTTTGTCCAATTCCCACGATCGCGGCTTGCGTCTGTTCCGCCCCAGCCTTTCTTGACCGGGAGCGTGCCAAAACGCATCGAATTTGAGCAGTCGACCATCACCATCACATCAAGATTTGTCTCTTGCACGTATCGCTTCACGTACAGCTTGTCGGTGCGGGCAAAGACCTTCCAATCAATCTGTCGAATTCCGTCGCCGGGCGAGTACTGGCGATGCTCGGCGAACTCGACAGCGAGCCCTTGATACGGCGAACGATGCATACCGCTCATGACGCCTTCGACGATCATGCGCGCGCGCAACTCGAATGGTGCAAGTTGCCCGAGTGTTTCGGGGGCGAGGTATTGCTCGGCGCGCATCGCGCGTTCAGCCACGGAATCGACTCCTCAACCTAGGACTGCAAGAAATACTTGGTGGTGAAATGGCGCTTGAACGCATCAACGCGTAACCGGATCAAGTGAACGTGAAGAGTTCTCGGCACGCACAGAATCAAGAATGAGTCGCACCACGTCGTCTGGCTTCACACCGTCTGCTTCAGCGTTGAAGTTCGTGACAATGCGGTGGCGCATGACCGGAAGCGCGATTGCGTGCACATGATCGATTGTTGCGTGAGTTGCGCCCTCAAGAAGCGCCTTCGCTTTGGCCGCAAGCACGAGAAACTGGCTCGCGCGTGGCCCAGCACCCCATGCGAGGTAGTCGCGACAGACTTTCAATGTAGTTCCGGAAGCGCCAGCGCTACTCGATCCATCTTCACGAACGCGGGTCGCTCGCACGATGCGAATGGCGTGCCGCGTGACATGCTCCGCAACCGGAATCTCGCGGACGAGCTGCTGCATCCGCACGATGTCATCGGCTGTCAGTACCGGAAGCGGCTCCTCAAGACCCGCCGATGTTGTGCGAGTCACGATCTCGATCTCCTCTGCCTCAGTCGGGTACTTCACGCGAATGTTCAGCATGAATCGGTCGAGTTGCGCCTCAGGCAACGGGTATGTGCCTTCTTGCTCAATCGGATTTTGGGTGGCCAACACAAAGAATGGGTTGGGCAGTCGGTACTGCACGCCGTTGGCTGTGACTTGCCGTTCTTGCATGGCTTCGAGAAGCGCTGCTTGCGTCTTTGGTGGCGTTCGGTTGATCTCGTCTGCGAGCACGATGTTCGCAAAGATCGGGCCTTTTACGAAGCGGAGTGACCGCGAGCCGGTGGCCTTGTCTTCTTGAATGACTTCGGTGCCCGTCATATCGCTCGGCATCAGATCGGGCGTGAATTGCACGCGAGAAAAGTGGAGGCTCAGCGACTTCGCAAGGCTCGATACCAAGAGTGTTTTTGCAAGTCCAGGTACACCCTCAAGGACTGCGTGTCCGCCGCACAACATCGCAAGTAACGCCTGCTCAACAACCTCTTCTTGACCAACAATTGCCTTGCGAATTTCAACGCGTACTCGTTCGAGCGCGCGTCGAACTTCGCCGACCGCGGCGACCTGGTCCGTCCAGCGCGCAGAGAACGCTGATTCAATCGGCGCCATCGATGGAGCATGACCGGAAGACCCGCCTCCAGACCCATTCCCTGACCACGGATTTGAAACACTGGATTGGGGGTTGTGGCTGTGCTCTGACATATTGAACTTCTCCGGGGGAATCGCGAAACCGCGTAGTCTGCGAGTATAGGGTTCCCCCCTCGCGGCCCCACACTTCCATGCCCGAACTGCCTGAAGTCGAACATCTTCGTCGCTCGATCGATCCATGGATCGTTGGAGCACACATCACGACTGTTGCGATCCGTCGGAAGAGCGTCGTGACGCTCGCCGAAAAGCATGCGCGCACGAAGCGGTCACTTGAGCAAGCGCTCGGTGCAGGATCAACTGTTGTCGCCACCCACCGTCACGGCAAACAGATGGCTGTCGAGTTCGCAAGCGGTGGCACAATCGTGATTCAACTTGGCATGACCGGCGGCGTCACGATTGACCGTGATCGTGCGCCAAGTGGCATGGATGGGCGTCATCGCCATGTTGTCTGGGAGATTCAACCGACTCTCTCGGCGCTCGCGCAACTGAATAACTGCCAACCACCGGCGGCCAGGTGGCTGCTTGCCTTCCGTGATCCGCGCCGATTTGGCGGGATCACGGCCTTTCCCTCAATGGACGCCCTGCGCGCGTCCTGGTCAAAGCTCGGTCCAGACGCGCTCACCATCAGCCCGACCGACCTCCACCGCGCCCTTTGTGTGACTTCGCGGCCGGTCAAGGCGGCTCTGCTCGACCAATCGATGATCGCCGGAGTCGGCAACATCTACGCTGACGAGAGCCTCTTCGCGGCCAAGATTCACCCTATGACATCCGCGCGCATCCTGACGCCCAACGCGGCAACAACCCTGTCTGATGCGATCCGACGGATCCTTCAGCACGCCGTGATCTGTGGCGGCTCGACCCTCCGGGACTACAAGGACGCGTTCGGCCGACCTGGGATGGCTGTCCAATCACACGCGGCGTACGGCCGAGCGGGCATGCCGTGTGTTCGCTGCGCCGAGACACTTCTCGGAACCCGGCTTCAAGGGCGAGCAACGGTGAATTGTCCACGTTGCCAAGAGTTGTCCACAAGATCGACGACGACGACCGACGCTTGAGTACATGAACTATCCACATTCAAACGGCCGCCACCGGGCGCTTCCCAGTGCGGAAGACTTGGCCGAGTACCGCGGCTGGTTGGTGAGAAGTTCTTAAAGACTTCACCCTATTTATTCTTACTCTTCTCTAGTAAGAGACCCTGTCGGTATGTGGAAACCGCAGAGTAAAATACGCGTAAACCAATACGGCGCAGACACTTACAGAACCGAAAATCGAGGGGCTTCCTTTCAACTACCTGTCGATTGAAGTAGGACCCCGCCAAATACACCAGTCAAAGGCGGGCCCCGCGCAGCATCGGACCTTCAATCAGGTTGTCCACATGGCTCGGGGTCCTGGGTCCACGACAATTCCCAACAGGATCTCCACAAGCTCCGGCCGAAGCCGTCAGGCTGATTTTTCACGGCCGACCACGCGCTGGACGCCCGGTTACCGGCTACTTCGCTGGAGTAGATCCTGCTCGATTCGGTCGACTTCTGCTTTCAACTTACCGTCAACTTCCATCTTCTGTTCGATTGTTCGAACCGCGTGCATAACCGTTGTATGGTCGCGACCGCCAAAGTAGCCGCCAATTTCTTCGAGCGAGAACCGCGTGTGCTTTCGCGCGAGGAACATGCAAATCTGCCGCGGCATCGCGATCGACTTGTGTCGCTTCTTGGACAGAAGGTCGGTCAGTTTGACATCATAAAAGCGGGTGACGCTCTCAATGATCGACTGCAGGCTCGGCGCATTTCCACTTCGGGTGGTGATTTCGCCATCGAGTGCCAGCTTGGCGAGTTCGAGCGTGATGGGTTGGCCGGTCGCCATGGCGTAGCCGCGGATTCGGGTCAATGCTCCCTCAAGCTCACGGATGTTGGTGTCGATCTTTGCCGCGACGTAGGCCGGGACATCATCCGGCAGCGCAACACCGTGGAGCTCGGCCTTCGTCTTGACGATCGAAACCCGCGTTTCGAAGCAGGGCCGCTCGATCCGGGCGACAAGACCGGCAGAAAAGCGACTGGTGAGCCGCTCCTCGAGATCAGGAATCTCTGTTGGCGCTGCATCTGAACTGAGAATGATCTGCTTCCCGAGTTGATAGAGCGCGTTGAAGGTGTGAAAAAACTCCTCCTGCGTTTGCTCGTGCTTGGAAAGAAAGTGGATGTCGTCGATGACGAGCACATCAGCGGTCCGGAAGCGATTGCGGAAATCAGTCATCCGGCCAGCCTTGACGGCCTCATGAAACAAATCCATGAAGGCATTACAGGAGATGTAGCAGAGCCGCAGTGATGGCTGCGCTCGAAGTAACTCCTGACAGATCGCATGCAACAGGTGGGTCTTCCCAAGACCAACACCACCATGAATGAAGTACGGGTTGTACGCACGACCGGGCTTTGACGCGACAGCTTGAGCAGCTGCGTGCGCGAGGCGATTGCCGGGCCCCACCACGAAGGACGAAAAGGTGTAGTCGGGGCTGAGGAGCATTTGCTCATCAAGCCAAGCCGGCCGCTCAGAACCATCCGATTCACTTGGCGCTGCGAGTGCCCCCCGTACATCGAGCTTTGCGTCGTCCTCAGGGCTCACGAATCGGACGACAAGCAATCTTCCAGTGACGTTCTGCGCCGCTTCAGTGAAATGGGTTCCACAGCAGCGCTGGAGGTAACGCAGTTGCACTGGCTCGCGCACCACAAGGCGCAACACGCCGTCGCGAACCTCTGAAGGCTCGATGTCATCGAACCAGTGCCTGCAGATGTCCGAGTGGTTCTTCCGCAGATAGTCGACAAGCGACTCGCGGAAACCTGGGCCAAAGCTCTGCATAACGATGCCTCCACACACCCTCGCGAGAGGGCGCAGCATCGGCCGCGAGAAAGCCGCAGGGGTACGGCAGGCGCGCGTTCGATGAACACACCAGATGAACAAGTGAGATGAGCCGAGGCGTCCCACCGCTTCGGACCATCGACAAGGGTCGGACGATAGAGACTCGCACCAGATGCGTCAATGCGCAGTCAGGTTGATCGCTCGAAGGGCTGCTCCCGTCGAGAGAAAACACATTTTCGCAGTGGGTTTACAACTACATCGCGTCTACGCGGTCTTGACTTTCATCGAACGGCTTGTCCGACGACTCAACAGGTAGAAGCGCTTCTGTCGTGTCTGTGACCGGCAATCCCGATTTGGCAGCAATCGCCGCATGTGCCTCCGCCAGTTGTCGCTCGTAGCGCAGCCTATTGGAGCGGTGGTCCATGAGTAAGTGGATTCGATCCGCATGCGGGCCACAGAGCGCTTCGATTCGCTCACGTGCGTAGTGAATCGTCGTACGTCGCGAGGCATGCACCAACACGATCGCCTCAGCCTTCCAAATCGGAAGCATCCGCACGATATCGTCGATATGCAAGTGCATACCAGTTCGCGCTCGATCACCATGTTCGGGCTCGAAAAACGTACATTCAGAGATCACAATCTTTGCCTCTGCAAACTCATCGCGAACAAGAAACTCGCCAGGCGCAGTGTCGCCCGTAAACGCGACGAGTGGAATATCGATCTGTCGCGTGATTTCTGTGCCTTGTGAACGGAGCTCACGCAACTTCTCTTGTGGAAGTTCACGGAACTCCTCCTTCAACTTACTGCGTCGTTCAAGCACGGCATAAGCGAGGCTCGGAACCGTGTGCCTTGTCGCAATCGCTCGAAGATGCACATTGTTCTTGATCTCAATACTTGCCTCGGGCGCGAGCGGAATAATTTCAAACGGCGTCCGTTGGCGTTCCAGTGGTTCCCACGCACGCATCATCGCGCGCAAGTGGGGCTCAAGTTCCGGATGGCATACACAGCGACCAACAGGAATCTTTGGTTTCCCAGACTCCTTGCCTGAGTCGGGCATGTGTGTTTCGCCACCGATCTTCTGGAAGTATCTCTGGCTGAACCAGTACGGGAGTCCTCCAAGATGATCCATATGCGCATGTGTGAGCGCGATTGTTGGAACACTAAGGACGGCACGGGTGCATTGGCCAATGTCAAAGCCAATGTCGAGCTCGGGAATCTGAATGACAGTTTGTTCACCGGCGACGCTGATTCCCTGCACGCGGTATGGGGGCAGGTACAGGAAGCCAAGTTGGCCCTCTCGGGCAGGGGGGCTGGGAAGCACAGGCGGAACTCCTTCGACCACGCTTCCGCGCGATCGGGGTGCGAATGGATTTCGCAAGGTAGTCGATTTCGCGCGTCGGTCAACCGGGACCGATGCAGTTCGACAGTTGGTTCTGGTTGTGTGGAATAGACCGATTACGAGGGTTTGAATTCGCGGCCGCAGGTAGGAACGCAATCCGTATCGGAAGCAGACACTCAATCAGCCCGATGAAGCGACTATGGAAGGTCGCGACCGTCCCACCGACTCAACACGGGCGAAAGCCTCGCTCCGAAGCTCGTTCTCAAGCGATCCTGAGATGCGTGAACTCGTCGACTTTTTTATCGACGACCTTGCGCGCCGCGTGGCGGCAATCAGCTCAGCACTCGACGCGCTCGATCGTCGGCGTTTGCGTGTTCTTGCCCACCAGTTGTATGGAAGTGCGGAAGGCTACGGATTCCGGCCGATTGGCGAGGCTGCGCGCATTCTTGAAGAGGAAATCTGCGCAAACCAGTTGGACGATGGTTTGGCAGAAGAGGTCGCACTGTCGGTCTTACGCGAAAAGACAGAAGACCTTCTCACGGTTTGCCGCCGCGCAATTCCTACTCCGGATGAATTGCCATGAATGTCGGCGCGCTCGGATCATCCTTTGGTATTGACCCGTCGCCGCGAGCGCCGCGCGTGCTATCGATCGATGATTCAGAACTCATGCATCGTCTGCTTCGCGCACGTCTTCAACTCGAGCAGGTTGAGATTCACTGCGCATCCGGTGGTGAAGAAGGTCTTAAAATGGCGGGCGAAATGCAGCCTGATGTCATTCTTCTTGATATCGAGCTCGATGGAATGGATGGATTTGAGGTGCTTCAGCGGCTCAAAGAGAATCCGCGGACTCACGACATCGCTGTGATATTCATCAGCGCCACAAACGACACAATGGATCGCGTCCGCTGCCTTGATCTTGGGGCAGTGGATTTCGTGCATAAGCCATTCGAGATCGCGGAATTGAAGGCACGTGTTCGCTCGGCGATTCGGATCCAACAACTCCTCCGAATGCTTTCGCAGCGTGCGCAACTTGACGGGCTCACCGCTCTCTGGAATCGCGCATACTTTGACCAGCGACTTATGGCAGAGTTTGGCGAGGCGCGACGACACACACGCCGAATGTCGCTTGTACTTTGCGATATCGATCATTTCAAAACTGTCAACGATCGGTATGGACACCCATTCGGTGACGAAGTCTTGGCGCACTTTTCTTCTATTCTCATGGGTGGTCGCGTCAGCGATATTCCATGCCGCTACGGTGGAGAGGAGTTCGGCGTCATTCTTCCAAACACGTCCATTGCCGAGGCAACCGAAGTCGCTGAACGATTTCGCGCAGCGTTCGAGGAGCATCGCTGGCGTCGGCATCCCGACCTCGTCCTCACGGCGAGCTTTGGAGTCGCTGACATCGGAATGCTCAATATCAATGGGAAATCAGCAGATCTCGTCGCCCACGCGGATGGTGCGCTTTACAACGCAAAGCGTGCGGGGCGCAACCGTGTGTCTTCGATCGCCACCCCAATGGCAGCCTGAGATCGACAAAGTCAGCCAACACGAGAGCGATCATCGTGGCACAATCAAGCCGTGCCCAACGTCATCGAGCAAGCCATCTGCATTCGCCAATGGGACTGGTCGGAAACCAGTCAGACGGTCAGCTTATTTTGTCGTGCAACCGGGATCATGCGTGGTCTTGCGAAGGGCGCGCGGCGTGAGCGCGGGAGTTTCTCAGGCGGCATCGACTTACTCGCGCGCGGAGAAATCGTCGCGGTTGTCAAACCTGATCGTGAACTGCAGACACTGACGCAGTGGACACTCTTGCAATTGTTTCGAAGGCCACACGAGGATCTCGAGACCAACCTTTACGCACTCTCGATGGCAGAGCTCGTGCACAGGTTCCTCCCTCAATCTGCACCGCATGAAAGTCTCTACGACGCGATGCTTGCTTCGCTCGAGGCACTCGAACAGGGCGAGCGCCCCGCACCAGAGTTTCTGCGCTTCTTTTTCACGCTTCTCCGTGAGACCGGGCATGAGCCACGCAGCGAGATGGGCGACATTCCACACGCGCGGCTTGCGTTTGATCCTGTCGCTGGCGGCATTGTGGATCTTGCAACACACCCGAAGGGTTGGCGCATGCGTGCAGAAACAGCGATGACGCTTGGTCATGTGGCGAGGGGCGAGCCTCCAGAGTTATGTGACCCAGATGCTGTGGACCGCGCGAATCGGTTGCTGACCGCATACGCCCGTGAAATCATCGGTGACGAATTGCTCACGCTACGTCTTGCCGTGGAACCGCGGCGAATTCGACGCATATCGGGTGGTTGACCGCGTACTTTCCACGCGATCCGAGAAGTCCATCAACAACCACGCTGAAGCGGTCGATCTTCCTTGCGAGCATTTCGCGGCGCTGTGCCCGTGGATTGCCTTGTTTGCGAGCGGATCTACGTACGAGGCCTCTGAGCATGTCCCACATTGCAAATCAAGTTTCGAGCGGCGCATCGATCGAACGCGTGCTTGCGTGTCCGAATATCCCGACGCTTCCAGTTGTTGCGATGCGGATTCTTGAATTGACTTCAAAGCAGGATGTCTCACTTCGTGAGATTGCAGCGGTCATCGAGAATGATCCAGCGATCGCGACAAAAGTGCTCCGTACCGTCAACTCAAGTTACTACGCACTCTCCCGCCGCTGCGCGTCAATTCAGCAGGCACTCGCATTTCTCGGCCTACAGACAGTGAAGGGACTTGTGCTCGGGTTCAGTCTCGCCCGCTCTATCAACGGCGGCGGCGATGATGAGGTCAGTTTCGACTTTCTCGAGTACTGGCGACGATCGCTCTACTCCGCTGCGGCCGCTCGTGAGATTGCGATCCTCAGTCGTCGATGCGATCCAGACGAAGCGTTTGTTGCATCACTCGTGCAGGACATTGGAATGGTTGCACTTTGGCGTGCGTACGGCGATCGATATCTCCAAGTCATTGATCTCGCGAAGGGTGATCATCGTCGTCTCGCAGCTCTCGAGCTTCGATCGATCGAGATCGATCACACCATTGTCAGCAGCGAGATGCTCTCACGCTGGAGGTTCCCGGAATCAACAGTTTCCGCTGTGCGTTTTCAGCATCGCTCACATGAAGCAGGACCTGATGCACTAATGCTTGCACGCACAGTAGAACTTGCTGGTACTGCCGCCACAGTGCTTTCTATGAAGGACCCGCATGCGGAACTCGCACGCTTTCGTCGTGATGGGCAGGACTGGTTTGAAATTCGTCCTGCGCCGCTCACACTCTTGCTACAAAAGATCGCCGATCAGGCAGACGAACTGTCTCGCGCGTTCGGGCTTGAGATTGGCTCTTCCGCTGACATCGATGCGATTATGAAGTCTGCGGCCACGATTCGCCGCGAGCAGAATCTGGCAGTTCCTGACCTTGATAGTTGCGATCTTGTCGATCATGGTTCGATCACAATTGATTCGATTCCGGATGCACGCTCATTTGGGCGAGATCTTGAACAGGCGTTTCTCACAGCGTCCCCGCGCGCGGGAATCGGGCTACTTCTCGTGGGTATCGATCGCGCCCGCCAAGTGCAGGAGACATTCGGAATCCGCGGCGTCGAAGCTGCGATGAACCAAGTTCTCGACGTTGTGCGCTCGATTGGCGGGGGTGAGCGTGCGGTCTATCGCTTTGTCGGTGCAGAGATCGCTGTTGTGCTTCCCCACACCGATATCGAGGAGCTTTGTCGTATCGCGGAACTTGTTCGTCGAAAATTCGCGGAAACGGGTGTCGCGCATCCAACGACTTTTGGCGCGTCTTTTCCAGCGACAGTCACAGTCGGCGCATCGCTGTACGAATCAGACGAAGTGCTGCGTCGCGAAAACTGCATCGCGTCGCCCGACCAGCTCGTCAGCGCTGCGATGTTTGCGCTTGCAAATGGCCGCCGAACACGCAACCGTGTGGTTGTGTTTCATCGCGAACTCACGAGCGAGCAGCAAGAGAGTGTTTCAAACCCACACTCTTCGTGAATCAGTATTGAGCGTGATTGGAGCAAAGCATGAGATTCTGGCTATCACACGGTCACGTCGCGTGATGAAGCCGCGCCTGACGGTTCATCGGCGACTTCGGTCGCTGTATTCGCGTCGTCATCCTTTGGAAGCACGGCGATACGTACTTTGGGCTCGAGCGGAAACGCTTCACTGCATGCGCGTAGGTCGGCAAGTGAGACACGTGAGATACGATCGACCTCAACCTCAAGAGGAACATATTCCGCGCCATAGCCCCAAAGTGTTCCAAGGCGGAACATTCGACCGTTGGGCCGTTCACTCGCTGCAGCTGCGCCGGTTGCGATGCGGCTTCGCGCGCGAAGCAGGTCATCTTCTGTCAGAGAGTCGACGAGTGCTGCGAGTTCGCGGCGAAGTATCAACTCAATCTCGGCGACCTTTTCAACATCACAAACAGCGAAAAGTGTTGAATCGCCAGTGCCATCGTGTCCGTCGTAACTGGCACTCGCTTCTTCAGCAATCCCAGTTTCCACAAGTGCCCAGTGAAGTCGTGAGCCATCGCCACCACCGAGAATGTGCATCAAGATTCCTGCCGCGTAGCGACGCGGATCTTGGATGCTTGGCGCAGGAATTGATAGAAGAACGTACGCACGCGCTGTGTTTTTGAGACGAACCTCAGCGGCAGAGGATCGTGGCGTCCACGCTGGATGATCGCGGGTGGCGAACGACGGCGTCCAATCACGACAGAGGCGTTCGGCATCGCGCACGAGCGCGTCGAAGTCGAGTTTTCCTGCGGCAACAAGCACCGTGTTGTCCGACGAGTAACGCTTTACGAGATAGGACGCCATTTGATCGCGCGTAAGTGCAGAGACCGTACCGGTCGTTCCGAGTACACGGTGCGATAAAGGGTGCCCCTCGTAGAGATGCTCCATCATCGTCTCGTAACCGACCCAAAAAGGCTGGTCGGCATACATGGCGATCTCTTCGAGAATAACGCTCTTCTCCTCATCAAAGTCCTTTTGCCGAAGGGCAGGCCTCAGGATGTCGGCAAGGATCTCAAACGTCGCGTTGGCGCGATCCGGTAGGACATGTGCGTGGTACGCAGTGAGTTCACCGGTTGTGAACGCATTGTGGTTCGCGCCGAGTTCATCAAAGTCGCGGTTGACGTCCTCGGCGCCACGCTTCTCACTTCCCTTGAACATCATGTGTTCGAGGAAGTGTGAGACGCCCATAAGTTCGGTCGGCTCATCACGTGCGCCTGTACGGACGAAGAATCCGATTGCGGCGGTGTGTGCGAGCGGATCGATCTCGGCTTGAATCTCAAGGCCGTTTGCGAGCCGGGTCGTGCGGTACAAAATCGTTGCTGGACTCATGAAGCGCCAAGTCTAGCCGAGCGGCGGATGGCCTACACTCAGCCCCTTCATGTCGACTGAACTGCCCGCGAATCCCGAGAACACCGGCGCCCCGTCCCCAGAGGCGGTTGCTCGAACTGTTGCGAGACATCCACGGCCGCTCGGAGGCGATACCCAGCGGACGACGGGCATCTCTAAACTCGAACTCACCTCACTTGTGATCAACAATCGCGGTGCCGAGGCGCATCACTTGCGCTTGCAGCGGAAACCCGACTGGCTGCGTGCGCGAGTACCTGGCGGTGAAGGGTACGAGCGGCTAAAGGGCATCATTGACGAGCATCGGTTGCACACAGTTTGCCAAGAGGCGTCGTGTCCGAACATGGGGGAATGCTGGGGCCGCGGCACGGCGACCATCATGATCCTCGGCGATACCTGCACTCGGGCATGCGGCTTCTGTAACGTCAAAACAGGAAAACCGCCTGTCTATGACCTCGATGAGCCGCGACGCGTGGCGGCATCATTGGCGCTCATGAAGTTGAAGCATGTCGTCATCACGAGTGTGAACCGCGACGAACTTCCCGATGGCGGTGCAGCAATTTGGGCAGAGACTATTCACCGCGTCCATGAGGCGTGTCCTGAGATGTCTGTCGAGATCCTGGTTGGCGATTTTCAAGGTGATCGCAAGGCAATTCAAACAGTGTGCGATGCCCGACCGGCAATCATCTCTCACAACATGGAGACTGTGCATCGCATGCATCCTGCGGTACGACCGCAGGCGAAGTATGAGCGCTCACTCGACGTGCTCGCACAATTCAAGGCGAGCGGCCTTGTTACAAAAACGGGAATCATGGCAGGCATCGGTGAACAGGACGACGAGGTGCTTGAACTCCTCGACGATGTACGCGCCGCCTCGAATGCCGACATCATCACGATTGGTCAGTACTTGCAGCCAACACGCAATCATCTTCCGATTGATCGCTGGGTGCACCCTGACCAGTTTGCGATGTTTCGTCGCGAAGCACTTTCTCGCGGCTTTCAGGTTTGTGAAAGCGGGCCACTTGTGCGTTCAAGCTATCACGCAGAGGAGCAAGCTGCGATGTTGTCTAGCGCAGCACGCGAGACCCACGATGCAATGGCGACGCTTCTTGAGCGCGGACGCGCTCCGCGTCAGTGACCGCTTGATTTCGAGCTAGAGGACGCAGCTTTTTTGTCATCCTTCTCCGCCGCCGATGTCTCCGCAGGTGACGCCGGCGGCGCTGGAAATTCAATACGGCCGATTCCCTGCGCTGACGTTGCGCGGTGAGCCAGCCACCATGAAACCGGAACCCAGAGCACCATTGACAATGCTGCAATCGTGACGATCTGTCGACCCGATTCCGGCACAATCTTCATAGGAAATGCGCAGGCGCGGAGCGGGAACGTCGCGATGATCGGCAGGGATGTACACACAGCTCGGCGCACTGGGGCCAACCAGTCACGCGTTGGTTTCGCGACCATGACCACGGCCGCGAGTACTGGTGTTGGTGTTTGCTCCACTGCCGAAGCAGTGGGTACTAGGTTGAGTGTCGGACTCGGAAGCGATATCGGTGCAGTCACAGATTCGTTCGTTGCGGCCGCATCCACGATTGGAACCACTGGAAATGCTGGTTCAAACGGGGTCTCACCGGCGTAGTCAACCTTCGTGTCGCGCGCGATTGATGTGGCAGCAATCTCTTCAAAAGTTCGTGTTGGCACCGAGCGCGAGATACCTTCGAATATCGGAACCGGGTTGGTCACGATGCCGGCAGAAAATGTGCCTGCCATGGATCGGCTGGTGCCGAACGCCTCGATGAGTGCGCGGTTGACATCTTCCTCCTGACCCGACAATGCACGGGGATCAAACACCGTGCGGAGGGCCTGGGATACATCACCGCTACTCCCCTTCAGAATGGCCTCGTTGTCGTCATCGAGAATCTCGTTGATCTCGCGAATCAGCGGATCGATCGGGTCCGACCTGATGGCACTTGCGGCAATCGAAGTGGTTGCGGCCGTATTTACAGGCACGATCGTTGCGGATGAGACGATCGGTGAAGCCGTGGCCTCAGGGGCAGCAGACGTCTCACTTGAGGATCCACGGAGCAAGGCCTCAATCTCTCGTTCAAGGGACGCGAATTCATGCGAGGCGACTTCAGGTGCTCCATGACTCGGCGCAGCACTTGTCGTCGGCTCACCCATGGCCTGGGCAGCGATTCCAGCAAGCGCTTCCACCTCGGCGAGGATCGCATTCACATCGAACTGGTTGCTCGCGGCGGTCGATGAAGTCGCGACCGGCATCGAAGCATGGTCTGGTTCGCGCAACGCATCCGTTGGGGTAATCGGCTTGGTATTCGTCGAGTCCATCGACATCTGTTATCGGCAAGGCATCATCCAAACTCAACGGTTTCCCGAGAGAGTTTTCCTGATCGCACGAGGGCAAGCGTGAACCCGCGGAAGTGGCGGTATTTACGCGTGTGGATGACCAAAAGTGGCAAAATCAAAATCTTCTCAGGTGAAAGTGAAGTTCATCCGCGTAAGACTACGCCGGATGGACGGCTCCAAACACATGCAGGGAGCGAGCGTCGACGCGCCCTCTGACAAGAGGTTGTCACCGCGTGTGCCATTCTCATCATTATTGGTGGTGGCTTGGCGCGATGCTGCGGGCCTTTGTGAGACCCACCGAGTCGGTGATATGGGATTTGGCGGTTTCCGGCTCATTGCGGATCGAGTGATCCCTGTCGGGCGGATCGGCCGTGCGATTCACATCCTCCCCAGTCGGACCGCTGTGGACACCGACATCCTCGTGGTGTGGTCCCTTGAGCGTTCAGGTGGTGGATGCGACATCGGCGTGCGGCTTCTCGATTCCTAGTTCAGGATCGCTCAGCCCAACCTTGATTGCAGCAATGCGGCTGTCACGCGACAATCGCGGCATGCTCATCACAGCGCAACTCGTGCTCGCAATCGCCCTCTCAGCCACGAGCGATAGTCTTGACGATCGAGTCGCAAAGGCACTCGCGATGACAGGTGGTAATCGCAAAGAGATCGAGAGCTTTCTGGCGAAGTATGCATCAAGTGGAGATGCTGAGAAGGCAGATGCGGCACGTTGGCTCGTCGCGAACATGGAGGGCCACGGGTTCGCAGAAATGACACTCTGCGACAAGGAAGGCAAGCCGATCGCGTTCGACGCGCTTGACTACAAAAACCTTACCGAAGCAAAGGCCGCACTCGATGCGATCGAGCGGGAACATCCTGGTGCCGACTTTCGAAAGACGCGTTTCGACAGCGACCTTGAGCACGCAAGTGCAACTTTTCTATCAGACCATCTTGATGGAGCCTTCGAGGCATGGCGCACGATGCCTTGGGCAAAAAGTGTTCGCTACGAAGCGTTCCGCGAGCATATTTTGCCATACCGCGGAAGCAACGAGCCGCTCAGCTCTTGGCGCGCGCCTGCTCGCGCACGGCTTGTCGAACTCTGCCTCGCCGAAAACAAAAACTTCGATGTGCTCGTGGTCGGCGAGAAAGTTCGCGGGACCGTACACCCGTGGACAGGATTTACCGATCTCTTTTACCTCCATCCAACCGACCAAAGCTACGACGAAATGTGTGTGCGCAAACTCGGTCGCTGTGAGGACATCACCAACATGGTTTCTTTTGGAATGCGTTCGGTCGCGACGATGTGCGCGAGTGACTACACACCATGGTGGGCTGCAAGCGACAACAATCACGCTTGGGAAGTGGTGCTCGATGCCAAAGGACAGGGACGGGCCGGACTCGCGGGACGCGCGGCGAAGGTGTACCGAAAAACATTTGCTCATCAGTCGTTGAGCCTCGGCGCAATCAAGAATCCTGACGAAGTTGTACCCCGTTGGCTTGCGAGCACGCATTACTCCGACGTGACGGCTCAGTACCAGCCGACGAGCGATGTGCCGGTCACGATTGATACGCCGAAAGACAATCGATTCGCTTACCTCGCTGTATTTAACAGTGGACAGTGGAGACCGATCCATTGGTCAAAAATTCAGGACAGCATGGCGACGTTTGATTCCATGGGACGCAACATCTGCTACTTACCAATGCTGCACATGAAGGGTCGCGATGAACCGGCAGGTGCACCATTCATTCTTGATATTGACGGCGTCGTTCATCCACTTCTTGCACACACAGCATCAACGAACAGTCTCCTTGCGACATCGACGAAGCCTGACATAACTGATCCGGACACAGGTGTGGTGAAAGCGCGCACGATCGTGAATCCGGACGCTGCGTATGAGCTTTTCGTCTGGAAGAATGCTGGGTGGCAATCACTCGGTCGGGTTGAGAAGGGTGAGGCGAGTCACACGTTTGAAAATCTTTCAGCTGACGGCTTGTATTGGCTTGTGCAAGATGGATCAGAAAAGTTGGAGCGGATCTTCACCGTTGATGATGGTCAGCAGGTTTTCTGGTGACATCAGCGCTCCAAGTCGTTCTGAATGTAGATGATCTCGGATTGCATCCAGCGGTGCGACGCGCAGTCGAGGAGTGCGCAGCGCGAGGAACGATCACGAGTGCGAGCGTGATGGCTAACGGGCCAGACATCGTAAATGTCCGTGAAACTGCGGGCGTTTCGCTCGGCGCACATCTCAATATATTGCGTGGAAGACCGCTTTCGCCGCCGAGCGAGGTCAAATCACTCCTTGATGAGCAAGGTCATTTCATTGGGAGTTGGGCGAGATTCGTAACGCGCTTGCTTCAGGGAGGCATCAACCTTGCGGAGGTCAGACTCGAGTGGTCGCGACAGGTGGTATCGATCCGCGAGCGTGGGCTATCAATCTCGCACCTTGACGGAGAAAAGCACACCCATTGCATTCCACCACTCTTCGCGATTGCGTGTGAAGTCGCGGCCGAACACAACATCCCGTTTGTTCGCCTTAGTGCCGAGCGGTACGGCAATACACATTTCGGTGTTGGATTTCTTCGACGCGCGGTACTCAACGCGATGTGCGAGCGGGCCCAAATACCGGCCAGTGTGCGCGTCGCGGATTCCGTCTGGGGGATTGCTGAACAAGGTCGAAAACTGAAGCCCTCAGCATTTGCGCATGCGCTGCATCAGCGCACACGAGGCCTCGTAGAAATCGTTTGCCATCCTGGACGCGTCCACCGTGGCGACCCCGGCTTTCCTCCGTCGTTCGGTAGGATGCGGGTCACGGAGCTCTGGGAGCCAGAGTTACGAACACTGCTCGAAGATCCATGGCGTGAGACAGCGGATGAGCAGGGGTGGATTCTCACAGGATTCGACAGAGTGGCTTAGGCATTGATTTGAGAGTGCGAACATGAAGCACGACGGAAACATTCAATCCATCGACATCTCCGTTGTCGCGCCGGTCTACAACGAAGAACTATGCGTCGAGGAGTTTTTGCGGCGCACCGACGCCGCGATGGTTGCGCTTGGACGGTCCTATGAAATCGTGGTTGTTTCGGATGGATCGACTGATCGGACAGAGGAACTACTTCGAGCGGGCGCAGCGAAATATCCCGCGCTTCACAGCTTTTTTCTCTCTCGCAACGTCGGCCAATGCAGCGCGCTCTATGCTGGGATTCAAGCGACTCGCGGACGCATCGTCATCGTCACCGATGGTGATCTTCAACATCGGCCCGAGGATATTCATCAGCTCGTTGAACGCCTTGAAGAAGGCTTCGTGCTCGTGTCGGGGTCACGCGCCAATCGCAAAGAATCGAAGTACCTCAAACTGATACCAAGCAAGATCGCGAATTTTCTTTTGCGATCAGTGACAGGTTGTGAGATTCGCGACATGGGCGGCTTCAAAGCAATTGAAGGTGAGATGGCACGGTCACTGCGGCTTCGGCCGGGACAACACCGATTACTCCCTGCGCTTGTGCATATGCGCGGTGGGGCCACCAGCGAATTGTGGATCGAGTGCCAAGAGCGATTCGCAGGGAAGAGCCACTATGGACTGGCGCGGTCCTTCGATGTCTTCTTTGACATTCTCATGCTCGGTTTCCAGTCGAGCTTCAAAGCGCGTCCGTTATATCTCTTCGGACGGATCGGTCTGCTTCTTCTGCTCGTCGATTGCGTGGTGATGCCGTGGCTGCTTTATGAAAAGTTTGCGTTTGCGAAGGACATGGGAACGCGTCCGCCATTTCTGGTTGCGATCATGTTTTTCCTTGCCGCACTGTTTTTTCTTGCGATGGGCTTCGTGCTCGAGCTCTTGAGCGACGTCAACGACACCGTTGGTGGGGCGAGACCTTACATTGTTCGAGAACACATTCATTCCCGTCATCACGCATTAAAGCACACGGATTCCCCACCATGCTGATCTCAATCGCTATCTGTGCACTGGCATCCACGCAAACGGCATCTGCAGATGATCTTCAGCGCGCACTCAATGAAATTGAGGCGCTTCGCAACCAGAACGCCCAACTTGCTGCGCAGATCGGTCGACTTGAGGATCGCGTCAATTCGGATGGCGCATGGCTCACCCAAGAACGCGCAGATGAGATTCGCGCAATCGTGGCTGACACACTTGCAGACAGTGCGACGCGCATGAATCTCGCTGCGGATGGTGCAGTCGCTGGATGGGACAAGTCGAAAGGCTTCTTTCTTGCAAGTGCGGATGGGAACTACACCCTCGGTATCAAGGGTGACACGCAATTTCGTTGGGCATACAACAGTCGTGAGATCGGTAGCGAGCCAGCTGCGGCAGGTTCGACTTCGTCGTCAACAGCCGACGACGCGTGGGGTTTTGAATTCCGTCGTGCCCGACTCACGTTCTTTGGAAACATTGTGGATCCATCATGGTTCTATGAGGTGAAACTTGGTTTCGCACGCGTGGGTGGCGACGCCGAACTTGAGGATGCGTTTCTTCAAAAGGACTTCGGCGGAGGTTGGTCACTTCGTGCGGGCCAGTTCAAACTGCCGTTTCTGCGAGAGTTCATTGACTCCGCAAATGGGTTGCTTGCAGTTGAGCGATCACTGGTCAACACGTTCTTCAGCGCAGCGAGATCGCAAGGCCTCGAATTGGCGTGGGAATCCGATTCGATTCGTTTCGAGGGTTACTACGGCGAGGAGCTAGAAGGTCGTGGAACCGCGCCATATAGCCAAACCGGAGATGTTGCGGGACCACTGAATGCGGGCCAAGCACTGGGAGTTCCCGGCGGTCAGAACAGCAGTTTCACGTCCGTTTCGACGGATTACGCGTTCATCGCCCGAGCAGAATACAAAATTGGTGGCGCGTGGAGGCAGTTCAGGGACATGCAGAGTTTTCGCGGCGAGGAAGCAGCAGCACTCTTCGGCATCGCAGGCTACATCCAACAAGTGAAGCCGATTTCCAACGCAGACGGCGCAACGCCTGATGTTGTCTGGAGTGCGACGACTGATGCACGCATCGATTTCGGCGGCGCGAGCATCTTTGTCTACGGCGTTTATCGCAATGTTGGGCTGCAAGAAGCCCAAGTTGTTCGCGACGGTGGTGACAATGATTCGCTTTCTCAGTGGGGAGCAGTCGCACAAGGCGGGTACTTCGTAACAGATTCTGTTGAGGCGTTTCTTCGCTACGAAACTGGCAACAGCGACACCGATCAATACCGCACCGCACCGACCGCACTCAATGCAACCGGAGAAAAACTCAGCGTTGCAACGATTGGCGCAAACTGGTGGCCTGCTGGCGTGCAGAACAAGATTAAGCTCACCGCAGACTTCGGCTACTCGTTCGATCCACTTGTCGACTTTGCAGCATCGGGGGCCAACTATCTTCCTGATTTCACTGCAGCGAACGGCACTACGAACAAAGGGCAGTGGGTGGTGCGTTCACAACTCCAGTTCCAGTTCTGATCACTCGACGCTTCGTTCACTGGTCCAACTATGCATTCCCGTTCCATTGCCACGATCATTCTTGTGACATCTTTTCCAAGCTTCGAGGGCTGTACGACGTCTCGTCGTTCCCCTCCACGACGCGAGCAAGCTCTCACTGGATCTACAGATTTCAATCGCGGCGCGGTGATCGAGAAGATTAGTTTTGAAGAGCTTGATGAACTCACCAACGCATTCGCGGATCGCTATCGAACGCTCATGGAAGACGCGGTTGCAGAGATCATCAAGGGGAATCCGGATGCACATGCACGTGCGATCGCCCAGCGGTTCTTGGTTGAGAGTACGACGAGCGCGTATGACATCGCCACGAATGGTGATCCGTTTTCGCAAGTACTCGACATGACAATCATGGTCACAGTCACGAGCCAGGTTTGGATCGACGATGACCGCGCAACCCGCGAATTCGGTCAGGATCGCGGCGAGCCACTTGTCTCTGCATTGCGTCAGGCGCGCGAGGAGGTTTGGCGCATTGCTTCGCGTGTGTTTCTTGCAGACCAACTCGCTGCTCTCGACTTTATGATCGCTGGATGGCGCCGTGAAAACCGCGGTGTCGAAGATGTCAGCTTTGTGCGTTTTGATGACTTTGCGAAGAGCCGCGGCGAATCACTGGTGAGTGAAGTTGCTGAAGGGGGTGGTTTGTTCCAACCGCTCACGAATGCGCTGGATGAAGCTGCGCAGTATCGACGGATGGGCGAGCGGATGTTTTACCTCGCCAAGCGCGCTCCAACCCTGGTGACCTGGCAGACTCAGGCGCTCGCCGACGAGGTTCTTGCCAAGGAGGAAACGAAGCTTGCACTCTCGAACCTGAATGGAATGTCGAAGTCAGTCGACGCCCTTGGAAAGACAGTCACGAAGCTCGCGGATGAGATTCCACAACTGATCGTGAGTGAGCGTGAAGCTGTCTTTGCCGAGATTGATCGCAGGCAAAAAGACGTTGATGCAGCACTTGAGCAGGTAAAAACCATCAGTGCCGATGCGACCAAGGCAACAGCCGATGTTCGCGCGGTCATGGACGGAATCTCACCAACGCTCAAATCCGCCGAGGAAACCCTGTCTGTAGTACAGCCGACGCTCAATGCCGTGCAGGTCCTTGCGGACACATCAGAGCGCATTCTTGGCAAAGTCGCTGAATTGAAAGGTCCACCTGATCCTAATGCACCGCCTTCAAAGCCGGTCGATATCGCGGAATATGGCGCACTGCTCAATCAAGCGACAACGACGCTCATCGAAGCGAACAGACTGATCGAAAACGGAGAATCACTGGCCGGATCTGCAGCAATCAAAGGCGTTATTGAGGAAGTCACGACAGCAACAGAGCAACGCATTGCGAGTCTGGAGCAAACCGTGGCACGCATGTTATGGCTCGCTGGTGGGATCACGGCGGCGCTGATTCTCTTGACCTTTGCACTACTCTTCGCTTCTCGCACCGCGCACAAACCTAGAGCTGCATCATGATGACGCTTCAGCTCACTTCTCTCATCGCCGCATACCTCGTTTCGCAATTGATTCCTGTGCCACAGGATGCTCCAGTAGTTGCTCCGGCGCTCGAGATTGTCTCGATTCCGCCCACGGACATTGATGCAAGTCCGTATCCGACTTTCATGGAGGATCCAGCGATCACGGGCACTATCCGGTGCGTCGGGAGCTCAGCTGTCGGACTCGTACTCAACGCCGTTCGGCCTCAATTCCGCAGCTCCCAGCCTGATATCGCACTCGAGGTCATATCGTCTGGATCCGGTGCTGCGCCAAAAGCGCTTGCGTCGGGCGAGGCAGATCTCGCACCAATGAGTCGTGCGATGAAGCCTTCTGAGCTAGAGGCTATTGAGAAAGCGCGTGGATGCAGGGTTGAGCACGTGGATATCGCGATTGATGCGATCGCTGTTTGCGTGAATCGCTTGAACCCGCTCACACGCATCAGCCTCAAGGATTTGGATAGGGTCTTTGGGCGTGAGCGGAAACGTGGTGGCGGGCCCGTTGTGACGTGGGGTGATTTAGGTGTCCGCGACACAACATGGTTCACTCGGAAGATTGAACTTTTTGGCATGGGTTCAGGATCTGGATCTAACGGGATTGTGCAGGACATAGTGCTACTCGGCGGAACTTTTCGAACAAGTGTGAATGAGGAGCCGGTCGCGTCGAGCGTCCTGCAAGCGGTCGCAACAGATCCAAATGCGATTGGCTACTACAGCGCTTTTTTTGAAGCAGTGCGCGTTCGCCAACTTGAAATCGAAGCGCTTGATGGGAACGGTTTTGTTGCGCCAACCGATGAAACGATTCGCACAGGACGCTATCCACTCTGCCGTTCACTGCGCCTCTATTACGTTGTCGATCCAAAAAAGCCGAACCCTGCAGCGATGCAGTTTCTTCGCTTTCTTGTCTCCGAAGATGGGCAAGAAACCATCAGTGCTCTCGGACAACGCCGTCTTTCACCAGAGCAAGCACATCGTGAGTTTGCGAAACTCGTGACCCCGGCGACGAACCGTTCACCCTGATATTGGTCTTTGGGGAATATCTGCTTCAGCAGGAAGATGCTGTTCAATCACGGTATGAACACGCTCCACAGTTTCTGGCGCGTAACCCTGTTCGAAGGCAAACACAATCTCGCCATTCGGGGCGATGACAAGCACATGGGCAAACTGCGAGTTCCCCATTCCGGTCTGTGTGCAGAGATCATCCGCGCTTGTACCCGTGAGCGGAAGCACAAGCGGCTTCTCGCGAAGCCCAAAAGTTCCAGCGAGGTCGTGGCGAAGCACTGGCGCGAAGAAGACACCAAATGTCGTTGGTAGCGCGTGGACCAGCAGAATTCGGCATCGAACATCCAGTTGGTCGAGTGCGAGGCGCCAACGGTCGGCGTCGAACTGCGCTTCTCGTCGATACACGATGAGGAGTACGGTGGGGGCGTTCGCGAGATCTGTGGGGATGTTCACGAGCGAACCATCGAGCGTGGTACCCCGCACGTCGACGCAACGCTCGCCGGTTGGATCCCGTGATGGGATGACATCACAGGCACTCAAGCATGCAAACAGAAGTGCGACGGCCACAGCTCTCTTGCCTTTTTTTCGGCCTGCTGTCGGTTCTCGGTCTGATGACTGGGCCTGGGCGGCGCGGAGACTACGGACGGAACACGACAGATGCTTCATGCATGCAGCGTACTTTCTTGGTGGAGGCTTGCAGCGCACGATCACTGCGCAGGAACCTTTACACTGATTGGATGCCGTCCCATTTCTCGCGTTGCGTCGTCCTGATTTTCATTGCAGCAGTCGGTGTCACGACGCCAACGCTCGCACAGAACGGCGATCGTCCAGGCGAATCGCAAGAGGCGCTCCCTGCAGAATGGCAGGTGAATGATGCGCCGATTCGTAGTGCTGCTGAAGAGTTGAAGACTTTCAACATCGTCGACGGCTACGAGATCCAACTGGTCGCGAGCGAGCCGTTGGTTGAAGCGCCGGTGGCGTTTGAGTTTGGACCGGACGGACGGATGTGGGTGCTCGAGATGCGCGGATATATGCGCGATGCCGAAGGAGCCGGGGAGCGTGAGCCGCTTGGGCGAGTCAAGGTTCTCCGTGACACCGACGCTGACGGCACGATGGATCACGCGGAAATCTTCATTGAAAATCTCGTGATGCCACGCGCCATTGCACTATGGCGCGATGGGCTCCTTGTGATTGAGCCGCCTTATCTCCTCTTTTGTCGAGATACCAACGGTGATGGGACGAGTGACGAATCACGAGTGGTCGCAAGCGGATTCGCTGGCGCCGACAATCCCGAGCATGCTGGAAACGGGTTGCTGTTCTCGCTCGACAACACGTTTGTCTGCTCTCAGCATCCGGTGCGCTTCATCCCTGATGACATCTCGCTGATTCCGGAACCGGTATCGCCCCACGGTCAGTGGGGAATCTCTGAGGATGCTGTTGGTCGGCTGTACTACTCGCCGAACTCTGATCCACTCCTCGTTGATCTTGTACCCAAAGCATACGCGGCACGGAATCCATCACAGAAGAGTTTCGACGGTGTGCCATCGCGCGCCGCAAGTGATATGCGCGTGTTCCCCTCTCACCTGACGCCCGGCGTGAATCGCGCGTATCAAAAAGGTGTTTTGCGCGATGGTCGGCTTGCGAACTTCACAGGGGCGTGCAGTCCACATATTCATGACGGCGTAGCGCTGGGTGCGGACATGCAAAACTGTGCGCTCATCTGCGAAGTCGCTGGAAATCTGATTCATCGCTATCGCATTTCCGAGGTGGAAGGCAAGGTCGTCGCAACGCCTGCTGACGGGACACGCTCGTTTTGGACCTCAACCGACGAACGCTTCCGTCCAGTGTTTTGTGCATCCGGAACGGACGGAAACATTTATGTCGCGGATATGTATCGCGGCATCATCCAACATCGAAAGTTTATGACCACATTTCTGCGTGAACAGATTGATGCACGTGGGCTTGCGCAACCAGTTGATGCAGGTCGCATTTGGCGGGTTGTGCGCACGAATGCAGGAGGCACGCAGCGAGAATCCACGCAGCAAGAGTCCACGAGGTCTGAATCCACGAGGTCTGAATCCACGAGGTCTGAATCAAATCCTGCGCCCAATCTTGCGATCATGACATCCACGGAGCTTGTCACGCAACTCTTGAGCCCGGAAAAGCCGGTGCGTGAAGTGGCACGGCGGCTCCTGATCGAGCGAGATGATCGTGCGGTGCGCGATGCGCTCTTAGAGCAACTCCGCACGACAGCGAACCGCACCGCGCGACTTGAAACACTTTGGACACTCGCGGGAGTTCACGCTGTCGACGCGGAAACCGTGTCGCTGGCACTCACTTCTGATGATGCAATGACGCGAGTTCATGCGATACGAGTCGCAGAACGTTCACTCGATTCAGCAACACTTGCCTCAATGCTTACAAGAGTGATCCATGACCAAGATATTCGCGTGAGAGCGCAGGCTGTGCTTTCGGTTGGCGCGCTCGACGTTCCACTGCGGATGGCAATCCTTGAAACGGCGCTTCGCCGGGATGTCGGTTCAAAGGAAATGCGCAGCGCGGTCATTTCTGCGATGGCGGGAGCTGAAGGTGAACTTCTTGAGGCTATTCTCGCGGGTCGCGTGCTTGCTGCGGACTCCATCGCTGCTCGAGCATTCGCAGCGGAGTTTTCCGACTTATTGCTTGACGATGGATCGGGCTTGCCCAATCCGAGCACACTTTCACGCACAGTCGAAGCCGTCGTTGCGGTCGCGCAAGAACGACCCTGGCTCGCGCAGGCGATACTCGATCGTGTCGCAGCAAAGCAGCAGTTGAACGCCCGCGAGCCACGACAACTTATCGCGTCGCAAGAACCTCTTGGGTGGTTTGCGATGCTTGATCGCTTACCAGTTGAACTTCAGATTGCGACGCCTATTGACCGCAATATCTTCTGGATCGGCCGCGAGGATGTCTCGTTTATCGCGCCGGTGATCGCGAAGGCTGCGACAATGTCTGTTGCAGACTTCGGAAAGCGTCTCTTCTCAAATTGCATGAGCTGTCACCAGGCCAATGGCCGCGGGCTTCCGCCGGTGTATCCGCCGTTGCGTGGAAGTGAGATCGTGCTTGGTGATCCGGCAGTACTCACCAAGATCTTGCTGCATGGTCTTGAGGGTCGAATAGAGGTCGACGGACAGCTTTACAACCAAGTGATGCCCGCCGCGCCGATTCGTGGTGATGATGAGATTGCGGCTGTACTGACCTATGTGCGAAGCGCATGGGGCAACGCTGCAGACCCAATTGACTCAGAGTTTGTCGCGAAGATCCGCGAGGAGACGAAAGGCCGGAACCGCTTGTTCACCTCAAAGGAATTGGGAATTGAGGCGAGATGAAGCATGCGTTGTTTGCGACGCTCAACTGCGTGCGAGCTCAACGAGTTCTACACCCGACTCCGCAAGGAGCTCTCGTGACTTCGCGAAGTTTGACTCCCAATGCTCATCGCCCGGCCCTGGTGCGTATGTCACCACTCGGATGATTCCGGACTGGATGATCGAAAGCGTGCAGTGGACACACGGCGCGAAACTCGTGTAAATCGTCGAGCCGAGGGGCGAGACCGCATTGCGGGCGCACTGGATGATCGCGTTCATCTCCGCATGACAGATGAGGTCGTATTTCACGGGGCGTTCAAGACGCTCCGGGCGATCTTCGATTCCACGGGGAAGTCCGTTAAATCCGGTCGCTACGATCTGCCGTGAGGGACTTACGATCACAGCACCGACACCACGCGAAGGGTCTTTTGACCATTGCGCGATTGAATCGCTCAACACAAGAAACCGTCGGTCCCACTTCAGTGCGCGAGCTGGATCTTCCATGATGTGAAATGTACGGGGTGGCTCACCACCCGTACAGCAACAGTGAGAGATCAGACGCGCCGACATCGCCGCTCGCATCCAGATCAGCTCGCGAACCACCAGGCGTCGGGCCCCACACTTCAAGCATGAACGAAAGATCGGCCGCATCTACTGTGCCGTCGGCGTTGATGTCGCCACGCGCAGGTGCAATCGGTCCGATGGCGACCGCGTTGGCGGCGGACACCCTTGCACGCCCGAGCAAGCCACCGTAGCTCGGATTTGATGCAGTCAACGGTGCGCCGGTGTCGCCAAGAATGGTTTGAAGCGTAAGCCGAATCCGACCAGCACCCACACGCTGGGTGGGCCACTCAGGATGTTGCGCACGGACTAGGGCGGCACTCGCAGACGCAAACGCTGTTGAGAAAGATGTGCCTGACCACACAGCGAACCGACCGCCGGGTACCGGGCCAATGATGGACTTCGAGAGATCAGGAATTCCCTCGAGGATGAGTGTGTGTCCTGGCGCAGAGAGCCCGATTCGCTTTCCAAAATTTGAGAAGGGTGCCTTCACGTCATCCCAGTCAAGCGCCGCGACGCCAACGGCGCTGCCGTCACACGCCGGGAATTCTCGAGGATCGTCGGTGTTGGCATTGCCGGCCGCTCCAAACACCGCAACACCTTTTGCATCCGCTTCAGCGACGATGTCTTCGAGTGCTTGCGAACGATAGTCTTCGCCCAAACTCATGTTGGCGATATGCACGCCCCGATCAATCGACCAAGCGAGTGCACGAGCGATTTGAAAGTTCCCTGCGATACCTTCACTATCAAGCACGCGCACTGGGACCAGCATTGCGTCCGGCGCGACGAGGTGAATGATGCCCGCAACGAATGTTCCATGACCGACTTGTTCGTCAACGAGACCATCACCATCGGTATCCGCACCGTCGCCATCGTCATTTGTGTTGGAGGTTCCATCGACAAAACTCACGCCTTGGGTAGAGACAGATCCACCAAGCGCAGGATGTGACGCATCGATTCCAGTATCAATGACCGCAATGACAACGCCAGCGCCCCGAGAACGCTCATGCGCCAAAGGCACACCAAGAAGCGGAATCGCATACTGCGACTCAAACGCGTTTGATCCAATTGCGACACCCGAGAGCCAAAGACTATCCGTCTTTCCCTCGCCGGTCTGCCCTGCGTAGTTGAGTTCACCCCATGGAATCGTTCCGGCTGTGATCAGTTCTGTGATCACTCCATCAACATCGGTGGGCGTCTGTGTAGGCGTGAGTCCGTACGAGAGAAGGTAAATCGGGCGACCTTCGATTTGGTCCATCACAGCGACATCAGCGAACTGCGTCGATAGCGCACCCATTGCACGAGCAAGTAACTTTGGCGTGTTCGCACGGACAATCACTTGGCCCGGCACAATCGGGTCAGTTGGAATTCCTGCGTACACATTCGCAGCCGCGAGGAGGACGGTGGAAAGGCTGGAGATGTAGGTCGTGGCTAAAGACATCAGAGGACTCCCGAAACGACGAAGGGCGCCCACCAGGAAGGATGCGGCGTTTTCTGCATGGAAGCAACCATCGCATCGCGAAGTGCTGAAGATGGCCGAATTCCAGCTGCAAATGAGGTGTGGAAGTGCGTCGCGATATCAATCGCTGCAGCATCTCGGACCGACCACAAGGTCGTAACCAGTCGGCGTGCACCAGCTGCAAGCACCGCTCGCGCGATTCCGCTGAGTTCTTCACCAACATCGACGGCATGGCAACCCGTCTCGCAGCCAGAAAGAAACACGAGATCTGCATTGAGCTCGAGTTGCATAAGGTCGCGCATCGGCATCCATCCATCCGCGAGACGAAGCCCTGATGCAGCTGGAAGCGCAGGGACGAATCGTCCGTGACACGCGAGGTGTACGACACGCGCTGGGCGAACGGCGTCGCGTACCGCGGACCGCTGCGCAGCTGATCCTGTGAGTACGACGGAGGGAGAAATTGCCGCGATGGCGCGCACCTCGTCTGTAATCAGCGGAGCATGTTCATCCGCAAACCCAACCACAAGCATGTCCTTCGGAGCGCGAGGCATGTCCGTGACGGCTCGGCAAGCAAGTGTTGCACTCGGCGCGGTTTGGATTTCGAAACGCTCAATCAGGTGACGCGAACCATCCGAGAGTGCGGCGAAGGGAAGCGCGTGAAGCACGCCAAATGGGATGACAACCAGTCGTTGAGCGGCAGCCGCATCTTGTCGCTCAACAAAAATTGGCGCGACGAGTAAATCATGAAGTACGCGAGCCATCGCATGGATAGCGCGAGGCTCTTTTTCTTGATCACCATCACGAACACCGGCGCGTAGTTGAAAGAGAAACTTCTCAACGAGCGGTTCAAGATCCGAGATATTGACGAGTGCGCGCACACAGGAAAGTTGTCCCGCATATCCGACGAACGCGAGGAGTTCATCTCCTGATGCAAAGTATGCAATCAGTGCATCGCCAGTTTCCAATGCCGCGAGAACAGCTTCGGTTGGAAGCGGATGTGCAAGCAGGGCTCCAATTCCACGTTCTGTTTGACGGCGAGTTAGGAGCGCATCAATGTCCCGCTCGACTGCCTGAATTTCATGCACGAGATTTGGTGCGAGACCAATGCGCTCGCCAGTTGAGGATTCATCAACCGAGGTGGAAGTGTGTAGTGCGGAGAGTCGCGCACGGAGTTCAAGTAGCGCAGGAGTGAAGCCAAGCGAATCGCCATTATCTACAGCGCTCGTACGGTCGATCACGCGAAGCAGCGTGTCAAGAAGTAATCGGCTACGTGCCCGTTCGGCGGCGATGAATGCCTTCTGAATTGAATCAGGATCACCACGTGCGAGGAGATCAAGCGCGAGATCTTCATAGACGCGAATGCGTGATGTCGAGAAGGCAGATCGATACTGGTCGGCTGCGAGCGTACTGCGAATACCTTCAGCCAGTTCCATCGCGCGTGAAAGCAGAGTGATCGACGCGTCAAGCTTTCCAAGCACGCGCTGACAGTCCGCAGCCGCGAGAGAAGCATCGATCTCAACGACACCTACACCGAGCGCACTCGCCGTGTCGAGACTCTGCATCGCGCAACGCAGAGCGTCGGGTGCGTCGCCAGCGAGCAGTCGCGCACGCGCCTCCCGCACTGATGCGCGCGCGCTATCGAGAGCCCCAGCACCCTGAGCCGCGTTGCGAGCAAACTCAATCGCGCGATCGGCGTCTCCGCGGTCGAGAGCAAGTTCACTGGCAACAAGCGCCGCCGCCCGGGCCATTCGTGTATCGCCGATTTCTCGCGAAATACTCAGTGATCGTGACGCAGCGTCAGACGATTCGCTCAACCGTCCCGCGGCGGCCAGGGTGCGCGCACGGACGAGGAGTCCGCGTGCGGATTCGGCGCGAAGACCTTTCGCTTCAGCAGTCAGGAGTGCGCTATCAACTGCTTCGAGCGATTCACGGTGCGCACCAACCAACGCGAGTGCCTCAGCCTGTTCGACGAGGAGTCGCGCGTAATGACCAGGAGCAAGATCGCGAGCGATGTGCGCCGCACGGTCAAATCCGCGCAGTGCATCACCGATCCGCCCTTCGCGCGCGTGCAGGTCGGCGCGATTACCAATGACAATCGCTTGCGCGAGTGGTAGCGCAGCGAGCAGTGGTTCGGCGCGGTCGAACGCGCCTGCCGCGTCTTGGAAGCGATCAAGTTGCAGCAGCGTCTCGCCGCAGGTGTTTTCGATCGTTCCTCTTGCCGCTGATTCTTCGGCAGGAATTCCAGCCAGCGCCCGCTCAAGGGCGGCAAGCGCCTCAGAGTTTTCTCCCCGCATTTTGTGAATGTTCGCGAGGTTCAGTTCTGCGCGTGCAGCAAGTTCAGGGCGTTTGGCTTCAAGGAGCGCATTCCGCGCAGCGCTTCCGCGAGCGAGTGCTTCATCGGTCCGTCCGAGCTTCGCGAGCGCGTGTAGGGACGCCACAGCTGCGCGTGCATGTTCTACAACGTCATGCGCACGGTCTGCTTCAGTTTGAGCGAGGGCGGCTCGCACGAGTGCTTCGTCGAGCTTTCCAAGGTAGGCAAATGCAGGGATCGTCGCGCGAAGTGCGCGGGCCGAAGCACTTCTTGCACCGAGAATATCGGCAACACGCGCGATGTCATTGCCAAGCGCGAGCGCCTTTTCTGGGGCACCCGCGGCGAAACGCTCGCATTCGTCACCAAGCGCAATGAGCACCGCTGACGCACCGCGGGGATCAGCACTGACCGCTGCGATGCGCTCTGCATCACTCATTCCCTCGAACGCAGCACAGATGAGCTGCTCACCCGGATTCACGGACTTTTCCGCCGTGCGAGAGGAAGAACGACAGGGTGTTCCTCGGCGATCGTCGCACTCTCGCGTGGCTGAATCACGATCTCGTACGCATCGTCCGGAAGTCGGATCGCAAACATGCCAAGCGCATCGGTCTCCTCATACAGAACGACGCGCGCGGCTTCATCGATAATGGAGATGCCCGCTCGAACCGGCGTTCCGTCCGCGCGCAAAATATCACCTACGAGTCGGACAAGGCCGTCTTGCGCGAGCGTGCGCTCAGCCCGAAGAGAGAGAGAATGCGCAGCAATGGTGGCAGTGAGCACTTCGCTTCCACGGTCGTCGCGCAGCTGAGCGAGTGCGGCGCCAGGTGTGGGGACGAGCCACGCCCCGACCATCGCGTGAGCTCGGTCAAGAACGGCCCCGACCATCGCGAGTGGATTTCCGCTGTTTCGAGTTCCTGCCATGTATCGCGCGGCGACACGCGCGCCAATGGAGCGCGCCTGGGCGAGGGATTGAGCCGGTGGTTCAAAACGTGCATCATCGCGAAGCATCGAAACAAGGTCCTCAGTCGAAACAAGGTCCTCAGTCGAAACACGCGCCTGAGGACGTTGGTTCCGGTTGGGATTGGGGTCTTGATTCGTCATAATTCACGCTCGAAAACACGGTGCTGCAAAGAAGAAGAGTGGTAGGCGCGGCTTCAGATACGTCGATCGCACTACATTTCGGAGAATGTGGGTGGATTCAATCGGTCTCATCGTCGACCCGCGGGTTTCCGTTATCCATCGCCCTGTCGTACCCGAGTCGACTGAGAACCCCCGCGAGTTTCTCTAGGCAACGCGCCCGAGTGGGGCCGATCGAACCGACGCGGATGCCAAGTTTCGCCGAGATCAGCGCATAGTTTGGCTCACCCGCTGCGCCAAAGAGTGCCTCAAGGAGTTCTCGGCACTTTCCTCCGAGACGCTCGAGTGCATCACGAACCAACTGTCGTTCAGCGAGGGCTCCGATAGCCGAGGAGTCTGCCTGTTCGTCTTCAGGATCGACCGCCTGTGCAACACCGGTGTCGAGTGACAATGATTGAGCGCGCTCTTTTCGTATTCGGTTGATCGTGCGCCAACAGTGTCGTTTGGTGGTGGTGAGGAGCCAACTCGGCAGCGCCTCATCGTCGCGCACACTTCCGAGATGCTCAAACAACGACGTAAAAACCAGCTGAAAAACATCTTCTGCGGCCTCATCGCGAAGGTTTTCCCCCACGATCGCACTCCAGACAAGCCGACGGTAGCGGAGCACCAACACATCCCAAGCTGCAGCGTCGCCCGCGCGGCAGCGTTCGAGGAGTTGTGTGTCGTGCTCAAAGCGGGCCATCGGCCTGCAGTGTACGGCGCACCCTCAACTCGCCGTATCAAACCATCGGATATCAATGCAGGGGAATGGATCGCTTCCCGGACTTCCTTATTCTCGGCGCACAAAAAGCGGGGACCACGTCGCTCGCGGGTTGGCTTTCCGCACATCCAAGGTGTTGGATCGCCCCCGAGAAAGAGGTGCATTACTTCGACCTCGGATATGAAAATGGCGATGATTGGTATCGGTCGCGATTTCAAAACGCACCAAGTACGAGCTGCGCGGGCGAGGCGACGCCGTACTACCTCTTCCATCCTGGGTGCGCCGCGCGGATCACCGCTGCGCTGCCCGAGGTTCGGCTGATCGCGATCTTGCGGAATCCGGTCGAGCGTGCGATTTCGGGATACATGCACGCGGCGCGCGCCAGCATGGAGCCACTCGAACTTGGTGCGGCACTCGATGCTGAGGACTCGCGGTTGGCGGCGGACCGTGCGCTCCTCGCACGCGAGCCGATGGCATATGCGGAAAATCTGCAGTGGCGTTCCTATCAGGCGCGTGGTGATTACGCGGAGCAGCTTGAGCGTTATCTCGCGCGTGTTCCGCGCGCGCGCCTGCACGTGATCATCTTCGAGGAACTGCTTTCAGCACCCGAGCGCGAGCTCGACGCGTTGTGTGCTTTTCTTGAAGTTCCGACCATACGCGCGCCGCTCCCACGTGAAAATGTCGGAAGTCAGGCAGCGCCCTACATCACAGATTCAACTCGCACACGGCTTCAAAATCGTTTTACCGATCAAAATGAGCGACTGTCCACCCTGCTCGGACGCGCGCTTCCGTGGTAGCGCATTAATTACATGCGCCCCATGAGGACAACAGGGTCGCAAGATCGGCTCCCGTCACATCGCCATCGCCATTTGTATCTGCGCGCGGATAAATGCCGCC
>CAMDMA010000025.1 GCA_945902075.1 Candidatus Kuenenia stuttgartensis | reverse complement strand
CCATACAAAATATTTCCGACACCTCTGGCCGACCGCGTGTCACCGTGCCTGTCTTGTCAACCGCGATCACCCGCACGACGCCCAGCGACTCAAGGTGCGCTCCACCCTTCACGAGCACACCGCCACGCGCGGCGCGCGCAAGCCCCGCGAGCACCGCGGCTGGCGTTGAAATCGCCAGAGCGCACGGCGAAGCTCCGATCAGCATGCTCATCGCGCGCATGAATGCCTCGCTCCATGAGAGCCATCCGGCGATCGGCGGGAGCACAATCGCGGTGATGGTCGCTGCGAGTACACACGGCACATAGATGCGTGTGAACTTTTCCGCCGCGCGTTCTGCCGTCGATTTCGACGCCTGTGCTTCAGCGACCATTCGCACCATGCGCGCCACCAGCGTGTCGCCAGCCTGCTTCGTCACGCGCACAAGGAGCGCGCCATCCCCATTGAGCGAACCCGCGAAGATGCTCTCGCCGGGTTCCTTGTCGACCGGCATGCTTTCGCCCGTGAGTGGGCTCTGGTCGACGCCCGAACGGCCCTCCGTGACCGTTCCATCCGCCGCAACCCGCTCGCCCGGGCGGACGACAATCGTCTCGCCGATCGCAATGTCTTCAACTGCCACCTCGCGCTCTGAACCATCGGTAGAGCGAACACGTGCACGCTTCGGCGCGAGTTTCGCAAGCGCGGCAACTGCCGACCGCGCGCGGTCAAGCGCGAGATACTCGAGTCCGTGGCCAAGCGAAAAGAGAAAGAGGAGCAGCGCACCTTCGAAGAACTCCGCGACGAGTGCTGCGCCAATCGCAGCGATCACCATCAAGAAGTCAATGTCAAGCCGTCCGCGCACAAGCTGCCGGACGCCGTCGCGCGTCGCCTCCCAACCGCCCGCGAGATATGCGATCGCGTAGAACGCATAGGACGCAGAAACGAAGTCAGAGCGTGCGGCGAGAACTCCACCAACGAGCGCAGCACCGGCAATTGCGGGCCAAACCAGCTCTGCGTACGGCCCAAGACCTGCGAGAAAGGGCGCCACCCGCACCGCTTCACTTCCACTGGAATCTCGGTGGTCGTGATGATGATTGTGGCGGGGGTGATGCTCATCTGCGCTTCCGTGCACCCGCGCAGACTACACCACGCGCACCATGCACGCGAAAAACCTCACGCCGCCCAGCAATTCGGCTGGCCGGCGTGAGGATGCGTCCCGTGTTGGCGACGATTAAAAGAGAAGTTGCAGCTGCGTGCGAACCACCCACTGCCCATCGTTGGTGAAACCACCATCGGTGCTGCCGGAGAAGTCTTGCAACCAGTCCGCGCCGCTTGTGGCAAAGTCACCGACCGGATCAAAGGCGTACCCAAAATCGGAGGTCAACTTCACATCCTTATTGCCGCCGATGTAGTAGTTGAAGCCCAAGGTCACGATCGAGTCGAGTTCCAATTCGACGCCGTCTTCGACTGTGCGGAACTTGTCGGTGTCGGTGTTCCCCATCTCGTATCGCGCAAACAGCTCGACTTCATTCGAGATAAACATGCCGCCCTGAACGACCCCGCCCCACTGATCCATGCCGTCCGATGCACCGTCACGCGTATCGACCTCGCCAGTGAGATTGACACGGCGATAGACGCCGTAAAGGAAGAGGTTCGCACCACCAAAGTCCATCGTGAGATCGACCGTCGCGCCCCACATCGATTTGGTGGTCCGGTCACTCACACTGCCCTCCGTGGTCGGCCGGAGGGACTGCCCCATGCCGCCAAGACCAATCAACCAACCGAACTCTTCACCACGGAAACTGCTCAGGTCGCGGAACTGTTTCCAATTGCCAGCACCAAGCAACTCAACGCGGCCGGCAAAGGACCAGTTGGTGAGATTTGCATTGAACGGCGTTGTGTACCCACCAGCGAAACCGCCCGCAGGATTGGCCCAAGAGGTCGCGGTGTTCGTTGGCACATTGACGGCATTCGCTCGAAGACCGTCGCCATAAAACAACTGCGCCCTCATAGGATCGCCGGCACGACCGCCGTACTCAAACTGCACGCCTTGTGAGAACTTTGTCGAGAACATTTCGCTTACGAGCGAACGCTCAACTGCGAGTTGCGACGAACTCGACACAAGTTCCTCGCGGAGAAAGGGAGACTTGAATTGCCCGGCGCGAACGTTGATGCCGTTCCCAAAGTCTTTTTGTATCCACACATTTTCGACGCCACCAACGATGTTGGAACTCGAGAAGGACTGATCGCCTGAGGTCACTGTTCCAGGGCTGCGGTTAAAGATCGGTTGGATCTCATAGGTCCAACTCGGGTCGACAACGAACCCAGTGAATGCGAGTTTGGTGCGCCGATTCTCGAAGCCCCAGACGTTTTCCTTCGGAACTGCCACCGACCCGCTGCCGGGCTGATTCGAGGTCGTGATGCCCGCATTGGAACGATGGTCAAGCGCCCAGCGAAACTGAATCTGACCCTTGATATTCAGTTTGAAATCTCCGCTCGGCGAGGCGATGAAGAATCCGCCCTGATCCTTGTTCCACCCTGCGGTTGCGCCGGAAGACTGCAGGTTGTCGCGCGTCCCGGCATCGGCGAGAACATCGGTCACGATGGAGCGGATCTCATTCGCACGGCTTTCCGTGAGCCATTCGGCACCGTGGGCGCTCTCTTCCAGACGCTCGACCTTTGCCGCCAACGCTTCATTTGCCGCACGAAGTTCGGCGAGTTGCCGCGCCATGTCGGTAGTGTCTTCTCGTGCTGCGGCAGCTGTCGCCACCAGTGAAAGCGTGCTTGCCCCTGCGAAAATCAACCGCGGTCCGTGCTTCTTCATAATGCCCTGCTCTTTCGTTTGGATCTCGTGTGAATCCAGTTTGCTCGACGCTTCAGGCGTCGACCGCAACGCGGGTCGACCGTCGTGCCAAACTACGAAAGTGGCATCCCAAAATGCAGACTCCTCGTCCTCAAACCATCCTGAACAGGATCTTCATATAAAGAACGCGTGTGCGTGCTTTGCAAAAACCAAGAGAAAACAAGCCTCAAACACACCTTGCCTCCGCGGGCTTCACTGTTTCTTTACTTTTTACAAACATGAATCCTTGTGTTTGTAAAGGATTCTCTCGACCCACCTGCTCCGCAGGACACACGGCCCCAACGACATCGCACGCTTTACGAAAGGAAAACTCAAAGTGAACTCGATCGCACCTTCAATGAGGCTCGCTACACGGGTCATGACCGCGATTTGCTTTGGCGCGACAGCCACACTCGCGACCGTTGGCTGCAGCACCGAATCGATGAGCACGGACCCGAAGGGCGATTCGGTTGTCCTCATCGTGCAGACGGAAATGACGTGCCCAATCACCGGTGAATCGGTCACTGAACTCGACGAAGTTGCGTTCTTCGAGTGCTACGCGGTCCACTGCAAGGGGCGCGACAGCGCAAGGCAATTCGCCGCGCTTGAGATGAAGCAACGCGCGCGGCTTGGTGCAGAGCAGGTCCTCGCACAGAAGGGCATATCGAACGCGATTTGCCCACTGAGCGGCGACACCCTCACGGCAGCAGCAGCTCCTGTCACCTACGAAGGTGAAGTCATCGGATTCAGCTCACCCGCCGACGCAAATCAATTCCGCGCGCTCCCACGAGAAAAGCAGTCGAAACTGGTTGCTCAATGGAAGGCCGAAGAGGCGGCGATAGAAGACGCCGCAGTTGAAACAGCCGAGGGCGAGGACTGATCCTCACTCGCCGCGCAGCTCTACCTCGACGCGACCGAAGTCGTGTGAGAGTGTGGCCTGCAGGCTTTGGGCGAGAAGTTCATCGCTCAGCGCCGAAGGAACCTCGGCCACGAAAGTGAAAGACCGCCCGGATGCGCCCTCGCGATGGGACTGGACGCGGCAGCGCATCGCACGCAACGCCTCGGCTGCAACCATTTGTGCCTTGTGATTGTCCGCGCCGACCGGCACTCTGACCTTGATCTGCGCAGCACGGCGCGCATGCAGCCACCAAATGACAACCCAACCAGCGGCGGCAACGACGATCGCCGTCACAAACTGTGACAGCCCACAGGCGAGACCAATCACGACCACGAGAATCGCGCGGCCGGTCATGTGCGGATTTCCGATGACGGTGCGGAAACGGATCAGACTTCCGATTCCAAAGACAACGAGTGCCATCGATTGATCGATCACGACGAGTGCGGAAACGACCGCACCGATCACGCCGAGAATCACGAGCGTCTTGCGCTCCTCTGCCGCTTGCACCAGGTCACGACGCCGCGCTGCGCGGGGGTGATAGGCGAGAAGTGTGGCGAGCCCGACAGCCAGACCGACCCCGGCGAGCAGCTCAACCCAACTCGCCCAGTTGGTGAACTGATGCAGCGCGTGCTCAAGGCGTTCTGATGGTGTTTCCTTGATCGTCGTCCGCAAGAAGGTGCTTTGGGCAGCTGATTCCCCTGTTGCCGACGCCGGTGCAGCGACGATGAGGACACCCATCACCGCAACCGCAAAGGTGTTGAACGCAGATCGCACGCGATTTTGCATGCAAGAAGGCCGCAGGAGTCGTGGGAGCATCATTGGCAGGATGGCGTGCATAGAGGCCGCTGTCGGCAATTGCAGACGAAAACCGCGAGAAATGGCCCGGCTCACCTCAAATGGCGCTGCGCAAGCCCCCACGCATCATCGGCGTCGTCGGGTACCCATGACGGATGGCACCGCGAGTCGCTGCTCCTGCTTTCCTGCAGCGGCGCCGCCCTTTTGAGCGGCCTGCTGCTCGGCAACGCGGCGAAACTGGTCGTTTACCTTGACGACGGACTCGCGCACCGACTTCACCTTGTCCGCTTCGAGTCCCTGCATGATGCCGCTTGCCATTGCGTTTGCCGGGCTAAATGGCCCGAAACCGAGAACACCCTTCTCAAGGTCGAGATGGAGTTGCGTCGCGCCAAGATCGGAAAGCATGCAAAGTACGGCCATGACCTCCGGCTCTTCGACAGCTTTGCCCTCCTTGAGCTTCGAGCCAAGGAGACGCCCTGCTGTCACAAAAATCGGCTCGTTGAGGTTCTTCATCGAGCTCGCCTGCTGCGCGGTCTGCATCATGATCTCGCGCGGCTGGCGAATCACGGGAATGTCTCGATCGTTCACCTTGATGGTGCGACGGAAGGCATTGCACATGGCCGCCGCAAGCGCCAGCCCGGACTGAATCGCAGCGAAACCAAAGGCAGTCTCAAGGCCAGCAGCAGCATCGGTGGCTGTTTCTTCGGTCACGTTCGCGGCAGCACCGTCTGTCCAAATATTTTTGATACCGAGGGACGCGCAGATCTCGAAGCCCGCCTGGACGACAGGATCCGTCTGCAGCTTGCCCTCCGCGAGCAGCCCCGTGAGCACATTGGCGGCGATATGCGGGATCGAACCGGTTGGCTCAATCTTCGGAAGGCAGAGGTTCACAAAGGTCGCGAAGTCTTTCTTCTCGATGTCCTTGATGAGAACGTATTGACCGTTGAGGCGGATGGAGCTCATGGTGATCCTTGCCAGAGTTGCGTGCTTTAGGCCGCCCGAAATCGGACGGGGAGGCGATGGTAGCACCTCTCTGGCACACATCGTGGGCGCATGCCCGTACCATCGCACCATGACGCACGCCTTCGCCGCGCCACTGGTCGGGATCATCATGGGTTCCCAGTCCGACTGGGACACCATGCAGCACGCCGCGACCACGCTCGAGGCACTCGGAATCTCGTTTGAGTGCACCGTGGTTTCCGCGCATCGAACCCCCGATTTGCTTTTTGAATACGCAACCAACGCGCGCGGCCGCGGGCTCAAGGTCGTGATTGCGGGCGCTGGCGGCGCGGCGCACCTCCCTGGAATGTGTGCGGCGAAGACCGACCTTCCCGTTCTCGGCGTCCCGGTGGAGTCGAAGGCTCTCCATGGGATGGATTCCTTGCTTTCTATCGTGCAAATGCCGGCGGGAATTCCCGTCGCGACGTTGGCGATCGGCCGCGCAGGTGCGGTCAATGCAGCCATTCTCTCTGCGAGCATTCTGTCGCACCTCGATGGAGGTATTGCGGAGCGGCTCGCTGCGTTTCGCGCCCGTCAAACGGCCGATGTACTCGCCAATCCGATCCCCGGGAAGACCGCACTGTGAGCGCGTCCGCAACGCGCGTTGGCATCCTCGGCGGCGGGCAACTCGGGCAGATGCTCGGGCTCGCTGCGATGCCGCTCGGTATTGAGTGTGTCTTTTACGATCCAGCCCCTGACGCGCCCGCGCGCATTGCTGGTCGACATCTCGCAGCCGCGTGGGATGACTCGGCCGCGCTCGCGCGATTCGCAGAGAGTGTCGATGTCGTCACTTTCGAGTTTGAGAATGTGCCAGCGGAAAGCCTCGCGTTTCTCGCGGGAATTCGGCCCGTTCATCCCGGCGTGCGCTCACTCGAACTGACCTGTGACCGTATCCGCGAGAAAGAGTTTCTTCGTGCGACCGGCGTGCCCGTGCAGCCGTTTGCGCCAATCGGTACCCGCGCTGAGCTCGACCTCGCGCTGGCCGCCGTTGGTCCGCACGGGGTGCTGAAAACCAGATCGCTCGGCTACGACGGCAAGGGCCAGCGCGTCGTGCGCGCAGCGTCCGAGCTTGAACCCGCATGGAACGCGCTCGGTCGCACGGCCTGTATTTACGAAGCGTTTGTCCCGTTTGATCGTGAGGTCTCGATTGTTGCCACACGCGCTCTCGACGGGAGCGCGGTGGTTTACCCCGTGGTTGACAACCTGCACACTCAGGGCATTCTCGCCCGCTCAGTCGCGCCCGCGGCGATCCCACCGACGATTGCTCGCGATGCGGAAAACTACGCGCGACGCGTGCTCGACGCGCTTGGTCACGTAGGCACACTTGCACTCGAAATGTTTGTCGCCGATGGCATTCTCATCGCCAATGAAATCGCACCACGCGTACACAACTCAGGCCATTGGACCATTCACGGCGCGCGCACCAGCCAGTTTGAGAATCACATGCGCGCAGTCGCGGGCTTGCCGCTCGGCGATGCAGGGATGCCTGAGTTTGCTGCGATGGTGAACCTCGTAGGCGGCGTGCCAGAAACAGCTGAGATTCTCGCGATTCCCGGAGCATCCGCGCACCTTTACGGCAAGGCGCCACGACCCGGTCGCAAGGTCGGGCACATCGGGATCGTCGCACCCTCACGCGAGACACTTCTCGCGCGTCTTGCCGATGCGGAGCACCTCGCACGCCGCGTCAATCGTCTCGCCTGAAATCGCCCCCATCGTTCCCGAACCAAGAAGTGTCCTCCACCAAGTCTCTGCCATGATTGAACAAACGCGAATCCTTTGTCTCACGCCGATTGTCATGTTCGCGTTCCTCGCCAACGCCTCGTGCTCGTCGACAACCGAGACCGTCGACGGAACCAACGACGACGCCCTTCTCGAAAATGCGCCCTTTCTTGGCGCGTGGACAAGCGAACTCGACGGAAGCACGCTCACCATTGAATCGACGGGGATCTTCGGGCTCGACATTCCTGCGAAGGGTGATCAAGCCGCATCGGGAGTTGTTGGCCGATGGGCGTTTGATGGCGCTGTGGTGACGTTCGTCAACCTTCACGACACCACGGCCTGCGCCGATGTTCCGGGAGCGTACAAAGCCGAGATCGTTCGCGAGACTGCGCGCTTCGAGCTCATCAAGGATGAGTGCGCTGGGCGCCAACCGCGGATGGCGTGGCCGTGGAAGCGGCCATCGGACGGTTGAAACACCACGATCAAACGCACTCAGGACTGCGGAACTCGATTCAAAGAAGAAGCCCCGCGCATGAGCGCGGGGCTTTAGTTCCCATTTCAATCCGGCCGCCCGTCTCAGCTGGCTTCGGCACGCGGGTGCGCGCCGTCGTAGTCCGCTCGCATCTTGCTTTGCGCGAGATGCGTGTACACCTGCGTCGATGAGAGTGACTGGTGACCAAGCAACTCCTGCACAGCGCGCAAGTCTGCGCCGTTGCTGAGAAGATGCGTGGCGAAACTGTGGCGAATTGTGTGCGGGCTGATCTCGGGATCAAGTCCGACCTTCACCAGATACTTCGCGACCTTACGACGCACGGAACGACTTGAGAGACGCGAACCGTGCTTGTTCACGAAGAGCGCCGAATCAGGCGCAGAGGTGAGCCCGGCAGCGCGCATCTCACCATCGAGCATGTCGAGGTAATGACGCAAACTCTTGAGCGCGTGTGCGCCGAGTGGAACGATGCGCTCGCGGCGGCCCTTGCCGCGGATCACGATGCACTCATTCGACTCATTGAGGTCACCACGATTGATCGCGACGACCTCGCTCACGCGAATACCAGTCGAGTAAAGCGTCTCGAGAATCGCGCGATCGCGCGATCCAAGCAGATCGGTGTCGTCGGGTGCGGAGAGCAAGCGCTCAACCTCGTCAACGGTAATCGCCTTCGGAAGCCGACGCGCCTGCTTGGGCGTGCGGATGAGCGTCATCGGATTCGACGTCGTGAAGCTGCGCTTCTCGAGCCATTTGTGGAAGCTACGAAGCGTGGCGATCTTGCGCGCCATGGTGGCCGGCGAATAGCTTTGTTCCGCGAGTTTCGCGAGGAATCCGCGAATGCGCTCGACGTCGCAACTCAGAATCGTCGCAGTCGCCGAAACGGGCATCTTGCCCTTCGAGATCGACGCCTCAAGCGCCGCCTGCTCAACCTTCGTATCGATCTTGATTTTGAGATCGCCTTCCAAAAACTCAACGAACTGGCGCAAATCCAAGCCATAGCACCGCGAGGTGTACGGGCTGAAAGCGCGCTCATCGATCAGATAAGAGAGGAAGCGCTCGACGATTGGGAGATTCTCATTCATAACTGTTGCCTCGTTTTGGCGTGCCGGACGCCGGGTTCTGCTCGTTGGTCGTTTCGCTGGCCTGTCGCTTGTCCATCGGTTCTGCACGGAGCGCGGAGAAGACTGTCAGCTCTCGCAGCACCGCGTTATCCGGAGAACGCATCGCGAACTCCGTAGGGGCTATCGGCCTGAAAGCCCTGAGAGTTCAAGTGTTTTTTCGCGGACCTACCTAAATTCCTCTCGGACGTTCCGCGGGTCAACGCGCCGCTGTTGCCTGCAAACACAAGACTTATGCACTTCTGTCCACGCATTTTGGGGTTTGATCACTGCTTCTCAATCGGACGCTCCGCGCGGCCTTCGGGCAGCGCGACCCCAAGCCGAGCCGCCTCTTGCTCGAGGAGGTCGCGGGTCAAAACATAGGCACCGAATCGGCTGAAGAGGTCAATTCGTATCTCGTAGGCCTTCGGTCCAAGCGCGCTGTCCGCACTTGCGCGGCCGAGCGCGTATCGCTCAAGCTCGAGGAGCGTTTCGTTGCTCCGGCCATCGAAAATGCGCGAGCCCTGAGAAATCTCGGCACGAGCTGTTGCTGCTCCGCCAGTGCTCTCAGCGGTCGGCATGGTCAGTTCGTTGAGGTCGAGTGCTTTGTTTTGCCCGTTTTCTCCGGCAGAAACGACTTCGACCGCGGCGCCAAACCGGAGAGGCTTGTACGGATCCCACTCTGTGATCGTTCCGAGGACAAGACCGTCGGCCTGCAGCGTCCGCATCAACGTGTAGGCCTGTTGGAGATCGCGGACGTTGGTCATGCCGAGCGAGCGCATCGCTGCGAGGGTGCGGTTGAGCGGCAGCGCACGCAGCCCATCAACCTGTTCGATCTCGCTCACGAAGCGGTCAGCGACTGCCATGCCGTCGACCTGCGAGACGCCAGACTCGTTTGCGAAGGGAACAACCGCCCAGACACGCTCCGTTTCATAGGGAGCCTTCAGCACGATGGGCCGTTGAAGCGGCTTTTGGCAGCCCACCAAGCTCGCAAGTCCGAAACCCAAAACTGCGAGGTGCACGCCCGTGCGCGCGAATGCGCGACTCGCGAGCGGTGCCAATCGAGATGCCACGATATTGGGGATGTATGCGTTGAACCGTCCCATGGAGGGGATATCGGCCGCAAGCCGCGTGCCAGTTCACTCGACGGTCGGTCGCTGTCGGCCGAGGGCGATCGTTCCAGCTTGGGAAGAGCTCCTAGTCGGCCACCTTCGCGAAGGTGTCCGCTTTCAGAAGTTCCGGCGTGCCATCCTTGACGAGTGCAGCGGGTGCTGCCGGAGCCACGGGGCTTGACTTTGCCTTCTTGTGGGCATTTGCTGCGAACTCCGCCGATCCTGTCCCATTTCGGGCACCATCGACCGCGATGGACCAGATGTTTTCGAGGCCGCCACGATTCGAGACGAAGTAGACCCGTCCGTCCGCACCCCAGGCGGGCTGCATGTTCCGGAAGCGGCTATTCGTGAGACCCACGCGTCCCGTTCCGTCAGCGTTCACCACCCAAATGTCGGACTGGTCTGGCCACTCGGCATTGCCCTCAGGATTGACCACCGTCGTGAAGACGATTTTCTCCCCGTCCGGCGACCAACCTGGTTGGAGAATCGCAGCGTTCTTTGCGCTGACGATTTCCGTCGGGTTCATGCCCTCACCGCGCACGATGTCGATTGTCCACACGCCGTAGAGCCGAGACCCACGCTGGCGTGCGCGTTGGAACAGCAGGCGGTCGTTTTCCTCGGTGGGATTCCACCGCGGAAGAAAGCCCTCGCACACAAAAGTTCGGAGGCCCGGAGTCGCACTATCGACGATCCACAACTCCCAAGTGCCGGTACGGCCATTCTTTCGGCTAAAAGCGAGGCGCTTGCCATCGGGGGCCCAAGTCGGCTGCACCTCTTCGTCGGCATCGAACGTGATCTGTGTCGGCGCACCGCCGGTGATCGGCATGGTGTAGATATCCCAGTTCCCATTCCGGTTCGACGCAAAGGCGATCTTCGTGCCGTCCGGAGCGATCGCGGGCATCATGTCGTCGCTTGGATCGGTGGTGAGTTGCGTCACCGTGCGTCCGTCGACACTCTTCCGGTAGATGTCGAAGGTGGGCCGATGTTGCGTCGAGGCAAACACCATGTAGGTGCCGGTGCGGTCGACATCCGGGGCGTAGTCGCCGCCTTCGGTCGCGAAACTGACCTGCGAGATATTGCCACCGCCCTCGGTGAGACCATTGTCATTCGCGCGGCGGGAATCACCATTGACGCTCAGGATGGAGCCCCCACGGCGCGTTCCACTCGGCGATGCGCCGGACATGGAGAGTGGCGCACTGCCGGTTGACCCGACGGTTCCGACGTTTGATGCCCCCTGCCCTGATGCCTCGGTTGAAGTTGGTACTGGCGTTGCGGAAGCACTCACCATCGTGCGTGCGGGTACGGACTGCGATGGCTCCGGGTCGAATGTGCGGGAAGCGAGCCCCGAGAGAGCACCGCAGCCACCGATGGCGGTTGCCACCGCGCTCATGGAAAGCAGTGAAAGCCCAATGCGCGCAAAGGACGATCGGCGGAATGCGGGTGTCGGGTTCCGATGGGCGAGCGGGTCGTGGGTGGTCATGTCGGGCTCCTTCGGCTTGGGGCCGAGTCGTTCCTATCGGCGGGTCGGGCTCGGAGATTGAGAGGACCTGTGCCGAATGGGGCGGGAACCATCGCCACTTCTGCCATTTCGCGCGGAAACCGCTATTTCGTACCGGAGGCGGAACGCGCGCCGAATCGGTGACGGGCGTGGCTACAATGTTCCCCTTCGCGATTGCGTAGCTCAGTCGGTAGAGCAGCGGCCTTTTAAGCCGTAGGTCCTGGGTTCAAGTCCCAGCGCAATCACTCCAACAGTCTGCGGCGCTTGGTTGTTCCCTTCTGCCGTTTCTTCCCGTCAGTCGTCCATTTCATTTCGCCGTCGCTCACTGCCGACTCCGACGAGGCACTCCGCCCCCATGCTCGTTCTTCATGCTGTCTGGACTCGCGAACGGCTCCACCTTTGGGCCGAAGATGCTTCCCTCGCAGCTGCGTCGACTGCGGCAATTGGTTCCGCGAGCGGCTCGAGTGCGTCTGAAACAACCGCCACTCATCCGACACCTCCACGGCTGCATCCCTTTGCATGTGACCCCTCGCGGCTTCGCGCTGCACTTGTGGGTGGAAACCTTCTTGCGGGCGATGATGTGTTGGCGGATGTCTCGCCGCTTCGCCTCTCGCTTCCAGCGACCACACATGAATCGGGCGTCACACCGCTTCCCAGCGATCGACTCGCGAATGCCATCGGTGTTCGTGACGAGCCCATCGCCCACCTGGCAACGCTTGATGTGCCGACGCTCGCGCTGGAAACTCCCGCCGCGCTGCGATTTCTGCTCGCGCCGCATGACGATGAACGGCCGCTTACTGCTGGACTTGTTGCCGGTCACGAGTTTCGCTTCTGGCGCGAAATCGCCGCGCTCGCCGCAGATCTGATCGCTGATCAGCGCATCGTTCCGTCACTCATTCAAGAGAAGTCCGGACGATTCCGCGCGATTTGGCAGCCGTGGGTCGCCGACGGCGCGCCTGCCCAGCGCCTCACCGCGCTCCTCGCAGCGATCCCTGGAAGTGCTCGTTGCGTCGACGACGAACTCCGCACGCAACCATGGGCGATCATTGAGGCTGCGCTGCTCGGTTTCGTTGACGCAGAAGCGCGCCGCGTGCTTGAGACGGAGAGTTACGGCGACGCCATCGAAGATCGCGATCCCGCCGGCGACCCCCATGTTGCGTGGCTCAGCGGACTGCTTGGGAAAAGCGACACCGTGCTCGGCATGCGGAGTTCCGACACGCACCTCATGCGCGGCGCACGGCAGTGGCTCTCGTCGCTTGATGCGGCGAGCGAGTCGCGCTTCGTCAAACTCGCGTTCGAACTCGAAGAGCCCGATCCAACGGGCTTTGAGTCTGGCGACGACCTCGGTCGAGCGGCGCAATGGACGATGTCGTTCAAACTCATCACCAACGATGACCCACCGGTCGTCATTGATGCCGAGCAGATCTGGGCGCAGGGTAAAGACGGCCTCAAGGGCCTGCTCGCGCGTTTCGGCGGCGAAGGGGAACCCGCAGGCGATGTGCTACTTGCCGAACTTGCACGCGCCGCGCGCATTTGGCCGCGCGTTGAGCGCGCACTCGAAGGCTCGATGCCTACCGGTATCGAGCTCTCGACCACTGAAGCCTACGCATTTCTTCGAGATTTTCGGCCGATTCTGATGGAGTCAGGCTTCGTCGTGCTTTCACCGAGTTGGTGGGGACAAACCGCAAGCCGCCTCGGCGCACGCCTCCTCATCGACTCAGGCGATGGGTCGATGCCTTCGGGGGGCGGGGTAGGCGCAGATGGCGAAGGCAGCCACCTCGGGCTTCACAGCCTAGTGAACTACTCGTGGCAGATCGCGCTTGGCGATCAGTCGCTGTCGATCGATGCCTTTCAGCGCCTTGCTGGACAGGGCTCGCCGCTCTTGCGCGTGAACGGTCAGTGGGTGGAGATTCGCCCTGATGACCTCAACGGCGCCGTGCGCTTTCTCAAAGAGCATCCAGGCGGACAGATGACCGTCATGCAGGCGATCCGGCTGGGTAATGGGCTTGATGGTCCAGACACGGGGTTGCCGATCCTTGGCCTCGACGCGCAAGGCTGGGTGAGCGAACTCCTTGGCTTCAAGGGCGATGAGAAGTTCACCAACGTCACGCAGCCCACATCTTTCCAAGGCACGCTGCGCCCGTACCAGCAGCAGGGCCTCTCATGGCTTGCATTTCTCGATCGTTTCGGACTCGGCGGTTGCCTCGCCGACGACATGGGTCTCGGTAAGACTGTGCAGCTCATCGCACTCCTGCAGCACGAACGAGAAAAGGCGGCAGGCCGCGTAGTCGGTCCAACGCTTCTTGTGTGCCCGATGTCGGTCGTCGGAAACTGGAACCGCGAACTCCACCGCTTCGCGCCCGAACTCGTCGTCCACGTCCATCACGGACTTGAGCGGCCGATTGATGAGAAGTTCGTCGAGACCGCGCTCTCATCAGACGTCATTGTGACCACCTATGCACTCGTCGTACGCGACAAAAGCAGCATGGAGCGCGTGCACTGGCGCCGCGTGGTGCTTGACGAGGCACAGCACATCAAGAATCCTCCAACGAAGCAGACGGCCTCTATTCGTGCGCTTCGGACAAGCCACCGCATTGCGCTCACAGGCACGCCCGTTGAGAACCGTCTCAGCGAACTCTGGTCGATCCTCGAGTTCTGCACCCCCGGCTACCTCGGGACGCAGGGCGACTTCCGCCGGCGCTTTGCCTCGCCCATCGAGCGGCACAAGGATCGGCGACAAGCTGAGCGACTCAAAAATCTTGTGCGTCCATTCGTTCTCCGAAGGCTCAAGACCGATCCAACGGTCATCAGCGATCTTCCGCCGCTTATCGAAACGCGGCAGAATGTTCCGCTCACCACCGAGCAGGCGCAGTTGTACGACTCGGTTGTCAATGACATGCTCAACCGTGTTGACAACGCGGACGGCATCAAGCGTCGCGGGCTTGTCCTCTCGGCGTTGGTCAAACTCAAGCAGGTTTGCAATCACCCGGCGCACTTCTTGCGTCAAGGCTCGGATGACAACGGCGCGCCGCCGCTTCCGAAACTTGCACCTGGCGAAAAACTCTCGACGCGTTCGGGGAAGGCGATGCGCCTGATGGAGATGCTCGACGAGGTCGTGGCATCCGGCGACCGCGCGCTCATCTTCACGCAGTACCGTCAGATGGGACATCTCCTCGTCGCCATGCTTCGGCAGGAGCTCGACACGGAGGCGCAGTTCCTACATGGCGGAACTCCGCAAGCCAAGCGCGAGCAACTGATCGAACGCTTCCAGTCGAATGATCCGACGTGTCCGATCTTTGTTCTGTCGCTCAAGGCTGGTGGCGTCGGCCTCAACCTGACATCTGCGAATCACGTCTTTCACTATGACCGTTGGTGGAACCCGGCGGTCGAAAATCAGGCGACCGACCGCGCATTCCGCATCGGCCAACACCGCACGGTCAATGTCCACAAGATGATCAGCGAAGGCACGCTCGAAGAACGCATCGATCAGATGATTGAGCAAAAGACCGAACTCGCGCAGCAGATCATCGGCTCCGGCGAGTCATGGCTGACTGAACTTTCGACTGGACAACTCCGCGACCTGCTCACGCTCCGCCGCGACACGCTTGAGGAGGATTCATGAGCAAGCCCGAAGACATCCAACCAGTCGATCTACCGGATGAGCCGTTGATCAGAGCCGACACGGACTCGGAGCCCGATCTTCCAGCTGAGCATGAGCCGTTGCCAATGTCGCCGACCGACGGAACGCAGGCTCCCATCGGCGCACCTGGCTCGGGGCCGCTTCAGTTCGCGCGCAACAACACGTTCAACACCGGCCCAGGTGCGCGACCAATGCGCCGACAAGAGGGTCCGCGTCGCCTCAAGAACGGAATCCGACTTCGCCGCCGCGAGGGCATCGACCAGTTGCTTTGGCCAGCCGACGCATGGGCCACGCTGCTCCTCCACGATATCGCTGAAGCCGCGCGAAACGAAGGTCTTGAGTATGCGCGCGCCGGGCAAACCGCCTCGCTTCAGATCACGCCCGCGGGGATAGAGGGTTCCGTTCAGGGGCGCCTTCCGCGACCGTACGTCGTCACCATCACTGCCGACTCACTCGGCGCCCTCGACTGGGATCGCGTTATCGCGATCATGGCGCGCGAGGCGGTCTATTCCGCCAAACTGCTCGCAGGCGAAATGCCCCCGCTTGTTGAGCAGCCGTTTGCATCGCTTGGGAAGCAACTTGTCCCCACCGAACCGAACTCTCTCAAGCGCACGTGCACATGCGATCTGCCATACCCGTGTAAACACATCGATTGTATCGCGGCACTCGTCATCGAGCGTCTCGCGGGCGACACGCTCCTTTGCTTCACGTTGCGCGGCCTTGATGGCCAACGCTTACTCGAGCGGCTGCAAGAGGCACGCGCGATTGCGACGCGTGGACTCGCGCGCGCGCACTCCACCCCTCCCGCCGCCGAGGCCGCTCCGGAAGCGCTTCCGCTTGAACGTTGTCTAGAGAACTTCTGGCGGCCCGGCCGACAGATCGACGTGATGCCGAGCGAGACGGAGCCCTTTGCACCCCATGCGCTGCTACGCCGACTTGGCCAGTCTCCGCTCCAAGGCAAGTTTCCACTTGTCGGGTTGTTGGCTTCGATCTACGACTCCATCGCTGAAGACGGCCGCAAACTGCGTGACGCTGGACTTCATCGCGCTGAGGCAACCGATGCAATGGATGCTCTTGATGCGATGGATGCTCTTGAGGATGAAAAAAACGACTCTTGATCAACCTTCGCGCCGGCCATTGATCTCACCGATCAACTGTTCGTAATCGGCCATCGACGCTCGCACGACCTGCCACGCATGGGTCACGCTATAGGTTGATCGAATCGAAACTTTGTTTTCCTCGCCTGGCATCGTCTTATACGAAGCGAAGTAATGCACCAGCCGGTCGATGAGTGCCTTGGGAAGGTCTTCAAGATCGCGCGCGCGGCCGTACACCGGATCGCTCGCAAGCACTGCGACGATTTTGTCGTCAGCCTCGCCGCCATCGATCATCTCGATTCCGCCTACCACACGCGCATCGATGATGACCTCGTTGCGATCGACCGGGCGCTCCGTGAGAACACAGATATCGAGTGGATCTCCATCGCCGCGCGATGAGGCAGGCGAAAGAGCCGCAACGCGCGAGCCACAGTAGGTGCGTGGAACAAAGCCGTAGAGCGCGGGCGGAACCGAACTCGACCGTTGCGGGCGATCGACGCGGAGATAGCCCGACTGCTTATCGATTTCGTACTTCACCACGTCAAACGGCGTGATTTCAATAAATGCGTGAACCACATCCGGCGGGCTTGGCCCCACCGAAAGTCCGTGCCACGGATGTGGCCGCCATGCACTGAATTGCCCGGAATCTTTCGGCATCCATTCGCCTTTCGTCGACGCGCGTGTATCGCGTGCTTGCCTGTGCGCTAGTTCGCCTTCTTTTGCGGCAACTTTTTCATCAACTCATCAACGGCCCTCGCCAGTTGCGCGTCGTATGCACGCGACTCGTCCTCTGGCGTCTGCATCACGACGATGTCTGGCATCGCACCGTTCTCTTCCATGTCGGTCCCATCGGGGAGGTACCAGCCACGGAAGGGCATCCGCACTGTGGTGCCATCGACCAGGCTTTCCGAGCCAGTTGAAATCACGCCACCCGCCGTCTGCTGTCCAATGAGCGGCCCGCGACGAAGCGTCTTGAATGCATGCGCAGTGATCTCTGCGTTCGAGAAACTCTTCTCGTTACAAAGCATCGCCATCGGCATGGTGTAACGCTGGATGAAGAGGCGATCCTGCGGGTAACTCGTCGTGCGCGTCAGATCACCTTCTCGTGGAATGGCGTAGGCATGTGGTCGGACATCGATCGACGCAAGCAATCGGTCCGCGGTGAAACCACCGCCGTTGTTGCGCACATCGACGAGGAGCGCGTCGCGTCCGGCTGCCGCAGCGTAGAGATCGCGCTCGAAACGATCGAGCGATGCCTGATCCATACTTTGGATGTGGATGTAGCCCACGCGACCATTCGACAGCTGCTCCACCTCGCGCGCGTTCGCGAGCGTTTCGGCGCGATAGCGAAGCGCGCGCTCTTCGGTCGCGGCGATCGGAACAAGAATCGCACCGAGTTCGACACGCTTTGCATCGGCGACGGCGTCTTTCGTTTGACGCGTGTAACCAACGAACACTTCTTGACCGATCTTCCCGGCGAGCAGTGCCTCAAGCGGCTTGCTCGAATCCACCGGCTCGAAGTCGATGGTTGTGATGATGTCGCCGATTTCAATCCGCGGATTCGCGAGGGCGGCTGGGGAATCGGGAAGTACGGACACCACCGATCGTCCACCTTCGACTGGTGTTGTCGCGACGCCGATACGTCCTTGCGCACGACGGTTCGGAGTGGCTCCCGGGCCATTCGTATCCGCAGAGCGAACGCCGAGGTGCGAACCATCGAGGTGACCGATGAACATGTTGGCAACGAAATCAAACTCGTCTGTTGTACGGGCACGTGCTGCGAGATCTCGGTAGCGCGCGGTGAGGGCAGGCCAATCGAGCCCCTTCGTCGCGGGATCGACGTAGAACTTTCCGCCCATGATGCGGGAGATCTCATCGAGCTTCTGCACGTTACGCCGCGCGAGCTCGACTTCGCTCGTTGCCGAGATATCGAAAGTCTTCGCATCTCCGGTCAAGCCGATCGTTTGTCCAGAGCCAGCGCCGATCGCGACGATGCGGTCCCCCGCAAAATTGAGCCCCACAAGACTTGCAGTTCCACCGATCTTCTTCTGCTCTGTGCCGTCGTACTTGATGGTGAAGAGCCCGCGCTCCTTGCCCTCGGTCCCGACGAACACGATGCGATCGCCCGTCGGAACGAGCTCAAGCCCACTTTCATCGCCAGGCAAGGTCGTCACACGACGCATGCGAAGATAGGCGTCATCGAGTTCGAGTCCTTCAAATGGATCGACCGACGGCTTCTCCGCCGGCGTCGCTTTCGACTCGTCTGTTTTCACCGCATCATGTGCGGCGACCTCGGGCTTGGTACCCGGCACATCGCCCGTTGCCGACGCCGCAGGGATCTTCGGCTCGAGTGGCTTGCGCTTCTTCTGCGCGTCGGCAGCGTCCTTGAAGTACTGCTCAAGATCGCGCGACGAGTAGCCCTCGAGATCACGGTCGAGCATGACCACCCACGCGTCGAACTCCTCATTGGTGCGCTCCGAAAGAAACGCGAGGATCTTGTTGTCAGCTGAGAAACGGGGGTTACCGTCGTTGTCGGGATGGCGAGTGATGTTGACCGCAGGCTTCGATCCATCCGCGGCAAGAACCCAAATATCCTTGTTGAAATCCTGGTCGTGTTCGGCGAGTGCGAGAAGCGAGCCGTCGGGAGAGAACACAACTTCCATCTCATCGTCCCAACCAGGATGAATCACCTTTACCTCGCCGGATGCAAGATCGAGCCTCGCAAGATCGCCGAGATTGCGCACAAAGAGCACGGCGGATCCATCGGGCGCGGCGATAGGACGACGATCATTGTCGAGGCCGTCGACCAACGGCTTGGTGTCGAAACGCACCGCGTCAGCCCATCGCGCAGGATCAAACTTGGGATCCTTCTTCTTCTCATCCTTCTTCTCGTCCTTCTTCTCGTCTTTCTTCTCGTCTTTTGCACCGTCCTTCGTACCGTCTTGCTTTTCTGCTGCGATCTCGGGCTTCGCGGCAGCCGGCTCAACAGGCGTGCTTGCAACGGGCGGCGGCGTTCCGGGATCGGTGACAGTCGGCGGCGGAACCTCTGCGGGCGCTGCAACAGGGGTCGCAGTCACCGAAGGCTCAGGCTTCGCTGCTGGCTTCGGCTTTCCACGTTCGCGGGCCTCTGCACGCGTCTCCGAGACGGTCGCGGAAAACAGCGAGTCATTTCCATCGCGATCACTTGCGAAGTAGAGCGCGAGTCCGTCTGCGCTCCAACACACATCGCGCTCGCGAGCCTCTCCCTCGGTGACGCGGCGCGTTGGACTCTTGTCGTCGGTAGACCGGACGAAGACATCTCCGTCGGCGACAAACGCCATCGTCTTCCCATCCGGCGAGAGTGCGACTTCGCTCACACCACGACCGACCTGCTTGAACTCACGCTCGACAAGCCCGTCATCCGCTGCGGTCAGCGTGAGTTTCTCGGGCTGTGCGGTTGCGACCGTCAGGTCGAGGCGGTAGAGGTCTCCAAGCACACCAAACACCGCGGACTTCCCATCACCTGCGACCGAAAAGCCATGCACATCCTGCCCATCGAAGTTGGTGAGTCGCCTTCCGGAATCCATCGAGCCACCCAGTTTCGCGCGATGGATATTGAGCGTTCCGGTATCGCGATCGGAGAGGTAAACAAACTCATCGGCGGAGATGAAGCGCGGAAGACCGTCGTTGCCGTCATACTTGGTTAGCTGCGCGAAGGCGCGCGTCGCCGGATCAAACGTCCAGATGTTGTGATTGTCAGGCCCGTTGTAACCCCGCCGCGACCACGCTGATCCGCCGCGCTCAAATAGCACGCGCGAGCCGTCCGGCGAAGCTGTCGCAGCAGCGCCGAATGCGTCATGCAATCGCACCGGCGTACCTCCGTCGAGCGGAAGCACATACGGACGAGGCGAGCGATAGAGGTCGCCCTCGATCGTGGTATCGATAAAGATCGTTGGTATTCCGGCAAGCATGCCGACCGACGCGAGTGAAAACGCGGCGTCGAGTTCGGTGAGAGCCTTCAGATCACTGCCATCGATCGACATAGACCAAAGGTTGCGGGCGCCCTCGCGATCGCTCTCAAAGATGATGCGCTTGCCGTCGGGCGTGAAGGCGCTGCGAGTTTCATTTGCGGCATTCGAGGTGAGCCGCGTGGAGGCGCCACCAGTCGAAGGCGCGCGCCAAAGGTCGCCGCGCCAACTGAACACAACCGTCGTCCCGTCGGGCGAAAGCGCGGGATAGCGCGGAAGGTCGACCGTGGCCGCATGGACCGAGGTTCCCGCGAGCGCGATCATGCCAACGATTCCGGCCAGAGTGTGGCCAAGCACGAAACTCTTTTCAAGGCATGACGAAGAGACAGACTGCTGCATTTCAAAGCTCCAACGGGTTGATCGTGGCCCCAAATATGTCGTGAGAGAGGCCTGCTTGCGAACAGAGCGCGCAGTCTACGCGCTTCGAGCAGTGAGACGACGCGAGCGTGCAGAACCGGCGCGAGACCACTTTCGACCTACCCGCTCGAATTCCGAAGAAAGTTTGACGTTCACCAAACTGTGGGCATTTATGCGCCGATGCACTGGTCAGCGACAAATGGCGCAACGACTTTCAGCGCATCGTGCGCGAGTCGAGAACTCAACCAATCGTCGCGCGTAACGCGCGCTCTGTGAATTGAAACCTCTGCCTTCGCGATCCTTGTCCTCAGCATGTCGGCCGTTAGGAGAGAACCATGCACGCCAACCGCCCCACCCGTAATGCAACCCAGGTCCGCTCGATTATTCAGAACATGGGTCGTTCTATCGATGAAGCTCGCTCGCGGAGGCTTGGTCCAACCGCTGGCGCCGCGCTGGCGGGGCCGTCGGCAATTGATATCCGTATCGGTGCCGCGACCGCGGGATCGACAGAGACCGAATCACTTTCCTCTACGAATCACCCGAAAGCGACTGCAGCAGCATCAACCACCGCGAGTTCCAACTCTGTGCCTCCACCGGTGCGTTCGGCAGGAGAGATGTTCGCCGACGGCGGACCACGCTTGAAGGCCCGCCCGAAGAGCGCGAGCTGACACCGTCCTGTGAACCGACGAGCGCCTTCCGATCACTCTGCTGATCAAACCCCCGACCATTGCCCCCGCGCCGCTCCTTGTGAGCGGCGCGTTCGCTTCATTCCCTCTGCCGGATATGCTCTCACCGATGTCATCAGCGAGCACCACTCCGTCGATCCCCGGCCCCGCCGACACCATGCGCCCGGAAAGCCTGGCCTTCCTCCGAGAACTGCTCGATACCCCCAGCCCCTCAGGATTTGAACGCGAGGGGCAACGCATTTGGCTCGGCTATGCGCGCGCGTTTGCGAACAAGGCTTGGAACGACGCCTACAACAATTGCTTCGCGTCGTTTGGACCAGAGGGCAACGACATCCCGACCCTCGCGATCTGCGGCCACGCGGACGAAATCGGCCTCATGGTCAATCACTTCGACGAGAAGGGCTTCGTCTACTGCAAGGCCATTGGCGGTATCGACGTCGGCTCGATTGTTGGAAAGCGCGTGCGCTTTCAATCGAGTGTGCCCGGTATCAAGAATCCTGTCGTTGGCTTGATTGGCGCGACTGCAATCCATCTGCAAGACAAATCGCAGGACGGCAAGGTTCGCAAACTGCATGAGCTCTTCATTGATATTGGTGCAACAAACGGCGACGACGCGAAGTCGAAGCTCGCCATTGGCGACGCTGGCGTCTTCCTCGACGGCTTCATGCACATCAATGACGACATCGTTGTTGCCCGCGCACTCGACAACCGGATCGGCACCTGGATCGCCGCCGAAGCGCTGCGTTTGGTCGCCGCGAGGGCAAGCGAGCTCAAGGTTCGCGTGGTCGCTGTCTCGACGGTGCAAGAGGAAGTCGGTCTCCGCGGAGCGCAGATGATCGCCCGCTCGCTCGCACCTTCGGTCGCGCTGGTGACGGATGTGGGTCATGCCACCGACAGCCCCGGCATTAGCCACGCGCAACACGGACTCTTCAAACTTGCCGCTGGGCCGAAGCTGGCTGTCGGAGGAGCGATGCAGCCCGAAGTGGTCGCACGGCTCACCGAAGTCGCCGCAACGCTGTCGATTCCGCTGCAATTGGCCGCCACGCCCGGCGGCTCCGGAACCGATACGGATGCGATTTTCGTCAACGGCGGAATCCCGTGCGGACTCGTGTCGCTCCCGATCCGCTACATGCACACAACGGTTGAGATGACGAGCCTCCGCGACCTCAATCGCATCGCGCACTTGTTCGCCGGCTTCGCGCTGAGCATGAAGCCAGGCGAGACATTCGCGCCGAAACTCTGAGCGTAGATCCGTCCATCAGAGCGAAATCAACGCGCCCGGCTCTCGGTCGTTGTTTTCCCTGCGCGCCCGACTTTCGAAGTCTTCGCGACGGTTGCGCCCTTCGCGCCCTTGGATTTGACGCCCTTCAACTTGACCTTCGCCTTCCGCGCGCGGCCTAGAGCCTCCGCGCGGAGGAGCGCGTCCGTCGGAAGCCCCTTCAGGCGGTAGGTGATGGCTGGTGGAAAATTGCCGAGTACAAGCTCCTGCTTCCCCTCGTGCTTGCGCTGCATCGACTTCCCGATCGTGTCAATCCGCTTGAGCCTCGCGCGGCCATCGCGGTCCATGACGGATCCCTTTATCACACGTACTCCCGCATACTCGAAGTACACGAGTTCCCCATCCTCTTTCAGAAGGGCAAACATCCGTCGAAAGATCTGCCGCATCAATTTGGGCGGAAAGTTATTGAAAGGCAGGCCACACACAATCACGTCGAACGGGCCGCTGAGTTGAGCCTCTTCGATCGGCGCGCAGTGAAGGCGAACGTCCACGCTGGGATGCCGCGCGCGGAAATCGGTAAGGAGGTCTTTCTCGAGTTTCCGACAGAAATTCTGGTTGATTTCAACGAGCTCGAAGCGGTCGCCTGCGCGCAACTTTTTGAGAATCGCCTTTGTGAACGGACCTGTGCCGGGACCAACTTCGAGGACCCGTCTCGGGCCGCTGACTGCGCCGATGGAACTCGTCATCGCTTTCGCGAGGATCGGTGATGAAGGCCACACCGAACCGGTATGGCGAAAGTCACGGAGAGCTTCGGCAAGAAAGTGAAACACGTCGAACCATGCTACCGCAGGTCGCGGCCCGCAAGGCGGTGAAATCGCCGTACATTCATCTCTCCGAGATCAATCATGGCCTACGTCAACGAACATTACCTCAAGCTTGCCGCCGGTTACCTCTTTCCCGAAATCGCGCGCCGCGTCACAGCGTTCGCCGCCGATCGTCCGGAGCTCGCAAAGGAAATCATCCGCTGTGGCATCGGTGATGTCACTGAGCCGCTTCCGGCATCGGCGATTCGTGCGATGTGTGGCGCCTATGAAGAACTCGCAAATCGCGCGACCTTCAAAGGCTACGGCCCGGGCACGGGTTACGAGTCTGTCCGCGCGGCGATTGCGGAAGGCGACTTTCGTGCGCGCGGTCTCGCGATCGCTGATGACGAAATTTTCCTCTCGGATGGCTCAAAGGGCGACTGCGGCAACATCCTCGAAATCCTTGGGAGCGGCAATCGCATTGCGGTCACTGATCCCGTGTACCCCGCGTATGTCGATGCAAATGTGATGTTCGGCAACACCGGCGCGGCAATCGTGGGCGGCGGCTACGAGGGCATGACCTATCTTCCCTGCACCGCGGAGAACGGCTTTCTTGCAGAGGTCCCGTCTGCCGACGCGCCAGCACCAGACATCATCTACCTCTGCTCGCCAAACAATCCGACTGGTACGGTGATGGATCGCGCGCGCGCCGAGGCGTGGATCGCCTACGCACACAAGCATCGCGCGTTGATCTTTTGGGACGCCGCCTACGAAGCCTACAATCGCGATCCCAACGCGCCGAAGTCAATCTACGAAATTGAGGGCGCGCACGATTGCGCGATCGAGTTCCGCAGCTTTTCGAAGTCAGGTGGATTCACTGGCGTTCGCTGCGGATACACCGTGCTACCGAAGCGTGTCATGGCGTACACCCGCGCTGGTACTGCGGTCGCGCTGCATCCCCTTTGGACGCGTCGATGGAACACACGCTCGAATGGCGTGAGTTACACGGTTCAACGCGGCGCAGAAGCCCTCTACACCGCGGAGGGCAAGCGCGAGGTTCGGGCACTCGTCGATTTCTACATGGAAAATGCGCGCATCCTCCGCGAGGGTTGCGAAAGGCTCGGCTTGAAAACCTGGGGCGGCGAACATGCGCCCTACGTCTGGTGCGCGACGCCCGCGGGTCATGACAGTTGGGGATTCTTCGAGCACCTGCTGCGTAATGCTCGCGTGGTGACGACGCCGGGCGCCGGCTTCGGCCGATGCGGGGAAGGCTACTTCCGCATCAGCGCGTTTAACTCGCGCGCAAATGTGGAAGAAGTCGTTCGCCGCTTGGCGCGCGTTTGACGGGCAGCGAGATGGCGCGAGAAAGCCCTCGAAAAACGCCGCACGCCGACGGTTTCCGTCGGCGCGCGGCGAGAGAGGAGAAGATGCGTCCGATTCCGAGCGACGGGCCTGTCCGCTGTGGTCGCCGTCCCGAGCTTCCACAACACCCATCACGATGGACTGAGAGAGAACGCCGCTCGACCCAAGTCGGTTCGTCGATTTTGTCAGGCAGTTCCCCTAATCGCCGGACAGGGCGTGAAAATCCGAATCGCACAGTTTCCCGCGAACCAACAGTTGAGTCGAAGTCGTAGCGAGCGCGTCGCCTGAGGTCGAGCGGGGAACCCGGAAGGCCGGTGTCAGACGAAAGCCCGATGCAATCGGGCCGTTCGAGAGGTTGGGAACACACACGGGAAGTCGCCTCCGACTGGGTCATGCCCGCGCCGACAGACGATACTTCTTTCTCCCCCGCAAACCCCGCGAGTTCTGTGCGGGGTTTGTCGTTGTTGCCACCATTGTCTTGGGTAAAAGCGAACAGCCCGCGGCATCCTGCCACGGGCATGTTCAGTTCCGACGCGTCGTGGGCTCAAATTACGCGCGCGCGGACAGGATTCCGTGACCACCTCGCGCCGTTGGAGCTCCTCGCGAGAAGAGTTCCTGCACACGGTCAAAGTGGGCGAAGTTTGGTGCCGGCCGGGTTCCAGAGAACGCCTCGAGCCAGCGCTTCGCAAAGGCTGAGGGCTGCGCATCGGGATACCGTTCGGAGAAGCGGTCGAATTGGGCGTTGAGCGCCTTCGTCAACTCATCACGACCGACCCTTCCGCTCGCATCGAGATCGAGTCGCTTGAAGATGCGTCCGCTATCGGCGAAGTCTTCTGCGGCCATCGCGCCATCGCCATCCTGGTCGCGCGCCTCGAAGGCCGCGTCGACAAGGGAGCCGACGATTGCGCTTCGCGACTCCGCGGGCTGGCTCTGCGCATGGAGCGCAAGCGCGAGATCCGTCGCGTCGACGGTCCCGTCGCCATTCATGTCGCTTGTGCCGCTCTGACCCCAACTACTCTGCACGCCTGCAACGCCTGTGTTCTGCTCCGCGGATGCGAGTGCGAGGTCTTGGGCATCGACAATGCCATCCGTATTGAGATCCGCATCAGCATTGGATGTCCCCCAGTGCTGGAGGATCATGGCGACGTCGACGGGCTTCTGGGCTGGTCCGCCAAGCGGCGCCGGAGCTGGCTGACCGGGTGGCACCTTGCCCATCGGTATGCCTGCAGGGCGTTGCGGTGCGCGGCCGGTCGGGATCATCAGGGAGGGGGAGCTGTTGATCTGCATGAGGTCTCCATGTACGACCGAAAGGGTCGCGGGAGTCTCTTGCAACCCGCATGCCTCGCGTGGAGGGGCCTTCATCCGCGTCGAAGCATGCTCGAAACGGTGCGCATGCGCGGCGGGTGCGCGCAGGGCGGCAGTGATTGCCGGGGATCCGCACGAACTGCGCGGCGCCGCCGTCAGGCGTGCTCGTTGCCCCAGCCCTTCGATGGCTTGCGTTTTGGAAGCAACGCGTCCTGCGCTGTGGGTACGCGACCGTCAGTCCCGTGAAAACCGAGGCAGACGACGAAGATCTCCACACTCTCCGCCCGGGAGGCGCGCGGCTTATAGCCCTTCGCTTCGTCGAACATCCGCGCAGCCCGTTTCAGGAGCTCGGGGTACTCGCCACCTTCGAAGACCTTCATCGTGAGGTTGCCACCCGAACGCAGCCATTCCGGACATCGGTCGAGGAGTTCATGGCAGAGCCGCGCAGAGCGAAACCCGTCACCCATCGGGTCGCCCGTGGTGTCCGGTGCCATGTCAGACATGACGACGTCGAACGGTCGGCCGCCGAGTTCTGCGAGGTCAAGATCGCGCAGATCCGCACGGATGAGCCGCACATTCGGCGGATATCCCCCACCGTTGATCTGCTTGAGGTCGACTGCCACCACCTCGCCCTTCGGTCCGACCCGAGTCGCGGCAACCTGCGACCAACTTCCCGGTGCCGCGCCCGCGTCAAGCACCCGGTCGCCGCGACGGAGCAGCCGCCTCCGGTCGTCGATGTCGGTCAACTTGTACGCCGCGCGCGAGCGATAGCCCTCTTCCTTCGCGAGGCGGAACCAGTGGTCTTGAATTTCCTTCACGCAGGCACTGTAGCGGCGAATGGCATCACGGATCCATGATGTACGGGCCAACCGCCGTCGGATTCGGCACGACGGCGACGCGAATGTTCTCGTCGCTCGTGCGGAGTACGACCGGGTTTGAGCCGCCATTGAGCACCGCGAAGAACCGATCGTGGTCGTTCTGCGGATCAAGCGCGAGCCAATGACCGTACTCGCAACGCTGGCGAACCTCGCCACCATGCGATTCGCAGTCAAAGATGCCCTTTGACTCGCCTCGGACGCGATAGTCGATCGAACCCTCGCTCGTGATGATCGTCATCGGATTGGTCATCGGCCAAGGGGTCATCATGCGGACGTTGCCGCGCGTGGTCTCCACGTCGACGGCGCCCTGATTCTCAAGAATCGTCACATCCCCGTTGGTGGTCCGTACTTTCACTGTGTCGAGCGCTGGCGTCACCACGAGGATCTCCATGTGATGGAAGTGCTCCTCGGGATTCGGCGTGTCGGTGCGGATGATCAGCGTTTCGCCGCCGCCAGCGCGAGGCTCAAGCGTTGCGGTCCATTGCGCATCATCGAGTGCTTCGCGCGACTCGTCCCATCGGCCCATGCCGTGGGTGGAGACGCGACGAACTTCGACGAAGGTGCGCTTCACATCGCGATCGGCGCGGACGACGACGTCGCCGGCAAAATTGTCGATGTCAATCGCGACAGCGCCTTGGGTCTTCAATTCGACTGGCTCATCTGTGTCGAATGTGCGGAACTGCACCGCATCGACAATGGAGGTCCGGGTCGACAGCACCTCGTCCTCGAAGGTACGGTGTGGCGAGCAGCCGGAGAGCGCTGCGAACGCGACAAACGTTGCGCTGGCTGCGACGGCGAGAGTGGCGAGGGAACGGACCGATCGATCGACCATGGTTCTAGACTCCATACTTCCCAACGAATGCGCGCATCCGCCTTGGGGTGGAGGAGTATCGGCACGCGGAGCGGGGAACAATCAGCACATGCGCCGCTTCCTTACTCGGACAACATCCTTTCTTCCCAAGTTGGTCGCCGCCGCGGCGAGCGCCGCGGTTGTCGTCTGCACAAAGGCCAACCCAAACCTTGAGGGGTTTCACGCCGAACAGGATGCCGGGGCGCTGACAACGACACCACCCGCCGCGTTCCCGCCGGGGCTGACGTCGAGTCCGCAAGACCGATATTTCATCAAGTTTGCGGCCACCACGCGCGAAAATGCGCCAATCACGCCTACGCCGGACGCTCCACCCGCTGCAGCGCCCACCGCGCCGGCAGGACGGCTGATCCTCTTCTTCCTGCCAGCCACGCAGCGCTGGGAAGGGGTCTCGCCGGCAGACGGACCATTCTTCGAATCGCTCCAACCCATCGCGTCGATCGCGGTGGGCCCCATTGCCGAGGGCGCGTCGATCGCGTTTGATCCGCGCAAGGCCACCGTCTTTGGCGGTCCGCTCGAGGCGCTTGACGGCGCGTGGATCGTACAAGCGGTACTCGATTGTGACTTTGGAGAGCGCGGACACCTTGGGCCGGGAAACCGCATTTCGAAACCGCAACGGGTCGAACTCGCCGCTGATCGCGTGGACGAACTCTTGATTGAGCTCAGTGATGTCATTCCCACGCCGCGGTTGCCGCAGACAACCACCGTCGAGTGGATCACTCGGAAGAGCACGCTTCTCTCGCGCCACTACGGTCGCGATTTTGTGCTGCGCGCTGGGGTCGTTCTGCCGTACGGCTACAACGATCTGTCGTTTGATCGCCGTATCTGGCCGACGGTGTACGTGGTTGGTGGATTTGGAGCGAATCACCTCGCCGCGTTCGCAGCCGCCAGTGCGCTTCAGTCGCCCGTTGCGCGCGCCGCGGTACCGCAGGCGGTGTGGATCTTCCTTGATCCCGAAACGCCTTGGGGGCACGCGGGCTTCTGCGACTCCGAGACAAACGGGCCTGTTGGTCGCGCGCTGGTGGAGGAGTTCATTCCGTTTCTTGAAGAGCGTTTCCGGCTAATCGCAGCTCCCGACGCCCGCATCGTCACCGGGCACTCCAGTGGCGGATGGACCGCGATCAACCTCACGCTCAAGCATCCCGATGTCTTCGGAGCGTGCTTCGCAAGTGCGCCAGATCCGGTCGATTTCAGCGCCTTTCAGTGCACGGATCTCTACCGCGACCCCAATCTCTTCATCTCGCGCGACGGAAGCGACACGCCAAGCCATCGGAGCGTCCTTGGCCCAAACGATGATCGCATCACGATGACCGTCCGCGACGAGATCGGCTCTGAGCGCGCGATTGACCCAAGCGGGCGCAGTGGTGAGCAATGGGCCTCCTGGGAGGCGATGTGGTCGCCGTTTGACCCCGCGCGCAACGGTCCGCGGCCGTTGTGCGACCCGGACTCAGGCGAAATCGATCTGGTCACAGCTGAGGCGTGGTCGAAGCACGACATTTCCCGCCAGTTTTCTCGCGATCCTTCCACGATTGGTGCGATCTTCGGCGAACGAATTCGCCTCCTTTGTGGCACGCGAGACTCGTTCTACCTCAACCTCGCGGTTGCTCGGCTCAAGGCGAAGATTGAGGCGTGGAAGGCTGGCGAACGCTCAAAGGGCGTACGCGTAGCGGATGGGCCGGGATACATCGAACTTCTCGACGGGCTGACGCATGATTCGCTCTACCCCGTCGCGCAAATTCGCTTTCACCAAGGCATTGTCGAGCACCTCCGCGCGCATGGACTTGCGGAGGCTGCGCCGCAACCGGGAGGAATTCGAGCCAATGACGCGCTCGGAACCGGGAACCGACCAAACGGAGCAGGAGCACCGAATCGCGACGCGCAGCCGATACCGCGACCACGCTCGGGCTTGACTCCGCCTTCATGAATTCAGCCGCGTTCTGAACCCGTTTCGACGCCAAGCATGCGCGATGCACACGCGACGATGTGCGCAGCGGAGAGCCCCGTCAAACGCAGCGCTTCGTCGAAGCTCTTCGCTGACATCGGCAACGCTCGTACGCACATGGACTCGATGGTGAAGGCGTCGCCGCCTGCCGTGCATGCCTCTGATACTGCGCCGGCGATCGCGCCGCCTACGTTGTCTTCGACAACGAGAATGCGTCCACCGTTCTTGTTCGCAAGGTCGAGCAGCGCAACTTCATCAAACGGGATTGAATACAGATCGACCACCGTCGCGTCGATCCCCGCGTCATCAAGCCCATCGAGTGCGCGATTCACCTCGTGAACCATCGCACCTGCGGTCACGATGAGCAAATCGCGACCCTCGACGAGTACCTCGAATTTGCCGAGATTGAAGACTGTTTCCGCGTTGTAGAGAAACTCCTGATCACCCGCTGGAAGGCGGAGCATCGATAGACCGCCCTGCCCGAGATCGGCGTGTTCAGTTGCCGCGAGCGTGAGTGCGTACGCAGCGAATGCGTCGGCGGGCTGCAGGAGATACGCGAGCGGGCTTCCGGAGGCGTTGCGTTGCGCACACAGCGAGCGGAACCACGTGACATCGGATGTGCTTGTCGCGCCGATACCGTCAGCAATCGCACCGAGCCCTGCAGTTGTCGCGGTGAGAACGACGCCCGTACCCGATCGTGCCGCAACTTCAATTGGCTCATGCGCTCGACCGAAGGCGCGCGCCGACGCGCCAGCGAAGACAACGCGGCCCATCGCGGACATTGCGGATGCCGTCGAAACCATGTGACTCGTTGCACTGCGAAACTCAACAAATCGCGGGGCAAGCGCGCGATCCGCTGCAAAGAGCTCGGAGATATTGTTGGCGCGTGTGTCGCACTCAAAGAGCGAGATCCCCTCGTGCGCGCGGCCGATGGCTCGCAGCGCAAGCGCATGCGCGCGTCGCGTTGAGAGGCGTCCACCCTGGTAGACAGCGAGCATGTCCGCCTCGCGCATCGCGCGGGCAAAGTCGGGCACCGTGTCGAGCGCGTCCTGGAGCGGAAGCATTGGGCTCACCGCGGATTTCGCGCGCGCCGCTGGCTTCGCAAGCTCCGTCCCAAAGGAGCGCGTCAGCCCTACGCGCGCACTCCGAAGCTCCTCGAGCGCAGACTTCAACTTCTCGCCCGTCGGGACGCGACCAGTCCATGCGCCACCTTGGATGCTCTTCGCGCCCCACCCCTTTGTGCATCGCGCGATGATCGCGGATGGCTGATTCGATTTCGCTTTGGCCACAGACTGTTCGACCGCATCACGAATTTGTGCGGGCGTATGGCCGTCGACCACGATCGCATGAAAGCCCATCGCGGTAAGCCGCCGACCGATGGACTCCGGCATGTCAACGGGCGCGGCGCGATCGTTGGCCGCGAGCGCGCCGACAACGAACACCGGAAGAACACCAACAAGGCGCTCCTCAATGATGTGGGCGAGTGCTTCGAAGTGCTGCCCTTCACGAAGCTCAGCGTCTGAAATCAGGCAAAAAACCCGGCGATCAACTCCTTCGAGACGTGCGGCCATCGCATTGCCGACCGCCTGCGAGAGCCCAAGGCCGCGCGAGCCGCCAGTGTGCTCAACGAGTGCCACCGTGTCCGATGATGGGGTCGTGGCAAGCGGGCCATCGGCGGCGCCGAAGGTGGCGAGATCGCTAAGCGTGAGCGGCCTCCAATTGCCTGCGATGCGCGCGGGGACGCCGAGATCAGCGCATGCTGCGTAGACAAGCGGCGCGAATGTTGCGTCGGAAAGTACGAGTCGGTCGCCGGCTCGGTCACGCGGATCGGTGGGATCCCATCGCATCGCATGAAAGAGAAGTGTGGTCACGATATGCGTCGCGGCGATCGCGACGGTCGGATTACCAACACCTGCGAGCGCGCAGGTCTCAAGTGTCAACGATGCGAGTTGAATTGCTTTCGCGTGGGTCGCGGAATCAAGATTCGCGCTCGCGGACGAAACGACAGCGTTCACAGACGACGAGAACTGACTCATCGGATTCTCCATTGGGTTGCAGCGCTTCGAGACGCCACCTTCGTGGGGCGCCCTCGGGCCAGGTCTCAAGTATCCGGAGCCCGCGCACAGCTCGCAAGGCGTTCGTATGCTTGATGGCAATTTTTGGCTGGAAATCGCTCCGCTTTCGAAGAAGTTTGCGGACGGAGGCCGATTGCGGCTGCATCATGCAAGACTGCGCACCTCGTCCACCAACTACTCGAGTTTCAATATGAAAAATCGAATCTTTCGACCCGTCGCATCGCTCGCACTCGTCCTCGCACTTGCAAGCACCATCATTTGCTCCGAAACAGTGCACGCGCAACTCGGGCGGGGATTTCTCGCGCCGGTCTCTGCTACCCAATTCGAAGAGATGCTGCGCGGATGCGGACTTGCGGACACGGTGAAAGACACGGCGCTTCCGCTTCACGAAGCTTACTTCGCGCGATTTCGCGAGTTTGAGGAACGCGAGCTTGAGCCGACGATTGAACAGTCCACGAGCAATCCCCATGATCTACTCCGCACGGTTGAGGATGCAAAAAAGGATGCGAGCGTGCGTCGACGACTCCTCCAACGCGCTGCGCAGATAGATGGACAACTTGTCGATGAACTCGTTGGACTCCTCGTGGCTGATGATGCTCTGCGCGCAGAGAAGTTGCGCAACGCGCTTTCGCGGCGCCGGTCAGCGGCGTTGACCCCTGGCATCGGACTCAGCGGTCGCCCCGACACATTTGATATCGGCGCGGTGCTCGGCGGCATGAACCTCGATATCGACGTGCGCGCACGGCTCGCGCCGACACTTGATGTCTATGACGCAGAACTCACACGGCTGCTTGAACGACTCGCAGAGGCGGTGATCGACGGAACTGTGCGTGCAGCGGAACTCCGCGAAGAACGCGGACTTGCGATGACGCCAGAAGCCGCGCCGCCCACTGCAACCGATGGCGCAGATGCTGAAGGAGCAACTCCAGCTGACACGCCCTATCTTGAGAATTCTTGGTTTCGCCAGATGCATGAAATTCGCCGCGAAGCCAGAGCGGATGTTTCCGCAGCAGAAATACGAATCCGCAGACTTCATCGCGACACCATCGCGCAACTCGAGCTGTTTCTTACACCTTCCAACTCGCGCGCACTGCGCGAGAAACTCTACAGCGCCGTCTACCCACGCATGCGTGGAATGAATGGCTTCAAGGCTGCCGTGGCCGAAGCGGAAGCGATGCGTGCCAAGGGCAAAATCGACGATGCGCAGTGGCTGTCTGCCCTGGCAATCATCGACGGGCATGATGTGTCCGAGCGACCTCTGACCAATGCACTGATGGACCTTGCCGACGAACGCGCTGAGGGCCAAGACGAGACATGGATTATGGTCGAGAGCAAGCCGAAGGATCCGGCGACCGACCGCGGCGAAATGCTTGCGCGTGAACTCCAGTCACTTGCCGACCTCGACGCAGATTTACTCCGGGCTGCGGTTGGCCTTGACTCCGCACAGTCGAGGATTTCTCGCACGATCGAGAGTAGTGAAGTAGGTGCAATCTTTGGCAGCGCTCTCGGCACGGCAGTCGGCGAGATGGTGGTCAGCGCACAAGCCGTCATGGTGGGCGCAGATGGAGAAATGGTCGTCCTGTCAGGTGACGACTTTTCCAACGGCGACATAACACTCTTCGACGGTTTCAACGGCGGCGATTCGGTTGTGCGGCCGATGGATGCTGATCAACTCGACACGCTTGCGAAGAGACTTGGATTCGATTCCGAAACGCGTGTGCTCTTCGACGAGATCGTCGCGCGATGCGCCGAAGCCCGTATTGCAGCGGAAAAAGAGCACGGAAACGCCGCGCCAAAGTTTCAACAGCTGAATGACGATGGTTCGGTGCAAATGTCATTTGCTCTGACCACTGAGGGTGGAGCTGTCATCGGCGGTGGCAACACCGCAAAGCTCGCCGACGCGGTGGATGTGGCAGAAGAAAAGATGTTCGACGACCTGAAGGCGACCGCCGCCACAGATCGCGCCGATGAAGCCGAAGTTGCACGTCGCATGCGGGCGCGGGCGCGGCTACTTGTTGGCGAGCGCGGCGCGCGTGCGGTCGATCTTGTTGCCATCGTGGATGCAGCGCAACTCGACGATACTGCGCGCGCAGCTCTTGCCGACGAACTTTCCGCTTGGGATGAGGCGTCAGTTCCCTTACTCCGCGCGATGCGCGCCGAGGTCGCGGTACTCGCCAAAGAGCGCGATGCGATCATCGCTGAAGCGACGAAGGTTGTGACCACTGCTGATGGACTGGGCGAGACGAGCGTCAATCAAATGATTGAGATCACTGGCGATGCCAGCGAACGAATGCAAAGGATCGATATCCGGGTTTCGGCCGCGGAGGCGAAGGTTGCAGAGGCGAACAAGCGCAGTCTTGACGCGCTGACCTCCGCGCTTGAGACCAACGAGTCAGCGCGAAAGGCGGTTCGACGCGGCTTCCTCCGCGCCGCGAATCCAACGATCTATCGGTATCCGCGCGACCTCGCCCCGTTCTTCGCAAAGGCACTCGCGCTTGAGGGGGTTGGTCCGCAGGCGAAAGCAGACATTGAACGCTTGCGCGACGATTGGATTGAGAACCGCGAGGCACGATGCGAGCTGTTCATCAACGAGCGCGACGCGGAGGCCAACGCAACCAATGCGAGTGCGACGGAAGCCTTCGCGGGAGATCCGATGCGGGGCGTCACTCGGATGCAGACCTTCGCGCGCGAGCGCAAGCGACTTCGTGGTGACCTCGAGCAAGCAGAAGCAACGAGTTACCGCAAGTTGCAGGACATCCTCATCATCGAGGTCGGTGCCGAGAAGGCCAAAGGAATCGGCGAACTTCCCGCGAAAGCTCCAGCGGCTCGGATGATTCAGTTCGGTGGCCAATAGAGCTGCGCGAAAAGCCTCACGGCTGGTTACGCATCAAGTTTCGTCGCCCAACACTCCGGAACCTTGCCGTAGGTGGCCACGATCTTCGAACGAATGCCGCCCCGACCTTTCCAGTCGGTGATCAGTTGCATCCATCCTGGGCTCATCGCCTCTGCGAGGTCGTCGCGCATGCGGTTGGTGACCGCTTCGTAAAAGATCCCCGCGTTGCGAAAGCTCTGATAGTAGAGCTTGAGGCTCTTGAGCTCGACGCAGACCGCTGAAGGCTGGTATCGGAGCACAACGTGCGCGAAGTCTGGGTGCCCCGTCTTCGGACAAACGGATGTGAACTCCTCGCTGACGTGCTCGATGATGAACGGCGTATCAGACGGAGAATCAAAAAACTCGAGGAGCGTCGGATCGATGGGGGTCGCGTCGGGCATGTGCGGATACTAATGGTTCCGCGCGGATAGACTTTGCCGCGACAATCGGAGCGATCAGAGCTGATACTTGAGGAGAAGCGACGCAACCTTCGGTTGATCAGGGTTTGCACGCAGCGAACGCTGCAGCATTGCGCGAGCCTCATCGCGCAACGGATCGTCCGGTCCTTTTCCAGCCTTGATCCATGCATTGAGTGCGTTCACACCTGCTCCGTTGAGCGCGGGCCAGTAGGCCGGATCAAGCTCGATCGCCTTGCGATACGCCTCATCCGACGGCTTGAATTCATTCAGCCGGAACAGCGACCACCCAAGACGCTCGAATGCTGCCGCGGTGGGTGCGGTGCGGGTGAGTGCTTCGGCCGCGTTGGCGGCTTCCCGGTACCGTTTTTCGGCCGCATACGCGTTCACGAGCGCGAACATCACGTCGATCGGCGGTTCGATCAATTCACACGCTGTCTCGTACTCACGAATCGCATCTGGCCCGCGACCAAGCTTCGAGTATGCGCGAGCCAACGCGAGGTGTGCGGGGCCATTCTGTGGGTCAACGCGGATCGCGCGCTCTGCGAACGCAACCGCACCATCACCTTGGTTGGAAGCAAGGAGGAGCCGTGACATGGCAAGATTCGCGTCAAGGTCGCGCGGGCGAATCGTGAGTGCACGCTGCAGCGCGCGAATCGCTTCCTTTGATCGGCCAAGCGCCTCGAGTACGCGGCCATAGCCGGAAGCGGCCGTGAAGTCGCTGGGATCGAGCGAGATCGCGCGAGCGTAGGCCGGCTCAGCGAGTTCAATGTCGCCCTTATTTTCTAGAACCTCACCCATGCCGGTGTAGGCATCAGCGAGGGTTGGGTTCTCCTGCAACAGTTCGCGGAAAATACGGAGCGCTGTGTCGTAGTCGTCCTCGCTCGCCGCGGCGCGCGCGTCCGCGAGCCGCATCTCCTCGTCCGTCGACGGCTCCGTGCGCATGACAGGACGAGTCATTTGCGGCGCAACCTTGGGTTGCGCGGTGCTGCCTGTTTCGATGGTGCTGCGGGTCGTACATCCCCCCGCGAGAAGCGACGCCGCAACTGCGCCCAACGCGACGAGAGATTCTGACCGGGGTTTCCAAGAGGCGCTCATACGTTTGCTATCTTCGGGTAGGACCCTATGGATCCTGTAATCGTGCCTGCAGATCGAACGAAAACGCGAGAAGAATCGGTCGGAGGCTCCCGTCTACCTGCGGATCATGCCGACCGATGGCTGTCTTTAGTGTCACTTTGACACTGCAAGTGCTGCAAGCCGCTCGGCGTTCACAACGTCCCACGGTCGACCATCGGCGGCATCGCCCTTCTCCGTCTCAAGCACTTTCGGAACCGTCGCAAATGCGGCATGACGAAGTGCCGCACGGAACCAGGCCTCGCCGCACAGCCCCTCGCCGATATGGGCGTGCCGATCCTTCCGCGACGCGAACGGCGCCTCAGAATCGTTGACATGCAATGCCGCGATGTGGGCAAGTCCAGCCTCGCGGTCGAAGCGTTCGAGAACGGCCTTCGCCTTCGAAGGCGTCGAAACGTCATAGCCAGCAGCAAACACATGGCAGGTGTCCATGCAGAAGGCGACGCGTTCTGGCTCCGCGACCATCTCGCGAATCCGCCCAAGATGATGAAATGCGTAGCCGAGGTTGGTACCGCTCCCGGTCGTCGTCTCGAGCGCGATACGAACCTTGTATCCGCGCAACTCGCGGTGGAGGCCGTCGATTGCGCGGGCGATGCGCTTGAGCCCCTCCAGTTCCTCCGTGGTCGGGTCTCCGTCGAGGTCGTTCGGGTCCTTCGGCTTGCGCCCGCCGGCTACACCGAGGTGCGCACCAGGATGCGCAACCGAAACGGCGACACCAAGTGCCTCGCAACGCTCGAGTTCCGCGCGCTCGCAGGCGATCGACTTCGCGAGGTTGTCTGCATCGGGCGACGCAAGATTCACGAGGTAACTGTTGTGACTGACGATGCGCGCGGAGTCTTCGAAAATGGTGCCTCGGCGCGCCGCGTGGAAATCTGCGATCTCGACCTTTGTAAGTGGCTTGGCCGTCCACTGCCGCTGGTTGCGCGTGAAGATCTGCACGGCACCGAAGCGGAAGGACACCGCCTCGTCGATCGCGGCGCGCAGCGCGCCCGCGGTCGAGAGATGCGAGCCGATCCACAGCGTTTCGCACGATGGTGAGGCGCGCGTCATGCGGAGGTCGCCGCCGTGGCCGCGCCGAGGAGGTTGAGCTCGCGCACCAGCGATCCCGCTGCGACGGCAGCCTGCACGCGCAGCTCCGGGACAGCGGTCGACTCCCAGAGCTCGCCGCGGCGCAGTGCTCCGACCAGGCGCATGCCCTGCTGCGGCGCACCCTGCGCATCGAGCAGCCGGCCTTCCGCGTCGGAACGGAGACCGAGGCCGAGCGCGTCGCCCACGGCCATGCCGCTCCGGAACAGCGAGCCGAGCAGCGGATCCACGGTGTCGGTGACGCTCGTCACGGGACCGACGCAGTTGACGACGCGCTCGGCGCGATGCGCCTGCACCGCACCTCGCGCGCCCTTCCCGCGCACGTCGATCCGCACGTCGATCGCCTCTGCACCGGCGACAGGCGCCATGCTCGCGATGCTCCCGGCGATGAGATCGAGCGTGCCTGCGGCGCGCTCCGCATCCAGCAGGGCGAGCAGCCGCGGCGGCACGCGATGCCGATGGATCTCCCAGTACGGGCGCAGCCGGCGCAGGAAGTATGCGCGCTGCTCGGTCGACCACGCCTGCCAGACCTTGGTCGCGTGCGGTCGCACGCCATCGATCGCGCCGTGCCAATCATGGTCATGGGCGGCGAGTTCGCGCACCGTGCGGCGCACGAGGCGGAAGGCCTCCCTCGGCCCGCGCGAGAGCTCGGCTGCGTCGAGCGCCGGCGGCGCGCCGTGCGCAGCGGCATGCGGAAGCGGGAAACGCCCGTTGCGCGACACGAGCACGAGCTTGCCGCGATGCCCGCGCCGACGCAGCCCGAGCACGACATCAACCGCCGTGAGTCCACTGCCGACGACGACCACCGTGCCGTCCGCGGGAATGCCCTCGAGCGCGCCAGCCTCCCACGGATCGTCGACGAGCAGCTTGCGCGGGATCGTCGCCAGCGCATCGCCACCGACGCCGCGCCACGGCGCTCGGGCCTGCGGAAGGCCGACAGCCAGCACCACACCGCGCGCGAGCACCGTCCGACCCGACGCGAGGAGCAGCTCGAACCCGAACGCATGGCGCTCCAGATGCACGACCGCATCGGACACGAAGCGCGGCCTCGAGCCCGCCGCACCCAGCGCGCCTACCACCGTCTCCAGCAGATAGCGCCCGAAGAGCGCACGCGGCGCGAAGTCACTGGCGCCGATTCGCCCGGGGAACTCCCGCTCGAGCCACTCGTGGAATGCGGTCGGCTTCTCCGCGAACGCGCCCATGCGGGCGGCGGGGACGTTCAGCAGATGCTCTCCGTCGCACGCGCCGTAGGCGACTCCCGGCCCCGGACGCAAGCGGCGCTCGAACACGCCCAGGCTCGCGCCTGGCGCCGCCGCGGCGATCTGGGCCGCCGACATGAGCCCGCTGAAGCCGCCACCGATGATGGCGATGTCGCACTGCGGCAGCGGCTCGCGCCCGAACCCCAGCGGATTCCGCGCCCGCTCTGCCTCGGCCGCACGCTGCACGCGGGCGAGCGCCTGCCGCCGCACGAGCGAGTGCCGCCGCACGCGCGCGACCATCTCGATCGCCTCGGGAAACTTGACCATGTAGTCCGTCGCGCCGAGCTCGAAGGCCCTCGCCTTCGCCTCCGCGTTCTCGACGCTCGTGAGCATGATCACGGGGACCTCGGCGAGCTCCGCATCGGCGCGGTAGGCGTCGAGGAGCTCGAAGCCGTTCATGCCCGGCATCTCGATGTCCTGCAGGATCACCGTGGGTGTGAACTCCCGCGCAGCGGCGAGCGCCTCCTGCGGACGGGACACCACGCGGAGGACGATGCCGCCAGCCGCCCCCAGCATGCGGTTCACGACCTCGCCCATCATGGGCTGGTCATCGACGAGGAGGACGCGGTCTTCGGATGCCATGATGCATGCCTCGGTCTTGCTTGCCTAGACCATCCGCGCGCCAGCGGCGCGTGCGGCGGCGACGATACGCTCGGCGGTTCGCACGGCAGCAAAGCCGTCTTCCGCATTGACCAGCGGCCGACGATTTGTGCGCACTGCGTCGAGGAAGTCGAGCATCTGGAGTTTGAGCGGCTCACCCGCACCGACGCTGAGCGGTTCCATCGCGATCATCTCAAGGTAATTGACTCCAGAGAGATCTTCACCTGCCTTCAGGCGCCGACGCACATCGTCGAGTTGCGAAGCATTGGCAGTCTTGCGGACAACCGTGCCCTTTTTCTCGACGAAATCAGCGGATACATACGCGTCTTCGCTGATCAGACGGATCTTGCGTTCGGTCTTGAGTGCCAAGCGGCTCGCGGTCACATTCGCGGTGCAGCGGATGCCATCTTTGCCAGCCGGAAAAACAAGACGCGCGTTGCAGACATCTTCCGCTTCACCGACGACACACACCGCGTTTGCGTGGATTTCTTCTGGTTCAGCACCCATGAGCGCGAGGAGTACGTCGAGGTCGTGGATCATCATGTCGAGCACGACGCCGACGTCGACCGAACGGAACGTCATCGGGCTCACGCGGTCGATCTCGATGAAGCGCGGACGAATCGAGCCCGCAGCAACGAGTTCGCGTACGGCGACCATCACCGGGTCGTATCGAACAACATGACCAACCTGCAAGAGTGCACCCGTGCGGCGCGCGGTGTCCGCGATCGCACGCGCTTCTGAGACATCAGGCGCGAGCGGCTTCTCGACGAGACACGCGATACCCGCCTCAAGCAACGGCTCGACGATCTCGCGATGGGTCACCGTCGGCGTCGCGATGGTGACCGCGTCAACGCCATGGGCGATGAGCTCCGCAACCGATGTGAACGCCCGCCCGCCCCACTCCTCGGTGATGCGGCTCGCGCGTTCCGCATTGCCATCGACGACACCCACAAGGTCGCAACCGTCGGCTTGCGCGTACAAACGCGCGTGGTGCCGACCCATCTTGCCAACCCCGATGGTCGCGCAGCGAAGCACCGCGGGCTTCGAAGGAACAATTGTCGTCGACGTGCTCATCGCAATCCTCCGGCCGTCGCGCGCCTGCGTGCGGCATGCTTCACAGCGTTCTGAAACATCTGTAGCCCCGGTGTGTCACCCACGCGTTGCGCGGCCGTGAGGCGCGTCCAACGCGGATGCTGCGTCCACCGCAAATATCGCTCTGGATGCGGCATCAAGCCAAACACGAGTCCCGTCGCGTCGCAAATCCCAGCGATTCTGTTGAGCGAGCCGTTGAAATGATCCCCCGCACCGTACCGCACTGCGACTTGTCCGTTTGATTCGAGCGCCTCGACGACATCTTCGTCGGCGACGAAACGCCCTTCGCCATGCGCGCAGGGCATGAGCGCGGTGTCGGCATTCATGACGAGGCCGCGGGTCCAAACGCAGCGCGTTCCAGTTGGAATCTCCATGGTCGTCCAGATGTCGTTGAAGCGCGCCGAGGCATTTTGCGCGAGCGCGACCGTCGGCTCGGTGGGAGTTTCACTCCATGACTCGCCCGACTCCGGCCCTGGAAGCAGTCCGGCCTGCACCGCGATCTGGAAGCCGTTGCACGGGGCGATCATCGGTGTGCCTCGGGCGATCGCATCGGCGAGCGCCGGATAGATCGACTGTCGAATGAGCGCCGCCATGATGCGCCCAGCAGCAATATCGTCGCCGTAACTGAAACCGCCGGGAAGGCCGATCAGATCGAAGTGTTCGATCCGTGACGGGTCACGGCTCAATCGCGTGAGCAACTCGCTCTCGACGGTGCAACCCGCGAGTTCGAACGCCTCGCAGAGTTCGAGGTCGCAGTTGATGCCCGGAGCGGTGATGACAAGTGCCTTCATGTGATGCGTCTCTTCGATTGTTCTGCTTGCTGCGTCTTTTGATGCGCGTCGCTCTTTACCACGCTAAACCCCCGCTCCAACTTTCGCCAAGCGCTGCCACCTTCACCCCAGCAGTCGCGCCCGCACCGGTGAGGATGAGCTCGCCACGCGAGTCAAAGGTACCGATGACTGCGTGCGGAACATCTCCGAGCGCAGCAACCAGCGTCGTAAGGTCGCCGCTGTTGACTTCGAGCAGATATCGCGAGGAATCCTCCGCGAACGCGCGGGCAAGAAACGGAACCTCGCCGACCGTCGGTAGCGCGCTGAGATCGAGTGACAGTCCGAGCCCGCCAGAGAAGGCCATCTCTGCTGCGGCAACAAGTACACCGCCTTCACTGCAATCATGCGCCGCGCGGACGACGCCGGTGCGAATCGCACGCGCGACCGCGGCAGCATGCTTCGGCCCAGCGTTGAGACACGGCATCGGTAGCCGATGCGCACCACTTGGCATACCGGCGACAAGCGCGAAGTGCGAACCTCCGAGTCGATTCGTCGTTTCACCCACGATTACAAGCCGCGAGCCCGAGTGCTTTGCGTCCATCGAGACCGCCATCGTGTCGCGCTCAACCGGACCGAATCCGGAAATCAAAAGCGTCGGTGGGATCTGGATGGTGCGTCCATCCTCGGTCACGAATTGATTGTTGAGTGAATCCTTTCCAGAGATGAATGGCGTACGAAACGCCTTCGCAGCGTCGTAGCAACCCTCACACGCACGCACGAGCGAGCCCATGTTTCGTGGATCCTTGCAACTCGGCCAACAGAAGTTGTCGAGAATCGCAATGCGCGTCGGATCGGCGCCCGTGCAGACGAGGTTGCGCACACACTCGTCAATCGCCGCGATGGCCATCGCGTATGGGTCAGCACCGAGCCCAGTGGCAAGTCCATTCGCAATCGCGAGTGCGCGATCAGAGCCCTTTTTCGGCCGAATCACCGCTGCATCAGATGGTCCGCCCGCAGACGCGCCTACCGGAATACCAACGAGCGGCTTTAGCACGCTCGAGCCTTGCACTTCGTGATCGTACTGACGGATGATCCACGCCTTACTCGCAATATTCGGGTGGGAGAGAAGTTCCGGCAGCACGCGCAGCGCATCCGCTTCGGTCGGCGCAAGCTCGCGGTTGATGGTTGGCGCGCGGCGCGGAGCGCGCTGTTGCGCGGCCCATGACGCATCCCACACCGCTTCGCGCACGGGCATCGGAATCGCACCGTGAAGGAACTCCACCGGGAGGCGACCAACCTCGTGCCCCTGCCAAAGCAGCGTGATGTCGGGGGCTACCTCGCCAGACTCGTTCCCGAACGTGCCGAGGTCACACCACTCAACGCCGTGATCGGCGCAAATCTGCGCCAATTCCGTGATATTTTCGCGCGAAACCGCGAGTACCAGCCGCTCTTGCGCCTCGCTGATCCACACCTCAGTTGGCGAAAGCCCGTCATACTTTGTCGGGGCGCGGTCAAGGTGCACTGTTGCGCCGATCTCACTCGCCATTTCACCGATGGCGCTTGAAAACCCTCCCGCACCGCAATCCGTGAGACCGTTGTAGAGCGGGCCAGCAACGCGATCGCGCATCGCGAGGATCGCATCGAGTAACTTCTTTTCCGTGATCGCGTTCCCGATCTGCACCGCGTGACTGAACTCGCTTGCGTGCTTATCCGTGAGCTCCGCACTTGAGAATGTCGCTCCGTGAATGCCGTCGCGGCCTGTGCGGCCACCGACTGCGATGATCGCGTCGCCGGGGCGCGTCGCACCCTTCACGCAACTGCGCGGCATCAGGCCGATACAGCCGCAGTACACGAGCGGGTTTCCCACGTAGTCGTCATCGAAGTACACCGCGCCATTCAGCGTCGGAATCCCCATGCGATTGCCGTAGTCACGGACGCCAGCAACGACCTGCGTTAGCACGCGACGCGGATCAAGGCAACCCTGCGGAACCTCGGCAACGTCTGGGTAGGCGACACAAAAGACATCGGTCGCCGCGATCGGCTTCGCGCCTAGGCCGGTTCCAATGATGTCGCGAATACAACCGCCGATGCCAGTTGCCGCGCCACCATACGGCTCGATCGCGCTCGGTCGATTGTGCGTCTCGCACTTGAAGCACACTGCATCGGTGTCGTCAAACGCAACCACTCCCGAATTGTCAACAAACACCGAGAGGCACCAATCGATCCCATCGGCGATGAGCTCGTGGGTGCTCGCGGCGACCGTGGACTTCAGCAGGTTCTTCACAAGCACAACGCCGTCGGCGCTGACCTCATGATTCGGTCGCGACGCTGCGTCTTCGACGAGAGACCACTGGCCTTCAAACGCAGGATCCTGCGCGAGTTCGCGGTAACGCACCGTCGACTTCAGCGTCTTGTGTACGCAATGCTCACTCCACGTCTGAGCGAGCGTCTCGAGTTCGATCTCACGCGGCTCGCGGCCGAGCGCGCGGTACTCCGTCTGAATCGCCTTCATCTCGTCGAGTGAGAGAAAGAGATGTCCCTCACGCGAAAGTTTCTCAAGCTCAACGTCGGTGAGTTTCGTGATCGGCACCGAGCGGACGACCAGCGTGTAAGGCTTGCCCGTCGGAAACGCTGTTGGAAAGTAGGGTTCGGTGTGGATCGCGTGAATGACGGGGTTGGCGAGTAGCCGTTCACCGACCATCTTGGCGACACCTTTGCCGCCAGACTTGTCGACACCGTGGAGATCGAAACGGTCGCCGGTGAGAACCGCGACTTTCTTCCCCGTGAGCGCGAGAATCGCCGCTTGCACACTCTCCGCCGCGGGATCGGTGACTCCCGGCAGCGGATGGACTTCGACCACAGCCGAACCTGGCGCAACGCTTGGGCGCGGCGCGCGCGTCGACGCGTGAATCTCCGTCGACTGCGTCACGCAGTCGGCGAGCAGCTCATTGGCAATGCGATCGACCTCGTTCGCGGTGAGGTCACCCTCAATAAGGTAAACCGCCGTGTGCTCGACCTTCTTCGGAGGCCGCGCGAGGCCAAGGCCCTCAATCGCCTTCTGCACGGACTGTCCGCGCGGATCATGGTGGCCACGGCGAGGCCGCACCTCGATACGGTGGATCACGGAAGGGCTGGTGCGAGAGTCGTGCGTGGAAGCGGTTGCGGTCGGCATGGTCCGTCGGCTCGGTGTAGCGGCACGCAGCCGCAGGAGCGGCGTGCGCGACCTTCAGGGAAGCCGAGAGTGTAGGAAATGCCGAAACCTTCGGAGCCGCTGCGGCCAGTGAAACGCCCGCGATTTCGTGGATCTCTGAGCCTGAATCAGAATGCCATCTGCAGCATGGTTCGGAAGACGATTTCGCTCTCTTCCGCCGCAGCACGCCAACCATTTTCGCCGTTGTACCAAATGCCATCGACCGCATCGAAGGCGATACCGAAGTCACTCGACCACTTAAGATCCTCGCCATCGATGTACCAGTTGACACCGACGGTTGCGATCTGCAACGCGTTGCTGTTCCACAAGCTCGAGGTTCCCGTTGGACCGTTGTCGATATCTGGGATGTCCGCAGTTCCGTACTCGAACCGACCGAACATCTCCCACTTCGGATCAAAGTAATACGACGCCTGCAGCACTGCGCCCCACGAGTGGCTGACGCCCATGTCGAAGAATTCCGCTGGATTGAAGCCGTTTGAGCCTTCGAGATACGCCGAGCCAGAGTCCATATACGAATAGGTGACGCTTCCGAAGATGGTGGCGCCGCCGTACATGAAGCTCACATCTGCGGTTCCTGCGAGCCAGGTGTTTGGCTCGGTGGTAACTTCGGTGTTGCCAGCGTTTGGATCACCTTCTTGGAAGTTTCCGGCGAGACCGATCAGTAGCGCATACTCATCACCCGGGGGACTCGTCATCGAATTGAACTGCCGCCACTGCCCGGCAAGCTTCCACTCGAAACGCGTCGTCACCGCCCAATCGACACTGTCATTGTCCCACGCGCTGTTCACTGGCTCAGTGCCCGCGCCTTTGAGAATTCCGTACACGTTGTCGTCGCCGCCGTTGGAGTAGGCAACCATGAAACGCGTATCTGAGGAGATCCACGCGAGCTCAACGCCTTGCGAAATGCCGACGCCGAGATGTTCGACAATCGTGGATCGTGCGACACCGAGTTGGTACTTCGCGTCCACGAGTTGCTCGCGCGCGAATGGAAGCTTGAATTGACCGACGCGAACCGCAACGTCATCGCTCAGCTCTGCGCGCACATACGCGTCGATCAGTTGAAACTCACCCGAGCCCGAACCCAGGTTCGAGATTGGATACTGTCCAATGTTGGCTTCGGAATTCGAGGAAAACGCGCCGCGAACTTTGTATTGAAACTGAGGACCGAAGGCGTTGCCATCGAGTTCAAGTTGCGTGTTCGGAAGGTCGAAGCCTGATCGGTTCTCGACGTTGTCGGCGACATACGAACTCGGCACCGTCACACCGGATTCGCCGTTCTGAATGGTGCTGAAGATGTAACGCGACTGGATGAGTCCTTGCGCTTGAAGGCGGAAGCGACCGTCGTTACTTTGCAAAAAGAACCCGTCGTTCCAGCCCGCGGTCATCGGCGTGCTTTGCAGAGAGTTTCGTACATCACTGTCGGCGAGTACGTCGCTCACGATGCCGCGAATCTCCGCAGCGCGCGCCTCGTTGAGCCAGCCGTCGCCCTCGCTCTCACGGAGCGTCTGCACTTCGCCAGCAAGCGCACGATTCGATGCCTCAAGTTTCTCGATGCGCTCGAGCAACTCGGGAACTCCGGGCACCTTTCCGTCGTCGGCCCGCGCAACACCCGCGAGACCGAGTGCGGCAAGCATCAAGGGTGTGAGGAGGGGGCGCGGAGCCCGAAAAAGGCGCTGGGTCGTGCACGTCCTGTGCGTTGCTTGGGGCATCCTGCCATCTCCTTGTCGCGGCGATAGAAAGCCGCGGTCGGTTATCGGCAAGCGCCAGATGATCGCGCCACAATTCATCAATCGCACCGGAAAACGAAAATCGGCCGCCCCAGGTGGGGCGGCCGACTGAGCCTTTTTTGCAGTCATGGGATTGAACCCGCGACTGTTGAAGGGTGGATGCAATCTGGGTCAGGCGAACCTGATCAGAAGCTGAACGAGAGCTGGGCCTGGACCATCCACTGGCCATCTTCGCCAGCGGTGTCCTGGAGCCAGTTGTTGCCTGAAGCAGCAAAGCCCCAGGTGTTGCCGATGCCGTCGAACGCGTAACCGAAGTTCGCGCCGAACTTGGCGGTGTTCTGGGCGAGGTACCAGTTGGCACCGATGGTCGCCGTCGAGAACTCATTGTCGAGAGCGGCCGAGTCGGCGTCGCCGAACTCGTAGCGAGCGACGAGTTCAACGTCATCAGACACAAAGAGACCGCCCTGGACGGTGAAACCGTAGGGATTCTCAGAGGTTCCGTTGTCGACGTTGTCCCAGTAGAACGCGCCCATGATGTTCGCGCCGCCGAAGTCGACGGTCACGTCGGCAGTTGCGCCGAAGATATCGCCGGTGGTTGGGTCATTGGAGTCGGACCAGTTGATACCGCCACCGATGAGAACGCCCATTTCTTCGCCACGGAAGGACATGGCGTTGTTGAACTGATCCCAGGTGCCCGAGAGCTTGAACTCGGCGCGACCGGCGAACGCGAACTCGTCCTCGGGGCTACCCGAAGCGAACTCGTCGTTCGTGCTGTTGAGAGCGTTGACGTACGCAACGGCGCCACGGAAGGCGTCGCTTGCGTAGGTCATCATGAGACCCTGACCGTAGCCGTTCGCAAAAGCGTTGCTGATGGTCGAGTAGTCGTTGAACTGGAGGTTGCCAGCATCAGTTCCGTACTCGCCCGAGAAGGGGAGCTTGAACTGACCAACGGTGAACGAGAGACCGTTTCCGAGATCCTTGGCGACAAACGCGTCGGCGAGGACCGGGGAATCCTGGTCGAACTCAACGTCGTTCGAGTACGCGAAGTAGTAAGCAAGCTTGTACGACCAGCTCGAGTCAACCATGTTGCCGCCGAAAGTGAGGCGGGTTCGCTTGTTCTCGAAGCCCCATGACTGGTCGTTGTCACCAGCGTTGGAGCGGTCATCAAAGGTCCAACGGATCTGCTCGAGGACATTGACCTTCATCGAGTAGTTGCCGTCGGCGGACGACATGAAGAAGCCGCCGTTGTAGCCGGCGCCAGCGCCGCTGCCCTGAAGGCTGGAGCGGGTGTCGGCGTCCGCGAGGACGTCGGTCACAATGCCGCGAATTTCGGTCGCGCGCTGCTCGGTCAGCCACTGGTCGCCCTGCGAGTTCTTGAGCTCGGCGATTTGGGCCTTGAGCTCAGCGATCTGTGCGAGGGCATCGTTGTTCTGTTCAGCTCCGAAAGCCGCGCCACCGATGGCAAGGGTCGTTCCGGCGAAGAAGCCGACGGTCTTGGTGAGACTCATGTATGAAACTCTCCGTACTAGTTTTGGGACCGTATGTATTGGTCCACGTCATCCACCCGTCCGCCTATTGCCACGCCCACCAAAGGACGCAGCCGAACGGTTCTTCCATCATCGACCGACTCTGGCCGAAATGATGAGCGGGAAGCCTACCGACTCGCGCGCAACTCGTCTAGTCGATCACATCCATCCCGGGGAATAGGAACGATTCCCCAGGGCAATATTTTTCCTAAGTCGTTGATTGAAATAAACTTATGTCCGTACATATCTGAAAGATGTCGGCCAAGACGGGGGTGGAAAAATTTCGTCGATCCATGGCGGACTTTCTGCTGCGACGCAACTCATTGGTGCTTCAGAACGGTGCGCGGGGTGGATGAAGACGGTTTCCCCTCGCTTGAGAGTGCGCGCTGAACCGGCGAGAGAAACTCAAGCGCCCGTTGGATCGTGCCAACTTTCACGATCTGTGCGTCGCTCGCGGACTCCCCATGCGCAACGCGAGATTCATGCGCAACGCGAGATTCATGCGCAACGCGAGATTCATGCGCGACGCGAGGTTCATGCGCGCCGCGAGGTTCATGCGCAACGCGAGAATTGTCTCCGCCTTCTTGGGGCATCTGTTCGATCCGAGCGGATGATGGAACAAGCACCACGCGTGCGCCTCGACGCAAGGACTCATGAACCCGCTGTTCGATATGCGGCACGGTGCGTAACTCACCCGTGAGTCCGACCTCACCGATCGCGACGGTGCCTTGGGGTAACGCTCGATGCAAAAAGGCCCCAGCGATCGCGAGCAAAACCGCAAGATCCGCAGCAGGTTCCGCGATCTTGAGGCCCCCAAGCGCTTGGGCAAACACGTCCTGATCCGCGAGTCGCAGCCCGCCATGCTTTTCGAGCACGGCGATCAACATCGCAAGGCGACTGGAATCAAGCCCACTCGCTCGCCGCTTCGCGCTTCCAAGAAAGCCCGTAGCCACCAGCGCATTGATTTCGCCGAGCAAGCATCTTGTTCCCGCCATCGTCGCAACGAGCGCGCAGCCCGGTGCCGGTGCGCCCCCGCTCATTGGCACTCGAAGCGACTCGATCTCTGCGAGCCCATCACCGCGCATTTCAAATAATCCGATCTCCTGCGTTGATCCAAACCGATTCTTGACCCCGCGCACCACTCGAATCGCTGAATGCCGATCGCCCTCGAAGCCAAGTACGACATCCACGAGGTGTTCGAGAAGCTTCGGACCGGCAAGCGCGCCGTCTTTCGTCACGTGTCCAACGAGGATGACGCCGCATCCGGTTGACTTGGCAAGGCCCACGAGATCGAGACAGCATCGGCGTAACTGCGCGATAGACCCGGGTGCCGCCGACACGTCCGGCCGGTGGACAAGTTGAATGGAGTCGACGAGCACAAGCGATGCCTTTGCGCGTCGCGCTTGCTCGACAATGCGTGCGACATTGGTTTCGCCGAGAACAAGCAGTCGGTCACCCAGCGCCTTGGCCCCACCGGCGCGGAGTACTGGCTCAAGCCGCTCGGCACGGAGCCTGACTTGTTGAGGACTCTCCTCGCTCGACGCATAGAGCGCGACTCCACCGCGAGCGGCGATGGATGCCGCCGCCTGCATCAAGAGCGTGCTTTTGCCGATCCCTGGATCGCCGCCAAGTAGCATCACCGACCCAGGTACAACCCCGCCGCCGAGGACTCGGTCGAACTCGCTGATACCAGTCGCGAGTCGCGGCACGATTGCCTCAGGCACATTTCCAAGGGCGACTGCCCGACCGATACCAAGCCGCGCCAGTTCGTCGACCTCCGCGCCGTCCGGCGCATGACCCCAAATCGGGGCAGCACTGACCTTGGTCGCCTCGACCTCGACAGCGAACTTCTCGAGACTATCCCAGGCGCCACAATCAGGGCACTTTCCAAGCCACTTGGGCTGGTTTGCGCCACACTCCCGACAGAGGTATTCCGTGCGTGTCTTTGCCATGAGCGCGACTTTACCGACGCGCCGGGTCATTCCTGAATGTTCGGAAAAAGTTCGGTAGAAAAAGTCAGAAAGCTAGATGCCCTCGCCGCGCACAGACCCTCGCCGCGCACAGACCCTCGCCGCGCACAGACCTTTGCCGCGCACTCAGCGGGTGTACCGACGCATCCGCCAAGCCCACCGCGCGTAGTCAAGCATGGCGTGCCGACGCTCCGCAGCGGAGGGCCACTTGGCCGGGTCATTGCCGAATGCCGTGTCCTTACGCCAACTCCAATACGCCCCGCGGACCCGAAAGCGGGTCGCAAAGCCAAGATGGAAGAGTCCGAGGAGCGAATGAATCATCTCTTGCGTTCAGACTTGCGTTCAGCACTGCGATCAGCACTGCGTTCAGCACTCGGATCAGTGCTGCGACATCAGTCCCTGTCGTGGATCTGGAATCGCGCGGTCGTCAAGCGCAACCATCGGACGGTGCGCGAGGGTTGACTCTGCGTCCGTCAGCGGACTGAAGCGGCTGCCAATCATGCGAATGCGCTGGTTCGCCTCCACATGAGAACCCATGATCGGCTTGATGAGATAGACAAGGGTCGCCACCGCGAGTGAACCCGCCCAGATGTAATCGGTCTTGCCGAAATACACGAGGAAGGACACCATGAGAAGGAGCACAAGCGACACCGGAATCATGCCTTCCCAAGACAAGCGCATGAGTTGATCAAAGCGGAAGCGCGGAAGCGTCCAGCGAATCGCCATGGTCAGCGAGACCATGAGGAAAACCTTAAACATCACAACACTAATCTGAAGCAGCGCAATGAGCGGCGTCGCGTCACTTGGTAGATCGAAGCCCGTGAAAGGATTGAGGCTCCAACCGCCAAGGAACAGCACGACGAAGAACGCCGAGCCTGTGATGATGTGGAAGTACTCGCCGAGGAAGAAAAGGGCGAACTTCATCGAGGAATACTCGGTGTGGTAGCCGCCGATCAGCTCGCTTTCAGCTTCGGCAAGATCGAATGGCGCGCGATTCGCTTCGGCGAGAAGGCACGTGTAAAAGATGACCGCTGCGAGCGGTTGTTGCACGAGGTTCCATTGGCCCGCGAGTTGCTGCTCGACGATGTCATAGGGAGAGAACGTACCGGCCGCGAGGACGATGCAGAGCAGCGCGAGGCCCATCGGGATCTCGTAGGAAATCATCTGCGCGCTCGCGCGGAGTCCACCAAGGAATGACCACTTGTTGTTGCTTGCCCAACCACCGAGAGACACGCCGTAGACGCCGATTGCGGAGGTCGCAAGGAGGTAGACAACACCGATGTTGATGTTCGCGCCGATCAGACGGACGGGATATTCCGCGTTACTGATGCCAATTCCAAGCCACTGGACAAGCGCGGTCGCGTCCATTTGTCCGGCCCACGGAATCACGACGAAGCCCATGATCGCAGGAGCAACAATAAACCCAGGCGCCAACACGAACAGCGCCTTGTCGACGCCAACCGGGTTGTAGTCCTCCTTCATCATGAACTTGAGACCATCCGCAATTGGCTGGAGGAGCCCCATCGGGCCCGTGCGATTTGGTCCGAGTCGATCCTGCATCCAAGCGCTCAACTTGCGCTCGAGCATGATCGCGTAGGCACATCCACCAAGAATGATGTGAACCATCGCGACGATGAGCGCCACGTTGACGATGAGTTGGAAGACCTCGGGGGTCAACTGGAGATTCAGGGAGCTACCCATAGGTCGCGAAGTGTACACGCCTCCGAAACCTACGCGAGTCAACGGGTAACTGGGGGCCGCCTCGTAATCCTCGCCGCGCCTGAGTCACACACCAACCGTGCGGACAACACCAGAGGAAGCGGCCGCAGCCGCGCCTGAGTCACACACCAACCGTGCGGACAACACCAGAGGAAGCGGCCGCAGCCGCGCCTGAGTCACACA
>CAMDMA010000024.1 GCA_945902075.1 Candidatus Kuenenia stuttgartensis | reverse complement strand
CGGCGTGTCACGGAGTCGGCGTATGAGTAGAGGTGGCGCAGTGACGTCATCGTCGACGAGCGGATCGCGACCTCAATGCTCCGCCCGAGCACCTCCAGCCACGAACGCTGCACAGTCTTCGCAGGCGTCATCGCTTGGTTGTTGAAGATCACCCAATATCGCACCTTCAGTGGCTTCGCGTTTGGGAAGGCCTTCTTGAATCGATACATGATCGAGTCTTCGTACTGCACCGGTGCGCCGTAAAGGATGTTCGAGGTCACACCGCCGTCGGCGTAGAGCGTGCCGTCGATCTCGCGAGGGGGGAAAACTCCAGGGATTCCTGCACTCGCCAGCATGATGTCGTGTAGGCGATCGATGTTGTCATTCTCAAGGACGCGTGTTGCTTCAGATGAGAGTTCGAATGCCTGTGCACGACCGTGGTCGAGATCGGTGGCGTTGACGATGAGCAGGCGTCCGCGCGCCCCCTCGGTGGAGAGTCGCTTTACGAAGTCCTTGTTCACTGCGCCACGGAGTTCGCGCTCAAGTCCGGGGACTTCGGCGAGACTGGCGTTGTCCGGTAGGAGCGCAAGAATCCCTCGAGTGCGAACCCAGTCAGGCTTCGGATTTCGATAGAGATCTTCGCAAGCCTTGAGATCCGTGTCGGTGCCAAGAAATGCGAATGGCGCGATCAACGCGCCGGTACTTACACCGGTCACCACATCAAACTCCGGCATCGCGTCGGCGCCAGTGCACGACTTCCAACTCCGTAAGACCGCAGCGCCGAACGCGCCGTAGTCTCCGCCGCCCGAGAGCACCAACACATCAATCGTGCGATCAGCTTCGGCGCCCATCGCCACGCGCATCAGAAGCGCTTGGGATTTCGCAAGCAGATCACTGCGGAGGTCGACGCGACGCTGCACGCCTTGAGCAGTCAATTCATCAGGTGGAACGATCGGACGCTTCGCTGCGCAGCCGACAGGCGCAAGCCCAGTCAGTACGACGAGGAACGCGAGAACGAAGGCGCGCACGCCAAAGGTCCGCAGATAAAGATGGGATGCTGTAAATTTAACAATTGATTGGAACCGGCGCATTGTCGCAGGATAGCGCCAGACGATGCTGGCAGGTGTTGCGAACACATCCCTGTGGAGTCGTGAGGGTCACGCACGCTGGAAGTCGTAGATCGATCCGAGTTTGAGGATCCGAGTCAGTTCGTCGAGCGCATCTCGCGACTCACGCAGTAACAATGGATCCGCGAGATCGTGCGCGCTCAGTGATTCGCGATAGTGCGTCTTTACCCAAGATTGCAGGACCGCGAGGCAATCTGCATCAATGAGGACCGCACGGTTCATCGAAGCAAGATCCAATTCCGTCAGCGGCACGCGAAGCCGCAGGCAGGCCGGGCCTCCACCGTTGCGCATACTTTCGCGCACATCTAAGAAGGTCACGCGTGTGAGCGGATTCGTGTGGTCGGAGATGACGCGATCAATCGCGGCGCGCACACGCGGATTTTCGGCGCATTCGATCGGACAGAGAAGTGCCATCGTCCCGTCGGCGACTGTCAGGAGTTGACTGTTAAAGAGATAGCTCTTCACGACATCCTCGAGCCCAACTTCATCGTTGGTGATCTCGGCGATGATGAGTGATTCACCGACGGCTTCGCGGAGTGCAGCGTGCGTCGCTGATCGGTCTTCGAACGCGAATTCGTGACAGAACAACATGTTGCCATTTCCGACGCAAATCACATCATTGTGAAACACTCCCGCATCGATTGCATCAGCGTTTTGTTGTGCAAAAATGCATCGGGAGAGATCAAGTTGGCCAAGCTCAGCGACACGCATGCTTGCAGCGAGGGTCTGCCGAGCGGGAAATCGTGTTGGAACGCGCTTCGCGCTCTCGGCACGACCGTAGGCGAAGAGGTGGATGCCGCAAACTTCGCCGCCGTTTGCAGCGCTGCGGGTGAGGCGCGTGTGGTTCGCCGCACCTTCGTCGCCGAAGTCGAATGCGCTGTCCGCTGGAAGCGCATCATGAATCGCAAAGCGCGTCTGGTCCGCGAAGGTCGCTGAGAGTACACGCGCAGTCACGGGCGGCTCAATGGCGCGATGGAACATTGCCCGCAGATTCGCAGTGACGAAATGCGTCCGACCGTCACGCGTATCACTCCCCGGCATCACGGTGGCAGCGTTGGCGGTCCACATCGAACTCGCGCTTGAAACCCGCGCGAGGAGAACGGGATCGGCCTCAGCCACTTTCGCGAGAACTTCCGCGTCAGAACCAGAGAAACCGTGGGCTCGCAGCGTGGGAAGATGCGGTCGCTCCTGCGGCGGCAGCACGCCCTGTACGAGTCCAAGTTCGGCGACTGCCTCCATCTTCGCAAGGCCCTGGAGCGCCGCGGCGCGCGGATTACTTGTTGCGCCTTGGTTGCGCGCGCTCGCGATGTTGCCGTACGAAAGGCCAGCGTAACTATGGGTGGGGCCAACCAGGCCGTCGAAGTTTGCTTCAGGCATGTGGATCACCAGCGCTCAGAATCGGAATGTGGAGCGAGCGGCCATGGCTGGGTGTCGCGACCGTTGATGCGCGTGCCGCCATGAATAGTGTTGGGAATCAGGTTGTTGATAAAGTCGTGTGGAAAGCAGGGAAGCGGTTCGGTAAGGCGGTCTAATCGGGTTGTTTCATCAGCACCCAACCGAAGTGCACAGGCTGCCAAGTTGTCATCGAGTTGTTGCATCGTGCGCGCGCCGATGATCGTGCTGGTGACGCCTGCACGGTCCATGACCCAACGCAGCGCGACCTGCGCCGGCGTGACTGTTGAATGTGCGGAGGTGTGCGATTCGGCGATCTCGCGAATCGCGTCAAGCAGCACATACGTTGACTCGCTGAGGTATTTGGAATCGCTGCGAACGCGCGTTGAGCCATCATCCTTGGGGCGATCTTCTCGAGTGAATTTCCCGCTGAGCACGCCACCACGGAGTGGACTCCACGGTGTCACACCGAGGCCGATTTTGCGCGCCATTGGGAGGAGGTCGTATTCGACGGTGCGTTGTAGGAGTGAGTGTTCGATCTGGATTGCGATCGGCTGCGACCATCCACGGAACACCGCCTCGTACGTCGCTTGCACGCAGACCCACGCCGGGTGATCGCTGAATCCGGAATATCGCACTTTGCCCTGTTGAACCAGAAGATCGAGCGACTGCATCGTCTCGTCAATTGGCGTGTGCACGTCTTGGAAGTGGCACCAGAGCAGATCGATGTAATCGGTCTTCATGCGTCGGAGCGAATGCTCCACGGCGTTGAACATGGACTTTCGGCTTGAGCCGCCGCCATTCGGATCGCCCGGCCACATGTTGCCGCCAAACTTGGTGGCGATGACGACGCGGTCGCGGCGACCGCGCCCCGGGCCTGAAGTGAAGTAATCGCCAAGGATCGATTCGTTGTGACCTTTGGTGTAGATATTGGCTGCGTCGATGAAGTTCCCGCCATGCTCGAGATATCGCGTGAGCATCGATGTGGCAACTTCCTCGGCGCAGCCGAAGCCCCATTCAAGGCCGAAGGTCATGGTGCCAAGGCACAGCGGAGAGACGCGTAATCCGGAACGCCCGAGAGTGACATAGTGGTTGAGCGCGTGGCAATTCGTCGACATGCGCGCAGGGTAGCGGGCCGGGTAGGCTGCAGCGATGGCGAACGCTGACGCTGTTTTCGATCACATGACTTGGTCCGACGCGCACCTTCACGTGTGGGACGCGGCGGAGTTGCGGGCGCCGTGGTTCACGCAGGCGCCACATTTTGCTGGATCGTTCAATCTGTCCCGCGTAGCGTCGGAAGGGGGCACCGGTGGTCCGGTCGTACTCGTCGAGGCGGACATGGCGCCAAGCGATTCTGCGCGGGAAGCGCAGAGCCTTGCGGCATCGGCACGCGCGGAGGGGCGGCGTTTTGCGATCGTTGCCGCCGTCGATCTAGGCGCCGCCGATTTTGCAGCACAACTCGATGCGGTCGCAGAGATCACTGAAGTTCGGGGCGCGAGGCGCGTCTTCCATGCAAGAGATGTGCCATTTGGCACCACGCGATTTCTCGCTGATCTACGCGTGCTGGGTTCGCACGGATTTTCCTTTGATTTTTGCACGCGTTGGTCGGACCTCGCACTTGTTGAACACAGTGCGCGTTCCGCACCCGATGCCATGATTATCCTCGACCATCTTGGAAATCCACCACTGCGCGCGGGTTGGTTGAGTCCGGAGCGTCTGGAGTGGCAGCGACTCGTGGCACGCGTTGCTGCATGCGATAATGTCTCTGTGAAGTGGTCGGCGATGTTTGAAAACGCGGGGCGTGCGCTCTCCGCGGACGAAGCTCGACCGTGGGTCGAGTGGTGTCTCGAGTGCTTCGGTCCGACGCGTGTGATGTGGGGTTCGAATTGGCCAGTCTGCTTCGCGACCACGCGACTCACGCAGTGGATCCGCGTGACGAACGAGATCGCAACGGCGTGGTCCGCCGACGAGCGTCGGGCGGTTTTGATGGAAAATGCGCTGCGAATCTACCGATTCTGACGCTCACATGGTCCAGCCACCATCGATCACATGAATCGCGCCGGTGGTGTAGCTCGCCTCATCGCTTGCGAGATAAACCGCAAGCCGCGCGATTTCATCGGCCGTTCCGAGGCGACCCATCGGCTGGCGCGCGATGAATGCTGCGCGTGCGGCGTCCGGGTCGGCGTTTTGATTGATGCGTCCGGCAAGCGACGGTGTTTCGACCGTGCCCGGACAGATCGCGTTCACGCGAACGCCGTGCGCAACGGTATCGGCAGCAACCGCTTTGGTGAGACCGATGAGAGCCGCCTTCGTCGCGCTGTATGCCGCGCGGTTGGGCACTCCGCGAATCGAACTCGCGACACTCGCAATCGACACAATGCTTCCGCGTTTGCGCTCAATCATTCCGGGCAGAAATGCATGCAGCATGCGGTACACGCTCTTCACATTGAGATCAAACGAGAAATCCCACGACTTCTCATCACACTCGAGGAGCGTTCCTTGATGAACGAATCCGGCGGCGTTGAGCAAGATGTCAATCGCACCTGCCTCGACGGCAGCAGTTCGAATCGCGGCAAAATCGCGGGCGTCAAGCGTGCGCACGGTGATGCGTGGGCTTTCGGCGGCAAGCAATGCGAGGCTATCTGCATCGATATCGGTGGCGATTACTTCCGCGCCCTCGCGTGCAAAATGAACCGCACATGCGCGGCCGATTCCAGCCGCCGCTGCCGTCACAAATGCACGCTTGCCATTGAGTCGTCCACTCATCGCGCTGCTCCGTTTGGTTGTCGTTTGACCCACTCGGGGCCGTTGGGGAAGGCGAATGCTCGCAGCGATTCGCGCTTGATTTCGCAGGAATATCCAGGTTTCTCCGGTGCAAGGTAATGCCCATTTCGCACGATGCAGGGATCGACAAAATGTTCGTGCAGATGGTCGACGAACTCGCAGACGCGGCCATCCATCGATGGGTTAAAGCGAATGTAATCAACCATGATGAGGTGCGCGACGAGTTCGCAGAGTCCAACACCACCGGCGTGAGGGCACACTGGAACGCCGTATCGACGAGCAAGTGCCATGATGGCGAGGTTGTCATTGACGCCACCAACTCGGCATGAGTCGAGTTGACAAATCTGCATGCCACCCGAGGCAAGAAACTGCTTAAACATCACACGATTTTGGCACTGTTCACCGGTGGCCACTTGGATCGGCGCAATCGCTCGCGCGATCTCTGCATGGCCGAGGACATCATCAGGGGACACCGGCTCCTCGAACCACCAAAGATCGAATTGTGCGAGCGGTTTGATCCATTGGATCGCTTGCTGCACATCGAAGCGTTGATTTGCATCAACCATCAAAACGCGTTGCGGTCCAATTTCTTCGCGGATGATGCGCGCGCGGCGAACATCGTCATCGATTGACTGGCCGATCTTCATCTTGAAGTGATTGAAGCCCTCACGGATCGCCTCGCGGCAGCGCGCGCGCACGGTGTCGTCCGAATATCCGATCCAACCGCAGCTGGTGGTGTACGCGGGGAATCCCTCGCGTTCGACGCGCGCGATACGCTCCGCGCGGGAAGAATCGTTGTTTTTGAGCATCGCAAGCATCGACGCTTCGTCGACAGCATCACGGATTCCATGCAGGTCGGTGGCCGCGACAAGTTCCTCCGCCGGCATGTCGGCGAGAAGTCTCCACAATGGTTTGCCCGACTCGCGTGCCTCGAGGTCCCACACTGCGTTGATGATCGCAGCGAGCGCGAGTTGCATCACACCTTTCTCAGGGCCAAGCCAACGAAATTGCGAGTCCTGCGCGAGGCTGCGCCAGAACGCGCGGCGGTCATGGGCGATATCGGCGAGTGTTCGGCCGACCACGAGTGTCGACAGCGATTCGATCGCTTGGCAGACGATCTCGTTGCCGCGACCAATGGTGAAAGTCAGCCCGTGACCATTGTGTGTACCGTCCGTGTGCAGTACGACATAGGCAGCGGAGTAGTCGGGATCAACATGAACCGCATCCGAGCCATGATGATCCTCGGAGGTTGGAAAGCGAAGATCAACGATCTCCGCGCGGATGATGGTGGTGTCTGGCATTGGGTTAGTTCTCGAGCGGAGTGGTGGGAACGCGCTCGCCTTTCGCAGCACTCGCGTAGCACGCTTCAACAAGGGCCATGGTGCGCCAGGCGTCTGCGAAGTTCGACTGCGGTGAGAAGGTTGGATCTCTCGCAAGCTGTTGAAGCTCACGCATCGGGCCGCCGAACGCGTCGGGAAACCAGCTACCTGACAACTCGATCGAACGCCAGGCACCACCATGCGTCGACACTTCGAGCGTATCGGTTCGGCCGCGCGGATAGTCAAGGTTCACACCGAGTCGCGCGACTGCGGTGCCAAGGGTGCCCTCGATGCGGAGGTGCGAGGCGTCATGCTTCGGTGGTGCGTCATGGTGGTGGTAGGTCGAGAGGACCGCGCGTTGACCGCCGCGGAATCCAAGCACGGTTGTCGAGCGGGTTTCAGCGAGTTGCGCATCCGCTGTGTGCCCAAAGGCAGCGGACCAAACGCGCTCCGGTTCGCCAAGGATCGCCCGCGCGAGATCGAGGTAGTGGATGGAGTGCATCAAAATCTCCATCCGCGGCATACCTTCAAGAAACGGCCACGTGTTCCAGGGCATGCGGCAGACGATGCGTATCTCGAAGTCGACGATCTCGCCGAGTACGCCCTCCGCGATCAACGCGCGGAGCGCAACGATCGCGGGTGCGAATCGGAGTTGAAAGTTCACAGCGCCACGGATTCCGCGCGCGTCTGCGAGTTGAAGGAGTGCAGTGGCGTCATTGAGCGTGCTGCCGAAGGGCTTCTGCACAAGCACGGTTGCCCCTCGCGGCAACGCGGTGAGCGTCTCGGTCAACGCCTGCGGAGGGAGAGCGAGGTCATAGATGCCGTTCACCGCGCTGCACCGCACGATGAGCGCGTCGCGCGTTGCAAATGCTTCCGCGCCTGGAAAAGTCGCCGCGAGGGCTACGGCGCGGTCGTGATGCAGGTCAAAGAAACCGCCGATGGGCACGCCGTCGCGACGGTACGCCGGAAGCTGTGCGTCACGCACGATCGCACCGGCGCCCAAGACGAATACAGGTCGCGCTTGCGGCGTGAGTTTCGTCGGTTCGTCGGAGCGAGGCTTGTTCACGGGCGGCAAGAATAGATCAAGGCGTTCTGTCGTGTGTGCCGGGCGAACAGTCGTAAGCCAAGAGGTTTCAAAGAAGCCACTCGTACAGCTTGCGAACGGAATGCGAAATCGTGGCGCTTGAGGCGTCGCAATCTCTGGCTTTCGCGGTCTGACCGCAACGCCATTCGTGAGGCACTTTGTAGGTCGAAAGCTGAGTTCGAATCATCGCCGTCGGCGCGCGATCCGACCGAGCGTACGAACCACGGCGACGGACGGACGGGGGAGGAGAGGAGGGTTCGTCGCAAATCAACGGTGACTCGTGGGCACCGAGGAAACACGAGCGATCGGCACTGCCAGAGCTCTGGGAAATCAGAGCGGTTGAAACTCTCCTCTGGCTGCCGCACAGGTGACTTCCATCATTTGGAGACGGTCGTGCGTGGACGATGTTTCTCGGAGACCTGCCTACCGGAAACTGGCAAGAGTGAGCGCTATCTCGACATCTGGACTCCTCGCGGATCGTTCCATTGAAGATTTATGAACAGTTCGAGCCGATGTAACGAATATGCCGCTTCCAACCCGCGCCACGTTTCCAATTTTCGCCGCAACCGTCAACGCTGCGGCGTTTCTCGCCCTGTTTGCCGGATGCTCGCCGCAGAAGCAGCCCGCACCGCGCGCCGAGCTCATTGAGCCGTCGAATATGGCACTCGTGCCGACCGCGGCCGCCACTCCGGTCCTTGAGCGAAGCGCGCCCCTCCTCGCACAGCCGATTGCGGACCCAACACTCGTCAGCGAGTTCAACAACATCTCCTCCAACGGAGCGATGTACTTTGCGGGCTGGCCGACCGAGGCCGGGTTGCGCACGCTCGCGGCGCGTGGGGTCAAGCGAATCATCGCACTGAAGAGCGCGGAAGAGGTCATTGCCGCGCGCGGCTACGACCCGCGGCTTGTCGCGAAGCAACTCGGTATCGAGCTCATCGAGATGCCGGTCAACGCCGAGACGCTCACCGATGCGTACATCGATGCCTTTGCGCGGTCAGTCGACGAAGGGACTGGTCCCACACTCATGCACTGCGGCTCGGCGTCGACTTGTGGCATGGTGTGGGGCAGCTATCTCGCACGGAAGCAGGGGTTGTCGACGGAAGACGCACTCGCGCACGCGCGCGCCGCTGGCCTACGACCCGGCCCGATGACCGACGCGACGCTGCAATTTGTAGAGGGAGCGCGTGAAGCAAAGGCCACGACGCCGTCACAGCCCGCAGGCTCTTCGCGACCCGTCTCTGGCAAGAATTGAAGTGGCACTCAATACAGCCGGAGGAGCGTCGGCAGAATGCCCTGCTCATGGCCAACCTCAATCGCCTGAGCGCCGAGGTAAACGAGTGGAATCAGCCCGGCTTCGAGCATCGTGCGCGTAAAAACGCGAGAGTTGACCGTCACAAATTCGGACCCTGCGTAGAGGCGTGGCTTCGGGAAAAAGCGCGGCACACGCTTCATGTACTCGTCGTACACCGCGCCGAAAATCTTGTGGAGATTGCGCTCTTCAAGGTGGATCGTGCGCCAGTGTGTCGCGAAGAAGGCCGCACCGAAGGCGGCGGCGATGGTGAGCGATTCGAAGGACAAACCTGCCCCAATGAAGGCGAGGAAGCTGAAAAAGTACAGTGGGTTACGCGTGATCGAGAATGGGCCTTTATCGACAAGGTCGAGGTTCTTGCGGCCGGCGATGTAGACCGCGCACCAGATACGGCCGATGCATCCGGCGATCAGAAGCCCATAGCCGAGCCCCGCAAGCAGTTTGTCGACGTTGCCAGTCTCCGCCCAAGCGTGTTGAGTAAAGCAAGCCACCGCAGCGATCGAGCCGAGAACAAGCCGAGAGGCAACGAGTCGAAAGTTCACTGCTCGTAGGGTAGCCGATCCGGCGGGGTCATGTCCCGGACTTCGTTGGCATCTTGACCTGAATCTCCGCACTGAAGATTCCGCTTGGATCTCCACGTTCAACAAGTGTCTTCGCCATGACACCAATAGAGCGCGGAAGAATTCCATCGAACAGCACGCCGCCACCGAGCGCAGCCCCAGCCTTGACAGTGACGGCTTTCGAGAGATCCACCATCGAATCATCAAAGCGCACCACAAGCTCGTCCACGCCGCTCGCTTCATCAACCGTGACCGTCTGGCCATCTCGCGTCGCGACCACACGCTGGCCCGCTTTCGGCGCAGGATTTGCAAGCCAATAAAAGCGGGATGAGGTCACGTCGTCTTGAAGCCAGATGATTTTGGTGGGTCGGAGATCGCGGGTGAATTTCGCCATCCACGGCACAGCGACCGCATCCTCGCGATCCATCCAGTGTCCCTTGCCTTCGTGGATCACGACCTCGTTGGGGTAGCCCCCTGGATCGTTCGCGGCCAGTTCTGCGAGCATGGTCTTCCAGCGGCGCGCGATGTCGTTGCGGGTGAAGGCCTTGTCCTCGCCACCCATGTGCAGCGTGAAAGGGAGATTCCGCAGACTGTCAGGCCGCGTCTCATTGGGATGTCCGGCCATCATCGCGGCGGCCGCGAGGGAGTCGGCCATGCGCGGCGCGAGTTGGTACACGCCATCGCCACCAGCGCTGTAGCCCATAAAGTAAACCTTGTTTGGATCGACATCCTCAAACACAATCATGTCGCGTATGAGTTCGGCGAAGAGCGTATCGATGTGTCCTTGGTGCCAGAGATTCCACGTATCGGTCGGCGCGCGCGGCGCGACATACACGCCCTCAGTCGGCTTGTAGAGCTTCTTCTGGTTCTCCCATTGTTGGTCATTCACCTGCGCAGGCGCGCCGCCGCCGCCGTGCATCGAGATGTAAAGGCTGCGGCCAGACTTCGGCTTCTCACCATAAACCGCGTACCAAAATGGCATTTTGGTCCCGTCATCTGCGATGAGCACCTTCGATTCAAACTCGTTCTTCTGCAACTTGCGCACTTCGGTGGCGTAGTCTTTCCTGAGAATTGTCGCGACACGATCGACGTCGCCCCGATCGATTGGAGTCGCCGCGAATGGTTGCGCCACGAGCTCCGCAACCGAGCCTTTGCGAAGGAAGAGCTGCATTTCACGGATCGGTTCGACAGCATCGACGCGCGCATCGTCGGTCGTTGCGCGTTCATCGCCAACTGCGCCGGGTGCTGACATTGCTTCGGTCGGAGCCGTGAGAGTCACCTCGACGACTGCGTCGCCTGACTTCACCAGTTTGATTTCCGCGATCGACGCGCCATTCACCCAGTACGACTGTGGTCCCACGATCGGCACGACGAGTTCGAGGTGATCATTGAGGTCGAAGCGCTCGTCTTTGGTGGTTCCTGACGCAAGAATCGACTTTCCGGCGGCATCGCGGATTTCAACCGGGCGCGATAGGCGGAGATTGGTCCCCGGATCACGAACGGTCACGCGCATCAACTTCATTCCCTCACCGACCGTTGCCGCTTTTCCGGCGTAGCGGTCGGTGACGTCCACGGCGCTGGCACGCGGCCGCGAGGCGTCAAACACCATTGGGAACTCAACTCCGGTATCGCGCCAGGTGACCGCGTAGATCGCGTGTTCGGGCTTGCTTCGGTTTTGCCCCGAGGCACGTCCCCCGAACCAGCCCTCGTCGAGTTTGTCACCCGATGGTTCGGCGGCGCCGGTGTAGCGCCACTGCGCGCCATCCCAGATTTCAACCCACGAGTGATTGCCGCTGCCATCGGTCCACATCGGGACTCCGACGAATCGTGCAGGGACTCCCACCGAGCGGCACGCGTCGATGAGGAGCACCGAAAGTCCGGTGCATGACGCGAGGCCCGATGCGATCGACTCGCTCGGCGATTGGTCGGCGCGCGCGCGTTTCGTTGAGTATTTTACTTGAACCGCGGGAAAGAGCTTCTGATTGAGGAGCACGGCAGCCTCGCCCGGCGATTTCGCGCCGACAATCAGGGGAAGGCATGTCGCACGCAATGTTGGAAGCCACAGTTCACGCGTTTCGCTGACGCTCGCGTAGGGAAGGATCGCATCGCGAAAGGTCTCCTCGTCAACCATCGCGCTCCATGGCGCTGACTTCCACGCGGAGTACGCACCGTCGACGTGGGCAAGGAGAAAGGCCGCGTCAAGCGTGTCGCGGTCCGCGTCGGGCATATGTTTGATGAGCCACGCGAGTGAGGCGCGCTGATCGGAAGGCACGGAGGCGAGCGCGCGATCGAGTTCGCCGATGGGCACGCCAGCGGAAGCCGTCTGGTTTGCATCGATCGTCGCCACGCGGTCATTCACCGTGGGCGCGGGGACGCTCGCAAAGAGTGCGGACGACGCGGTCAGAGCCGCGGTGAAAGCGATCAAGACGAGGAATGCAGGGCGCATCCCCGAAGTGTACTTGCCCGCAGTGACGAGGCGCAGTCGCCGTCACGGCACGGTGGCTTCATCGAGAATCGTCACGATCCAGGCGAGGAAGAGAAGAATATGGATCACGCCCTGCATGGCGTTGACGCGACCGCGGAGAAGGTTGATCGACGAGACGAGGAAGGTCGCAATGAGCAGGACGATGTAGGGGGCATCGAGTCCGAGTTCGGGTGACGAGCCGGTTATCCAGCGAATCACCATGATGGCCGGAACAGTCAACCCAATCGTGGCGAGCGCGCTGCCGAGGAGGATATTGATGCTGCGCTGCATATCGTTGCGTGCGGAGGCGCGGAGTGCCGCGAAGGCCTCAGGCGCGAGAACAAGCGCAGCGATCAAAACACCGCCGATACCGCTCGGGATGTACAGCGCGGAGAGGAGATGGCGCACGCGGCCCGCGAGGCCCTCCGCGATCATGACGACGGCGACGAGCGCGATCAGAAGCAGCAGTCCCGCGATCCACGGTGAGCCATGTTCATGCACTTTGCCAGTTGCGTGCGCCTTTCGCGACAATGCTGCCGCACGCTCAGTTGTCCCGTGATGAGCAAAAAAGGCGCGGTGCTTCGTTGTCTGCATGATGAGGAAGACGAGATAGATGCCGAGCGAACTGACTCCGACGAAAAGCTCCATCGGGTCGCTCATTGATCCACCCGCTGCACTCTGGGTAAAACGCGGGAGCACGAGCGTAATCGTCGCGAGTGCGACGATGAGAGGAAGGTATGACGAGGCGCTCTGCGGATTGAACTCCTGCTCGCCACGCTTCCATCCGCCGAGCAGCATGGAGAGACCGATCAGCAGATTCAAAATGATCATGAGCACGGAGAACATCGTGTCGCGGGCGACGGTGGGGTCGCCGTCACTTCCAAGCATGATGGCGCAGACTGCCGCAACTTCGATCGTGATCGCTGAGACCGTGAGGATGAGCGTTCCCAGTGGCTCCCCGAAGATCTCCGCGAGCGTGTCGGCATGAGCCATCGCGCGAAACGCGCAGACGACGATGGTCGCCACGAGCCAAAGGCTCCAAGCGATATTCGCGGCAGACTTGACCTCGCCGCCCGGCGACCACTGTGCGATGACCGCGACACCTGTCGCGAGTCCGACGGCGAGCGGAAGCTCGGCGAGAACACGCCGTGCGCGGAGATCGCGTCGTCGAGGCACTTTATGCAAAGAGGTCATCCGCAAAATGTACATCCTTCGAAACGATCCTCAGGGCGAACTAGGCCGCAGGCTTCAAATCGCGGAACATGAAAAACGCCGCTGCCACGAGGCAAAGGCCTGCATAGAGGAAATTCATCGTCAGTCGCTCTTTCATGTAAATGACCGCAAAGGCAGCGAACACGCACATCGTGATCACTTCCTGCATGACTTTCAGTTGCGCAAGTGAGATCCCTGCCTGTTGGAAACCGATGCGATTCGCGGGCACTTGGAGGCAATACTCGAAAAATGCCACAGCCCAACTCGCGAGGATGGCAATCCACAGCGACTTCGACTTGAAGTCTTTGAGATGCCCGTACCAGGCGTAGGTCATGAAGATGTTCGAGAAGACAAGGAGGATGGGCGCAACGACAAGCGCAACTTTCGGGTTCATCCCCGGAGGCTACACCGCCGCGCGCCCGCTGGTCGCGGGCATCCGATGCGCAACGACGATGCCAAGCGCCGCGATACAAGCGCCGCCAATCATCGCGAAGCCGATCGCGCCCGACAGCGGCTGGCCCGTGGCGCGCGAGAGGTCAACCACGCATGCGGTAAACGCGACACCGAGTGCGCCGCCAGCTTGCCGGAATGTCTGCATGAGACCGGACACTTGGCCGCGCATTTCCGCGGGCGCCCGCGAGAGCGCATCGGTGTTTGCCGGTGACATGATGAACGCGACGCCACCGCCAAGGATCATCATGCCGGATGCGATGACCGCGTAGCGCTCAACGAAGCAACCCGCGCCCCACACAGCAAACCCAAGCGTCGCGAGCACCGTGCCGATTCGCGCGAGTGGTCGAACACCAAGACGGTCGTAGCGTCTGCCAGCGACCTGTGCGAGGAGGATCACCGGAACAAGCATCGGCATAAGGCTCGCGCCTGCGCGCGATGGTGAGAATCCGAGTACCTCCTGCGCGTAAATCGAGCCTTCCACGACAATCCCCGCCATCGCAAACTGCATGATCGCGATCAGGAGTGCATTTGCCAGCAGTGCGCGATCGCGGAACAGCGAGAGTTCGAGGAGCGGGCGCGCGATTCGCAACTGTCGGAAGACGAAGGCCGTGCAGAGTGCCAGGCCCACACTGAGGCTTCCAAAATACCACGGTGAGAGGATGCGCAGTTGCCCGTCGTCCGCGGGCTTGCTTCCATCTTGCAGCGCGAGCACCGAGAGCGGAAGTCCGAACACGAGCAGCAGGACTGAGGGGATGTCGATCGAACGATTGGTGCTCTTGAGATTAAGCGGTCGTGCGATGGTCGCGAGCGCGATCGCAATCGCTGCAATCGGCAGGTTCATATAGAAGACCCAACGCCATCCCCAGTGCTCGGTGACAAGTCCACCGATGAGGGGCCCGAGTGCGAAGAATGACATGGAGATTCCCATGTAAATCCCCATTGCCTTTCCACGTTCACCGGGGGCAAACGATTCGATGACAAGCGACGCCGACGCGGGTTGCATGAGTGCAGCACCAACGCCTTGCAGCACACGACCAACGAGCAGCAACTCAAATGAGTTGGCGAGCCCGCAGAGTGCGCTTGCTCCGGCGAAGAGCGCGACTCCAGCGAGAAACGCCGTGCGCTTGCCGATGATGTCGCCGAGGCGTCCGCCAATCGCCATGAGCGCGGCGAGTGCCACGAGATAGGCATTGGCAAGTCGGCTGGGGCCGTCGAGGCCAACGCCAAACCCCTCTCCAATCGCAGGCCCCGCCACGCCGGTGACGGTGATGTCGAGAAAGATCATCGAGAGGCTTCCCGTCATCGCAAGGAGGACGAGCCAGCGGCGCGGAGTCGGTGCAGCATCGGTCACGCGCGCAGCGTACCGCGCGTTGATCACTGATTCGCGGCACATCAAGGAGTGGCCGAATTGCAGTGTTCCGGGTACAACAGCGAAATGCCAAATCACGAATGCTTTCAGACCCTTCTCCGTATCTTTCCCGCGATTCTCGTCGCCGGCCTGAGTGCTACGGCGATCGCTGCTCGCCCGTCTGGAACGCTGGTTTCTGCCCAGGCTTCCACCCCGCCGGCCTCGGCCGCCGCAGCACCTGCCAGCGAATGGCCGCAGGTCACAACTCAGGGCGGCGAGCAGATCACCGTCTACCAGCCGCAGTTTGAGAGCCTTGATGGCATCACGCTTCAGATGTCCGCAGCGGTCACCATCACGCGAACAAGTCAGGGGTCAAGCACGGGTGGCACCGCACTCAACGGCATCGCCAACTTGACTGCGCAGGCGGTTCCCGCGGATGTGCCCGGTGAACTTGAGGTCCACACCATGACGGTGCAGAACGTGACGTTCGGTTCGACCGCTGATGACTCGGTTGCATTAGCGCTCAACACAGCGCTCAAGGGACTCGCTTTCACGGTTGATCGGCAGACGCTCGTCCAAGACATGGCGATTGCGAATGCACGCGCAGCGGGTACGCCGGGACTCTCGTTCACGCCCCCGAAGTTTGTCGACTCAAACGTTGCCGCGACGCTCATCACCATCGATGGTGCTCCGATCCTCGTCCCTGCGGGAAACGATGGGTGGAAGTCGGTGAAAAACTCGGCGTTCGTCGTGCTTCAGTCGCCTGAGGGCAAGTGGTTTGTGCAGGTTGGCGCAGGAGCGGGTGGCACCGGTTCGTGGATGAGTTCTCTCACACTGAACGGTACCTATGCCGCGGACTCTGCTCCGCCAGCCTCCGCGGTTGCTGCACTTGGAACAGCGAAGTCCGCACCCGACGCCACCGGCGGCGCGCAACCCAGCAGCGCGACTTCAACTGGTGAAGTGCCCGCGCGAATCATCGTCGCGACCGAGCCCACGGTTCTCATCGCGATCGCAGGCACGCCAAATCTCGTTGCTGCCGCGCCGGGTGTGCGTGAAGTCACCAACGCCAACTGCGTACTCCTCAAGGTCGACTCGCCGAGCGAGTGGTGGACGCTGCAGTCGGGCAGGTGGTTCCATGCTGCACCGGGAACTCCGTGGCAGTACGCAAGTCCGGCACAAGTTCCTGCATCGTTTCAGAACCTCGCGGTGCGCGGACGCCTCGTCGCTGCGCGTGCGTCGGTTCCCGGCACCACCGAGGCGAAGGCCGCCGTTGTTGCCGCGCGTGAGGTTCGCACAATCACGGTGCATCCCGACGCGACCTGCTACGTCTCCTACAACGGCGCCCCGAACTTCGTTCCTGTCTCCGGAACCAACTCCGCCGACATCGGATACGCCACCAACGCGTCGCAACCGGTCTTCGGTATCGGCAATCAGTTTTATTGCTGTAACTCTGGAGCCTGGTTTGTCGCAAGTTCGACCAACGGTCCGTGGACGGTGACAGACACTGTTCCAGATGCGATCTACCAGATTCCCGCGACCTGCCCCGTCTACGCAGCGACCTATGTCGAGGTCTACGGCAGCGAGAAGGATCCAAAGACGGGCGCACTCACGAGTGTGACCTTCGGCTTCAGCGCGGGCTATCTCGGTACCTATCTCAACGAAGGCACGCCGGTTTATGGCACGGGTCACGACTACTCAGCACTCCAAGCAACGCCGGCCACCGCATCGAACTACCAGCCCGCGCCGGAAACCTACGGCGCGAATGCGCTCTATGACGGCCAAACCGGCACCTACGCGCCCTACGCGTACAACGCTGATTACAACTATCTGGAGCCTTGCATCCAACCCTACTACCTTGACAACGGGTGGGGTGGTTGGGGCTGGTGCCCGGGTTGGTCAAGTGGCTGGGGATGGGGATGGAACAATTGGAACCGTTGGAATAGCTGGTCCGGCTGGGCAAACAACTGGCACCCCAACTGGAATCCCAACTGGAACAACGAGTGGCAGCACAACCACCGTCTCTACGCGAACAACCGTGCCACCAATGCACAGCAGGGCTACTCCGCGAGCAATCCCTGGGGTGAAAGTTCAGACTGGCAGAAGTGGAACGCAGCGAATGCAGCCGGTGACGAACCGCAGAACAAGGAGCCAGCAAACTGGCAGAAGTGGAACGCGGCGAGTGCAGCCGGTGACGAACCGCAGAACAAGGAGCCAGCGAACTGGCAAAAGTGGAACGCGGCAAGTGCTGCCGGAAATGAGCCGCAGGATCGCCAGCCCGTCGATCAGCCGTCGAACTTCTATCGCAACTCTGGCTACAACTATGGAACGAACCGTTCGGTCTGGAATAGCGGCAACGCCGCACAGCCGCGTCCGTCTTCGAACGCGTACGCCAATCAGAATTGGGGCACCGCTCCGCGCAGCGGCGTGAGCGGATTCCACCCGTCCTATCAGCAGAACTACCGACCTGGACCGGTCTCGCGTCCGGCGGCATCGGCATTTCATGGAGGCAGCGGACGACGTTGATCGTCATCGGCCGCTCGGTTCGCACGAATTTGGACAATGCGCGCGCGATTTTCGCGCGCGCATTGTCGCTTTGAACTCACCAAGTTTTTTCTGGAGACCTGCGATTGCTTTCCATGCTGCTTCCCGCCCGGTCGCTGGCGGATGAACTCGAGGAGTACGAGCGCGGTGACTTCACGCGTACGCGGCTTCTCGCATGGTGCGCCGCAGCGTGGTGTGCATCGCTCTCGCTCTTTCGTCCGGTCGAAGCGGCCATGTTTGGTGTGGTCGCATTTATTTGTGTCTACCGACTACCTGCGACCGCGCGGGTGTGGCGCGCGGCGTTGTGGACTCCGGCGGGCATGTTGGTGGTTCTGTACCTCGTCCTGACCGCCGTCATCACCGCGCTCGACCCGGCGCGCGTCGAGTGGAGTGAACTACTTCCGAAGCGGATGTTTTTCATTCCGCTGCTTCTCCTCCCGGTGTTGCCGCGATGGCGGCTTCTACTCGCGGGACTTGCGGTTGGCGCGGCACTGGGCGCGCTTGTTTCGTTCGGACGCGCGCTCTACCACTGGGCTGGGCAGCCGGAGTTTCGGATCGAAATCGCGGACGGATCGGCCTGGACACTCACCGTTGGTGTGGTCTTTGGTTTCTCCGCTCTCCTTGGATCACAACGTCTGCTTCAAATCGTGGGCGTCCTCGGTGGTGCCGCCATCCTTGCGATGCAGTCGACCATGACGCAACGTGCTCCGGTCTTTGGCGCGTTGGTCGGACTCGTGGTACTCGGGGCGTTGGCCGTCCAACGACTTCGGTTTCGCGGTCGGATCGCGGTCGCGGTGCTGATTCCGCTTGCGGTAATCGGCACGATTGCACTGAGCTTCCTGTCAGGCGGTGCGGCGAACAAGAGTCTCCGAGAAGCATTCGGAGTCGGCGATCGCGCGACGGCGCCCACTGTGGTGCTTCCTGACTATGAGGCGATGAGTGCGTTTTCGTCGAGCCGCCTCGAACTTTGGCGCGTGACGGCGCTCGCCGTTCCGGATCGATTTTGGTTCGGTCACGGCCGCTACGCGTGGCGCGCCGATATCGACGGCGTCATCGATGCGATGCCCTCGCCCACGCCGTCGAGCGAGCGTATCCGCCGCGCCCGCGAAGTGAAGTACGCGCACAACACGCCACTTGATGTGCTCTACGAATCGGGCATTGTCGGTCTTGGGCTCCTAGCCGCCGCGTTCACGGTCGGGTTGGTCGGAGCGTTTCGTCGGATGCACGCAGAGCCACTCGCGATCGTGGCGGTCGCGGCACTCGTTGGGACGCTCGCTTCGGCGCAGTTTGACCATGTGTTTCAGCGATCGATCCAAGGTGCAGTGCTCTGCACACTTGCTGTGATGGTGCTCTTTCCGCGGCCGTCATCCAGTGCATGGTCGCGCGCCGGACTCGGCGCACAAGACGATGGCATCGACCATTGGGCGCGCTCGTCAAACGCCGACGGCAAAAAAATTCGCAGCCGGGTTTAGTGGAACCCGGCCGCGAGCGTGCGTCATCACTTGCAACGATGGCGACTGGAAGATCGTGTAAGCCGACGTGCGCTAGGACACGTTTGCGGTCGGCGCTGCGCCACAGTCCTTCAGGAAGCGGCGGATTGCGGAAATCTCGTGATCACTCTGGAGCGTGTGTCCGCCACCATGTGGAATGTTGAAGGTCATCTCGCGACCCGCCAGCTTGACCTTGAGGTGGTCGTGCTTGGTCTCTTCGGTGGTTCCGCCGAGCGATTCAAACAATTGGACAACATCGCGCCAGTGGATGTTGTGCGAGGTCGGATGGGCGAACAGTTGCTCGAGGGTACGGCGATGGTGGGGCATGGAATTTGGCTCGACCGTTCGTGAAGAGAGACTCGAATGAGACAGGCAACGAGAGTAGCGTTACCTCGGATGAATCTATCCGTGATCATGCGATTCGCTGGGCATTTTGGCCCGAATAGGGCTCCCGCCCCGGCTCCTTGGTGCGGACAATTTTGAAAAACCTAACGGCGGCACCTTGTCGGTGCCGCCGTTTTTTAAGGTTGCCGAAGGCTGGTCCGCGGATGCGTGCCGGTTTCAATCCTTCGTCGCTGGTGCGTTCTGGCCGCGTGATCCGCGCGCGCGCGGAGCCGCCGACTTGCCGCCTTCCTTCTCGTTGTTCGCTTCGTCGCCCTCCTGGAAGAGCGAGTGGCCGCTCTCCTCGGTGTCGTGGAGTTTGGTGAGGCCGGCCTTCGCCGCAGCGGAGTCGCCGTCAAGAATGGCTTGTTCAATCTCGAACGAGACCATGATCGACGCAAGCAAAGACTTGCGGAACGCCTTCTCGTAGGCGGCTTTGTCCTCGCCATACTTCGCCTTCGCAGCGTCTGAGACCGGCACGCTTGCGATCGTGCCCTTCGAACCGACAAGTCCCATCTGCAGCCGCTGGACGGCCTCGAGATCGGTCTTCAGAGATGCTGCGTCGAGTGCGGAGGCGCGGAGGGCCTTGTATGCGCCGTTCGCCTGCTTCATCGCGCCTTCAAAATTCATTGCGGCGCCGCCAGCGTTGCCGCGACCACCCTGACTGCCTTGTCCGGCCTGTCCTCCCTGACCACCGCGCATGCCGCCTTCCTTTGCGACAACCTCGAGTTCGACTCGGTCGACAAAGCCGTCCTTGTTGGTGTCCGCGCGCTCCCAGATGCGCTCGACAAGCATCGGAGGCATCTCCTCCTTCGAGAGCTTGCCGTCGCCGTTTGCGTCGGCCTGCATCACGCGGTCGACCATCTGCGCGGGATCGCCGCCACGCTGGCCAGCCGGGCGTTGGCCGCCAGGACCTTGCTGACCGTCAAGACCTCGCTGACCGTCAGGACCTCGCGGCGCGCCACCGCCCGGACCGCCGCCCGGGGGAAACGTCCCATCCTGTGCGAGAGCCAGCGAAGCGAGCGAAAGGGCGAGGGCGCTGGCGAGCGTCATGGAGCGGAATTGCATCGTTGAGGTCCTTTACGGCTGTTCGTGCCGCGGGGTGTCCGTTCTTTCTTTGCGCCGGGCCCATCATCGGCCCCGCCGCGCGAAGTTGCGGGTGCGCAACGTCGAAGAACAGCCGCGATTGCGTGCGCAAGCGCAATCGCGGCAGGTCGGCGGATGGACGGATTGGCTGTTTGTGCTTCTCTTCTAGCTTTCGTTGCAGGCGCCCCAGGCACCCAGAAGAAGCGCGAGGTCAGCTGCTTCGGTACTGCCGCTGCCATCGAGGTCTGTGAGCCCAGGCGTACCCCAAGCACTCAGCAGCACGGCGAGGTCTGCGCCGTTGACGAGGCCGTCGGGGATCGCAGGAGAAATGTCCGCGACGCACACACCTGGGATACTTGCGGAATCTGCCGGATCGGTACCGGCGTCCATCTCGTCGCGGTCGAGGAAGCCGTCGAGGTCGCGATCGATACCGAGGCGAAGTTGCGAGCCGGCGGGGACGACCGTGTAGGTCAGCTCGCCACCGGTCGTCGCAAGGGCAAGGAGCGCAGCAGCGGTCCGGGTCGGCTCATCCGCACGGTCGCTCCGGAACACGCCCCCCTGGAACATAAAGCCTCGGCCGATGCCGTCGATGGTGCCCTTCACGATCAGTCCGACTGAGTTGCCGCCCGCAATCGACATGAATTGGGTGATGCGCGCCGTATCGTTGGTGGTGCCGTTGGCGGTGGTTTGCGCACCGATACCTCCATGGATATCGCCAAAGGAGAGGCAGAAAGCCTCGACATCCCGCCGCTGTTGGGCACCTGTCGCGCCGGCAGGAAATCGGAATCCGATGTTGAGCACATCCTGCAGCGTCGCATCCTCGCCGTTGTGATCGAACCCAAAACCGCGAAGTGCAGTCGTCGAGGCGCGATTTGCTCCGACCTTTCGGACGAGATCACGCAGAGGTGCGTTTTTACGATTTTGTGGACTACCGCCGGGAGCCGGGATGTCCACGAGGTTGTTGGTTCCGGCCGGTCCTGAGTGGCAGTTGAGGCAGGTGAGTCCAGGAGGTGCGCCGAAGATCTGCGCAGTGTTAAAGATGCTCTGCCCCACGACGGGATTGCCAGTACCGCCAAGGCCAGTCACCACGCCGCCAAAGATCGATACGGAAGTCTTCAACGTGCCATCGAGGTTTCGATTGGGGTTTGGCGCGAAGACAAGCGAACCTACGTACGTCTGCAGGGACGCCATCTCGGTCGGGGTGATCTCAGCACCACGCCCTTGGAGGTGCGTGAAGGCCACATTGAATTCTGAGAGATCATCCTTCTCGCCGCGCCAGTGGAACGGTTCGTTGCCAATGATGCCAACCATGGTCTGCGTCGTCATCGGCCCCTTCATCGGGTGCCAACTGGTGCAACCTGGTACCTGGCAACTTTCATCGAAGAGTTCGATCGCGCCAGCGGGATCGCCGAGATCCCATCCCAGTCGGTCGCTGCGGCCATCGATATGGCACGTTGCGCACGAGGTGTGGCCAAGTCCAGAAGTGAGATTGGTGTCGAAGAGGAACTTTCGTCCTGCCTTGATGTTTGCGGGTGTGGCATCGTGAAAGGTGGCGCGGCCAAGCTCCGAGAGCGAGCTCGTGCCAATCGCACTGACTGAGCCTTCGAAGCGATTGAGCACGTAGACAAACGCGCCGGAAGGCGAAGCGACAACTCCGCTAGGGCCCTCACCGACCGAAATCTTCGCAAGACGCGCCCCGGTGGAAGTCAGTGCGATCACGCAGTTCGACCCGAGCGACGCGACAAACGCAGCGCTCGAGTCGGGTAGCCACGCAACTCCGCGCGGATCGCCGATCGACTGGTAGCGGTCCATTTCCGGGATCGACGAACTGGTGTAGGTGAGATGTGGGTTCAGGTCGACACGCGTCGGTATACCGACGCCACCTGCTGGAACGAATGCCCCCATCATTTTGGCAAACTTGCCGTCGAGATTGGGTTCGAAGCGAACTTCGTTGCGCGCATCGATGCCGACAGTGAGAATCGTCCCGTTCGGCGCAACGCCGATTCCTGCGACGCAGCTCATGAGGCCGGTCACGTAGGAGGTCGCGAGCGTACTGGTGTTGATGACCGCGATGTCGTTGTCCACCACGCCCCAGGTCACACGGCTCGTCCAGTTGCGATTGTTGTCATCGAGCCACTGACCATTGGCGTTTCTGCGGACGATGTGTCCCACGGTCGGAGGATTTGGCTGGCCAGCCGCACGCGGCGGATCGAAGGTGGTGCCGGAGTTTGGTGGTGGATTTTGACCGCCATACGGTCCAGAAGCGTTGCTCACCGAAGTGCGCGGCACGATCGTGGTCTGGTTTCCCGACTCAAAGACCGCGAGGTAGACCTTGGTTCCGTCCGGACTCACAGCGAGCGCGCGCGGCGAGCTACCGAGAATCGGGGTTGCGGTCAACGTCGGCGACGCGAGCGTTGGATCGAACGAGATGAGGCGCGAAGAAAGCGCAAGCGAGACAAACGCGCGCGCGGGCTTCGCGGTGAACACAATGTCCGCGGGCTCGTCGCCGACAAGCACCGTGCGCACGACACGCATCGTGACGAGATCGATCACGCTGAGCGAGTCAGAGATTTGGTTGACCACCCAAATCTCGGTGTTTGTTCGCGCGCGCACGGAGACAGGGTCGATTCCGACCGGCACGGATCCACGGCGCAGTGGAAGGCCGCCGATGAGGTCAAACACTTCGAGTTGTCCGTCTGCGGTATTCACGGCAAGAAGCGTCGTGCCATCGGGAGTGAGATCGATCGGATGCGATTGGGGTGATTCAAAGTTGACGAACGACCCGTTCTGCGCAACTGCGGTCGGGGCGATCCATCCTGGCGTGAGGCAGGACACTGCCAGGAGCACTGCGGAAAACGATCGACGGGTCAACAGAGGTCCGGGCATGGTGAGGCGTTTGTTTCGGACGAGTGTTCGGGGACGACAAAGCATCGGATATGGACGGACATTTTTCGTGTGCCGCGTGATGTGCTGTGAATTCCCGCAGAATTTGTTGGTCTTCTGGCATCCGTCCGATGGTTCGCGCGTCGCGGCGCGCGGTATCGTTCGCGCATGACTGTGAGCGAAGAAACGCCCGATGACGAGCTCAGCGGGGAGATCGCAGAGGGTTCGCATGCGGCAGCGCGTGTGGGGCTTGTCCTCGGTCCCGCACTCGCGTTGGTGGCCATCATCGGAACGCATCCGGCGCTTGGTGGGGCAGGTGCACTCTCAGCGGATGCTGCGTGGGCGCTTGCGCTCCTGGCGCTCATGGCATGCTGGTGGGTGACGCTCGCGGTGGAGCCGGCAGTCACGGGCTTGCTGCCGTTCGTCGCGCTCTCCGTTCTCGGCATCGGGAAGCCTGCGGATATCGCGGCGCCCTACGCCAACGATGTCATCTTCCTGTTCGCCGGCGGATCACTCCTCGCGCTGGCGCTGGAGCGCACGGGCGTGTCTGGGCGGCTCGCGACTGGGCTTGTACGACTCGCCGGGACGTCGCCGTTGCGGGTGCTCGCGGCAGTCATGGTGGCTTCTGCGGTACTGAGTGCCTTCGTCTCAAACCTCGCGACCGCGGCGACGATGCTGCCGCTTGCGATTGCCCTCGGGACACACGCGCGCGAAGGTGCGCGCGACGATGCGCAACGCGCCGCAGCGGTGAGATTCGCGACGTCGCTCCTTCTCGGTATCGCGTTCGCCTCGAGTATCGGCGGCGCACTCACAATTATTGGTAGCCCGCCAAATCCAATCGCCGTCGAGTGGCTGCGGAAGAACGGCGTCGAGATGGACTTTCTCCGATGGTTGCGCTTCAGCGTGCCGACCACCATGGTCTTTCTTCCAATTGCGGTCGTCGTCCTCGGCGTGTGGTTGTTCCCGGCACGCGGGATCTCCGTCACACAGGAACGTGCACGCATGGGTGCGATCGGCCGTGATGGTTGGGCCACACTTGTCGTGTTTGCCCTCGCAGTCGGCGCATGGGTGACGCTGCCGCTCTTTGCGGGTCGACTTCCGCTCGTGAAGGACGGGACCATTGCGATCGCCGCCGCCACCGTGCTGTTCTTTCTGCCAACGGCGGACGGTCGCGGGCGACTCCTTGAAGCGAGCGCATTTGCACGAATTCCGTGGCGCGTCCTCGTACTCTTCGGAGGCGGGCTTTGCCTTGCAGACGCCATGCAGCGGACCGGACTCTCGACACAGCTCGGTGCGATGATCGCCGCTGCCGGCACGCTCCCGTCGGTTCTACTACTTGTACTTCTTGTGGGCACGATTGTCTTTGCGAGTGAGGTTGCCTCGAATACAACGCTCGCCGCGATGGCTGTTCCGATCGTCGGGGCGTTGGCGCCCGGGCTTGGGGTTGCGCCGGAGACGTTGGTGATTCCCGCGGTTTTTGCGGCAAGTTGGGCGTTTGCACTCCCCGTTGGAACACCACCCAATGCACTTGTGTACGCGTCGGGAAAAGTGCGGGCACACGACATGATGCGCGCCGGGCTCGCGCTCGACGTGATCGCGATCATAGTGATCGTGGTCATGGCGAAGGTGCTTCTCTGAGCGAATGCCGAGCTTGTGCAGTTGTCACCAAAACGCGCGCGGCGACCCTCGCTGAGGATCGCCGCGCGCTTGGAGCTTGTCATGTGATCAGCGACGACGACGGCCTGCGAGACCCGCAAGTCCGAGGAGCGCGATCGCTCCCGGTGCCGGCACCGCATCCACACCAATCAGCGTAATGGTGCCCGTCCACGTGCCCGAAGTACCTGCAGCGCCGTAGCCGTTTCCGATCCAAACCGAGAGGCTTGGATTGGCGGCCATGTCGATCCCGGTCGTGAAGTTGACGGTACCGATGCACGTCGTGCCTGGGACGTCGCTTCCACCGTTCGGCCAGGAGTAACGCTGTGCGGCTGAGAGGTTCGAGAAGCCACCGCACTGAAGTGCGCCGCCAGTCGCGAGCGGATTGCCTGCGACATAGATGGCGAGGTCGTCGGCGTAGGTGTAGTTGGTCGAGGCGTTCAGCGTCACGTTGATTGAGGCGCCGATGAGTGTGCCGGAGAGCGAGCCGCCAGCAGCAGCCTCAGTGAAATTGAAACCCGTGTAGGTCTGGTTTGTGAGGGTGTAGGTCACGTCGGCCGACGCGGTGGACACAAGGGCAGACACCGGGACGGACACGAGGGCCGCAGCGGTCACGCGCGCAGCAAGTTTGATCTTCATTTTTTCTGTTCCCTTCTCATCAGAGTCCGATCCGACTCGCCCGTCCGCAGCGCGCGGACGATTCATGCGTTCGATCCGTCTCCAAGAAGACCCTACTCCGCCCTCAAGCGAGGGCAAGGTATCTGCATCTCAAATGTCGTTCTTGAGGTTGGTTGGCGAGGGCTGGAAGGGTCGCGCAGCTTGACAGATGCGGTTTCGCCTCGAACGGACCTGAGAATGCGCCTCAGAAGGGGGCCCTGCTCAAAGCAGGTTCAAAAATGACAGGGCGGCCCCCGAAGAGACCGCCCTGAGATTGTGTCAGATGTTCGAGCGCGAACACTCGTTCATTCTTGATCAGCGGCGACGACGGCCTGCGAGACCCGCAAGTCCGAGGAGCGCGATCGCTCCCGGAGCCGGCACCGCATTCACACCAATCAGCGTAATGGTGCCCGTCCACGTGCCCGTTGTACCTGCAGCGCCGTAGCCGTTTCCGATCCAAACCGAGAGGCTTGGATTGGCGGCCATGTTGATCCCGGTCGTGAAGTTGACGGTACCGATGCACGTCGTGCCCGGAGCTGAGCTTCCACCGTTCGGCCAGGAGTAACGCTGTGCGGCTTGGAGGTTCGAGAAGCCACCGCACTGAAGTGCGCCGCCAAGCGCGAGCGGACTGCCTGCGACGTAGACGGCGAGGTCGTCGGCGTAGGTGAAGCCGGCCGAGGCGTTCAGCGTCACGTTGATTGAGGCGCCGATGAGTGTGCCGGAGAGCGAGCCAGCAACAGCAGCCTCATTGAAATTGAAACCCGTGAAGGTCGTGTTTGTGAGGGTGTAGGTCACGTCGGCCGAGGCGGCGGACACGAGGGCGGCAGCAGCGACGCCAGCAGCAAGAACAGTCTTCATAGATCTCTCCGATGAAAAAATTGGGGGGAACAGAAAGGACAAGGGGACAAGGGACAGAAATTCAAAGGGTCCAAGAACTCAAGAGCTCAGGAGACGAATGACATCCCCAACTGGGCAAATGAAAGCGACCCAGAAAATTTCTAAAGGAACAGGCTTTAAGGGGGAAGGCTTAAGGGGGAAGGCCTAAGGGGGAAGGCTTGACAGGAACAGGCACGGGGATCAAATTCAGGATTCGACTTCGGCAACTCTGGGTAGATTGCGCTGAGCGCAACGCTCCCAAAGTTTGCCTTGCTTCTTCCTTACTTCATCGCGACTGGCTCGGTACTGCGATACTCGATCGGGGATTCCGATCGGATCAACCGCAGGTCGATCCAGAACTGATCACTCACTCACTCACCGAGCTTGCGCTCAGTAGCCCTTGTTCACTGACTCCGCTCAAACAGTGGCACGGGATCGAGTCGCGTCAACCTCAAAGCGAGGAAAAGATAAAAAGTGTTGGGCGTCGAGGAGAGGTGGGTCGATACGCCTTTCGATGACTCCGCGGAAGACCAGTACCGAGGCAGGAGAACTCGAAGCCCTATTGACGCAAAAGCGCTTCGGAGAGGTACTTGCGCGTGCACAACGATGGATTGCGCGCGCCCCCCGCGAGCCTGTGCCGCACGAGGCGATGGCCCGCGCCTACTTCAGCACCGGTCGGCTCCAGAGCGCGTCGGATGCGGCCGATCGGGCACTCTCAATGGTCTCGTCAAACGCGGCATTGCTCCTTCTTCGGGCGATCTGTGACCATCGTCTCGGGAGGTCTGACGAGGCGGCAAGGAGGCTCCGTCGGTTGCTTGACCGACGCCCCGCAAATCAGGTCGAAGCAAGTGTGTCGTTGGCAGAGGTACTCCATCGCGCTGGTCGCCATGAGGAGTTTGACGATTTTTTGGCCAAGGGCGGTGCGTGGCTTGCGGACGAGCGTGCCGCGGTCTTCGCGGCACGGGCGATGGCTCGGAAGGATCGCGCCGCAGCGATCGAGCTGCTCACGAAGACCGCACGGAGCAGCAAAAACATGGTGCTCAAGCGTGTGGCTGGCTTCGATGCCATTCGAATGCTGGACGCCGACGGAAGGTATCGGGATGCATTTGAGCTCGCCGTGGAGACTCATCGCCAGACGACCCCGGTCTTCGACATCGGCGCGATCGAAGCGAGCATCGCTGCGCAATATCGGCTCTTGGAAAAGGGACCGACCGCATGTCCCGCCGCAGGGCCGATCGTAACGAACACGGCGCTCGTCGTTGGACTACCTCGCAGCGGAACCACACTGCTTGAGCAGATGCTTGACCGCCATCCGATGGTGTCTGGAATCGGCGAGTATGAGGGCACCTTTCTGTTGGGTGAGTCGCTGACAGAACTCGGACTCCTGCCGGACAACCTCCGAGGACTCAAGGCCTCCGACGCGGCAACATTATCGGCGCAGTATCTTGAGGGTGCGGCCTTGCGCAGACGTGCTGGTGCGCAGTGGACCTTTGATAAGGCTCTCGCTCAGTGGCGGCTGATGCCGGCACTCGCAACCGTCCTTCCTGGCGCAGCGTTCGTCCACATCGAGCGCGAACCGCGCGACTGTGCGATCAGCATGTTTTTGTCGAATTTCCATCCGCAAACATGGGGGCTGACGCGTGACCTCGCGTCCATCCGGCGCGTGATCGAGCTTGAGCGTGGCATCGTCCGACGGGCCATCGAAGTGCTTGGGCTGCGCGCGCTGACGGTGCAGTACGAGGAACTCGTCGATCACCCCGAGCGCGAAATGCGTCGGGTGCTCGCGTTGCTCGACCTGCCGTTTGATTCAGCTGTGCTCGCGCCTGAAGAGAACCGCCGCACCGTACTCACGCTGAGCTTTGAGCAGGTGCGGCGAAAGATCAATCGGTCGTCGATCGGACGCTGGAAAAACTATGCGTTTGCCTTCGATGCTTCATGGGACGCGCTTGGCTGAAGTACGCGGAGGAGTTCCGCGTGCAGATCGCGGTGGCATGCAACGGCGTTGCCGCCCATGATGGTTTCGCTGCCACGCCAGTCGGTGAAGATGCCGCCCGCTTCCGCGAAAATCACGGGGAACGGTCCGCAGTCCCAAGGCTTCATGAGTGGTTCAAACGCAGCGTCCGCACGACCCGTCGCGACCAACGCGAGTCCGTAGCAATCGCTCCAGCCGCGAATTCGCCGCGCCGTGCGCGCGACGGCGACCAGCGTTTCGGTGGTCTGCGTGCGGTCAAAGTACTCAAGGCCCGTCGAGCAGACGAGGGCATCCGCAAGTCGGGCGCACGGCCGTACGCGTGCCGCGGTGCGATGCGGCACGCCGTCAGCATCTACGCGCTCCCACCAAGTGCCCTCGCCGCGCACCGCCCAAATGCGCTCGCGAAGCGCTGGAAATGCGCAGATACCAGCGTGGATCGTTCCGTTGTACTCAATCGCGAGAAGCAGGCCAAAGAGTGGCACGCCATGCGCGAACGATACAGTGCCGTCGATCGGATCGATGATCCAGCGGAAGCCAGTGGTGCCTGATTCTTCGCCGCGCTCCTCTCCCATTTCTTCGCCCAGCATCGCGTCGGCTGCAAAGCCTGCACGAATCTGAGTTCGAATCATCGCTTCAATCTCGAGATCAGCTTCAGTGACCGGCGACGCGTCAGGCTTTGTCTCGATGGACAGTTTCGCGCACTGGAAGTGCCGCAGCGCGACGGTGCCAGCGCGCTCGGCGAGTTCGAGCATCAGCGCGACGCGAGCGGAGAAGGCCGGGTCGGTGGCTGAGGGGTGAGGTCGCATAGGACGATCGTACTTGGACCGAGGACTTGGAAGGGGCGTGGCGATCTGCGATCATCTCGACATGTCGCCCCGGATTTACGGCACGCTGGTTCTCTCAGCCACCCTTGGCGTGGCGGGACTCGTGGTGCATGACGGCATGCGTGCGGCCCTCGACGTTGCTGCGCCGGACTTTCATCGTGAGGTGCGGCCGATTCTCGCAGACAACTGTCTGCAATGTCACGGCACGGACGCGTCGAAGCGGCGTGGTGGGCTTCGGCTTGACCAGCGTGAAGGTGCCGCCGATGCGGCGGTTACCAGTGGTGCGATCGTTCCGGGTTCGGCTGACCGGAGTCCGCTGATGACGCGGGTGCGCGCGACTGATGCGGCAAAGGTGATGCCGCCACCGGATTCGCGTCATGTGCTGAGCGCCGATGACAAACGCGTCCTCGCGCGTTGGATCGATGCTGGCGCAGCGTTCGAGGATCATTGGGCGTTTGTTCCACCGCGCGCGGCGCCGATCGTCGCGCGCCAGGTCGCGCGTCATCCCATAGACCTGATCGTGGGCGCGAGGCTCGCACGTGAAGGCTGGTCGATGTTGCCAGAAGCCGATCGCGAGACACTGGTTCGTCGCGTCACGCTCGACCTCACGGGACTCCCGCCGACTCCAGCAGAGGTGGATGCGTTTGTCGATGACCGCGGGCATAGTGCGTATGAGCGAGTGATCGATCGACTCCTCGCGAGTCCGCACTATGGTGAGCGCATGGCGCTTCCGTGGCTCGATGCGGCACGCTACGCGGATTCAAACGGATTTCAGCAGGACGGAGATACCTTTCAGTGGCTTTGGCGCGACTGGCTCGTACGCGAACTGAATAAGGACACCCCGTACGACCGACTCGCGACGGAGATGCTCGCGGGCGACCTCCTGTCTGACGCGACCGACGACACCCGTCTCGCGACCGCGTTCAATCGCAATCATCTCCTCAATGGCGAAGGTGGCGCAATTCCCGAGGAAAATCGTTGGGTCACGCTGTTCGACCGCGTGGACGCGACGGCCACGACCTTCCTCGGCCTCACGATGTCGTGCGCGCAGTGCCATGATCATAAGTACGACCCTATCACGCAGCGCGACTACTACGCGATGCTCGATGCATTCAACCGTGTGCCCGAATCTGGCATCGTCGATGGCTCGCCGAGTCGCATCCGTGTTGCGCCGCCGGTGCTTGAGTACGCGGATGCCGCGATCCGCGCGCGGCGGGCGTCGCTTGAAGCACACGCGCAATCGATGGGCGAGGGTGAGTCAGCGCAGGCTGCCCGCGATGCGGGAAAGGCTGCATTTGATCAGTTCATGCGGGACGAGTGGCCGCGCGTGATGGTGATGAGCGATGCATCACCACGGGTGACACGCGTGCTGACGCGCGGCTCGTACACCGCGCCGGCAGAGGAACTCGGATTCGCGACGCCCGCATTTCTTCCGCCGCTCGCGGGTGACGCGCCTCGCAATCGGCTTGGCCTCGCGCAGTGGATGTTCTCGGCGGACAACCCGCTCGTCGCTCGAGTGGCGGTGAATCGCGCGTGGCAGACTTTCTTCGGCGACGGACTTGTCCGCACTCCGGAAGATTTCGGTACGCAGAGCCAGCCGCCCGCGCAGCGCGAATTGCTCGACACGCTCGCCGTCCTGTTTCGCGAATCCGGCTGGCGAACGAAGGCACTCCATCGGCTCATCGTGACGAGCGCGGTCTATCGGCAGTCAAGCCACGCGAACGCGGCTGCTTTTGCGCGGGACCCAGACAATCTGCTACTCGCACGTGCGCCGCGATTTCGGCTTCCAGCGATGGTGCTCCGCGATGTTGCGCTTTCGGCGAGTGGGTTACTGAACGCGTCAATCGGCGGTGCGCCGGTTTATCCCTATCAACCCGAGCGTGTGTGGGAGCCGCTTGCGATCACGAAAGAGCGTGATTTCACTTACCCGGCATCCCATGGTTCGGCGCTCTATCGACGCAGTCTCTACACCTTCTGGCGGCGCACGATCGCACCTGCGAACATGTTCGATGCATCGCAGCGGCAGTCTTGTCGCGTTCGCGTCGCCGTCACGAATTCGCCGCTCCACGCGCTGACCACGCTCAACGATCCCACCTGGGTCGAGGCTGCACGCGTACTCGCGTCGCGCGTGAGTCGGGCGGAAGCGTCGCCGAGCGCGCGGCTCGCGACTGCGTTTCGGTTCGTTGTTGGTCGGGTCCCCACAGAAGCCGAGGCCTTGGTGCTCGAACGAATGCTCGAGCGGCAGCGCGCCATGTACGTTGGCGATCCGGCGGCCGCGCGTGCGCTGCTTTCTCTCGGCGAGTTGGGAACCGAGGACTACGCGGCGGGTGGAGCCGATGCTGCCCACGATGTTTCGCCCGAACTCGTCGAGCAAGCGGCACTCACGATCGCGTGCCTTGGCATTCTCAATCTTGATGAGGCGCTGACCCGTGAGTGATCCAACCATTATGTTTGGCACAGCATTTCGCGCGGCACTGACCCGACGAGATTTTTTACGTTCGTCGATGCACGGGATCGGCGGGGTCGCCCTTGCTTCGATGTTTGCGCGTGAATCGGGCGCGGGCGGCGCAGTGCCCTTCCGATCGGCTGGCCTTGGCCTCGCTGGGCTCCCGCACATTCCGCCGCGGGCGAAGCGCGTCATCTGCTTGTGGCAGGGAGGAGGGCCGTCGCACATCGATCTCTTTGATCCGAAACCCGAACTCGCGCGGCTCGTTGGGCAGGATATTCCTGAGTCGATCCGCGGGGCGACGCGGCTCTCGACGATGTCTTCGGGCTATGGCCGTTTTCCCGCACTTCCTGGGCTCAAGCCGTTTCGGCGGTGCGGGGAATCAGGTATCGAAATCAGCGAACTCCTTCCGCACATCGGCGGTGTCGCCGACGACATCTGCCTCGTGCGCTCAATGCACACGGAGGCCGTAAACCACTCGCCCGGCGTCACGTTTTTCATGACAGGCTCTGAGCAACCCGGCCGACCCGCGATGGGTGCGTGGCTTGGGTACGGTCTCGGCAACGAGTGCGACGAACTCCCGGCGTTCGTGGCGATGACCTCTTCAGACCGCGAGAAATCCTGTGGGCAACTCTTTTACGAGCATTACTGGTCGAACGGCTTTCTGCCCGGGCGCCACCAGGGTGTGCGCTTCCGCAGTGGCGACGACCCAGTTCCGTATCTTGGTAATCCGGCGGGGGTCACGCGGGGCTCGCGTCGGGACCTTCTCGACGATGTCGCGACGCTCAATCGGACGCGGGCGGCTCAGAGTGGTGTTGCCGACCCCGCGATCGAGACGCGCATCGCGCAGTATGAAATGGCGTTTCGCATGCAAGAGAGCGTGCCGGATTTGCTGGATTTCTCAAATGAGCCGGCATCGGTACTGGAGCTGTACGGCCCCGATGTGCTGGTTCCCGGCACATTTGCCAACAACTGTCTCATCGCGCGGAGACTGTCAGAGCGCGGTGTGCGCTTTGTGCAACTCATGCATTCGGGTTGGGATCAGCACGGGAACTTGCACTCTCAACTCGCGGTCCAGTGCCGCGACACCGACCAGCCCAGTGCGGCACTTGTGCGCGATCTCAAACAACGCGGGCTCCTTGATGAGACGCTTGTAGTTTGGTGCGGGGAGTTTGGCCGCACACCTTTCGGGCAGGGGCCGAGCGAGGCGCCAAACGGTCGTGACCACTTCGGGCGCGCCTACAGCATGTGGTTGGCGGGCGGCGGTGCGAAGGGCGGGCACGTTCATGGTGCGACCGACGACTTTGGCTGGAACATCGCGTCGAACCCCGTACATGTCCACGACATGCAGGCGACCATCCTCCGACTTTGCGGCGTCGATCACGAGCAACTGACCTTTCGCCACCAGGGCCGCGATTTTCGGCTGACGGACGTGCATGGACGGGTGGTTCACGACATCATTCGCTGACGTCTCAGCCGACAACTGCGCGAACAACTTTGCCCACAAAAATGACCGATCCCGCGCGGAAATCCGCGCGGGATCGGATCAAGCTTTTACGGGATTCACTCCTCTGAAGCGGTCGTCTGCGCCTTCTTCTCTGGCGACGGGAGGAGCACGGTGTCGATCACGTGGATCACGCCGTTCGAAGCCTCGACGTCGGTCGCAACAACCGTTGCGTTCCCGAGCATGACCTTGCCGTCGACCACTGAAACCGCGATTGGGCTTCCGAGGACGGTGGGGACTTCCTTCATCTTGACCACCTGGTCCGCGTAGGCGGCGACTCCCGGGACGACGTGGTAGGTGAGGATGGCCGCGAGTTGCTTCTTGTTCTCAGGCTTGAGAAGCATTTCAAGGGTGCCAGCCGGGAGCTTCGCGAATGCCGCATCGGTTGGGGCGAGCACGGTGAACGGACCCTTGCCGGAGAGAGTCTCGACGAGACCCGCGGCCTTGACAGCCGCGACGAGCGTGTTGAAGGAGCCATTCTTTGCGGCGACGTCAACGATGGTTCCATCGACCGGGAGGATGACGGTGTCGATGACGTGAATGACGCCGTTGGAGCAGCCGATGTCGGTCTTGACGACCTTCGCGCCGTCGACAGTCACGTTCGCGCCGTCAACTTTGATGTCGACGCGCTGGCCCTGAACGGAGCCTGCGGTCTTGAGCTTGACAACATCAGCCGCCTTCACCGAACCGGGGACAACGTGGTAGGTGAGGATCGCTGCGAGCTTGGCCTTGTTCTCTGGCTTGAGCAGCATCGCCAGGGTTTCCGGCGGAAGCTTGGCGAATGCCGCATCGGTTGGTGCGAACACGGTGAACGGGCCCTTGCCGTTCAGCGTCTCGACGAGGTCGGCTGCCTGAACGGCGGCAACAAGAGTCTTGAAGTCGCCAGCGGCGATGGCGGTTTCGACGATGGTGGCATCGGCGACGACAGCGGGAGTGGCGGAGGCGAGAAGCGAGGCGAGGATTGTGGTAGCGAGCATATTAAAATCTCATTCCTGTATTTGATTCGGCGACGAATGCCGAAGTTTCGGGCGAAAGACCACGCAGATCTCCACAACGGAAACCCGAAGGAAGACGCGCGTCATAAAAGGACATTTGCCGCTCCAGCCAAGGTCACGCGGAGAGCGAGCCACGACACTTCGCCAACCGCGGGGGTCTTGGATGCAGGGATTTCGCGAACTGTGCACATTCGCGCCGTAGTTTCCATTCGATCGCGCACCGATGCTTGCTGGCGATTCAGCGCATTGGTCGTTCAGGCAGCGTCACACCGTCGGTCGCGAGAATCTGGACCTCATGGATGCCTGGTCCGTCCGATTCGACAAACGTCCACACAACCTTCTTTTCACGCGTCACTTCGACCAACTTTGTTCCACCCTCGCCAACGGCGTAACTACAGATCACGGTGTTGCCATTCGCGAGGCGTTGCGCGCCGCAGGGGTCGTTGAGGAACGGCTTCTCGAAATCCGCGTTCGACACTTTCCACACGATGGCGCCTGCAGCATCGACCTCAATCACCATGTTGGCATGGGTGCAGGTGATGAGCGTGTTGCCATTGTCAAGCCGAATCGCCGTGAACGGCCACGCATCCTTCGGCTCATCGGGTGTCTTGTACTCCCATGCGATGTCGCCCTTGGGCGTGTACTGACGCACGACGCGATCGAGAAGTTGCGGAACGAGATAATGCCCTTGGGCCAGTTTGCGCGTCATCCGCGATTGCATGTGATGGTTGTCGGTCTGTCCGCGCAGCGCGAGTTCAATTGCAATCCGACCGCGACGGTCGAGTTCGAGAATACGCGGTCGCGCGCCTGCTTCGACGACGAGCGTGTTGCCATTCTCAAGGCGCTGCACCGTGTTGATCTCGCTCTGTGTGCCCGCAAATTCAAAGACAATCTTGCCTCCCGTGGTGCCCGCAGGGGTTACCTCGACGACCGCACCACCGGGATATTTTTCGCTTTTTGACAGCGCGAGCAAGATGTTGCCGTTCTGAAGTACTTGCCCATCGCGCGTTGACTCGGGATAGGTCCACGAGGTCGTTCCATCAGCCTCAACGATACGAGTCGAACTGCCAAAGGCGATGAAGCGGTGCGTGATTGCGCCATCGGTCGGACTCGCGGCGAGAGCAGCGGAAACGACGAGTAGGCTCCCGAGGAGGCCGCGTAAGAACGGACACATGGCTGCGTCCTTCGTTGCGAGTGTGACGTCACCACCATGCGTGTGATTGAAAGGCTGCATCATCGAAGTGTTCCTTCCGGGAGATCAAGGCACCATCCAGTGCAAAGGTCGTTTCCAAATGCGCTCCAATCGTCGAGCATCCAAACGACTTTTTTCGCGCGCGTGACTTCGAACATCTGCGGCTGCTCCGGTCCCGCGTGCGTATTCCCAACGATGATGTTTCCATTCGGAAGCGCTTGTAAGCTCGTGACCCAGCAAAGGCGAATTGCCCGGCCGTCTGGACGCTTGAGCTCGTCGCGTTCGATCGACCAGACGATCTTCTTCTCCGCGGTCACTTCCATCACACGATTGTTGTTGCCACCGCCGATCAGCGTGTTGCCGTTCGGAAGGCGCAGCGCATGAAACACGCTCGTTCCGTGCCCGTCTTGCCCGCCGGTTGCGGGTTGGCCGTTCAAATCAAGTGTGTATTCCCAGATCACCTGACCACTCGCGTTGTACTCCCGCACGAGGCCGAGGCCTTCGTGGCAGACGAGGTAGGTCCCAGCATCAGTCTTCCGGACGCGGCGTGTATCACGATGCGCGTCCGGGCGTTCGACAAGGATCGGCACAGCCTTCACGATCGCGCCGTTTGCGGTGACTTCAAGAATACGCAGATTTCCAGTCTCAGCGATCATCGTGTTGCCGTCAGCTAGCCGCTGAAATCCATGGATTTCAACTCGTCCTACGTACGGTGCTACGGGCTGGCTTCTCCATTCCCACACGATGCGTTTGTCGCGCGTGACCTCGATGATGCGATCCGATGCGGGATGAAGCAGGAAGTTTCCGTTGGCGAGCACCTGGAGATCATGCGAGTTGTGATCGCAGGGATACTCCCATTCGACCGAGCCCGTCGGCGAGAGGAGTTTCACGCGGCCCTTATCTTGGCCGATGACAGCATGTGTGCTGAGCCCAGCCTTCTCAAGGCTTGGCGCGAACACTCCGCGCGTGCGCAAACCGTCGAGGATCGGCGCGAGCGCTTCGAGAAATCGGCGGTCGGCTGCGCGCGTGAGCACGATGTTTGGCGCACGGTCGAGGACGATCACTCGAAACGCGGGATCGCGAGCGGCGCGTTGGGTGAGCGATAAGAGGTCACCGAGGATTGCCGTGAGTTCACTCTTCTCAACCTGCGAGGCGGCGACACCTTCTGGTCCATTGAGCATGACAGCGGTTGATTTGTTTGCAAACAACGCGCGCCAACGCGCACCGGCAGTTCCGCTGCGCACGCCGAGACGGAGCCCGTCGCCGGCCGACACTTCAAAATCCTTGGCATTTTGAAGCGGTGAGAGCGCGGCGACCAATGCGCCAACACCGCTCTGCGTCACAAACGCAATCGACGCGAGCGACTCCGCGCGCGCATCGTCGATGGCCATGGGTACTGTGCCATTCGCGACAAGATCGACCTCACCCGATTCAAGTGCGGCCACCTCGCCGCCGATGGGAATCGCCTTTTCCTCGAACTTCCAACCCCGCTCTTGGGAGAGCGCCTCGAGGATCGCAGGCACAACGCCTCGGTCAGGATCACGGCGCGTTGCAGGCTTCCAGTACGGCGGGTTCGGCATGGTGCGCCCGACACGAATGGTGCGCGTCGGTACGCCAAGGTCATCGCAGAATGGCGATGTGTCAAAGCGTGGACTCATCTCCACAGCGAATGTTCGCACCGCACCGACGACAAGCGCGGAGACTTTGGCTGCAAGCACAGCATCGATTTTGTCCGCGTGATCGGTGACCTTGTGATAGTCCTCGTGGTCTTCGCAGCTGAAGAGCACAGCCGGAACGCCGACGGCGAGAAATGCTCCTTGATCGCTGCGACTGAGCCAGTCAGGATGGGTGTCGACCTTCATCTCAAGCGGGACCAAAGGGGCGAGGCGAACGAGTACATCAGTGAGCGGCTTGCCTTTCTCGCCACCGTCGAGACGGATCGCACCGTCCGGCTGGCGCGAGATCATGTCCAAATTGAAAACCCCGCGAAGACGCGCGATTGGAAGCGTTTCCTCCTCCACGAACGCGCGGCTCCCGATGAGTCCAGCCTCTTCGCCGGTGAAAGCGACAAAAACCACACCGACATCGAGCGCATCGGCGCGCATCGCGTTGGCGACGGCGATCATCCCGCAAGTGCCGCTCGCATTGTCATCGGCACCGTTATAAATCGCATCCTCCTCCGCACGCGCGCCTGACTTCGGCGGCAGATGGTCGTAGTGCGCGGTCACGAGGATGTACTCGCCGCTCGGCTTCGGGCCGGCTGGTGGAATCCACGCGACAACGTTTGGCGACGCCGCGGGCATGCGTGCGATCGGTACGAGCATCGAGTCGCGCCCCGCGAGTGGAACTGCGCCAGCCGCTGCGAGTTTGTCTGCGACCCACTGCGCAGCGCGCCGCCCGTCCTCGGTCCGAAACGCACGGCCGTTCATCGCGTCAGAAGCGAGTTCTGCGATGTCGGCGCCAATCGTCGTAGGGTCGAGCTTCGGAATTGGATCCGAGGTGCGATCCGCGAGCGCAATCGAGTTTGCAAGTGTGACGATGCACGCGGCAAGTGCGCGAAGAGCTTGATGCATGCCCAAAGCGTAACCGCTGGCTCTTCGCGCGTCAGCCGATCGCGCGCGAGATCAGGGCTTCCGAGCCGAGGTCATCTCGTCAACGAGCACGCCAGCACCGTAGACCACACGCATTGCTTCGAGCATTCCTCGCGCATCGACCGACACCGCGCGGTTGCGCGTGATTTCGAAGACAACATCACCGGCGAGGCTGTCGAGATTTCCATCAAAGATGAGACCGACGATCTCGCCATCGACATCGACAATCGGTGAGCCCGAATTGCCGCCGATGATGTCGTTGGTCGAGACGAAGTTGAATGGGGTTGCAGTATTGAGTTGCGCGCGCGCGTCGAGCCATGACTGAGGAAGTTCGAAACCCGCCTCGCCCGCGCGTTCTTTGGCGCGATCAAACGTCCCACCAATCGTCGTAAAGGCTGGAACGCGCTCAGAGGTTTCGCTCGTCCAACCTTGTACGGTTCCGTAACTCATGCGAAGTGTGAAAGTGGCATCGGGATACACGCTGTCGCCCAGTGCGGCGAACCGCGCGGCGGCGATATCGGCGTATCCGAGCTTTTGCGGGCTGTCGACCTCGTCCTCCCACGCTTTCCGTGCTCGGCGCGCGTCGGCGTCGATCGACGCCACAAACGCAATCATTGGATCGGTGGCGTCAAGCTTCCGCCGCGCTTGCACATCGGTGAGCTTTGTTCCATGCACAAGTTCTGTCGCCCGCGCGCGCGGGCTTTTCCCGGCGAGCAACTTCGAAACGAGTGCGTCGTCAAGGCCGCGATCTTCCGCAAGCGACGAGAGCCAGGACGTCATCCGCTCAACTTCCAGTGCGGCGTAGATCGGTGCGGGTGAGTAGAGCATCGCTTCAAGCGACGCGCGGTTCGCATCGCCGTATTCAGGAAGTCGATCTGCACTTGGCTTTTCGCTCTCAGCCTGAAGTCGCACGATCGTGCGTGCGATTTGTGCGAGGTCGCCACCGCGAAATCGCCGCTCAAGCGCGAAGTAGTCGGCTGCGAGACGTTTCGAAGCCTCGAGTGATCCTTTCACCTGGGCACGGCCCCGCTCGAAGCGTGCGGCTTCGGGTTTTCCTGTGAGTTGTGCGAGGAGCGCGGTTTCTTCAGCGCGCTTTGCGGCAACGAGTGCGGGATCCTGGAGAGCATCGACAAGTCCCTGCGTTGCTTTGCGTCCATTTTGTGTGCCGAAAAAATCTTCGCGAGCGATGCGCGCATTCTCTGCGCTGCGCCCCATGAAACTTGCGAGTCGGACTTCGTTGCGCCAGAGGCGCTTGAGTGAGAGAGGCTCCTCAACATCGCGCAGAAAGGCAACGTGATCTGCGGTGTAGAGTCGATTGGTCGACCCAGGATGACCCCAAGTAAAAACGAGTTCGCCTTCGCGTGCGCCATCTTTCCCTTCACCAACATCCCACGCAAGGTGGTGGGTTGGCACCAGAGGCTTGCCGTCTTCGTAAATGCGAAAGAAGCAGCAGTCGAGGTCGTAGCGGGGAAACTCGAAGTTGTCGGCATCGCCGCCGAAGAACGCGATGGCAGTCTCCGGCGCAAAAACGAGTCGCACGTCGCGGTACGTGCGATAGCGATAGAGGTGGTAGCGGCCGCCTTGGTAGAGCGCGACGACTTCGCTCGTGAGTCCGCTCGCGGTATTGCTTTCGTCCTCAATCGCGGCGACGGCCTTGCGTTTGGCGGCGCCAGCTGCGGAGAGGTCCGTCAAGCCGTTCGCGGCAGCGTTGACCCGCGCGGTGACGTCCTCAATCTCCCAGAGGATGTTTAACTCCAGATCCGGGCAGGGAAGCTCTTCAGCCCGCGACGTCGCGAGGAAGCCCGTGGCGAGCAAATCGCGTTCGGGCGTGGACAGTTTCGCAAGCATGTCGCTGCCGACATGGTGGTTGGTCATCACGAGCCCATCGGGCGAGACGAGCGAGCCGGAGCCGCCGGTTGAAAATCGCACCGCAGACTTCTGCAGGTGTTCTGTCCATGCCGGGGTCGGTTGGAACCCGAACTTGGCTTGCAGGGTTGCCAGGGGCAGCGCGTTTGGGAGCCACATACCTTCGTCGGCGTGGACTGGCGCGGCGACGAGAAGTGCGACGGCAGGGAGATAAAGCCAACGTTCAGCATTCAAGAGCATTTCGAGAGCGTAACGGCCGCTCCGCCCTGGCGGCGGTCGATGAGGTGGTCCCTGTCAAGCTCCCGACGATTTTGCTTGATGGGCGCACCGAACGGGCCGATGGAGGGGGGCTACAGTCGGCGTTACGAGGTTTCCACCAAATGTGCGGCATCATCGGTTATTCCGGTCGTTTCGATCACGGCGCCCTTCAGAGCGGAATCCGCTCCATCTGTCACCGTGGCCCCGACGATTCCGGCGACTTTTTCGATGACGGCGCCTGCGTGGGCCTTGGCCACGCCCGACTCTCGATCATCGACCTCTCCCCGCTTGGACACCAGCCGATGCACGCCGCCCACGGCGCGGTGCAACTCGTATTCAACGGCGAGATCTACAACTACCGCGAGCTGAGGCGCGAGCTCGAAGCGAAGGGCCACACCTTTCGCGGCCATTCGGACACTGAGGTCATCCTGCACCTCTATCTCGAAGAGGGTGAGCAGATGCTCGCGCGCCTCAACGGGATTTTCACGGTCGCCTTCTTCGATGCACGCACGGGCACCACGCTGGTGGCGCGCGATGCGCTCGGCGTGAAGCCGCTTTATTACGCACAATCAATGCGTGGTATCGCGTATTGCAGCGAGATCAAGGGGCTCCTCGACCTTGTGCCCGAGGCGCGCGCGATTGATCACATATCGCTGCACCGGTACATCAGTTGCCTGTGGTGTCCTGGTGAAGGTACGCCGCTGAAGGACGTACGCAAGCTGCTTCCCGGTGAGGCGATGGTGCTCCGCGAAGGACGCATCGAACGGCGCTGGACGTGGTATCAACTGCCCGTGTTTCGGGGGGTGGTGCAGGACCTCAGCGAGCGCGAATCGATCGAGGGCACGGCGCAAAACATCCGTGCTGCCGTCGAGCGCCAACTCGTTGCGGATGTTCCTGTTGGCGCGTTTCTCTCGGGTGGGCTGGATTCGAGCGCGGTGGTCGCATTTGCCCGCGAGCGTGCAGCGGATCTGCAGTGCTTCACGATCCGACAGGTTGGTGGTGCGGAAGAAGGCATGACCGACGATCTTCCGTATGCGGAGCGTGTCGCCAAGCACCTCGGTGTACGGCTCCACACGGTCGAAATCGAGGCGAATCGCATGGCTGGCGACCTCGAGCGCATGATCTGGCAACTCGATGAGCCGCTCGCCGATCCGGCACCGCTCAATGTTCTGTACATCTGCGAACTCGCGAGGAAAAATGGCATGAAAGTGCTGCTTTCCGGCGCAGGCGGCGACGATCTTTTCACCGGCTACCGACGCCATCACGCGGTGAGCCTGCAAAAATATTGGGATTGGATGCCCGCGACGCTTCGTCGGGGACTTGAGCGCGCGAGTCTGAGTCTCGATAATCGTCGTGCGCTTTTTCGGAAGATCGCCAAGGCCTGCAATGGAGCTGGGCTTTCTGGCGACGTGCGGCTCGCGAATTACTTCAAATGGGCGCGCGAGGACATGCTGTTTTCGCTTTACACCGACGAGATGCGCAGCGCAGTCGGTTCTCATCAAGCACTCGATCCGATGGTCGACTTCATTCGGCCACTTCCATCGTCCGTGCCGCCGATCGAGCGCATGCTTGCGATGGAGCAGCGGTTTTTTCTCGCAGATCACAACCTGCCGTACACAGACAAGATGTCGATGGCCGTCGGCGTCGAGGTGCGCGTCCCGCTCCTCGATCTCGAACTTGTCGAGTTTGCCGCGCGCATTCCCACGCGGTTCAAGCAGCGCGGCAAAGTGGGCAAGTGGGTGCTCAAAAAGGCGATGGAGCCGTATCTCCCGCACGACGTGATCTATCGCCCGAAGTCTGGCTTCGGTGCGCCCATCCGACGATGGATGCAGCACGATCTCCGTGCGCTCGTCGCGGAGCTCCTTGGTGCCGACAGCGTCCGTCGACGCGGGCTCTTCCGTCCTGAAGCCGTACAGAGTCTCATTGACGCGAATCAGGCTGGCAAGGTCGACGCGAGCTACACGCTGCTCTCACTTCTCTCAATCGAGATGTGGTGCAGGCGGTTCATCGATGGTCGCCGCAGCGCTGATGTCGCATAACCCCGCGCCGAAGCAGACGATTTCCGCGAAGTTCCTGATGTTTCAAGGATGACCATCCGCCAAGCGCGCCGATAGAACAGGCCACCCCGCTCACGCGGGGACCGTCACCGCAGGAAGGCCCACTTGAAGCAGATCCTCCAGTCCCTAAAGAACGGCGCCACTGAAGTCGCCGACGTTCCGTGCCCCGCCGTCAAGCGCGGCCACCTCCTCGTGCGTACTTCGCGCACGCTCGTCTCCGTTGGCACCGAGCGCATGCTCGTCGACTTCGGTAAAGCGGGCTGGATCGAGAAGGCGCGCCAACAGCCGGACAAAGTCCGCATGGTGCTCGACAAGATCAAGACCGATGGGCTCATGCCGACGATCGAGTCGGTGATGAACAAACTCGACCAGCCGCTGCCACTTGGCTACTGCAATGTCGGCACCGTGCTTGAGGCTGGCGGCGGACTCGTTGGCTACGCGCCGGGCGACCGCATCGCGTCGAACGGCAAGCACGCTGAGGCCGTGAGCGTACCGATCAATCTCGCCGCACGCGTGCCGGACAATGTGAGTGACGATGAGGCTGCGTTCACCGTTCTCGGTGCGATCGCGCTGCAAGGCATTCGGCTCGTGCAGCCGTCGCTCGGCGAGACCGTGGTTGTCACCGGACTTGGACTCATCGGACTCGTCACCGTGCAGTTACTGCGAGCACACGGTTGCCGCGTGCTCGGGCTCGATTTCGACCCTGAGAAACTCGCGCTTGCGCAGCAATTCGGTGCGGATGTTGTCAACCTCGCGGCAGGCCAGGATCCAGTCGAAGCAGCAAAGGCCTACTCCCGCGGACGCGGCGTCGACGCTGTGATCATCACCGCTGCGACCAAGAGCAACGAACCGATGCACCAAGCGGCGTTGATGTGCCGCAAGCGCGGTCGTATCGTCCTCGTTGGCGTCACGGGACTCGAACTCTCTCGAGCGGACTTCTTCGAGAAAGAGCTGACCTTCCAAGTCTCCTGCTCGTACGGCCCCGGCCGGTACGACCCGAGTTACGAAGAGCGCGGCAACGACTATCCGGTGGGCTTCGTCCGATGGACCGAGCAGCGCAACTTCGAGGCCGTGCTCGACATGATGTCGGATGGCCGGATTGACGTGAAGCCGCTGATTTCCCATCGTTTTGCCATTGAGTCTGCGGAAGCTGCGTACGAACTCGTCGGAGGTGGCGCGCCCTCGCTCGGTATTCTGCTTGAGTATCCAGCACCGTCCGCGAAGAGCGATGCGGAGATTCGAAAGCCATCTGTCACGCTCCCGCGTGGAAATGTGCCTGCGCCGACAAAGGTCGCGACATCGATTGGGTTTATTGGCTCGGGGAACTACGCGACCGGCGTGCTGATTCCCGCGTTTAAGGACGCTGGCGCACGGCTCCGGACTGTGGCATCGAGTGGTGGCGTGAGCGGTGTCCATGCGGGTCGGAAGTTTGGCTTTGAGTCGACGACGACCGACACCGACGGTGTCTTCCGCGACCCAGAGGTCAACTCGATCATCATTTCGACCCGTCATGATTCACACGCGTCGATGGTCTGCCAAGCATTGCGCGCGGGTAAGCACGTGTTCGTCGAGAAGCCGATCGCACTCAAACTTGACGAGTTGCGCGAGATCGAAGCGGCATATGCGGAGGCATCCGCGAAGGGCGTCGCACCGATCGTGATGGTTGGTTTCAACCGTCGCTTTGCGCCGCAGGTTGTCAAGATGAAGCAACTGATGGCTGGTGCCCGTGGGCCGAAGGCGTTCGTCATGACCGCGAATGCGGGCGCGATCCCTGCGGAGCACTGGACACAGGACCGTGACGTCGGCGGCGGCCGCATTGTGGGCGAAGGTTGTCACTTCATCGACCTTATCCGTTTCCTCGCGGGCGAACCGATCACGGCAATCCGCGCGAACGCGATGGATGCGGCATCGGGCGATACCGTGAGTGTCGAGATGAATTTCGCCGATGGCTCGATCGGCACCGTGCATTACTTCGCCAACGGCAGCAAAGCGTTTCCGAAGGAACGTCTTGAAGTCTTCGCGCAAGGTCGCGTGTTGCAACTCGACAATTTTCGCCGCCTGACCGGTTTTGGCTGGCCGAAGTTCAGCAAGATGAATCTCTGGTCGCAAAACAAGGGGCAAAAAGCCTGCGCGGCAGCATTTGTTGATGCGGTCGCTGCTCGGAGTGCATCGCCCATTCCCTTCGATGAACTGATTGAAGTCGCGCGTGCAACGATCGAGGCCGCAGACCTTGCAAGGACAAAGTCATGAGCGAAACACACGGCGATATTCTGGTCGACATCATTGCGGGCGCGCGTCCGAACTTCATGAAGATCGCGCCGATCATTCGTGCCATCAAAGCGCGCGAATCGCAAGGCGGACGCCTTCGTCACCGCCTCGTCCACACCGGGCAGCACTACGACGAGAAGATGTCGGGCGACTTTTTCCGACAGCTCGGTATTCCCGCGCCGGATGTCAACCTTGAGGTTGGTTCGGGCACGCAGTCGGAGCAGACGGGCACGATCATGACGCGCTACGAGAAGTTGCTCATGGAGCGCAAGCCCGCCATCTGCCTCGTCGTCGGTGATGTGACGAGCACGATGGCCTGCTCGATCGCGGCGCAGAAACTCTGCGTCAAAGTCGCGCATGTCGAGGCGGGAATCCGCTCGGGCGACTGGACGATGCCTGAAGAGATCAATCGCATGGTGACTGATGCGATCACCAATTATTTCTACACGACGAGTGCGCACGCGAATCGCAACCTGCGCAACGCGGGCATTCCCGACGAGCGGATTTTCTTCGTCGGAAACACCATGATCGACACGCTGCTCGCCAATATGGATCGGCTCGCAAAGCCTGTATTCTTCGACGAACTCGGCCTACAACCCAGCGGCTACTTTGTGATGACGATGCATCGTCCGGCAAATGTCGACTCTGGAAGCACCTTTACCAAGCTTCTCGATGCGATCATCGAGGGAACACGCGGCGAACCGGTGGTTTTTCCGGTGCATCCGCGCACGGCAAAGACAATGCGAGAGTTCGGTGCACTTCCTGATGCCCTCAAACTCGTCGATCCGCAGCCGTACCTCGAGTTCAACTGGCTCGTGAAGCATGCGAAGGCTGTCATCACCGATTCCGGCGGTATCACCGAGGAAACAACCGTGATGGGCGTGCCTTGCATGACGCTTCGCGACAACACTGAGCGGCCGGAGACGGTCGAGGTCGGAACGAATGAACTCCTCGGCACCAATCCAGCGGCACTGAAGCCCGCGCTCGATAGGCTCTTCGCCGGTGGATGGAAGAAGGGCAGCATTCCTGAGCTGTGGGATGGCCGCACCGCCGAGCGTATTGTCGCATCGCTTGAGCAGCAACTCGCAAGCACGAGGTCGTGAATGGGCTCGTTCGCGCAGGCGCTTCGGCTTTGGCACACGGTCCGACACCTCAAGACCGCGCAGTTGGTCGGTCGGGTGCGGCATCGTTTGTCGCATCCGAAGCCCGACCATCGACCCGCGCCGGCGAGTCGCGCCAGGGACGGCAATTGGGTTGAAGTTGCACATCGTCGCGTGAGCATGCTCGGACCCGCGCGATTTCGCTTTCTGAACGAGGAGCGCGACCTCGATGCGCACGGCTGGGACGACCCGGCGCTCGCGAAACTCTGGCGCTACAACTTGCATTACTTCGATGATCTAACGGCCGTCGATGCGCGAGCGCGTGCGGCCTGGCACCGCGCGCTTGTTGAGCGGTGGATCGCAGAAAATCCCGCGGCGCATGGCTCAGGATGGGAGCCGTATCCGACATCGCTGCGCATCGTGAACTGGATCAAGTGGATCGGCGCAGGTCACGCGCCGAGTAAGGAAATGGTTGCGAGCCTCGCGGTCCAAGCGCGCTGGCTTGCAGGACGTCTTGAGTGGCATCTGCTCGGGAACCACCTGTTTGTCAACGCCAAGGCGTTGGTCTTCGCCGGACTCTACTTTGAGGGTGCGGAAGCCGATGCCTGGCGCGAAACCGGACTGCGCATTTTGCGCGCGGAGATTCCGGAGCAGATCCTCGCGGACGGCGGTCAGTTCGAGCGCAGTCCGATGTACCACGCACTCGCGGTTGAGGACATGCTTGACCTCGTCAATGTGATGCGCACCTTTCCCGGCGTCGTCGCGAAAGCCGACCAGCGGCTTGTCGAGGAGCGCATCGCGCCGATGCGTCGGTTTCTCGCAGCAATGTGCCACCCGGATGGCGAGGTCTCGTTTTTCAACGACTCGGCGATTGGAATCGCGCCGACAACTGCCGAACTTGATGGCTATGCGGCGAGGCTTGCTTTTCCGTCCTGCGTGCCGACCGCCGAAGGCGTCACCCACTTCCCAGAGAGTGGCTACATCCGTGTCGAGCGGGGGCGCATGGTGGCGATCCTCGATGTCGCGCCGATCGGGCCTGACTATCTCCCCGGCCACGCGCACGCCGACACGCTGTCGATGGAGCTCTCGATCGACGGCGCGCGGGTGCTCGTCAACTCTGGCACCGGCGAATACGGGACAGGCATGGAACGGCTTCGGCAGCGGGGAACGGCCGCCCACAACACCGTGACCGTCGACGGCAAGGACTCGTCGGAGGTTTGGTCTGGCTTTCGCGTCGCCCGTCGTGCGCGTCCAAGGGGGCTCCAGATCACGGCTGCCGGGCTGCAGGGCAGCCAAGTTGCGAGCGACAATATCGAGCAGGTGACGATCGCCTGCAGTCACGATGGCTATCGATGGCTGCATGGAAGTCCTGTTCATACAAGAACTTGGACTTTTGATCCCCAAGCCCTGACGGTGGATGATCGTGTCGCCGGCCCCGGCGTATGCCTCTCCCATTGGCACGTCACCATGCCGATCACGCAGTTGACATCGGACGCCGCCACCGTGGGCCCAATCCGTCTGCGCTGCAGCAGTGGAACGCTCCAAACAGTGTCCACAACCTTTCATCCTGAGTTTGGACTTATCCGATATCAGAACAAGTTGGTTGTGGCATTTGTGGATCGCTCCGCCACCGTCCGATTCCAGTGGTAGCCGACCGTGCACATTCTGTTCCTCACCGACAATTTTCCACCCGAAGTGAATGCGCCTGCGAGCAGGACGTTTGAGCATTGCCGTGAGTGGGTCAAGGCTGGCCACAAGGTGACGGTTGTGACATGCGCGCCGAACTTTCCCAAGGGGAAGGTCTTCGACGGCTATCGCAATCGCCTCTGGCAGCGCGAGACAATGGAAGGGATCGAGGTCGTTCGCGTCTGGTCGTACATCACGGCCAATGAAGGCTTCATCCGTCGCATCCTCGATTACCAGAGTTACATGGCCTCGGCCATCCTCGCATGCCTGTTTGTCCGCAAGGTCGACCTGATCATCGGCACCAGCCCGCAGTTTTTCACAGCCTGCGCGGCGTACGTCGTGAGTCGGTACAAGTTTCGCCCGTACATCTTTGAACTTCGCGACCTGTGGCCAGAATCGATTAAGGCCGTCGGCGCGATGACGAATGAACGCGCGATCGCCTTCTTGGAATGGCTTGAGCTTTTCCTTTATCGCAAGAGCGCGCGCGTGATCTCGGTGACGCGATCGTTCAAGGAAATCCTTGTCCGCCGCGGCATCGACGCCTCGAAGATCGAGGTCATCACCAACGGCGTTGATATCTCGCAGTTCAAGCCGCGGGCGAAGGATGTTGCGCTCACAGCACAACTCGGCCTCGAGGGCAAGTTTGTCGCCGGCTACATCGGTACCCACGGCATGGCGCACGGGCTCGAGACACTGCTTGAGGCGGCGGACCAACTGCGCGGCACGGACATCGTATTTCTGTTTCTCGGAGACGGCGCGCGCAAGCAAGCACTCCGCGATCAGGCTGCATCCATGAAGCTCGAGAATGTGCGCTTCGTCGATTCGGTTCCAAAGGCTGATGTGCCGCGATACTGGTCGCTTCTCGACGTCAGTGTGATTCACCTGAAGAAGACGGAACTTTTCACGACGGTGATCCCTTCAAAGTTGTTCGAGTCGATGGGAATGGGGCTGCCGGTTCTGCACGGCGTCGCGGGCGAAAGCGCCGACATCGTGCGTGACGAGCACGCGGGAATTCCGTTCGAGCCGGAAAATGCGGGGCAACTCGTTGCCGCATTACGCCGCCTCAAGAACGATCCGGCGGAGCTTGCGAGTTTCCGCGAGGCTTGCCTGAAGGGCGCGCAGAACTACGATCGAACCAACCTCGCAATGAAGATGCTTCGCATTCTCGAAGGCGTGCACGCGAAGCGCTAAGTGCTTCCGACGGTCCGTTCAGGCGTCGCCAAAATACTTCCTGTGGATCTTCTCAGATTCGCCTGATTCCTCGATTTCGACGAGGGCGATGTTGATGCGGTGTCGGAGCGCGCTGTGCATCGGTACCGCAAACGCGTAGCGGCGCTTCGCAAAGAGCGGACCAACCTCCGTGATCGGGAGCGCGGGGTTCGCCTGATCAAACGCCTCCAATTCCGGACCGTCCGCGACGAGTGCAAGGACCTCGTGCGCAACGAGCGCGTCGACGGCAGCTTTTATCGTGAGAAATGTGCGCGTCTCAAAACCGCGACTCACGCAGTACGATTCGCCGAGTGTTCCAGTGATCACGCCCACGGGCTTCCCAGCAAGGTCATCGACACTGTTGATCGACTGTCGCAACGACTGTGTAGTCATCACCGCAGTGACGCTTGATGTCACATACGCAACAATTCCCACTCCGCAGACAAGCCAACAGGCGGCGAGAAGCTTGGTGATCCACGTCGAGACGGTGGTCACCTTCGCTTTGCCACTCATAGTGAGTGAAACCGTTCGATAGAACGCCTCCGCGAAACCATCATGAGGGGTTGCAGGGAAGTCCTTGTCGAGCTTTCGCCAGATAAACATCAGCGGAATACTGCACGCACCGACGATCAGTGCGCCGTAGCCAAGAATGGTGACGTGCCCGTTCTCCACGAGTCCGCGCCATAGTGCTTGCAGCGAATGTTTCGGGGCGGAATCCACCATCACCCGCAGGCCGCCGTTGGCGACTGGATGGGTGAACTCCAGACGGTGCTCTAGAGCACTTGTCATCAACATCCCGCAAACTGCAAGGTCAATCGAACCGGAGGCCACAGCCTCCACAAGCGCGGGGAAGGAGTCGAATTCGCAGAAGTTGGCGGTGACTCCGAGTTTTGGCTCGATGGCCTTCCACACCTCGACCGAAAATCCGTCGAGCGTCCCTTTCGCGTCCTTGGTGACAAACGGTGCCTCGACGAAGACGCCGACCTTCAGCGGCGAGGCCGAAGGTGGCACAGCAACCTGCGCGAACGTCTCCGCGCTGACGGCGCATGCGGCAACGATGGTTGCGATCAAGGTGACGAGGTGTTTCGCGAGGTGAAGCATGGGAGAACGACGGGATACTCAGCGGGCGCGCTTCATGACGAGCTCAATGACCTGTGGCTTTGCGGGGGCGTCTGGGTTCTTTGAGTCCTTCACCGGCCTCGACTCGATGCGCAACACCAGCGTTTCTGCATCCTTTCGTGTGTAGGTGATGCTCGCAAGATCAGCGGAGTGCGACTGCTCTGGTTCGGTCACCGGCACAAAGATTGCGTTGTTCGTCTCGGCCTTCGACAACTGGAGCACCATCGGGTCCTTGCGGCGTTCATCGGTGTCGAAGGATCCGTGCACATGGATCTGGCGCAGGACGACGCGCGACTTCTCAGCGACGATCTGCGTGAACTCGAAGAACGCAGGCATGCCATCGGGGCGTGTTTGTCGGAAGCTCCCGAGCATCGACTTACCGCGCACGGGGAGCCATGACTCCTCGCTCACCATTCCGTTCGGAAGCGTCGTCTCCCAACGCCCTTCAAGAAACGCGAGCGGCGCAAGCGCAGCATCGGCGACGGCGGCTTCGCGTTTCGCCGGACGGCCGGGTGCGGCAACGGGCGCGGAGTCCGATTGCGTCATCATCGGAGCAGCTGCAAGAAGCAGCGCGACGGCGGAAGCCGCGACAATGGTCTTCGGAAGGGTCACACGCAAGGCGGTGGAGCTGGGCTTCATTCGGGCAAGGTAGCAATCATCACCTGCAGCGACGATGCTTGAGGAGCTTCGTGGGCATGCGAGTGGGAATGGGCATGGCTCGAACTGATCATCACTCAAACGGACCTGCAAATTTCGGGAACAGTGGCCTGCCGCTCCGCGTCCAAATGCCATGTCTTTGCGTTCCTCGTACCCCCGTTCGGTTCTTGGCCGTTCGCTTTTCGTCGCGACGGCACTTGTCTTTGTGCGAGACGCTGGTGCGTCCTTTGAAGACGATCATGACTGGCGCGACCTCCGGCAACCATGGGCCTGGATTGACGAAGTGCCCGCGGTTGACCAATTCGCCCCGCTCCAGTGGCGGCCGACGCACCCGCTCGGCCTCTTCGCGCGGCACGAAGTGGTTCGCGGCATGTCGTTCGAGTCTCACGCGGAGATCGTTCCAGCGTTCGGCGCGATCGCTCCCGACTTTTTCGATGGAGGAACGCTGCCCGAGAGCGGAATGCGAAGCGGGGGGCTTGCGGCTTGGCAAGCGTCGACGGCACTTGTCATCCAACTTGGGAGCGGTTGGCGCGCGATGATTGGCGGCGGCTGGCAAGCCGGCGACACGAGCGTTGGCGCTGCACTCGATGGGTTCACCGCGTTTGAAGCATCAACCGCTGCAACTGTCGACGGGATCGACGGCGAAGGCGTGGTTTGGCTGCGCTTCAGCGCGTCGTTTTAGGAGGGGCCTTCGCCGCGGACCAAGCGATCAGGATGCTCGCAAGGAGTGGCAGCGCAAGCGAGGGCACGATCATCCAGGACGGATGCGGGATGAAGTACAACTGGCTTCCGACGGCAACTGTGGAGAGTACGCCGATGGCGACGGCCACCGGTCGCTTCAGAATCCCGCTCATGCGGCTCGCAATCCATGCGCCCGCCGCGGCACCCGCAACCCAACCAACGATCAATCCGAGAAACGACCCCGCAGGCATCGTCGCAAAGGCAGCGGTCACCGCAGCACGAGCTTCGCCCGCCGTCGGATCCGCTTGAAGCCGCTTCATGGCGTCGAGCAGCTCTTGACTTGGTGGAAACACCGCGTGGGTCAACAACTCCGCGAGCCAGACGACCGCGCCCATAAGGACGAGTCCAACCGGGATGGAGAGAAACAGGCGGAGCGTTGCCACGCGCGAAGTCTACTCTTGGCCGCGTCGGACCGGGTTCGGTCACTCTTACGACATCCGTGCGGCGGTAGGTGGAAGCGCATCTCGGAGCACAACTCTTGGACTGGCATCTGGCTGTGGGGATCGATGGTGGGGTTTGATGCGCGTGATCATCCTTGCCATGCGACGCGAGTTTCAGGCTCAAACCTCTCGGTTTTGACCTTCCGGCTTTCTCGCTTGAGAGCGGGTGAAGGGATTCGCTCTCCGGACTTCCGGAGCGTAAAGACCTTGTTTCGTGGCGTGAGCCAGGAAACCGCAGCTTGCCGCCGCGCGGCAAGATG